>JBDTFR010000103.1:0-96134 GCA_039937835.1 Bacteroidia bacterium | reverse complement strand
GATTAACCATTGGTATTGGTGCGGCAGTAGTCCACGAAAAGAGCGAACCGCCAGTTTCGTGGCAATGATGTGTAGGGGTATTGCGGGAAAAACGAAAGCTGGAGGTTGGTTTTCGTGGTCGCTTTTTCTTTGCATACTTTCTTTTGGAGAATCAAAAGAAAGTATGATCATATGGGGACCCTTATTTATAGGCTAATTGAAAGGCTTTTTAAAATCGAACTCAGGTTATTAGGATAGAAAATTAAAGCAAATTCTAAATAACTTAGACAACATCAATTCTCAAAAATAAATTATATAACGATTGTTATTGCATCGAATTAGATTGATAGATGGAATTGTACATCAATTATATGAATCGTATTTGAAAGAAAAAGTAGAGAAATAGGTTTAGCGCTTTTGTATTACATCAATTCTAGAAAGAAGCGGATGATTTGTATCGTTCCTGATAGCAACTACAATGGCTAAATTTATTTGATTTCTACTTCATGCTTGTTCGTTCTGCTTTAGGTTTAAAGCCTTTTGCGGCATTTAAAGTATTCAAGAAATCTTGTAGATATTTATTGAACGCTTCTGGTTGTTCAAGATTAGAAACGTGTGCTGCATCATCTATAATTTTCAAGACGGAGCCTTTAATACGCTCCTGCATAAATTCAGATTTCGCAAGCGGTGTTAATTCATCTTCTCTGCCGCAAATAATAAGGGTTGGTATCTTAATAGCCGCTAAAGTAGAGCAGGTTTCTGAACGCTCTGCCATAGCTGCTAAACCAGCGGTAATTATTTTTTTAGAGTTCGCGAAAACAATATTTTGTAAATTTTCAACCACCTCCATGTTATTGGTTAAGGAGTCTGCATGGAAAACAGTTTTAATAAATTTATCATAAAACACATCTTTTACATCATTATTAATTTGTTCAATGGTTTTATAACGGCCTTCTTTTTTTTCGGTTGTATCAGCAATACATTGTGTATCGCATAAAACTAAGGCCGCAAAGCGTTCAGGAAATCTACTTATTGCATTCAAAGCTATATACCCTCCCATGGAGAGGCCACAAATAACTGCCTTATCAATATTTAGTTTATCCATAAACGCCACCAAGTCATCTGCAAAAAAATCCATGCTTACGTTTGCCTTATTGTTGGTTGATTGCCCAAACCCTCTAATATCAAATACTATTACACGATTAGAAGATTTTAAACTATCAAGTTGCCCTTTCCACATCGACTTACTAAAGGGAAAGCCATGCACAAATATTACTGGAACAATACCTTCTCCAACATCATTATAGGAGATGGTAATATCATTCACTTCAGTCAGTAAATCTTCATACGAATTGTCTTGTTCCATTTTCACAATGTCTTTTATTGGTAAATGTAAAGTGTTTTCAGGTTGCCCATTTATAATAGTATTTTCCTCATATTCGTAATCCTCTACCAATGCCACTAATGAATCGTAGTAGGAGGATAAAGCCTTAACATTTATTGTAGGATTTTCTTCGTAAGGAATAGTAATCGGCATTTCATTCAAGTACTCTAGTAACTCAGGGTGTTTTTCTCTGATTCTATTAGTTACCGCTAATATCTTTTCGTTTAATTCCAATTCTGTTTTCATGGTTTCTATTTTTGGTAATTAATTTTTGCAAACAATGTGCCAAGGAGACTTTTGCTTTTAAATGGCTAAAGATGGGAATAGAATAATTTACTCGACATCAAAAAGGATTTTGAAGTGTTTGGGTTAAAGGACGACCAATGGCTCACCTTCCGGAATGGCGTAGATTACAAAGCATTTTTAATTAAGCGGAAAAATTTGTAAATTTGTATAGCCATGAAAATTAAAGAATTAAATAAATCAAAAACGCCAATCGTCAAGATTAATAAGACATTGGAAAAACTAGCTTCTAAAGTACTTTTTCCAGAAAAGTTGGAGGACGCAAACCGTATACTAAAGACGGTTGGTTTACCAAAGATGAAATAATCATACTGCCGCATACATTCACAAAAAAATACAGGCTTTCTGCAATCCAATTTTATTTTTGCAACGGTATAAATTTATTTTTATAAACTCGCGAGATTTCATTACATTTAATTCAGTTTATCGTTAGGAGTTTTGTGCATTTAATCCAGCACTTTTTTAACTTAATTGTTAGCGAAAAGGCTACACCAACATAAATTATGCGAACAAAATGCGAATAAAAAAAATAGATATTCCAAAATCAACTGCAAATAATGACGGGCTTGAGCATATTAAAATGGAAAAGCTTGATAATGTTGTTTTAATCGCTGGTAAAAATGGTTCAGGTAAAACACGAATACTAAATAAAATTTTTAACACATTAAAGTTAAAGCCTACAGAATCCGCTATAGGCAGTACCAAACACCTACTAAACGACAATGAAATAAATTTGGCTTCGTGTGAACAGTCGTTAATAAAATATGATGAACAGTTAAAACAAACTACAAATCAAACTCAAATAGACGACATTAATAGGAATAAGGATTCTATTATTAGATCGAAGGAAATTAGAATTCAAGAAAAATCAAATCTTGAATCCCAATTACGTTGGAACCAAATTGAGACTTCTGAATTAACAGACAGTTATTCTTCTATTCGTTTTGTTCCTAAAAATTTAGATTTAAAAGATTGTAATGCATTTCCGAAAAATCAGATAATTATGCATGCTGATAATATCAACTCTGTTGGAATAAGCAACTTACCACAAGGTACTTATGCGAAAATTCAGGTTATTCAGGACAGGTGGCATAATTCAACTCATCAACTATCAAAGGCTTCAAAAGAAGAGCAAGCCAGTGCAATTGCTGATTATGAGAAATTAGAACAGATTATTGAAATATTTCTACATACTCCGATTGGAAGAACAACAAATGGTGAAGCGAAATTATTTAATTTTCCATTGGGAGAATCAAATTTATCCGATGGCCAAATAATTTTACTCCAATTTTGTATTGCTATTTTCAGCCAAGAAACTGCATTAAAAGACTTGATTCTTATTTTGGATGAACCAGAAAATCATCTACATCCATCAGTCATTATTGAAACAATTGAAAGAATCCAAAAATGTGTTTCAAATGGACAAGTTTGGATTGCTACTCATTCAATTCCTTTATTAGCTCATTTTGACCCAGCATTTATTTGGTTTGTGGAAAATAATCGAATAGAACACGCTGGTAAAATTCCTGAGAAAGTTCTTCAAAGCTTATTAGGTAGCGATGACGAAGTTGCAAGACTTCAGGACTTTATTAGTTTGCCTTGTCAATATGCAACTAGTCGATATGCTTTTGAGAGTTTATTTGAACCGGGAGCTGTGTTAACAGATTCAAATGACCCTCAATCATTTCAAGTAAGAACTGATTTACTGAAACTTTCTAAGAACGGCAAATTAAGGGTACTAGATTACGGCGCAGGTAAAGGGAGGCTAATTTCGAATATTGTTGATCTTGATGAAACTAATCAAGAAAAATTAATTAAAAGCATAGAATATATAGCATACGATAAATTCACAAATGACAAAGAGCATTGTAAGAATGCTTTAATTAAAGCATACGGAAATTATGAAAAAAAATATTTCAATGATTTGAGTATTCTATTATCAGTTTATGACAAAGGAAGTTTTGATGTGGTAATTATGTGCAATGTACTTCATGAAATTGACCCGAAAGAATGGTTGAAATTGTTCCAAAAGGATGGATTAATTTCAAGTTTACTTAGTGAAAATGGAGCACTTTTACTAGTTGAAGACCACCAAATACCAATCGGAGAAAAGGCTTATCAGAAGGGTTTCTTAGTCTTAGATACAGCTCAACTGAAAGATTTGTTTAAAATTTCGGAGAACGAAACTGACTTTACGTATTCTGATAAAAAAGGAGATGGTAGACTAAAAGCACACAAAATACCGAAGCGCTGTTTGACAAAGATTGATGAATCATCTCGAATCTGTGCAATAAAATCAATGTCTATCACAGCAAGAGAAAAAATTTTGGAGATCAGAGAAATGGAAAAAAATTATCAAAACGGAAAATTACACGGTTTTTGGACTCAACAGTTTGCTAATGCTCAATTAAATTTGGCGGAATTGACAACACAATAAAATGCCCGCAAGCATTTGTTAAAAAAGCGTGCTCCGTACTTAAAGTAATCTTTACTCTTAGTCTGAAGTTAATTCGTGGCAGAAATTTTGTACTTCGAATCGTCAACTTTTTTCTACTGCAAGATTCTCAAGAAGCCACAAATTAAATCAATGCTAAAAAATTAATCATAAATTGTAGGCCACAAAAATATTTAACTTTCAAACCAACCCTATGCATTCACCACAAAAAACTTTACTCAAAACTCCTAATCATCGGAATTATAACATTGATGATTTCTAGCAGTTTTTGTTTTGCACAAACAAAAACCGAACAACTGGATAAGCTGCTTGGCCAATATAATGAATATGGAGTGTAGATTAATACCATAGCCAATCATTTCCGAACAAAAAAAAGGATCCTTACAACTAATTTGTAAGGATCCTTTTTTTAATCTATTATAGCTACTTCGCTATTTTGTTAATGCTACAAATACGGTAAAATAACCTCTTTTGGAGCATTGTTTGCATCTATATAATTAAGTTTATATCCGAATGGACAAGTACCTTTTACTATTGGGGCACCTTTAACATCCACACCATAGGTAATTGTAATCTCACGAGTGATACCACGAATTATGCGTACCCCTTGAAATGGCCCTACTAAAACACATAAACTACCCCATAAATTGGTAATAACAGGTGTAGTAACAGACACCGAAAAATTTTGTCCTTTTCTAGTTACACCCCAAAAAGAAGTATTTGCGTTGCCATTAATTGTGGTATCTCCTGTTTCAATAGTACTTAATAGAGGTAAAGCGTAGGTATATGATCTTGATGCTGCAAGTCCCCAGCTGCATTTTGTTCCATCGTCAAATGTGATTACCAATGCTCCTCTAGATTTGTGGATGATTGTTGTACCAGTTAAAAGAGCTGCTACACCACCCCCATTTACATTGGTAACATTTGTTGCACCATCAAACATGATGAATTTTCCATCAGCTACTCTAGTAACTTTATACTTATCATAGGTTATGATTATTTTTGCACCTTTTGTGCTCCAAGGCGTTACTGTTGTTCCGTCGTATGGAAGTTGAATGCTGATAACCCCTTCGCGTTTTCTTAATAAATCGCAGCTTAATCCATTATAGGTTAATTTTATCAATCCTTTATTAAGAGCTGTGGTATCCCAGTCAACATTACAAGGTAATGCAACGCCGCGTGTTTTCGGGCTATTATTTAAAACATTATTAATGTCATCCATCGAAAAAGTAACTTCCTGATCAACCCTGGTCTGATCTGAAGAGGTTGTGCTTTGGTTAGCTTGTTCAATAGCTGGATCTGTTGGTGGGTCTACATTTGGATTCTCTTTTTCTTTCTTGCATCCTGTCATCACAAAAGTAGCTAGTGCTACAATCATAACGCCCTTCATTAAATTTTTTGTTTTCATGTTTTGTTTTTTAGTTATTACTTGGATTAACCGTTATTTAATAATGGGGAGTTTTAAACGGCAAAAACTCACGTAACTTTTTAAGCCTGTTAAAAATACACCCTTTTTTTTACTGACACAAATAAACATATGATAATCAGCACTTGTTGTAAAAACAGGGAAACTAGAAAGCCTTTTTTTAAACGATACAAAAACATAAAAAAACAACAAAAAGATAGTCAAAAAGTTAAAAAAAAAAGAAAAAGAAAGATAAAAAGAGTGTTTTTTGACAATTTCGATAAATTACGATCATTCTTTGATGACTTAAAACTATTCAATTTAATTGCTGATTTTTTTCAAAAAATAGATAATAGGTCATTTTTCAATATGTCCTTTTGTTTTCAAATAAGTTTCTATCAATTTCGGTACGGCATATTTAGGTAAACTGTTTAGATTAATAATTAAAGAAGTGTCTTGTATTATTTTATTAAAAGAAACAGCTAATTCAATTTCAATAAAGCGAGCGTATAATTTTTGATGGCTTAATATATGTTTAAAAATTCCGGAGATTGATTTAATAGTAAACGAATTTTTCCCAACTATCTTTTTGAATTCAGCCGATTTTAAAAGGGCTTCTTCTGTTATTTCTTTGGTAGTTTCTATCAATGGAAAATCATATAAGCCAGTCCAAATATCTTTTCCACTTCTTTTATGAATGGCTATTTTATTAAGGTGTTTTAAAACCAAGTAATTAAAATAACGATTACGAACTTTTGTCTTTTTTTCTTTTACTGGCAATTCTGTTACACATTTTTTTGAATAGGCAAAACACATGCTGTTTAAAATACAAACATCACAATTAGGGTTTACAGGTTTGCATTGTAAAGCACCAAATTCCATTATTGCCTGATTGTGAGTAGCGGGATTACTTTTATTAATTAGTTCATTTGCAAGAATGTAAAACCGCTTTTTGCCTTCGCTAGAATCAATAGGGGTGCTAATACCAAATACACGTGCAAGCACTCGGTACACATTACCATCCACTACAGCATACGGCAGGTCATAAGCAAAAGAAGCAATAGCTGCTGCGGTGTATTCACCTACTCCTTTTAAAGAAAGAATAGCTTCATAATTTTCAGGAAAGGTTCCTTTATAGGTAGTGGTAATAAATTGAGCGGTGGCATGCATATTACGCGCTCTGGAATAATATCCCAGTCCTTGCCAGAGTTTCATAATTTGTTCATTATTTGCAGTAGCCATTTTTTTAACCGTGGGGAAGGAAGCCGCAAATTTTAAATAATAGGGCATCCCTTGTTCTATACGGGTTTGCTGTAAAATAATTTCAGAAAGCCATATCAAATAGGGATTTTTAGTATTTCGCCAAGGTAAATCGCGTTTATTAAGGTTGTACCACTTAATTATTTTATCTGAAAATGCTGGATGCATAACCTATATGTTAAATAAACACCGAAATTACGATTAAAATTTTTGTTTAAATATTAAAGTACTATCTTTGCAGCCCCTATTAAAAACCAAGGTTAAATCAATTGTTTGATTTTAAATAGATTATAAAATATAAAATATGACTAAGGCAGACATTATCAATGAGATTGCAGAAAAGACAGGAATTGAAAAAGTAGCAGTACAAGCAAGTGTAGAAGCATTTATGAAATCAGTAAAAAACTCCATGGTTGGCGGTAAAAACGTTTACTTAAGAGGCTTTGGAAGTTTTATTGTAAAAAAGAGAGCGGAGAAAACAGGGAGAAATATTTCTAAAAATACTACAATAATTATTCCTGCACATTATGTTCCTGCATTTAAACCAGCAAAGACATTTACTGAAAAAGTAAAGAAAAATGTAAAAGTAGCAGAAGTGCCCGTTTAAATCAGTTCTATAAAATGGCTTTATGAAAGTGATATTATTTATAATCATAAACTAAAAAAATGAAAATAAAGTCTGTAACAAAAAAGCAATTAATAGTATTTGCAGGCTCTATAATAGTAATCGTTCTTTTATTAATAGCAAATACCAAGATTCCTGAAAAGAAAGAAGAGTCGAAGCTTTCTGACCATGCTAATACGAAAGTGCAATCAATTGATGTGTTGGTTGAGAACGCAAAAAAAGCGTTAAATGGGGCTCAAAAATCATTTATCGAACGGCTGGAGCTTAGGATAGACACCGCACAAGATAAGAGAACCGTTTACGAAAGCATTGTTAATCAATGGGATAGTTTAAAACAACCAATTCCCGCAGCTTATTATAGTGAAAAAGCGGCGATTGCAAGTTCAACAGAAAAACATTGGGAAGAGGCGGCTGCCCGTTATTATGCGGCAACTCGTTTTGCAACGGATGCGGATAAGCAACAGCTTTTTCATAAAGCAATGGAATGTTATGAAAAAGTGTTGGAGTTAAACCCTAACAACGTAGAAGCAAAAATTAGTTTAGCTTCTTGTTATGTAGAAGGTAGTCAAGAGCCAATGAAAGGGATAACGATGTTGCGGGAGATTGAAAAAACAGATTCCAATAACGTAAACCTTCAACTTAGTTTTGCGTTTTTTTCGGAAAAATCAGGGCAGTGGGATAAAGCGATTGCTCGTTTTCATAAAGTGTTAACCATTAACCCTAATTTTATAGAAGCGCATTTGCACCTTGCAGATGCCTATCAACAAAAGGGAGATAAAGAAAATGCAATTAAGAGTTTAGAATCATATTTAAAATTGGTAGATGATGTAACTATCAAAACAGAAATACAGGATTACATAAATAAATTAAAAAATTCATAAAAAATAATCACAATGCCAAGCGGAAAAAAAAGAAAAAGACATAAAATGGCTACCCATAAACGTAAAAAACGTTTGAGAAAAAACCGACATAAGAAAAAATAATTTTAAATAGTTATTTAACAATACTCATAAATAATTTTTAAATTTAATATTGCTTATAAGCAGCTAGAGATTAAAATCATACAGCTGCTTATATGCATATTGTGTATATTCCATCCCCAGAATATCTAAAAATAAAACGTATTTACACTCACCTAGTTCTTTTTAAAAATGAACTGTTTGGGTAGTTGTATCATATAAAAAACTTTAACGTGAATAATGAATTAATAATTGATTCTACACCCACGGAAGTTGTTATTGCCTTATTAAATGATAAACGATTAGTAGAACTTAATCGCGAAAAAAGCAACAACAATTTCTCTGTTGGCGATATTTATCTTGGCCGTGTAAAAAAAGTAATGCCTGGCTTAAATGCTGCCTTTGTGGATGTAGGCTATGAAAAAGATGCCTTTTTGCATTATTTAGATTTGGGTGCACAAGCGGCCTCCTTTAATAAATATACCAAGCTGGTACAAACGGGTAAACAAACTACCTCTAATTTAATGTATTTTAAGTTAGAACCCGAAATTCAAAAGGATGGGAAAATTGGCAATATGATAAATGCCAATCAGCAAATTTTAATACAAATTGCTAAAGAACCCATTTCTACGAAAGGTCCTCGAATTACTACTGATATATCTTTACCTGGAAGATACATTGTTCTAATACCATTTTCAGATAAAATATCGGTATCCCAAAAAATAAAAACAATAGACGAAAAAAATCGCTTAAAGCGATTAATTGCTAGCATTAAACCTAAAAATTTTGGTGTTATTATTCGCACCGTTGCAGAGGGTAAAAGTGTTGCTGATTTAGATGCCGATTTGAATGATCTCATCAAAAAATGGGATCAGTGTTATGAAGCACTAAAAACGGCTCAACCGCCTCAAAAAGTATTGGGTGAAATTGATCGTACTTCAGCAATTCTTCGAGATTTATTAAATGCAAGTTTTAACAGCATTCATGTAAATGATGTTAATTTATACGAAGAATTAAAAACGTATTTAAGAACCATCGCCCCTGATAAAGAAAAAATTGTAAAACTTTATAAAGGCCCAGTTTCTATTTTTGAAAACTTTGGTGTTGATCGGCAAATAAAAGCATTGTTTGGTAAGACAGTAACCATGAAAAGTGGTGGTTACTTGATTATTGAACACACCGAAGCATTACACGTTATCGATGTAAATAGCGGTAATCGTGCAAAATCTGATAATACACAAGAAACAAATGCCTTTGATGTAAATCTAGAGGCAGCAGTTGAAGTAGCTCGCCAATTGCGATTACGTGATATGGGAGGTATTATTGTAGTAGATTTTATAGACCTTCATTCTGCTGAAAACCGTAAGCTTTTATATGAACGTATGCGCGATGAAATGGCGAAAGATCGTGCAAAACATAATATTTTACCTCCAAGTAAATTTGGTTTAGTACAAATTACCCGTCAACGTGTTCGCCCAGAAATGAATATTGTTACCGTAGAAAAATGCCCTACCTGTGGTGGTAGCGGAGAAATACAAGCCAGCATTTTATTGGTTGATCAAATCGAAAATAATTTACGCTATATTTTAAAAGAACAAAACGAATCAGCTGTTACCCTTTGTGTACACCCTTATTTAGAGGCATTTCTAACCAAAGGCATTATCTCAATACGAAGAAAATGGAGCTATAAATACAAAAAAACGATAAAGGTAAAACCAGTCTCTTCCTATAACTTTTTAGAGTATCATTTCTTGAACAAAAAGGAGGACGAAATAAAATTGTAAATGTTTTTACTTTTGTAAAAGCTAAACTATTATATAATAATTACGTTATTATATAATAGTAATATTTTTCATACCTTTATATGAATGAAAGTAGTTAAAACCATAGCCCCTTCTCTCTTTGCAATTCTCTTTTTGCTGTTGAGTTTTAACCTGTCCATTAATAAAATGGTTTGTTTAAATAGCGGTTTTGCCACTGTTTCTATTAATACCAATAAAGATTGTTGTAAAGGAGATCCCACCCAGTCTGTTTTAAAAGCAACTTGTTGCGATTTTCTTAACTTCAATATTAATTTAAAAGAGTATAATTTTGTTCAGAAAAAAGACATTCCGAACGCTGCTATTTTATCGGTAGCATTGTGCAATTATAGCTTTATACAACCCCAACACACTTCTATTTTTGTTTTTAATACCATCAATCAGCAACCTACCTCTTTATATGGTAAAGGGCTCCTTTCATTTATTTCTACATGGGTCATCTGATTTCGCTATTGAATTAATTCAATAATCATTTATCTTATCAAGATAGTTGTATTGTTTTCAGACAACTACTATCATTATTTTTCATATAAAAACTCGAACTAAATGAAGCGATTTATTTATTTAATATTCCTATTGTTTAACATTCATATGATTTATGCTCAACATACCAAAGGTATTGTATTAGGCACAACAGATCAAGGTGCAGCAGAAACACTTCCTGGTGCAAATGTATATTGGTTGGGTACAACTATAGGCTCTTCTACAAATGCAGGAGGTATTTTCGAAATTCAAAATGCAACTACCTATCCCGCTCAATTAATCATCAGCATGGTAGGCTTTAATGCAGATACAATAAATGTCGCTGAACCTGATGAAACCCATTTAAAAGTAATATTAAAAAACAGTGTTACACTTAAAGCGGTAAATATTGAAATAAAACAAAATTCAACCATGTTCTCTAAAATAAATCCTATTAATGCAGAACTGATAAGTGGTAAAGAATTATTAAAAGCAGCTTGTTGTAACCTTTCTGAAAGTTTTACTACAAATGCCTCTGTTGACATGGCTTTTACAGATGCCGTATCGGGAGCGAAGAAAATTCAGATGTTAGGATTAGATGGAGTGTACACACAAATACTTTCTGAAAATATGCCCATGCTAAGAGGCTTATCTGCTGCGTATGGTTTAAATTATATACCAGGCACATGGATTGAGAGCATACGGGTAACAAAAGGGACAGGCTCTGTAGTAAATGGTTACGAAAGTATTTCTGGACAAATTAATTTGGAGTTTCTAAAACCAGAAAATGTAAAAGAGCGATTTTTTATTAATTTATATGGAAATGAAAAAGGGAGAGCAGAAGCAAACATTCATTTAGCAAAAAAATTAAATGCAAAATGGAGCACTCTTTTATTTACACATGCAAGTGATGTAAGTATGAAATCGGATATGAATAAAGATAATTTTTTAGATATGCCTTTAACAAAACAATATAATATTTTTAATCGCTGGAATTTTCATAACCAAAAAAATTTCGAAGCTCAATTTGGTTTAAAAGCAGTATACGAAGATCGTATTGGAGGAATGAAAAATTTTAATTATAAAACTGATTATGGTACTACCAATGTATATGGCATTGGAATTAAAACAAAAGCGATCGAATATTTTACAAAAACGGGATTTTTATTTCCATCAACTCCCTATAAGAGTGTAGGAATACAAACCTCTGGTAAGCTGCAAGAACAAAATATGTTTTTTGGTTTACGAAATTATCAAGGGCAACAAAAAAATATTTATTTTAATTTGATATACGCCAACATAATTGGTACAACCGATCATAAGTACAAAATGGGCTTAAGTTATCTATTAGATGATTATGCGGAAAAGTACAATGACTCTTCTTTTTTTCGTACCGAAAGTGTACCCGGAATATTTGGTGAATATACCTATACACATGCCGAAAATTTTTCACTGGTGGTAGGCGGCCGTGCAGATGATCATCATAAATATGGAGTGCAATATACTCCGCGTTTGCATTTGCGCTTTAATCCAACAAAATCAACTATTTTACGCCTTTCAGGGGGAAGAGGATTTAGAACTGCGCTACCCTTTGTAGAAAACCAATCGATATTAGCAAGTGCCAGAACAGTTGAATTTAAAGAGGAATTAATGCCAGAGATTGCTTGGAATTTTGGTTTTTCCGCAAATCAAACATTTAAAATACTCGGGAAAGAGGCATTTATAAATGTTGATATTTTTAGAACTGATTTCACCAATCAAGTGGTAGTAGATTTAGATAAAGACGTACATAAAATAATTTTTTCTAATTTAAAGGGGAAGTCATATTCTACTAGTGTACAAACCGATGTAGGCTTTGATCCAATTGAGCGATTTTCTATAAAAATGGCTTATAAATGGACAGAAGTGAAGACGACCTATAGTGGTATATTATTAACCAAACCATTTGTTCCAACAGATCGGGTAATGTTGAATCTTTCTTATGCCACTTATATGGATATATGGAAATTTGATTTTACCACCAACTGGTTTGGTCAAACTAGAATACCAAGTACAGTAGACAATCCTAAAGTTTATCAACTACCTAAAAAGGGGAGAGATTATTTTCTTTTAAATAGTCAGATTACAAAAAAATTTAAAAAATTTGAAGTTTATTTGGGCTGTGAAAACATTTTAAATTACACACAGAAAAATCCAATCATTGCGGCTGATGACCCCTTTGGTAAATATTTTGACGCCACTATGATTTATGCCCCTATAGATGGAAGAGTTACGTATATTGGTTTTCGCATGAGTATAAAATAAATGCTCATTTGTAATTGATGCTTTGCCTATATTTGTTGCAAAAATTACCAATGGCTGAAACATTAATTATAACAGGAACTACCAAAGAGGAAAAATACAAGTCTCTTTTACCTCAACTGGAAGCGTTAGTTAAGGGCGAAGTCGATTTTATAGCAAACCTAGCCAACATAGTAGCGGCGCTTAAATACTCCATGGATTATTTTTGGGTGGGAATTTATTTTGTAAAAGATAAACAATTGGTATTGGGCCCATTTCAAGGGCCAGTAGCCTGCACTAGAATTACGTTTGGTAAAGGGGTATGTGGTAAAAGTTGGGAATTAAAACAGTCATTAATTGTAGAAGATGTTGATAAATTTCCAGGACATATTGCTTGTAGTAGTATCTCTAAATCAGAAATTGTATTGCCTGCCGTAGACAAAAATGGAAATGTGTTTTTAGTGTTAGACGTAGACAGTGAACAACTTGCTTACTTTGATACAACAGATAAAATATATTTGGAACAAGTTGTAAAAATAATTCAAATAGTAGCTAGTAAAATAAAGGATACAGAAGAATAACGGAATAGTTGATTAAATAAATTAAGGAATGAAGTTCAATATTAAAGAAAAAATTAAAAAGATAATTTACAGAAATACTCGTACATTTATTTTTATTTTTAGCTGCTGTTTAATTGTTGGGTGTGCTCAAGTAGTAGCTCCAGGGGGAGGTCCTGTAGATAAAACTGCACCCAAAGCGGTGAAATATTTGCCGGATAGCGCAACTTTAAATTTTAAATCTAGAAGTATTCAAATCTTATTTAATGAGTTCTTTACATTAAATGACCTTCCTAATCAATTGATTATTTCCCCACCTTTAGAAAATAAACCAATCATTACTGTAAAAAATAAAACTCTGAATATACAATTTGATGAAAAGGAGGTATTAAAACCAACCACTACTTATTGCATCAGTTTTGGGAATGCGATTCAAGATTTAAACGAAAAAAACCCTGTCCCAAATTTTAAATATATTTTTTCAACAGGTAATTATATCGATTCAATAACCTTGAGTGGAACTATACAAAATGCCTTTGACCACAAACTAGAGAAAGGAGTTTTAGCCTTGCTTTATAAAAGCCAAAATGATAGTGCTGTTTACAATAGTTTACCCGAATACTTTGCTAAAACTACAGAAACAGGCGCATTTGAAATTACCAATATTAAATCTGGTAGCTACAAATTACTGGCACTAAAAGATGCAAATGCTAATTATAAATTTAATCAAGAATCTGAGAGTATAGCTTTTGCCGAGAACCTCATTAATGTAGATGAAAAAAATACAATACTTTTAAATTTATTTCAAGAGCTACCCAATAAAATATATCTAAAAAAATATATTCAAGAACAATATGGAAAATATGTACTTATTTTAAATAGAGGAGCAGATAGCTTAAAAGTTAAACGATTAACTAATGCAAATGAACAGCAACTGCAAGAACAAATTCAGTTATCTAAAAATAAGGACACCATCACCTATTGGATTAATAATTACGATGCTGATTCTATAAAATTTCAAATAAAAAATGGAGCTCATATTATTGATACGGCAGCATTTAAAGTATTAAAAAAAGAAGATGCACTCAAATCAAAAAGAAACCCTTTTAAATTATCATTAGTGAATAGTTTAAATGAAAATATGGAAGTGGATTTAAATGCGGATATTTTTTTGCAATTTTCTAATCCTATTTTAAATATTTCGAAAAATGTAGAGGTAGATCTGAAAGAAGACACATTGAAGTATAAAAAATATATACTTTCTTTCTATAAATCACAAAATTCGAATAACCTTAAAATCTCTATTGGTTTAAAAGACTCCACTGTTTTAACAGCCAAAAATAGTGAACCTTTTAAAAATAATATACTCAAAGAAAACACTAAATATAGCTTGAACATTCCACCAAATACATTTAAGGATTTTTTTGGTTTAACAAACGATAGTATAAAAATTAAATTTAAAACGAGAGATGAAAAATATTATGGTAGCGTTAAATTAAACCTAAATTTTGAACCTATTCTCAAAGGTAAATACATTGTTCAGTTATTAGATGATAAAGAAAATATAGTTCGCGAAAATAGTGTTTCAGAACCAACCATTTTAAATTATTTATATCTACAACCAAGAATTTATAAATTAAAAATTATTGCTGATGCCAATAGTAACGGCAAGTGGGATACGGGAAATTATTTATTAAAACAGCAGCCTGAGAACGTATTTTATAACAAAGAATCTATTAACATACGATCTAATTGGGATTTAGATTTGGAATGGAACGTTAATAAATAAACTATAAAAATAGTTTCAAATAATTACTCCCTTGTAATTTAAACATCGACTAAAGTAATTTTTCGTTTTTTGAATAAAAAGCTCATTAATCTAATTTGAATCAGTGCTTATAAATTAGCAAAATCATATCTTAAACTTAAATGGTATTTAGTTAAATTACTAGTTGGTTAAAATAGCAGGGAATTAAAATAAAAAAATATCATCTTAATTCAACTATTTTATATTAATTCATCTATAAAATGAAACCTTTTGACGATTATTAAAATAGCTACTCCTACATATTTTTGATTTTTAGGCATTCTCCAGTTTTAGTTTTAACTTTAATGTGCAACTTTTTACTGAATAAATTTGTCTATTTTAGGTTGAGTAAAAAACATATCTATCTATTTTAAGACGATGGATTGCAGGGAAAGTATAAATAAATTAAAAAAATCATGAAAAAAAAATCTACCATTTTATTATTGGCTTGTGCCACAACAGTAGTTGTTATGACTTCTTCTGTTTTAAAAGACGATGGCATATCGGGTTATGCAACAGGAAAAATCAATTGCACTAGCTGTCACAGTGGTAGCCCAGTAAATAGTAGTGGAGGCTCTATTTCTATTTCCAGTTCACCAGCATTTGCGGGAAACACTTACATTCCAGGCACTGTTTACACCATGAGTGTTACTATAGCACGTAAAGGAAGTGCCGTTTTTGGTTTAGATCTTCAAGTATTAAATAGCTCAAATGCTACAGCTGGCACGTTTGCAATTACAAATGCAAAGGAAACTAGAATAATTGCTGCTGGCGGCGCAAAAAAGGAAATTACGCATCAAAAAAACGGCGGCTTGACTAACGATACCAAAACGTTTCAATTTAATTGGACAGCTCCAGCAAAAGGTAGCGGAGCAGCCACATTTGGAGTTAGTGGAGTAGCAGGGAATCATAATGGGGGTGAAAGTGGCGATTTTGTATATACAACAAGCCTTGCTTTAACAGAAGGTACCGCTACAAGCATTGATAATAATACGGAGGTAGGTACTAACTTTTCTATATACCCAAATCCTACCTCTGAAAAAATAACCTTAAATTATTTCATCAACAAAAGCTCCATAGTAACTTGTGATATTTATTCATTAACGGGTACAAAGGTTGCTTCACTTTTAAATGAGCAACAAAACGCAGGCATTAAGAATTTAACTTTTTCCATGCCATCTGGTATTAGTAAAGGTATTTATATAATGAAATTAAATACTGGCGAGAATACCATTGCTAAAAAATTAATTTTAAATTAATGGCTGAATAGCATTATATATTTTACAAATAAAAATAGAATTTTAATAAGCTACATGTGTTAAACATGTAGCTTATTTTTTTAATAAAATAAATTAATTGTGCAAAAAAAGTAAGAATTACTACAAATTATAAAAAGAGAGGTAGACTTTTAATGTTTTAGGGTAGAAAAAAAGATTTATTATCCTATAGGAAATTTTAAATCCTAATATGTACTAATAAATATGGCACGTTTGTTTCTTAAATAAAATCTGTGCTAACTAGTTTATGTTTAAAATTATTTTACATCAGTTATGCATAGCAAACATTTAGTATTTGAACATTTTTTGAAATATATTTAAATAACTTTATATGGTTAATTTTAAAATAATAGCTATTATTTGTAGTTTATTCTTAATTAGTTCAAGCGTTTTTGCTCAAGATGATATGCTTCATTTACTGGATTCTGTTGTAACCACAAAAAAATCCGAAAGAACAATTGCCACATTTAAAGGATCCAAGATAATCAATGCCCAAACAACAGAGACGGTAAAAAAAGGGACAATGGATTTTAATGTGGCTCACAGTTTTGGTAACGTAGGGGAGCAAAGCAACGGCGGTATTCACACGTTATTTGGTCTTGATAATATTGCTGATGTTCGTATAGGCTTCGACTTTGGTATTACGAATGATTTAACGTTAGGCGTTGGGCGTAGTAAACAAAAGGAATTGATTGACGGTTTGGTTAAATATCGCCTATTGACTCAAACAACAGATAATCATATACCATTTTCACTGGCTATTTTTGGCGATATGGCTTATAACCCGCAGCAAGCAACTATATTTTATAATGGAGTTGATCTTACTGCTTTTACACCGAGAGCGATTCAACGGTTTTCTTATGTAAGTCAATTAATTATTGCCAGAAAATTTAATTGGCGTTTTTCTGTGGAATTATTGCCCTCTTTCCAATACCGGAATTTTATTTTGGGAACGATCAATCCGGAAAATGGTAATATTGAGACCAATTCCTTGTTTTCTCTTGGTGGTGGTGCTCGATTAAAATTGACGAACCGTTTTGCGATCATTTTAGATTATTATTATACCTTTTCAAAATATAGACAACACAATTTAAATCCTTCTTACTTTTCTCCTCTAGGGTTGGGTTTCGAAATAGATACTGGAGGTCATATTTTTCATTTAACATTTACTAACTGTTCAGGGATTATAGAAAATAATTACATCCCAAACACCACCGATGATTGGTTAAAGGGTGGTTATAAATTTGGGTTTAATATATCTAGAGTCTTTAGCTTAAGCGGTAAAAGGCACAAAAAATAAACTATTCTACCCAACTAGAGGTGAAATAAATACAAGATTATAAATACCTCGATACACTGTTAAGCATATAAAAAAGTATAAGAGTATCTGTACTCATAAACTATAATAATATATAAATTTAGATCTTTTAAAAATGAAATATAAATTAATTTTTTTCATCGTGTGCATTCTTTTTTTCTCAACCTGTACAAAAGAGATCTATGGACCAAATGCATGTTTTACTGAAAATGTCTTACCTATTTTTGTCTCCAATTGTGCTATGAGTGGTTGCCACAATTCAAAAGATAGAGAAGCTGGTTTTGATTTAACAACGTATGATGGAATAATGAAAGGCGTAAAATCGAAACATCCACTATTAAGTGATGTTTACAATGTCATTAAGGGAAATAACCCCTCTATGCCAAAAGGGAAATATGCTAAACTTAGCGCTAAGGACGTAAGTACAATTAAATTATGGATTAGTATGGGAGCACAAAATACTTCAAATTGTACTAATTGTGATACAAGTAATTTTACCTTTACTAGAGTAAATACCATAATGGAAACGTGGTGTGTGGGTTGTCACAATTCAAATAGTAAAGGAGGAGGTTTTGATTTATCTTCTTACGATGGAGTTGTAACTGCAACGGATAATAATAAGTTATTAGGTAGTTTACAACATTTACCAGGATATATACCCATGCCGCAAAGTGGAGCAAAACTTCAGGACTGTGAAATTAGCGCTATAGAAAAATGGATTAACGCTGGCCATCCAAATAATTGATATACTTATTAATTTGTTCGTAATACAAAAAGATAAAATAACGATTCTCTCTCTATAAACGATGGGTTTCTGCTAAAAATCAGCTATTTTTGCAAAAAAAAATATAGATTATGATTTCAGTATCCAACCTTTCATTAAGATACGGCAAACGTGTATTGTTCGATGAAGCTAGCATAAAATTTACTCCTGGTAATTGTTATGGTGTTATTGGTGCGAATGGTGCCGGTAAATCTACCTTCATGAAAATTCTTTCAGGGGAAATAGAACCTACCACGGGGCAAGTTTCAATTACGCCAGGCGAACGATTAAGTGTATTGAGCCAAAATCACTTTGCTTATG
This sequence comes from Bacteroidia bacterium, assembly GCA_039937835.1. Taxonomy (GTDB): domain Bacteria; phylum Bacteroidota; class Bacteroidia; order 2-12-FULL-35-15; family 2-12-FULL-35-15; genus 2-12-FULL-35-15. The sequence continues at coordinate 77,159 of JBDTFR010000103.1, read as the reverse complement.
ATGAGTTCGCTGTTTTACAAACAGTAATGATGGGGAATAAAAAGTTATGGGATATTATGCAACAAAAAGACGCTATATATGCCAAGCCGGATTTTAGTGAAGCAGATGGATTAAAAGCAGCTGAATTAGAAAATACGTTTGCAGAAATGAACGGCTGGAATTATGAAAGCGATGCAGCTAATATGCTTAGTGATTTGGGCGTAAAAGAAGGATACCATGGTCGATTAATGAGTGAGTTAAACGGCAAAGAAAAAGTACGTGTATTATTAGCGCAAGCATTATTTGGTAATCCTGATATCTTATTGTTAGATGAGCCAACGAATGATTTGGATGTTGAAACCATCGGCTGGTTAGAAAATTTTTTAGCCAACTTTGAAAATATTGTAATTGTAGTATCGCATGATCGACATTTTTTAGATGCAGTCTGTACACATATTGCCGATATTGATTTTAATAAAATATCGTTATATACTGGGAACTATGCATTTTGGTACGAATCCAGTCAATTAGCCTTACGTCAGCGATCAGATCAAAATAAAAAAGTAGAAGACAAGCGCAAAGAGTTACAAGATTTTGTGGAGCGTTTTAGTGCGAATGCTTCAAAATCACGACAAGCAACTAGTCGTAAAAAATTATTAGAAAAATTGGTCTTGGATGATATTAAACCATCTACTCGTAAATATCCTGGTATTATATTTAAAGCAGATCGCGACTGTGGTGATCAAATATTATCAATAGAGAACCTATCAAAAATCTCTTCTGAAGGAGATACACTTTTTTCCAATATTACTTTTACATTAACCAAAGGCGATAAAATTGTTATTCTTTCAAAAGAGCATCTTGCCATTACTTCTTTTTTTGAAATATTAATGGAAAATGAAAAAGCAAATATGGGAAACGTTACATGGGGTAGCACCATTACAAAATCCTACTTACCAAATGAAAATACTGCATATTTTAAACAAGATTATAATTTAATAGATTGGTTGCGCCAATACTCTACAGATAAAGATGAAACCTATGTTCGCTCTTTCTTAGGTAGAATGTTATTTACGGGAGAAGAAACATTAAAAAAATCGAATGTGTTATCAGGAGGCGAAAAAGTGCGCTGTATGGTTTCGCGAATGATGCTAACCAATGCCAATTGCCTTATATTAGATGAGCCTACTAATCACTTGGACCTCGAATCTATTACAGCGTTTAACAATGCCTTAAAAGATTGGAAGCACGTTGCTTTATTTACATCTCATGATCATGAATTTGTACAGACGGTTGCAAATCGTATTATCGAAATAACACCTACAGGTATTATTGATAAACGAATGAATTATGATGAATACTTAAATGATGAAGGAGTAAAGATGATGCGTGAAAAAATGTATCCTAAATTAGTGACTTCTAAAAAGTAATTATTGTCGCCCCGAAACCATATAAACTAATTTAAAGTGGTTTATATATTTGTTGATTTCAGGATTACTTTTTGTGTTCAACTCAAACCTTTATAAAAAAAGGGAGATTACTGTTGTTAGTAACTCCCTTTTTTAAAATTTAGTTTGAATATTAATGAAAGATATTTAATACTTAATAAATTTCTTAATAAATACATCTTTATTTTCAGTAGTTACTTCTACAAAATAAACACCGGTATTTAAATTAGTAATATCTATATCGAATTTGTCGCTATTATTAAGGTTACTTTGATTAATTAGCGCTTTGCCTAAAATAGAGTATACTTTTATATTTTTAACATTTTTATTGGTAGAAGAAGCAATTATAATATTACTTGATGCCGGATTAGGATAGATACAAAAATCATTTGCTGCATTATTTTCAGTAATTCCAGTAACAGTACAAGGAGCTTTTTTAAGACTATATTTTGAAAAATAGGCATCAAAATCGGTTGATTCCCTATTCATATTTTGCTCTACTATTTTTTTATCTGGAGAAATTAAAACATAAGTAGGGTAAACATTTACTTTATAAATATCACATACATGATTACCTTCACCTTCTTTACTACTAATGAGTGGGTAACCAGCATTACCATCTAAGTAGCTCTTTTCAAAATCAATTACATTACTGTTATTACCGTTCAAATCAACTGCCATAAAATAAATATCTTTCGTATTACAACCATAGGTAGTACAGGCTTTCTTAAAATGTGGAGAAGATTGTATGCAAGGTCCGCAGGTAGTAAAAAAGAAATCAATACAAACGTATTTTCCGGTTTTTAAAATATCAAACAGATTGTGTTTAACGCCTTTCGTATCGGTAACATTAAAATCGAGAGCAGTAGTAAGGGGAGTTTGTGCTTTAGAGGTTGTTATTCCAAATACAACTATTAATAAAGCTATTAGGTTAAGGTGTAATTTTTTCATGCGATTTTTGATTTAGATAAAATTAATAAAAAAAAGTGGTTTTTCATACTTTACGTTTATTTAAATGAGAAGGTTTCTTTTGAAATTTTTTTTTAATCTTTATTTGTGGGTTATAAATAGGTCCCTCGCCAATAGCTGGTGGTAAAGGGATTTTTTTTATTACAGCATCAATTAAGGTTTCTATTTGTTGAAATTTTTGTTGATCATACTCATTAATAAAAGTTAAAGCTACACCTGTAGAAGACGCTCTTGCTGTTCTCCCTATACGATGAATATAATCTTCCGCATCAGCAGGTACATCATAATTAATTACTAAACCAATATCTTCAATATCAATACCTCTCGAAAGAATATCAGTGGCAACCAAAATTTGTAATTGTTTACTTCTAAAATTACGTAACACCTCTTCTCGTTCATTTTGCTCCAAATCCGAATGAATAGCCTTGGCTTTTAATCCAGCTTTTTGAAGATCTCTTTCCAACTCTTTTACTTTTTGTTTTGTAGATACAAAAATAATGACACTACTTAACTCTTTCCCTTCTAAGAGTGATTTAATAAGATTATTTTTTTGAGTATCATATACCAAATATGCACCTTGTATAACACCTTCTGCTGGTTTTGAAATAGAGATGCTAATGTGTTCGGGCTCTTTTAATAATTTATTTGCTAACGTGCGAATCTTAGGAGGCATGGTTGCCGAAAAAAGTAATGTTTGTCGATCTTTTGGAAGATAAGTAGTGATTTTTACAAGATCCTCTACAAAACCCATGTCTAACATCCTATCGGCCTCATCTAAAATAAAGTGTTTTAAATGATCTAATTTCACATAGCCCATATTTAAATGGGCTAATAATCTACCTGGGGTTGCAATAATAATATTTGCTCCCTGCATCAATGCTTTTTTTTCTCGTTCAAAAACAGAGCCATCACTACCACCATATATTGCCAAAGAACTAACGGATGTAAAGTAAGAAAAGCCTTCTACAGCTTGGTCTATTTGTAATGCCAACTCCCTTGTAGGTACAACAATTAGGGTATCGGTATTGTTTGTAGGATTTAAGGTTAATTTATTTAATATAGGCAATAAAAATGCCGCTGTTTTACCTGTTCCAGTTTGAGCGCAACCAATTATATCTTTATTACGTTGAATGATTGGTATTGCCTGTTGCTGAATTGGCGTAGGATTTTCAAAACCCATGGAATTTAGCCCTTCTTGAAGGCTATTTTCAAAATTAAAGTCACTGAACTTCAAAATAATATATGTTTTATGTTAGCAAAGATACTTTATAATTTTGATTCTTTGGTTCTTACACACTAAACAAACTAAAGCTAGCATAATTACTATTTTATGTTTAAACTTGTTTTATGTAGTTAGAGTAGGATATTGTATTTTTATAACAATTATAAAGCATAAAAATTTTAATTATTAATGGTAAAAAATACGATACCTACTATAAAGAAAATATTGCTTTTATTGGTTTGCTTATGTTTGGTGGCTAATACTGCCATTGCTCAGCAAGTACCAGCTGTTGAAGAAGGAATACCCTATTTAATAACCTTTGGGAAAGATGCGCCAACTTCTTGGGGAGATGATGATTTTTCTCAAACCTTCTTTTTTGTAATTCCTCAATTTTATACTCAACCTATTTACATACGAGTATTTGACCCCGATATTAGTGGAACAAATGATGAGGTAAAAGGTGAATTTAATTCAAAAACAAAATTTTCGGTATATGGAGGTAAAACTTGTTTTACAGGTAAAGATGTACGTAGTAACCAACCTGTAGGTAATTATAAGAGTGGAAATTTATTAGCTTCCAAAATATTTGGATTTAATGAAATATATGATCAAAAGTGGTATACTTTTGGGCCATTTAACCCTACAGAAGGAGAATATGTAGATGCTTTTGGAGGATTTATTTTTAAAATAATTGCTGAAGGTATTAGCGGTGACGATGGAAACGTATATCGTTATTTCTTAAGCTCATCTCCTACTGAAAATAAAGCTGTGGAAGGAGCTAATGCATTTACATTTGAATATACATTTCGGTTTGAGGATGACTTATCAAACGTTGCACACATATATCCATATATAGAACAAAATGTAGTATCTGTTAAACTTTCGAACTTTGATTTTGACGACGCTTGTACTATAAACATCGTATCCATTACAAAAAAGAAAGAAAGCCATAAGGCATCTGGAGAAAATGTTTGGTCAACGATTGAGCACACCATAACGGAAGAGGAAAAAAATACCACTTTAGATATTCAATTTATAAAGAATAAAAAATTAGCTGTAAAAAATAATAATGTAACGTTATATATTTCTAACCAATACGGTTATCTGTTACCAATTTTTACAGTACCTATTGGTGGTGCTCCACAGCACAATTACAAAATAGATTTTAATCAAAAGAAAAAGACAACTCCCTATTAAAAATTTATATGTATGGTTAAACCATTAAATTTTATTTTTTTCGGGGTCTTATTTTTTTTAACAAATTCATTACTACACGCTCAAGCGTATCAAATAAAAAATTATAGTGTAGATAATGGCATTACTCAACCCTATGTTTATTCTATAAATCAAGGTAAAAAGGGGTATTTATATATAGGTACTGGAAATGGTATTTGTAAATATGATGGTATTGGGTTTAAAACCTATGAAACACAAGATGGTCTTGCCGAAAATTTTGTAACTACCAGTTATGAAGATAATCTGCATAATATTTGGTTTGGGCATATGGAAGGCAATATCACCTATTTTGATGGTAAAACATTTAAGGCCTTTGCAATTGATAAATTTTCAACTAGTCCGATTACCTCTATTATTGGTGATAAAAATGGTTATGTATGGTGTGCCACTCAAAACAGTGGCATATTTAGGTTTAATAAAGATTTCCAAGTAGATACTTTTAAAACTATTTTTAATCAAAAAAGTATTTTTTCTTTAAATATTTTAAAAGATAAATTATTTGTTGGAACCGATAACGGAATATTAGTATATGCACTAAATGGCAATAATCAAATACCTTCTTTCATTAGCACTATTTCAGTCATTCCAGAAACCAAAATTCAACGCATTGTTCATAAAAAAAATTCAACGGATTTTTGGGTAGGAACAGAAGATGAAGGTTTGTTTCTGTTAAACACTTCTTCTAAAAAATATACTGCAAAACCCATTGGTGATAATCTACCAGTAGCACTATCAAATATACAAGATGTATATGAGGATACACAATCTAATTTATGGCTCGCAACTTTTGGAGAAGGGGTTGTAAAACTAATACTTAATTCACACACATTTGTATATGATGAATATCAACAAATTTCTGAAACTAATGGTTTAGGTAATAGATATACAAAAACGGTATATGCAGATCATGAAGGAAATATTTGGGTAGGTACTTATGGTACCGGATTAGTGGAACTTACCGATAATTTTTTTACTCCCTACCTTTCTTCTATTACCAATACTACTTTTAATGTAAGTGCTATTTTAATTACTAACAAAACAAATTGGTTTGGCGTAGATGAAGGATTAATAAAAGTAGATGCTTCACAAAATTGGGAACAATACAACAAAAAGCATAATTTTATTGATGCCAAAATAACTGCTTTATTTCTCGCAGATACAAATCATTTAATAATAGGAACAGAAAAACAAGGCCTTTATGAATTAAATATAAAAAAAGGTAGTTTTTCCAAAATTAACTTGGAAAGCGATTTCCTTTGCAACTCCATTAACTGCATCACAGGGAATAAAACTATAATTTGGGTTGCCACTAAAAATGGAGTTTTTAAATTGCAGCACAATGGAAAAATTATTGCTCATTATACTACCCAAGAAGGACTAACACATAATAATATCAATAATATTTATTTAGATGAGAGCAATACATTATGGGTTTCCGCACACAGTAACTATTTAACGTCTATAACTGAAAAGGGCGAAATTAAAAACAAAAAAGTTTATAAAGGTGCGGATCTTATAAATATTACCAGTGTTATAAAAGACAAAAAAAATAATTTTTGGATTGCAACGATGGGTAATGGTGTTTTTAAAATGGAAAATAATACCGATACGTTAGAAACATTTAACGTTAAAAATGGATTAAAATCAAATTATTGTTATAGTCTTATTGAAGATGGCGCAAATAATATATGGATAGGTCACCAAATGGGGCTTAGTAGAATAAAACCAGAATCCAACACTATAAATATTTTTGATAAAGAAGAAGGTATAACAGGTGACGCCAATTTCAATGCCTTTTATAGAGATGCAAAAGGGAACGCTTGGTTTGGCACCACTAAGGGTGTTATCATTTTCGATCCTCATAAAGATAAAAAGAATCTCAATGCTCCAATTATCAATATTACATCATTAAAAATGAATGATAAATCCATTGATTTTTCAAATGATATAAAATTACCTTATGATGATTATAAATTACGCATTGATTTTATTGGCCTTAGCTTTAAAGCAAATTCACACATTACATATCAATATAAATTAGAAGGGTATGATGTTGATTGGTCTGATAAAACAGAAGTAAATTTCGCACAATATGGGAAATTAACGGAAGGCGATTACACCTTTTTATTAAAAGCGTATAATAGCGACGGAGTATCTAACGAAAAGCCGTATACTATAAACATCGAAATTGCGCCACCAATATGGAAAAACATTTGGTTTATACTTTTAATTGTAATTATTATTGGTTACGCTATTTATCTTTTATTTAAAATACGCGAATCAAATCACCGCAAATTTCAAGCAGAGTTGCAAAAAGCACTTAATGAAAAAACAGCCGAAGTTATTTTTCAAAAAGAAGAAATAGAAAAAAAGAACAAAGATATTACCGATAGTATAAGATATGCAAAGCGAATACAAGATGCGATATTACCAGATGTAGAAAAATTGAAGCGAATTTTTCCTGCTTCATTTATATTTTTTCAACCAAGAGATATTGTAAGCGGTGATTTTTACTGGTTTGAACAATATGGTGATCGTTTAGTTATTGTTTGTGCAGATGCCACTGGACATGGAGTACCAGGTGCGTTGATGAGTATGATTGGTAATACCTTGTTAAAAGACATTGCGTCTCGACCAGATGTAACTTCACCAGCAAATACTCTAAAAAAATTAGATAAGGAAATTAGAGAATTATTAAAACAAGAAGATGATGAAGTAGATCATACCCATGATAGTATTGATGTTATTATCTGTGAAATAAATATAAAAACACGGATATTAAGAATGTGTTCTACGCGTAGGCATTTATTTATATCAACGAATGGACAGCTCGTTACTTTTAAACGAGATTCGTCTGATACTAAAGGATATGAAAATAGAGATATACAATTAAATAAAGGAGATAAAATCTACATGTTTACAGATGGCTACGCCGATCAATTTGGAGGTGAAAAAAGTAAAAAAATAAAGGTTTCTAATATAAAATTAATGCTAGAAGAAATTATTCCCTTACCAATGATTGAACAAGCGATACGAGTAGATAGCTACTTTAACCGATGGAAAGAGGGGCATGAGCAAGTAGACGATGTATTGTTTATTGGAATTGAATTAAGTTAAATTTATTTTATTTAAATGCCATTAAAACACGTTAATTACGGCTGTTTAGTTTAACAAAAATTCTAATAGTTAACTAAGAATCTTTCAATAGCTTGCATTATTTGCAATAGTATAATTGCAGCGGATCTATTTTATTAATTTAAACGGGAATATTTATATGAAAAGGTATTTATTTTCCGTTTACACTTAGTTTGTATAGAATAGTTGCTCCAGCAATTTCTAATGTTTTAGAAACCGAACAATATTTACTGAGAGACAATTGTATAGCACGTTCCGCTTTATCCTTTTCTATTTTTCCCGTAAGTTTAAAATGAATTTCAATCTTTTTCCACAAAGAAAAATCTTTCCCATCATCTCGTAAGGCATCAATACTAATTTCAAAATCATCTATTTGTTGTTTTTGTTTTTTTAAAATCATTACAATATCAATAGCACTGCATCCTCCAAGGCCCATAATCAGCATTTGCATGGGGCGCACACCCTTATTGTGACCCCCGATGTCCACACTTACGTCCATAAATGCATTGTTGCCTGTTTCACTTTTTGCTTCAAAATGAAAATCCTTGTCTAATCGCTTTAGTTCTATTCGCATAAGAATAAGTGTTATAGATTTTTATTTATTTTTGTATGGGTACTTGCCCACCCGACATACCTCCTAAGTCTCGATCAAAAAAGTACAATCCGCTCTTATTATTCCCAATAAATTTCAATTTATCCAATACTCTGCGCGAAAGGGTTTCTTCTTGTATTTGCTCCGCCACGTTCCATTACAAAAAATTGTGAGTTGTATACTCTTTCTGTTTTAAACAAATGTCTACCAAGTTATTTATCCCAATAGAAACCAATATTTCAGGTTTTAAATTTTCTTCAAAAACATATTGCACCGATTCAAAATTTTGCGGTTGCTTTTTAACAGCAGGAATAAGCGCTTTACCACTGCGTTCATTTATATATTTAACAAGTTTTAACATATGCCCTCGCTCTTCATTAGAATATGTGTACAAAAATGCTGCAACACCTTTTAAGTCCTGAGTCTCAGCCCATGATGCCATTGCTAAATAATATTGAGAGGAAGCTGCTTCCAATTCTATTTGCTGGTTTAACGCATTTTCTAGTGTTTTAGATACCATAAGTTTATTGTTTTTATGTTAATTTTAGAATACGTATAAATAATATTCTAAGTTATAATTTTTGCTTATTTTTAGTAAGCATAAAAAACCAATATTGTTTATTGTCGTTATAAGGAATAACTAACGTTTAAAATTTTGTTACATTCTCCAATGATAACTAGTAATTACCAAAATCTAATTGTAAAATTAGACTCTTTTATAAGGAGGTATTATACAAACCATTTGCTGAGAGGAATAATCTACAGCACGGCTTTAGTATTGTTATTTTTTATTTCAATAACAATATTAGAATATTATGCACATTTTAATACCATTATGCGCAGTATTCTTTTTTATTCTTTTGTAATTACAAGCGGGTTCATTTTAATAAAATACATTGTTATACCACTTTTAAGATTATACAAATTAGGAGCGTTGATATCTTATGAAACCGCTGCTCATATTATTGGTAAACATTTTTCAACTGTGCAGGATAAATTAATAAATGTACTGCAATTACAAAGTCAATTAGCTATAACTACTTCTCATGCACAATTATTGGAAGCGGGCATTGATCAAAAAATAAGCGAATTAAAACCTATTCCATTTTCATCAGCCATCGACCTTTCGGAAAATAAAAAATATTTAAAGTATGCTATTATTCCAGTATTATTTATTGTAATTGTTTTGTTTTTTGCACCGCGCTTACTTACAGACGGTGCAAAACGCATTGTAGCACATAATACTTATTTTAAAAAAGAATCACCCTTCGAGTTTGTTATTACAAATAACAATCTACAATCGGTAGCTCAACAAGATTTTGAATTAAAAATAAAGCTTACTGGTAATGAGATACCAAATGATGCATTTATAAATATTGATGGGAATGAATTTAAATTGACGAAAGAAAATATGGTTAATTTTAGTTACCTATTTAAAAATTTACAAAAGAATGTGTTATTTCAATTTGAAGCGGATGGGTTTAAATCAAAAGAATATGAATTGGTGGTATTGCCAAATCCGATACTCTTAGATTTTGAAATTAACATTAAATACCCAGCTTATCTTCATAAAAAAGAAGAAGTAATTAAAAACACGGGAGATCTGATTATCCCCGAAGGTTCACTATTGAGCTGGAATTTCAACACCAAAAACACTGATCAATTAAGATTGTCTTTTACAGATACTGCATTTACAATAATGCCGGCCTCTCAAAATACATTTAACTATTCTAATCGTTTATATAAGACCAAAACATATTCTATTACTACAGCTAACCGATTCTTAAAAAGTAAAGACTCGGTAACATATAATATTAATGTAATTCCCGATGCTTACCCTCAAATTGAAATAGCGGAGAAAATAGATTCAGCGTCTACAAAACAAATTTACTTTAGTGGCGTTATTAAAGATGATTATGGGTTTAATAAACTTATTTTTAATTATCGCTACATTACTCATAGTGATTCTTTAGTAAATCAACAAAAAATAAATACGGTAACAATTCCGATTAATAAAAATGTTACACAAGATCAGTTTTTTCATCATTGGGACATGAGTCAATTAAATATACAACCAGGGGATGAGATTGAATATTATTTTTCAATTTGGGATAACGATGGAGTGTTTGGTAGCAAAGCAACTCAATCTCAAAAAAATATTTTTAAAGCGCCCACCCTTAAGCAGTTGGCAGAAAATACCGATAAAAATAATGATAAAATAAAAGATGATTTACAGGAAAGTATTGCTCAAGCAAAAGATATACAAAAAGAAATAGCCGCACTTCAACGCAAAGTTGCAGAAAAGAAAAACCTTACTTGGGAAGAAAAAAAGAAACTTCAGAACTTATTGGATAAACAAAAGAATTTACAGAAAAAAGTTGAACAAATAAAAAACGATAATCAACAAAACAACAAACAGCAAAATGAATATGAGCAGGCAGATGAAAAAATAATGGAGAAACAAAAGCAGTTAGAAGACTTGTTTGATAAGGTAATGACGCCCGAGTTAAAGGATAAATATGAGGAGTTGCAAAAGTTGCTTGATAACTTACAAAAGGATAAAGTGCAACAGGCCTTAGAAAAAATGAAATTTGATAATAAAGATGTATTAAAAGAGTTGGATCGCAACCTGGAAATATTTAAACAACTGGAGTTTGAGCAAAAGTTACAACAAAATATTGATAAACTAAACGAACTTTCTAAAAAACAAGAAGCGCTAGCAAAACAATCAGAAGAAAAAAATTCGGATGCTAAACAACAAAAAGAAAAACAAGAAGACCTCAATAAAGAGTTTCAAGATTTGAAAAAAGATCTTCAAGACATGGAAAAGAAAAATAACGAGCTGGAAAGCCCAAACAAGCTAGAAACTACGGAAAAGCAACAAGAAGAAATAAAAAAAGAAATGCAGGAAAGTGCCGCTCAGTTGGAACAAAAGCAAAAGAAAAGTGCTTCTAAATCTCAAAAAAGCGCGGCAAATAAAATGCAAGAAATGAGTAACAAACTTCAAGAGCAACAACAAGCTGGAGAAGAGGAGTCTCAATCAGAAGACATTAACAGTTTACGTAGTATTTTAGAAAATCTTATTCAATTATCATTTGGACAGGAAGCGTTAATGGGAGACTTATCGAAAACAAAAACGAATGACCCTCAATATCTTAAAATTAATCAGAAGCAAAAGAAATTTCAAGACGATTCTAAAATGATTGAAGATAGTTTACTAGCTTTAAGTAAACGGGTACCTCAGATTAAAACCATCGTAAATCGTGAAATAAGTGCCATCAATATGAACATGGAAAAAGCAGGAGAGGAAATTAAAGAAGCGCAAACAATTTCAATGGATGGACGAAATCACCAGCAAGAAGCATTAAGTCGTCAACAACTGGCAATGACCTCTATCAATAATTTGGCCTTAATGCTCGATGAGGCATTGCAGCAAATGCAAGAACAGGCAAAACAAAGCAAGCCTGGTGCTGGAAGTTGTAAAAAACCTGGCGGTGATGGAAATAAGCCATCTGCAGCGAACATGCGAAAGATGCAAGAGCAATTAAATCAACAAATTAAAAAACTAAAAGAAGGTTTAGAAAAAGGAGGGAATAAACCAGGACAAAAATCAGGTCAGGGTGGCATGGGAATGAGTCAAGAACTCGCAAAATTGGCTGCACAACAACAAGCAATTCGACAAGAAATTCAAAAAATAGGCGACCAAATTAACAAAGATGGAAAAGGTGTTGGTAATATGAGTAAACTTGCAGAAAAAATGGAAGAAACGGAAACGGATTTAGTTAATAAAATGTTAAGTCAAGAAACCATACAACGTCAAGAAGAAATTTTAACTAAAATGCTTGAAAGCGAAAAGGCGGAGAAGGAGAGAGAGATGGATGAGAAAAGACAATCAAATGAAGCAAAAAATGAAAATTATAGTAACCCTAATGCGTTTTTAGAGTATAAAGTAATGAAACAAAAAGAGACGGAATTATTAAAAACAGTTCCGCCATCATTAACACCATTTTTTAAATCAAAAGTAAATCAATATTTTAATAACTTCCAAGAAGAATGATACTTGCAGAAAACAACAAATTACGAATAAATTCTAAAGCTGAAAATATACTTTTAGTTGAACAAATGATTGAAGATGTGTGCAAGGTGTGTAAGATCAACGAAGATTATTATGGCAATATTTTAGTAGCAGTTACCGAAGCGGTAAACAACGCTATACATCACGGCAATAAAGCAGACCCCACCAAGAATATTGATATTTCTTTTCAAACTACTGATGATGGACATGTGTCTTTTATTGTAAAGGATGAAGGAAGCGGTTTTGGTTATGATAATTTGCCAGATCCTACTAATCCAGAAAATATAGAAAAAGAGAATGGTCGCGGAGTGTTTCTTATGCGAAATCTAGCAGATAGAGTTTCTTTTGAAGATAAAGGAAGCACTGTTATTTTGGATTTTAAGATTGCTTAACTAACGGCAATTTTTTTTAAACTGCAATTAGAACTTTTTACTAATCCCTGCATTTGATTATCTTTGCAGAATGAATTCAGAAATTCAATTTAAAGATGTACTTGCACAATTGAACTCTCAATTTGGAGGAGATATAGATGTGCAAGCTATTTTGTTTATTATAGGCTTACAAGAGCTAGGAAAAGGTAAATTAAAGTTATCTAAAAATGAAAAATTAGATGTGATGCACATTGCAATATGCACTTTACTTACCCCTTATGGATATTATGAATATGAAGGATTAGATAAAGAAGGATGGCCACATTGGAAAGTAAACGAAAAATTACCTCCACTAAAACCGATGCAACAAGAAACTTTAATGAAAGAGGCTATTGTGGAGTATTTTAAAGCCAATGAGTTGATTTCATCAACTACTTAAAAATTATTGTAATATTATCTTTTTTACCTGGTTCGTCTAATCGAAGTATACCCGTTCCTATTCTTCCAGGCAAAGATTTTTTTGTAACGGTTACATCAAATATACCAGGAAGTTTTACTTCGAAAGATACATCTCCATTCCCATCTGTAACTCCATCATATGCTACTTGGCCTTGTACGGGTTTTGCATCTAATTTAACATCTGCATAGGTTACTGCTACTCCTGCGGTATCTTTTACATGAACTTTGCCGTGGCAGGTCTTATCTTTATTACAAGATGAGGTGGTACCTACTGCTGTACAAAGCAATAGAAGTATAAAAGAAAAAGCGGAGAATTTTAACATACGAATTTTAATTTGCTTTTTTAGTTGGGTTGATAGTACATTTGTCTACTATCTTTATCCTAACAAATATAATACATTTTATGAAGTATCAAAAACATTTACGCAGTTTTTCAATAATAGTTACGGTGATTTTTTTAACTGGTTTCCATTTAAAAACAGGAGCTGCAACGCCTGTTAAAATTGCAATAGTGACGGATTTGGGGACTATAAAAATTCAATTATATGACCAAACACCTTTACATCGAGATAATTTTATAAAACTGGTAAAAGAATATTACTTCGATAGCTTGTTGTTTCATAGAGTTATTGAACATTTTATGATACAGAGTGGTGATCCAGATTCTAAACACGCTAAGCCTGAACTATTATTGGGTGATGGAGGACCTAATTATACCATACCCGCTGAACTTAATAAACAACTTTTTCATAAAAAAGGGGTACTTGCCGCAGCTCGTAATAGCGATTTAGAAAACCCTACCAGAGCATCTTCTGCTTCTCAATTCTATATTGTGCAAGGTAAAGTGTTTTCAGATAGTCTATTGAAGATACAGGCCGCAAGAATTACTAAATCTATCGTATTTAAAAACATAATCAATAAGCCAGAAAACAAACAGCTACTAGTAGATTTCCAACGATTCAATAAATCGCAGTTAATGGACAGTATAAAGTATATAAATGATATCATCAATCAACAAGTAGAAAAAGAATTACCAGCCGCCATCCCTTACCAATTTTCTGCCGAACAAGTAAAAGCCTATACTACTATAGGTGGTACGCCTCATTTAGATAATAATTACACTGTTTTTGGAGAGGTATATGAAGGATTGGAAATAGTTGATTTAATTGCGGCACAACCTGTTGATAAAAATGATCGTCCGATTAAAGATATTCGTATTTTGAGCATTTCTATTATCCAATAAAGAAATAGAATTAAGAGATAATTATCTTTGTTTAAATTTAAAAAGAATGAAAAATCAAATTGAAGAATTATTAAATGAAATTAATGCTTTTAAGGCTAATGGAAAAGAGCAGGTAGAAGAATTTCGTATTAAGCTATTAAGTAAAAAAGGAAAGATAACCGCACTTTTTGATGATTTTAAAACTGTTGAACCTGAATTAAGAAAAGAAATAGGTCAAAAATTAAATGAATTAAAAAACAAAGCACAAGATAAAGTTAACCTACTAAAAGCAGAATTTGAAGATTTTATTGAGGATAATGGCAAAAGAGTAGATTTAACGCTACCTGCTGAAGCAATTGCGATTGGTTCTCGCCATCCATTGTCGTTAGTAAAGAATCAACTGGCAGAAATTTTCTCCAAAATTGGTTTTACCGTTTCTGATGGGCCTGAAATTGAAGACGATTGGCATAACTTTACTGCTTTAAATACGCCAGCAGACCATCCAGCGAGAGATATGCAAGACACCTTTTATATCAGTGAAAATCCAGACATGGTATTGCGTACTCAAACCTCTTCGGTGCAGGTACACATTATGGAAGGCTCTCAACCACCTATTCGTACTATCTCCCCTGGTCGCGTTTATCGTAACGAAGCTATCTCGGCACGTGCTCATTGTCAGTTTCATCAAATAGAGGGTTTATATATTGATAAAAAAGTTTCATTCGCAGATTTAAAACAAACATTGATGTATTTTTCGAAAGAGATGTTTGGTGAGGAAACTAAAATTAGACTACGACCTTCTTTTTTCCCATTTACAGAAATTAGCGCAGAAATGGATATTTCTTGTCCGTTTTGTAAAGGGATTGGCTGTAGTATATGTAAAGGAGCGGGATGGGTAGAAATTTTAGGGTGTGGAATGGTAGATCCTGCTGTGTTAGATAATTGTAAAATAGATAGTAGACAGTATTCGGGCTTTGCCTTTGGAATGGGTATTGAGCGGATAGCCATGTTGAAATATCAAGTAAAAGATTTACGTTTATTTTTTGAAAATGATATTCGCTTCTTAAAACAATTTCAATCGGTAGTTTAATGTCTGCAGTATCGCGATTTCAACAGCTCCAAGAAATGCTTAAAAGTGAGCCTAATGATTCGTTTTTAAATTATGCGGTTGCTTTAGAACATGCTAAAATGGGGGAGATACAAAAAGCAATTGAGCTAATAGAAGTGATTCTTAATCGCGATATAAATTATTTAGGCGCGTATTACCAATTAGGTAACTATTATGAACTAACAAAGCAACCAGAAAAAGCCATTGCTATTTATAACAAGGGAATTGAAATTGCTACTAAACAAAACAATAGAAAAACACAAAGCGAATTACAGGAAGCTTTATGGCTATTACAAGATGACTAAAATAGCATTTGGTTCTTTTAAAAAAATGGATTTTTTTATCTCGATTTTTTTAAAGCTTGATCAATGTCCTGAATAATATCATCAATATGTTCTAAACCAACTGAAATTCGTACCAAGCCGGGTGTTATCCCAACCTCATTACGTTCAGCCTCTGAAAGTTTACCATGAGTTGTGGATGCGGGATGAGTAGCAATAGTGCGTGTATCACCTAAGTTTGCAGTAAGTGAGCACATTTGTAATTGATCTAAAAATTTACGTCCAGCTTCAATGCCGCCTTTTATATTAAATGAAACAACACCGCCCCCTTTACTCATTTGTTTTTTAGCAATAGTGTATTGAGGATGTGATGGTAAAAATGGGTAACGCACACTTTCTACAAAATCACTCTTTTCTAAAAATTCAGCTAATTGAAGTGCATTTTCACAATGTCGCTCCATTCGAATGGCCAATGTTTCTAAACTTTTAGATAAAAGCCAAGCATTAAAGGGAGATAAAGAAGGACCTGTACTTCTACAAAAAGCATAAATTTCTTTTATTAATTCTTTTTTACCCACCACTATTCCTCCTAAAACGCGACCTTGCCCATCTATATATTTTGTTGCAGAATGTATTACCAAATGCGCACCATATTTGGTGGGTTGTTGAATAAAAGGGGTGGCAAAACAATTATCAACATTTAAAATAATATTGTGCTTTTTTGCCAAATTACCCAATAGCTCCAAATCAATAATGTCGAGGCCTGGATTAGAAGGCGTTTCAACAAAAATCATTTTAGTGTTTTTTTTAATTTGCTGTTCCCATGTTTCTGGTTTTGTGATGTCAGCATAACTATGTTCAATACCCCATTTTGGTAAAAACTTAGTTAGCAGAGTATGCGTAGAGCCAAAAATAGCGTTTGCACATAATATGTGATCTCCACTTTTTAGTAAGGCCATAAAACTTGCAAATACTGCTGCCATGCCAGATGCTGTTGCATAACCAGCTTCTGCATTTTCTAATAAGCACATTTTATCAATTAACTCTGTACTGTTAGGGTTAATAAAGCGGCTGTATATGTTTCCCTCTTTTTCATCTGCAAAAACAGCGCGCATTTCTTCAGCATCATCATACGTAAAACTGGAAGTTAAATACAATGGTGCAGCATGTTCTTTATTGTAGGTTTTATTAATCTGTGTGCGTATCGCAATGGTTTCGGGCTTACTCATAAAAATATAAAATTATTTATTATTATTCATTAACACTTAGTTTGTATTTGATTTTACCACCTGCTAGTTCAAGCGTTTTAGCAACAGAACAATATTTTTGCATGGATAAATCAACAGCACGTTGTGCTTTTTCAACATCAATAGAACCCTTCAGTTTAAAATGAATGGTAATCATTTCCCATAATGCAGGCTCTTTCCCAGCCTCTCGTTCCGCCTCTATACTTATTTTAAAATCATCAATTTGTTGTTTTTGTTTTTTTAAGATCATGATAATGTCAATGGCACTGCATCCTCCTAAACCCATAATAAGCAATTGCATGGGACTTGCACCTTTATTGTGCCCTCCAATGGCTTCACTACCGTCCATTTCAATAATATTTCCTTTTTCGTTTCTTGCTTCAAAATGAAAATCGTTATCAATTCTATTTAATTCAAATTTCATACAACTGTTTTTATGTTTCTTCAAAGATACTTAATTGCATAGAAATTAGTTAGTTTTGCATTTCTTTATATTCAATAAAAATTAATCAAATACGCACAGGGGTCATGAGTAAAAAGTTTTTCAGGGCTCATAAAAATTTAAAATTAGAATTGGGTGGTATCCTTCCAGATGTGGAAATTACATATCATACGTATGGCACAATAAATAAAGAAAAGAATAATGTGATATGGGTGTGTCATGCACTTACCGCAAATTCAGATGTATTAGAATGGTGGCCCACTCTTTTTGGAGAAGGTAAAACATACGACCCCGCGAATTACTTTATTGTATGCGCTAATATTCTTGGCTCCTGTTACGGTTCGTCTGGCCCGCTTACTATCAATGATGAAAACAATAAACCTTATTATAGTACATTTCCACCAGTTACCATACGGGACATGGTGCATGCGCATTTACTTTTAAAAGAGCATTTAAAAATTGCAACTATCCATACACTTATAGGTGGCTCTATGGGCGGTTATCAAGCTATTGAATGGGCATTCATAGAACCAGAACCCATTAGTAGATTGATATTAATTGCAACTGGAGCAAAAGAGTCTGCTTGGGGCATTGCCATACACACTGCCCAACGCATGGCTATTGAAACAGATACTACGTGGGATCACTTACAGTCAGGGGCAGGAGCAAGAGGATTAAAAACTGCAAGAGCAATTGGCATGTTAACGTATCGTAATTATCTGGCTTTTGTAAGCTCGCAAACTGACGAAATAGATAAAATAGATGAATTTAAAGCTTCTTCCTATATCCATTATCAAGGAGAAAAATTAGTAAGCCGTTTTAATGCATATAGTTATTGGTTACTTACAAAAGCCATGGATAGTCATAACATAGCACGTGGCAGAGGTATTTTGAAAGATGTTTTAAAAAAGATACAATTGCCAACGTTGGTTATTGGTATAAATAGCGATATGTTATGCCCTGTTACAGAGCAGCAATATTTAGCGAATCACCTTGCAAATGCTTCTTATTATGAAATCGATTCGCTATATGGTCATGATGGTTTTTTAATTGAAGGCGAAAAAATTGGTAAAATTATTCAAGACGTTTTTTCAAATGATAAAGAAAAAATTTAATTTTTTTCTTTTATTAAGCGTTTGTAGGTAGTAGTAGAAAAAACAGTTATACAGCGAAACTCGTGTAGTTACCTTATAATGCTAAAAAAATTGCTATAGTTGAAAATCATTCCATTCTATAAAAGGATATTCTTCTTGTAATTGTAAAAAGCGGCAAACATACCGTTGTTTGAATTGTTGATGCGCCTTTGTATCTGAATGAAAAGGTTTATGAGTAATTGCTTTAATAATATCGTGAACTTTTTCAAAAATTAAATGCGATTCTTCATCGAGCATAGTCTTCTTTAATTTTTCAAAAATATAGCTGATCGCTTGTTCGTTGGGGTGTATCAAATCAGCTTTGTAAAAACGGTAATCGCGCAAGTCATCCATCATTATTTCATAAGCAGGAAAATAAAAAGCATTTGTATGAATAGTTACTAATTGTTGCACTGCTTCTATTAATCGAGCTTTACTCCGTGTATTTTCTATTATCCCATCTCTAATATAACGCACTGGGCTTACCGTAAAAATTATCTTGAGTTTACTATTAAATGTCACTAATTCTTCTATTAGTAATTTATAATTTTCCTCAATTTCATTAATCTTCAACAATTCCTTTGTAAAAAGTTTTTGTGGTAATTTATGGCAATTATTAACAATGGTGGTGGTGGCGGAATGCTTGTAAACAAAAGCGGAACCTAAGGTAATGAACAGCCATTCCGCCTTCTTTAGTTGTTCATGCGCTAGCGTAATTTGTTCATTGATATTGACTAAGCAAATTTGTTTATTGGTATTTGAAAACCTACTGTGATGTTCTAAAGAATAATAACATTCATTCGCATAAAATAAATCTGTTTCTTTTAATGGATTATTATAAATATACCTACGCAAGGCAACACCTATACTAATTGGATTATAGATAATGCCATGCGGATTGATAAGTGTATTAAATTTATTATTTTTCATTTGAGTTCCAATTTCTTCTGCAAAACAAGACCCCATAAATAACAAAGGATGTTTGTAATTTATTTTTTCAGAAAAAGGTGAAATAGAAAATGGAAGGTGAAAATTCATAATGCAATAATAGTTATTGCGCACATTTGCAATAAGGCGAAAAATAAATGAAAGCATTTGGCAGCATCGCCTTAATGTGTGCTTGCTCTGCATCTGGAATAAGAATTACTCGTAAATCTAATACCATTAAGCTTTTTAGTTCTTTTAACTCTTCAGGAAACCGATCGATATTATTACTCCATAAATCCATATTTTTTAATTTTTGCAAATTACCAATTTGTGGAGGTATGCTACTTAAATCATTCTGATTGGCATTTAAATAATATAAATTAGTTAACTCGCCTATTTCTGGCGGTAACTCTTCCAATCCATTTTTAGAAATATTTAGATATTGTAAGTTTTTCAATTGCCCTATTTCTTCTGGTAATTGACGAAGATTGTTTTTACTTAAATTTAAATATTGTAAATTTTTAAACGCCAATATTTCTTTTGGAAAAGTTTTATATTTTTTACGTTTTAATTCTAATTTAATAACCTTATCAGGGTTTTTTAAAGCCTCTTCTAAATTCGTAAAAGCAGTAACCGTATCTAGTGTAAGGGAGTCTAGCAAAATTGTTTGTGCAGAATAGTTGGTGGTGTAGGCTACCAGCAACACTATAATAAAAAGTAATTTTTTTATATCATGAACTTTTGTTTTCAATAGCGATGCGATGTATATTTATTTGTAATTAGTAACGATTAAGGTACACAAAAATTACGCTTCTAAGGCAAGTAACGCATTTTCTTTATCTTTTAGTAACTGATTTTTTAATGCTTTCAAACTATCAAATTTTTCTTCATTACGTAAACGAGCAATAAATTGAATCGTTACGCTTTCTTCATAGATGGATTTATCGAATTCGAAAATATTTACTTCTATGCTTCTACCTTTTCCTTCCACTGTTGGGTTATTACCAATACTAAGCATACCCCTGTAGGAGCTATTTTGATGTATTACTTTAACAGCATAGATGCCATCATCAGGAATAAGTTTATAAACATCATTCACCTCAATATTTGCCGTAGGATAACCAATGGTTCTTCCAATTTGTTTTCCCTTAATTACGTTACCAGTGATGCTGTAAGTATGACCCAGGTATGCATTCGCTGTTTTTACATCTCCGTGTAATAAGGCTTTACGTATTTTGGTGGAACTAATTTCTATGTGATCAATATCTTTGGCAGGTATTTCTTCTACTTCAAAGCCGTATAATGGGCCATATTCTTTTAAATGTTCAAAAGACCCTTCGCGATTGCGACCAAAATGGTGGTTATAGCCAATTACTAATCGTTTAGTATGAATACTGTTTACAAGTATATTTCGAACAAATTCAATGGAGGTTAATCTGGAGAATTCTTTCGTAAAGGGGTGGATAATTAAATGGTCGATACCATATTTTTCAAGTAATTCCGTTTTTTCGGATAATGTATTTAGTAATTTAAGCTCGTTATCATCTGGAAACAAAATCATTCGTGGATGAGGATAAAAAGTAAGCAAAACAGTTTCGCCATTTTCTATTTTCGCCAAATTTTTTAAACGATGAATTATTTTTTGATGTCCCAAATGCACTCCATCAAACGTTCCCGTAGTAACTATTGGATTATCAACATCTTTAAACTCAGCAATGTTGGTATACACCTTCATTATATCACAATTATTTTTTGAAAACAAGCTATTAAATGGTATCCCTTATGCACATTCTGTTTTATCTTAACCAGCTCGATAGTTTCTAAAAGTCGAAATTAAATATAAAAACAGCAACATTCGTTTTTTTTTAAAATAAAATGCAGTACTTTTGCGCACGATTTCTAAAATATAAAAACATAGAATAAAAATGTCACAGCAAACAGGCAAAATAACCCAAGTAATAGGACCAGTAGTTGATGTAAGTTTCGAGGCTGGAGCTACATTACCTAATATTATGGATGCGTTAGAAGTAACTAAACCTACTGGTCAACGAGTTGTTCTTGAAACTCAAAAACACGTTGGTGAACATACAGTACGTACTATTGCGATGGATTCTACCGATGGATTATTTCGCGGAATGGTTGTTACTAATACTGGTAAAGGTATTGTAATGCCAGTTGGCGATCAGGTAAAAGGTCGTTTATTTAATGTCGTAGGCGAAGCCATTGATGGTATTGCACAAACGTCAAATAAAAATGGTAATCTTATTCATAGAGACCCTCCAAGATACGAAGACCTTTCTACCAGTACGGAAGTATTATTTACTGGAATTAAAGTAATTGATTTACTAGAGCCGTATGCAAAAGGTGGTAAAATTGGTTTGTTTGGTGGAGCAGGAGTTGGTAAAACCGTATTGATTCAAGAATTAATTAACAATATAGCAAAAGGTCACGAAGGATATTCGGTTTTTGCAGGGGTAGGTGAACGTACTCGTGAAGGGAATGACTTATTAAGAGAAATGATTGAATCGGGCATTGTAAAATATGGCGATGCATTTAAACATTCTATGGAAAGTGGCGGCTGGGATCTATCGAAGGTAGATATGGCGGAATTAGCGAAGTCACAAGCAACTTTCGTATTCGGACAAATGAATGAGCCTCCAGGAGCCCGTGCTCGTGTGGCTTTATCGGCTTTAACAATGGCTGAATATTTCCGTGATGGAGATGAAAAATCAGGTGGAAGAGATATTCTATTTTTTATTGATAATATATTCCGTTTTACACAAGCGGGTTCTGAAGTATCTGCCCTTTTAGGTCGTATGCCTTCAGCGGTAGGTTATCAGCCTACATTAGCTACTGAAATGGGTTTAATGCAAGAACGCATTACTTCTACTAAACGTGGGTCTATTACTTCGGTGCAAGCGGTGTATGTACCAGCAGATGATTTAACAGATCCTGCACCAGCTACTACATTTGCGCATTTAGATGCTACTACAGTTTTAAATCGTAAAATATCTGAGCTAGGAATTTATCCTGCGGTAGATCCCTTGGATTCTACTTCTCGTATTTTAACACCTGCTGTATTAGGTGAAGAACATTATGGAACTGCACAAAAAGTAAAACAAATTTTACAACGCTATAAGGAATTACAAGATATTATTGCTATTCTGGGTATGGATGAATTATCAGAAGAGGATAAACAAGTGGTTCATCGTGCAAGACGTGTTCAACGTTTCTTGTCTCAACCTTTTCACGTGGCAGAACAATTTACAGGTTTAAAAGGGGTATTTGTTTCTATTGAAGATACTATTAAAGGCTTTAATATGATTTTGAATGGTGAAGTAGATCAATATCCTGAAGCGGCTTTTAACTTAGTGGGTACTATTGAAGATGCCATTGAAAAAGGTAAAAAGATTTTAGCAGAAGTTAAATAAATCATTTTTAATCAGTAGTTAAAGCTATTTAAAACTGGTTAATAAATGGTTTAACAATTATTATCTATTTTAGTGAATAGTTAAACAGTAAATTTTTCACAAAATAGAGTTTGGCAGGAAAAAAACGATTTTAGATAAAAAGCAATTCTATTTTTAAAATAATGCATTTAGAAATAATAACCCCCGAAAAAACAGTTTATACTGGTCAAGTGGAAGCAGTAAAACTACCTGGCGCCGAAGGCTCTTTTGGTATATTAAATAATCACGCGCCGCTTATTGCTACTCTTAAAAAAGGAACAGTAAAAGTAACCGATATTACAAAAAAAATTGAAAACTTTGTAATAAATGGAGGCGTAGTGGAGGTGCTAAATAATAAAATTATTGTATTAGCAGAAGCCTAAATTAGAAATTGTAAATAATATTGAAAACCCCGCTTTGAGCAATCAATGCGGGATTTTTATTTTTAAGAATAAGCACGTTTTTACGTTTTTTCCCTCAAGGCCAAACTCTAATCGCTTACTCGTATCTCAATGCGTCAATTGGGTTTAACCTCGAGGCTTTCCGTGCCGGAAAATAACCGAATACAATGCCTACAAAAGAAGCAAAGCCAAAGGCCAAGAGAATGGAACTGGTAGAAATGATCACTGGCCAATTCATAATATTACTTACAAGTGCGGTAACTCCATACCCTAAAAATATTCCGATTAATCCACCTGTTAAACAGAGTACGATGGCTTCTGACAAAAACTGAAGAAGAATGGCGCTACCTGGCGCACCCACCGCCAATCGTAATCCTATTTCTCTGGTTCGTTCTGTTACCGATACCAGCATAATATTCATAATACCAATTCCTCCTACCAATAATGAAATCGATGCGATAGATGCAAGCAGTATAGTTAATACATTTGTTATGGTACCAAAAATACTTGTAATCTCAGAAAGAGAACGTAAATTAAAATCAGGTTCTCCATTCTTAACTTTATTTTCTTTAGTAATGAGTGTTTCTGTAATTTCTTTTTTTGCTTGATCTATTTCGTTTTCATTTGTGGCAGATACTACAATTTGTTGCACATGATTAATACCCATTAATCTTTTTTGTACCGTACGGAAAGGCGCCAAAATAATATCATCCTGATCTTGGCCAAAAGTTCCTTGTCCTTTTTCTGCAAGTACACCGATAACTACAAAAGGTATTTTATTTATTCGTATTGTTTTTCCAATGGCATCGGTGGGGGAGTTGAAGATTTTATTCGCAACGGTTCTACCGATTACACAAACCTTTTGTAAAGACTCTCCT
Source organism: Bacteroidia bacterium (assembly GCA_039937835.1). Taxonomy (GTDB): domain Bacteria; phylum Bacteroidota; class Bacteroidia; order 2-12-FULL-35-15; family 2-12-FULL-35-15; genus 2-12-FULL-35-15. The sequence continues at coordinate 52,585 of JBDTFR010000103.1, read as the reverse complement.
ACCTTTGTATCAAACATACTTCCATGACTTGTTTTGTAATTGGTGATATAAATATAATCATGATATACACCCATAATGGCTGACTGCCAATTTTTTTGACCATTAACCACCTGAGCTCTTGTTTGTACGGTAGGAGATACATATAAAACAGATTTGCAATACATCTTAATTGCTTTGGCATCTTTCTCTTCTAAGGATGTGGAGGTGCCAGCACCCATTTGTCTCCCTTGATCAGAGGAAGCTCCGGGAATAACCATCACCATATTCGTTCCCAAACTACCAATTTGTTCTCTAATACTGGTGTCAGATCCTTTCCCGATTGCAAGCATAGCAATAACGGAACTAACACCAATAATAATTCCTAGCATGGTTAATAATGCTCTTGAACGATTTTTGTTCAGCGACTTAAATGCTATTTTTATTAAATCAGTTGTTCGCATCTGTGGTGTATTCTTTTAAATAATCTGAAGCAAGCTTACGATCTTTTATGTTTTCATCACGTAATATTAAGCCGTCTTTAAAATAAATGATCCGATGGGTTAATGCTGCAATGTCAGGTTCATGCGTTACCATTACTATCAATTTTCCTTTTTCATTTAATTCCTGAAATTTTTCCATAATTTGATAACTCGTTTTTGAATCCAAATTACCCGTTGGCTCATCAGCAAAAATTACTACTGGATCATTCACCAATGCTCTAGCAATAGCAACTCGTTGTTGTTGACCACCAGAAAGTTCATTTGTTTTATGGTACATTCTTCCAGCAAGCCCTAGCTGCTCCAGTGCATGTTCTGCCATTTGTTTCCGCTGTTTAACAGGTATTTCAGTATTATATAGAAGTGGTAGTTCTACATTTTCTAGTGCGGTAGTACGTGGCAACAAATTATAGGATTGAAATATAAAACCGAATTTACGATTACGAATTAAGGAGAGCTCTTTTCGTGATAAGCCACTAACTTGTATACCTTCCAACAAATATTCTCCTGAAGTAGGCTGATCTAGTCCTCCAATAATGTTTAGGAATGTTGATTTTCCGCTACCACTGGCTCCCATAATGGACACAAATTCTTTATCCACTATTTCAAGAGAAACGCCTCCTAGCGCGCGAACTTCGTTTTCACCAGGGTTGAATATTTTTTTGATATTAATTATTTTTAGTACTGGCCTCATCTGATTTCTTTTGTTTGTCTTTTTGTGGTAAGAAAAAGCTACCTGATTTTTTCTTGCCAACCGCTTTTATTTCGATACTATTTACTATCTCATCTCCTTCCCTGACATCACCAGCTATCTCCGTTTTTATACCATTCGAATAACCAACTTCAATCGGTACTTCAACATATGCCTTCTCTTTCTTTTTCCAGATTGTTTTTTTAGTCTGCGCCTCCGATCGGATAATTGTATAACCCATTTCTTTTACTCGGGTAGCTAATTCATCGGTTATTACAAAAGCAAACACGCCGTTAGGAATGGTTAAAACATTTTCTCTTTTTGCGATAATGATATCAAGATTAGCAGTCATTCCAGGTATTAACTTCATGTCTGCATTGTCATAAGTTATTTCTACAATATAGGTCACCACATTTTGAGCCGTTACTGGCTGTAACTCAACTTGTTTTACAACCCCTTTAAAAATGTCATTCGGAAAGGCATCAACCGTAAACTCTACCTTTTGTCCAGATGTTACTGCACCGATATCCGCTTCATCAACGCTAGCTTCAATCTTCATTTTCTTTAAGTCATTTGCTATTACATAAAATGTTGGAGTAGCAAATGCAGCAGCAACAGTTTGCCCAACATCCACTTTACGCGAAATGATAACGCCATCAATGGGGGATTTAATTGTTGCATAATCTAAACTCACTTGATTTCTTTCCAATTGTAATTTGGCACTGTTATAATTTGCTAGCGCTAATTGGTAATCATCTTTTGCCTTTTCCATATCTACATCGGCTATCACTTTTGTGTTAAATAAATCTGATGCTCTATCCAATGCTCTTTTAGACTGTTTTAGTTGTACGTCAGTCCGTAGCAGGTTTGCTTCACTTTCTTTTACAGAAGCAATTAAATTTCGTGTATCCATTTGTGCTATTACCTGTCCCACTTTTACATGATCATTAAAATCCACATATAATTTTGAAATTGTGCCAGATACTTGCGTACCGACTTCTACATTCAAAATTGGTTTAACAGTTCCCGTTGCAGATACTTTTCTTGTTAGTGTTTCGCGCACAATTTTGTCGGCATTAGTCACTACTTCCATATTCGGTTTCTTGAAGAAAAGAAAATACACAACTGCTGTAAGAATTACAATAGCTGCACTAACCCAGACTATTGTTTTAATATTTTTATTTATTGGTTTCATTTTATGATTAATTTAAAAATCAAATGCTATTCAATAAATGGCATTCAGGGTTTTAATTACCTTTTATATTTATGTAAGTGTGATTTTTTGTACAGTGCAAATATAACTATCTAGCTGCAAGAGCTGTGCCCACTTTATGTAAAATTTCTTTAGAATTTATTTTGTGCTATTGCTCTTGCAGAGTACTTTGTAGGGACTGTGGAAGTTAATTTTCTTACAGTATAAGTAGAACAAACTTTGTTATGTTCTGTATAGCAATGATTTCAATCATTATAGACATCAGTTACAGTCTTTTGTCGTATAGAACGAAGCGACATATCTATAAATAAATGAATAGTGACCTATTATTTATTTCCTGAATACAATAAAAACATAGCATCTATATAGCAAAGAAATATTTTAATGTTATTTAACTATTGTTGTTGGGTTGTGATGAACCGCAAAGTTTACGGCGTTTGCTATAAAACAAAGCTCATTTGCTTTTTTATGTAATCCATTGGCTTTTTCAACCATTGTGTGATCAGTAATAACTACTACTGGATTTAAAGTTACTGATTTAAAAATCCCCCTTCCAGTTAAAGTTTCTATCATTAATCCAGTTACCTTATCGGAATAATCCGTAACAATAACTCCTGCTTCAGAACAAAGGTGTAAATACCAAAGCATGTGACAAGCTGATAAAGAGGAAATCAAAAGCTCTTCTGGATTGTGTTTTGTATGGTCGCCACGAAAGGCCGGATCAGCGGAACCAACAATTGTTGTCTTGTTTTCAATTGAAATAGTGTGTTCTCTTTCATAACTTCGATAGTTGGTCGTCCCCTCCCCTTTATTTCCTGTCCATTTAACGGTTGCATGATAATGATGTTGTTCCGACATAAATTTTTTACTTTATTATTAAATTCAATACAATCTTCTCCAATCCAATTTTATTCTTTACTAATAGGAAACACGCGGTAGGTGGTTGCGAATTTTAAGATGTTAATTAAATCTACATTTATCAAATCGTTAACAGATTTAACTTTATAATGTCGAAACAATTTACCTGTTCCTTCTAGTATTTTTTTGGGATCGGGCAGCTCTGCACCGTAATTAAATCCTAAATTTACATGCTTTGTTGCCGGCATTAGCCAACAAAAATGCTCTGTTTTTTTCTTGAGCCCTGTTCCGAAACCGATGTTCTTTTGTTTTACCCAAACTACTTCTACTACTTCAGGAAACGTATTGTAAATCAACTTTCTTACATGACGAGAAATTTCTTTTATTTCTTCCGAATAACTTTCGATGGCTTGCTCAAACTCGTCGTTATGTTTCATTTATAATTGAGTTTCGGTTTTTACTGCGTGTTTTTATTTTTCATATTATTAAACGGATTTAAATGATATTTAAAATAGTTGCATTATTTTCGTAAAACTAATTCTTTATAAAGATGAAATTATAAAAGATTTGATATCGGATAAAAAACAGAATGAGTTGCATTAAATTACTATAAAAGCCGAGCATTACTTATGCTTTCAAATGTTTTTTAGTAAAAATACGAATAGGATACCAAGCTGCTAAAAAGCCAATTATAAATACCATTGATACAATTAATAAAAGATCGCTTGGTAATATTTTTATAGGATAGGCATCTACCACATAGCCTTCGCTAAAGCGTATTAGCGAAAATTTAATTTGAAGCCAACAAACCAACACTCCTAATATTAAACCTAATACCGCGCCAATAAACGTAATGAGTAAGCCCTCTATTAAAAATATATTACGTATTAATCGTATATCGGCACCCATATTATTTAAAATAAGAATGTCTTTTTTCTTCTCAATGATTAACATGGTTAAAGAACCAATTACATTAAACGTTGCAATTATTAATATAAAAAGTAAAATAATAAAAGTCCATAGTTTTTCAGATTTTAATGTTTTATACAACAAAGCATTTTGTTGTTCTCTGTTTTTTATAACATAATTTGCACCCAATAAAGTGGTTAACTTTTGTTGTATATGTTCTAGGTCTGCACTTGGTTTTACACTTATTTCTATTGCTGTTACTACGTTTGGATAATCTAATAATTTTCGAGCATTTTCAATACTCATAAAAACATATTTATAATCAAACTCATCGTTAATAGAAAAAGCACCAGCCGCATACATTTTTAGTTCATTTAAACCATCTTCTGGGTTAAGTGAACTACTGTTTCCGCGCTTAGGAGCAAAAATAGAAATGGGGGTAAAAACATCATCGGGGCCTGTTTCTAATATATGGCTAATACCTTTGCCAATAACAATATTATTTTTTGAAACATTAAAATTACCATCTGTTATTAAAGAATCGAATCCACTCATTTGCCTAAATGATTCGCTTACCCCTTTTACCGTAGCAATAGATTGTTTGTCTTTGTACTTTAACAAAGCATTGCCCTGCATTACTTCAGCATAATTTGCAATACCATCTATCTGTTTTATGTTTTGCAGCAAGGTATTATCGGGTGCAAATGTTTTACCCTTTGCAAGGGTAATGGTAATATCTGCATCGAAGGAATTGTAAAGTGATTGAACGAGATTAGACAAACCATTAAATGCAGATAGCACGATGACTAATGCCATTGTACCAATGCAAACCCCGCCAACCGAAATGCCAGAAATAATATTAATGGCATTGTGTGATTTCTTAGAAATCAGGTATCGTTTTGCTATAAAAAAGGGTAGTTTCAAATGCTTGGATTCTATTTTTTCAGAAGCTCATCAATTCTAAGGGCGTAATCTAATGAATCATCATGGAAAAACACCAAATTGGGAATAATGCGTACTTGTTTTTTAATACGAACAGCTAATTTTGTGCGTATCTCTTTTGTATGCTCTTGTATTAATTTTAATAGTGCCGCATTATCAGGGGTATTGAATAAACTTACATATACTTTCGCAATACTCAAATCAGGACTCACACGCACTTGCGTAACAGTAATTAACGCATTGCCAAATAAAAGACGTGTTTCTCGTTGAAATATTTCACCTAGTTCTTTTTGTATTAATCGCGAAACTTTTAACTGCCGAGTAGAATCCATTTAAATGTATTTAATAAAATTATTGTTTGCATACAATAGCTAACCCTCAAAATTAACAAATTAACCGCTACAAACTGTATATTTGCACATTATATAATAACGAAACGAAGCATGAAAAAATTTTTCGGTGTACTCCGATATGTAAAGGGTTATTGGCGATATGGGGCATTAAATATTTTTTTCAATATTTTATCTGTTATATTTTCTTTGTTTTCTATTGCCATGTTGTTTCCTTTTTTGCAAATCTTATTTGCTGATGACTCCTCTAAATTGGATGAAATTGCAAAACAAGCAGCTCCAGTTTTAACCTATTCTGCTAATGGAGTGATTGATTTTATAAATTATATTTTAGCGCATAACACAGTAGTACATGGTAAAATCACTGTATTAACTTGGATATGTTTTTTTATTATTACCACTATATTTCTTAAAAATTTATTTCGCTACCTAGCATTGTTCTTTATTAACCCTATTCGTAATGGAGTAGTACACGATATCCGTAACAAGATTTTTAGTAAAACGGTTGAATTACCGTTGTCTTATTATTCCGAGGAGCGCAAGGGGGATATTATTAGTCGCATGACCACCGATGTACAAGAAATTGAATGGAGCATCATGCAATCACTTGAAATGATTTTCCGCGAACCCTTAACCATTATTATCTATTTAGTTACAATGTTTACCTTAAGCACACCACTTACGCTATTGTCGCTTGTATTATTACCAATTACTGGCGTATTGATTGGTAGTATAGGTCAAAGTTTAAAACGATCTTCTGGTAAGGGAAAAGAGAAAATGGGTATTTTACTTTCCATAATGGATGAAACTCTAGGTGGTTTACGCATTATAAAAGGCTTTAATGCAGAAAAGGTGGTAAATGAAAAGTTTCAAAAAGAAAATCAGCTATATACTCATATTATTATTCGCATGTTACGGAAGGTTGATTTAGCTTCTCCATTAAGTGAGTTTTTGGGAGTTACTGTGATGGTGATTATTTTATATGTTGGAGGTAAAATGGTAATAGTAGATAAAACAATGTATGGTGCTATTTTTATTACTTATTTAGCATTGTTTTCTCAGTTATTAACGCCAGCAAAGGCCTTTACGAGTGCTTATTATAATATACAAAAAGGCTTGGCTTCTGCCGAGCGTATTGATGAAATTTTAGATGCGGAAATTAAAATTAAGGATAACGAACAATCATTGGATCATCCTGTATTCGAAAATGAAATTGAATATAAAGATGTTTCCTTTGCTTATCGCGAAGGAGAAGTAGGGTGGGTGTTAAATACCATTAATTTAAAAATTGAAAAGGGTAAAACCATCGCGTTGGTGGGGCAATCAGGCTCTGGGAAAACCACTCTTGCGGATATGCTTCCTCGTTTTTATGATACCACAGAAGGGGAGATTTTGATTGATGGTGTAGCATTAAAAAATATAAAACTTAAAAGTTTACGCGCATTGATGGGCATTGTAACACAAGAATCTATTTTATTTAATGATACCGTTTATAATAATATTGCCTTCGGTATTGAGAATGTTACACTAGAACAAGTAACAGAAGCTGCAACCATAGCCAATGCCCATGAATTTATTTCACAAATGCCAGAAGGGTATCAAACCAATATTGGTGATAGAGGTGGTAAGTTATCTGGCGGGCAGCGTCAACGAATTAGTATCGCTCGAGCGGTATTAAAAAATCCGCCCATTTTAATTTTAGATGAAGCCACCTCCGCTTTAGATACAGAAAGTGAACGTTTAGTGCAGGATGCTTTAAATAAATTAATGAAAAATCGAACTTCTATAGTAATTGCACATCGATTATCTACCATACAACATGCGGATGAAATTATTGTAATGCAAAAAGGTAGAATTATAGAACGAGGAACACATACAGCACTACTTTCGGCTAATGGCACCTATAAAAAGCTATCTGACCTGCAAACATTTGTGTAATCTTACTGTTTATCTAATAAATGTTAGTTACGCCTACCATTCCTACTAACAAAAAAGTAGGGCTAACATAATTGCACTCACAATTTATAAAATTTTTTTGCGTCGGCTCCCAGAAACAAAGTCTGGGAGCATTTGCAAAATCCGATTTTTTTATACTGATTTAGTAGTAACTGTTTTTGCTACAGAAAGGCGAAGTTCTTTTGCTGCTGCCACCATTTCAATCAACGCTTTTTTTGTTTCATCCCAATGGCGTGTTTTTAAGCCACAATCAGGATTTACCCAAAGCTGATCAATAGGAATAACGGCTTTTGCTTTTTCGAGTAAATGCACCATTTCTTTTTTAGATGGCACACGTGGTGAATGGATATCATAAACACCAGGCCCTATTTCATTTGGATATTTAAAATCTGCAAACGCATCTAATAAATCCATTTGAGAACGGGAACATTCAATGGTAATAACATCGGCATCCATATCAGCAATGTTCTGAATAATATCATTGAACTCAGAATAACACATGTGGGTATGAATTTGTGTTTCATCTTTTACACCACATGCAGAAATACGAAATGCACGTACCGCCCATTCTAAGTAATTTTGCCAATCGGCTTTTCTTAATGGTAAACCTTCACGAATGGCAGGTTCATCAATTTGAATTACTTTAATACCGGCTTTTTCTAAATCGATAACTTCATCACGTATTGCTAATGCAATTTGTGTACACGATTGAGAACGAGGCTGATCATTACGAACAAATGACCATTGTAAGATGGTAACAGGCCCAGTAAGCATTCCCTTCACTAATTTTTTAGTTAAGGATTGTGCATACGCCGACAACTTTACTGTCATTGCTGTTGGACGAGATACATCTCCATAAATAACAGGAGGTTTTACACATCGGCTACCATAACTTTGTACCCAACCATTTTTTGTAAATACAAAACCTTTCAGTTGTTCACCAAAATATTCCACCATGTCATTGCGCTCAAATTCTCCGTGAACCAATACATCCATACCAATTTCTTCTTGAAAACGAATGGTTTCTTCTGTTTCTTTTTCAATCAGTTTATCGTATTGCGCTGGCGTTAATTCTCCTTTTTTAAATTTAGCTCGCCAACTTCTTACTTCAGTTGTTTGGGGAAAAGAGCCAATGGTGGTAGTGGGAAATAAAGGAAGCTTTAAGGCTTCACGTTGTTTTTCTTTACGTATTACAAAAGGGTGTTCGCGTTTAGCATCTTTTTCTGTAATAACGCCTACTCGTTGTTTTACTTTATCATTATGAATAAGTGTAGAGGTTTTACGGCTTTCATTACTGCGTAAATTATTATCTACTTCTTTTGATAAGGCAACTGATTTTTCTTCATTCACCAGTTGTTTTAACACCATTACTTCATTTACTTTTTGTTTAGCAAATGCCATCCATTGTTTAATTTCTGGAGTTAAAGTTGCATTATTGGTTTCTAAATCTAAATCGCAAGGAGAATGAATTAGCGAGCAAGAAGGCGCTACCAATACTCTTTCTTTTCCAATTTTTGCAATTGCTTTTTTTATTAATTCAGCAGTATTTTTAAAATTATTCTTCCAAATGTTTCTACCATCTACCACACCTAATGAAAGTGAAAGAGTAGCGGGTAAGCTATTTAAAACGGTTTCTAACTGTTCAGGGCAACGAACTAAATCAATATGTAAAGCGCATACAGGTAAGGAAGTCGCTAGTTTCAAGTTATCTTTTAACCCTTCAAAATAAGTGGCTACCAATATTTTTAATTCTGGAAACTCTTTTTTAATTTCTGAATATACATAATGATACGCTTCTTTTGCTTTATCGCTTAAGTCTAATGCTAAAAAAGGCTCATCAAATTGTATCCACTTTACATCAAGCGCTACTAGCCTTTTAATAATTTTAATGTAAACGGGTATTATATTTCTTATTAAATCCAACCTATCAAAACCCTCCTCTTTCTCTTTACCAAGAAGCAAATAAGTAACAGGTCCTAGTATTACTGGTTTTGTTAATACACCTGCGTTTTTTGCTTCAATAAAATCATTCATAATTTTAGTTGAGCATAGATTAAATTGTTGATTTTTTTTGAACTCCGGTACAATATAATGGTAATTGGTATCAAACCATTTGGTCATTTCCATTGCGGTAATATCCAAGCCATTCTTTTGATATCCACGCGCCATCGCAAAATACAAATCAAGTTCAGAATTATTTTTGTTAGTCGCTATTGTATGATAACGTTCAGGGATAGCACCAACAGCTAAACTCATGTCGAGCACGTGATCATAAAAAGAAAAGTCGTTGGAAGGAATAAGATCAATACCAGCCTTTTTTTGCAATTGCCAATTGTGCTGACGAATGGAACTGCCTGTTTTTACTAGTTCTTCTAACGTTAATTTGCCTGACCAATATTGCTCGCAGGCTTTTTTGAGTTCTCTGTTACTACCAATTCGCGGATAGCCAAGGATGTTTGTTTGCATTTTTTTACAGTTTAAATGATTAATAAATCAGATAAATGCTTTGCTAAACTTCGCAATGAATTGTAAAGAAATAAAGATAAGAAAGGAGAATGCGCTACCAATAAAACATAATTAATTAAACAGCAATGCTACTGTTAACTAATTAAAAGAGGCATCATACCTGACTTGGCTTTATCTCGCGAAAGCATTGTCAATTCGGAATAGGCAGGTCTCCTGACTTGTAACATTTTACCATCCTTCCCATTTGCCTTGCGGTAAATAGTGGATTTAAATTGGTAAAACCTTTTTGTGTTACTTACAGTTGCGCGACAGTTCGTGATTTACACACGATTCCCTATTAATCTACAGCTAAGTATAACCTTTTCCGGTTGATGAAGAAATAAAGTAAAGAACTTATCAGGGTGCAAATATACGATATTATATGAGTTTTAAAATTGCGATGCTTTGGTTTGCGCCAACTCTCTAATTAAATGTGAATGACAGAGATATTGAAACAGCTACTGTAGCAAGGCTAATGGGTCTTTTTTTGATAGTAGTTAATTATTGTTTCATTTTCAAATACAAATATTGCTAATCCCTTTTTCCAATCCAACCTAAATGTGTATTTTTAAAATTATCGTTATATTTCAAGCCATAGCCAAAGATTCTATCCATAGCGGAATGTCCGAATAAAATTACACCAACTAAAGTTAGTAAGGAATTAGTTAACCAAAGCCCCACTATCAAAATGAGTACTGCAAATAATTTATGATGAAATAAATTGTACAGCCAAGCACCTATTTTTGGGTTGGCTAAATAACCGACCATTGACAAATCAGGTAAAAGAATACAAGCAGGAAAAATCCACCACGCATAATTTAATTGATTAAATAATATTATGGAGAGTAAAAACTGACCTACTTCTTCCAGTTTTAAGAGATTAGTCATTCCTTTATTCATATTTCTAAATTTATTTATTCAATTACAAATTCTTAAAACTAGTTTAGAATATCTTTTCAATTTCTGTTTGCGTTTGTTTTCTTCTTTTAATCAGCTTTACAATTTCAAACCAAATTACAGAAATGAAGCCAATAACAATACAAATTGATAGTTGCAGTAAATTCAATGTTTCAAATTCAAAAAAAGTGGTCAACGGTTTTACAAAAAGGAGAAGACCAACAATGGCAATTGTTATAAAAATAATCAATGCAACCAAATTGTTCTTGTATTTTAATGTTGTTAATATGGAATAATAAAAGGATCGATTTACTAACGTGAGGAAAACATTCGCAGCGATTAAAACGGTAAACACCATTGTTCTTGTTCGAGATTCATCGTAGCCATTAATAACAGCATATTGATATACCAATAAAATTCCTGCGGTTATCACTAACCCTTGAATGATACTAATTGAAAGTTCCTTCCAATTAAAAAAAGTAGTTGTTAATGCTTTCGGTTGCTGAGACATTGTATTTTTTTCCATCTGTTCATTTTCATAAATAATAGAACAGGTGGGACCCATTATTATTTCAAAGAAAATAATGTGAATAGGGGAAAAAATATTAGGGTATATCCAGCCTAAAGCTAAAGGTATAAATACAGTAAGTATTATAGGAATGTGTATGGATATGATGTATTGAATGGCTTTTTTTAGATTGGTATATATCTTTCTGCCCATGGCTATTGCATCAACCATCTTAGATAAATCATCTTCTAATAAAATCAATGACGCCGCTTGTTTAGCAATTTCTGTCCCTTTTTTACCCATTGCAATGCCTATGTGCGCTGCTTTTAAGGCGGGCCCATCATTTACGCCATCTCCCGTCATTGCCACTATTTGATTATTGGCTTTTAAAGCATTTATTATTTTTAATTTGGCCTCTGGAAACATGCGGGTAAAAATCATCGTGTTCATAACACATTTTTTCAATTCATCATCTTGCAATTTCATTAGCTCGTCACCAGTAATTGATTTATCGTAACCCCTAAATTTAATTTGTTTTGCAATTGCCGTAGTAGTAGCCTCATTATCGCCAGTTATAATTTTTACAACAATACCTGCGGTATAAAAATCTTCTAAAACTTTTTCAATGTTCTTTTTTGGTGGATCGTAAAAAGCAATTATACCTTTAAATTGAAAAGGTAAATCTTGTTGTTTTGTAGGGTAATCATTTCCTGTAAACGCAGAAATACCAACACCCAATACCCTATAACCATCACTTGCCAATAGTTGGATAGCGGTGTTTATTTGTTCTTTTTCAGATTCTGAAAGGTTTGAAACATTCATCAGTGCTTCCGGTGCACCTTTAGCAGCTATAATTCTACTGCCTTTATCATTTGAAAATACATGCGTCATCATGGGCGGTTTACCGCTTAATGGGTATTCATGAACAAGTTTATAAAAGGGTCGTTCGTCATGTAGTTCAATATCTGTATATGTTTGGTGCAATGCTATTTCCATGGGGTCAAACGGAATGGGCTCACTTGCCCACATGGCTATTATTAAAAGCTGTTTTTCGTCTTCAGTTAGTTGTTCATTTGCTTGTGAAATTTTATTTGATGATAGTAAAAATAATTTTGCTAAACTCATTTTATTTTCAGTAATGGTTCCGGTCTTGTCGGTACAAATAACCGTCGCACTGCCTAATGTTTCAACCGTTTTCATTTGTTTTACCACAATACCCATTTTCATTAATCGCCAAGCACCCAATGCCATAAAGGTGGTAAACGCAACAGGAATTTCTTCGGGCAAAATACTCATGGCTAAGGTGAGCGATTGTAATAAACTGGTTAGCACATTTTTGGAATGCCCGAAATTAATTGCCCATACGATTATAAAAACAACCACTCCTACAATTGCCATCTTCTTTACAAAATTTGCAATTTGTATTTCTAATGGTGTTTTTTCTTCCGCTATATTTTCTAAACTCGTTCCAATTTTACCTAATTTGGTTTCGTTGCCTATTGCAGTTATTGTGGCAATGGCTAAACCACTTGCCACGGTTGTGCCACTATAAATAAATTTATCTGTTTGTGTTTTATCCTTAAAAACAGCAAATGATTCGCCTGTTAATATAGATTCGTTTACTGAAAAGTCATTTGAATGAACAATGATACCGTCTGCCACAATAGAGGTGCCTTCTTCTACCATTAAGCTATCACCAACTACTAATTCGTCGCTTTTTATTTTTGCAATGTTACCATTACGAATAACTTTACAATTGGCTTGTGAAAAATTTTTCAATTTTTCCAATGCATTTTTACTTCTAGAATCTTGATATAATGAAATGGAAGTGATGAAAAGAATTGCAACGACAAGAAAAATTCCGTCACCTGTTTCACCACTAATAAAATAGATGGAAGCGGTCACCAATAGTAAAATCGTCATTGGTTCTTTTACAATACCTTTTAAGGTATCTAATAAACCGCCTTCCTTCTTGTAGTTTAATTTGTTGTGCCCAAATTTTTCTCTTGCAAGAAGTACCTGTTCGTTTGTTAAACCAAAAATATCAAAATGATTTGTAGCCATTGACAAATATAGTTTTAATTAAATAAGGTTTGAGAAGGTTGACACTAAGATAAAGTTGGGCTTCTTCATTATTTTATCAATTCTCCATGTTAAAAATGAAATTCAAATTCTCAATATCTTTATTCTTATTTAAGAAAAGAAATAACACAATCAAAGAAAGCACTTGGTTTTTCTGCGTGCACCCAATGCCCTGCACCTTCTATGGTTTCAATCATATTATGCGGAAAAATATCGTTTATCAAACGAATATCATTTTCTAAAATGTAGTTTGATAATTCTCCTTTTATAAAACAAGTAGGCGTATAACAAATACTAGTGGTAGGTGTTTGTTCCCCTACTTTTTCAATTTCTTTGCGTATTACATTTAAATTGAATCGCCAAGCGAGTTCTTCATTATCTTTCCAATAAATATTTTTTAAAAGAAATTGTTTTGTACCCTCCTCTTTAATGTAGGTTGATAAAATGGCAGTTGCTTCTTTACGGGTTTTTACAGTTTTAAAATCAATAGCATCTAATGCTTTTAAAACGGATTGATGATGAGGTGCATAATATTTAGGTGCAATGTCCACCACAATTAGTTTCGCTAAATATTCCTGATGCTCAATAGCAAATTGCATGGCCACTTTTCCACCCATTGAATGCCCTAGTAAAATAACATTTTGTAAATGATTGCTGGTTATCAACTCTAAAATATCATCACTCATGGTTTTGTAGTCCCAACTATCGCTATGTGGAGACAGCCCATGATTTCTAAGATCTACTGTATATACTTCGTAACCTACTTCAGAAAATTGTTTTGCTAACGTATTCCAATTATCACTTTGTCCGAATAAACCGTGTAAAATTATAAATGGATTTCCTACTCCTATTTTTCTATAAAATAATTCCATTCTTAATTTATTTTTAATTGACGCAAATACAGTTGGATGGTGTTTTCTAATCCAAAATAAAGGGCGTCAGAGATAAGAGCATGGCCTATTGAAACTTCCAACAGACCTGTTACCTCTTTTGCGAAATAGTTTAAATTTTCTAAATTTAAATCGTGTCCAGCATTAATTCCTAGCCCCAATTCGTGAGCGAGTTTGCTTGCAATAACATAGGGCTGTATAGCATGAGCTTTATTTACAGTATAGTTTTTAGCGTACTCTTCTGTATATAATTCTATTCTATCAGTCTGTGTATGCTTTGCACCTTCAATCATTTTTAAATGAGCATCTACAAAAATAGAAGTACGAATACCTGCATTTTTAAATAAGGCAATGGTATCTATGAGATAACTTTTATGTGTAATGGTATCCCAACCATGGTCAGAAGTGAGCTGGCCAACTCCATCGGGTACCAATGTTACTTGTGTGGGCTTAACTTTTAGCACTAAATCAATAAATTTTTTATCCCTCGGATTTCCTTCAATATTAAATTCTGTTTTAAGTATTGGGCGCAATTGCAATACATCGGCGTATTTAATATGTCGCTCATCTGGTCTCGGGTGCACGGTTATTCCTTCAGCTCCAAAGCGTTCACAATCCAATGCTATCTGTAATAAATTTGGTGTATTGCCACCTCGAGAATTACGAATAGTTGCTATTTTATTAACATTTACACTTAATTTCGTGCTCATTCTTTATATATTTTACCTGGTTACTAAATGAAAAATTAACATTAAAAATTACTAAGTTTGTGCAAATTCAGCGTATTATTAAAACACAAATCAATAATTTTTTGGTTGAATAACAAAGATATGTAGAATTATGATGTATCGTAATCAACAATAAAAAACAGCATTTAAAAAGCTTACATTACTACTGAATAAAAAATTAAAAAACGAGCATGTTATTATTAACCCCTGAATATTTTAAAGATTACGAGTTAATTGATGTAGGTAATTTTGAAAAATTAGAACGTTTCGGAGAATACATTACCATACGCCCCGAACCTCAAGCCGTTTGGACCAAAACTCTTTCTAATAACGAATGGGAAAAGAGAGCCCATGTAAAGTTTATTTCGCGTTCTAGTGCATCTGGAGAATGGAAAAAATTAAAACCCATGCCCGACCAATGGAAAATAAATTATGAATTGGGAAACAAAACGAATGAAAAACCTCAAATTTGTTTTCGGTTAGGATTAACTGCGTTTAAACATGTGGGTATATTTCCAGAGCAAGCCAGTAATTGGAATTTTATTTACGATACGATAAAATCCATGAAAACCGCTCAGCCAAAGGTGTTAAATTTATTTGCCTATACTGGTGGTGCAACATTAGCAGCTAAAGCAGCAGGTGCAGATACTACACATGTTGATTCTATAAAACAGGTAATTACTTGGTCAAAAGAAAATATGGAACTTTCTAACCTAAATAACATTCGTTGGGTGGTAGAAGATGCGCTGAAATTTGTAAAGCGAGAAGAAAAACGTGGTAATAAGTATAATGGAATAATTTTAGATCCACCTGCCTTTGGTCATGGCCCTAATGGCGAAAAGTGGAAACTAGAAGATAACATTAATGAAATGGTTACCACGGTGCTAAATCTGTTAGATGAAAAAGAACATTTTCTCATCCTTAATGCTTATTCATTGGGGTTTTCATCCTTAATAATTGAAAATTTATTAAAGCAAAAAGCGGGCGACCATTTAAATACTGGCGAATTATATTTACAAGCTACGGAAGGGAGCAAACTTCCATTAGGTGTTTTTGGAAGATTTAAGAATTTTTAATCTCTTGATCGTTCGATCAAACTATTTTTTGAAGACAGAAGAAGACTGCATAAATCTTTTTAATTAAAAATAATTAAAAAGGGGCTAACCGTTTTTAAAACGACAACAATATCTTATTTTTTAAAGTTTTCTGTAAACTTTCTTATACTCATCTCTCTTCATTTACCTTTAAGAGCTACTTTTTTCATTCTAATAATCGCGGATAATTAAATTCAAACTCTAAATTAGACTAAATAAGTTTAAATATTTTATCGTTAATTTACTTTAAATAATCTATAAAAAATAATTGATTGTAGCCAACAATAATCAATTTTATATATATTTAAAGGTGTTAAAATTCTTTTTATAACAATTTTTAAATTTAAATGAAACAAGGAAATACATCCGAAAACGATTTAATCGAAAAATCTGATCGCGCATTTTTTGCGTTAAATGCAGTTAATATTGGTATTTGGGATTTTGATCCAATTAATAATCATTTGTACTTAGATGATTGTTGTAAAAAATTATACAATTATACAACAGAATTACCCGACACCTTTGAGTCCTTATTAAACTTCGTTCACTTGGATGATCGTAAAAAAGTGAGTGAAGCATTCTCAGAAGCTCTTAGCGAAGCTACTAAGGGCGCACTCAATGTGAAATTTAGAATACTCGAAAGTCCCGAAAAAAAAGCGTGTTGGCTTCATAGTACGGGTAAAGTTTATTTTAATGAACAGCAAAAAGCCCAACGATTTTCTGGAATTGTGCAAGATATTACAGTAGAAGTAAAGAAGCTACAAGCTTTAAAAGCTAATCTTGCCATGTTTAAAAATGTTACTGACAGTTCTACAACAGGTCTTTGGTTAACAGATGAAAACGAAGAAGTAATATACGTCAATAAAATATTATTGGAATGGACTCGCTTGCCAAACCAGGGATTTTATGGAGATGGCTGGATAAATTCCATTATTGAAGAAGACAGACAACGATGTATGGACGTCTTTTTTAATGCTGTTAGTAATAGACAGTCTTATGAAATTTTGATGAGAATGAAAAGGGGGGACGATAAAATTGTATGGTATAGATCAGGAGGAGGGCCTTATTATGAAGGCGACCAATATGCGGGCTATGCAGGGTTTTGTGTGGATGTAGATGAATTAATGCTTAGCCGTGAGGCACTGGAAAAAAATGAAGCAAAATTACAGTCAGTTATTGCAAGCGCACCGGTAGCTATCTGTTTACTTACAGGTATAGACTTAGTAATAGAAATGCCAAACCAAAATTTTGTTGATATTCTTGGAAAAGGCCCGGATATTGCTGGTAAATCACTTAGAAACGTAATATCAGAAGACGAAAGTCAACCTTTTATTAAAATATTGGAGGAAGTTTACACCTCTGGTAAGATATTCAAAATACAATCCACTCCAATAAACACTTTAAATACCTTACAAAACGGCGCAAACATTATTAATTACTATGATATTGCATTTACTCCGCTTTTCGATAATCAAGGAGAGGTGTTTGCGATACTTGATATTTCGATAGATGTAACCGAATCTGTTAAGGCAAAACAAAAAATAGAACAAGCAGAGTTAGCACTACGGGATGCGATAGAATTAGCTGAACTAGGAACTTGGAACATTGATGGGAAAACAGGACTAATAAGTTTTTCAGATAGAATTAAATATTGGTTTGCAGCGGATGGAAATTTTTCGAATGAAAAAGTATTTGATTCTATTCATGAAAGAGACAGAGACCGAGTGTATAAAGCAATAGCTTATGCCATGACAAATGAATCGGGTGGTGTTTATGATGAAGAGTATATTGTTGTGGATCGTTATTCTCGGAAAGAACGTATTCTACATTCACTAGGACGCACTTTGTTTGATGAAACAGGTAAGCCTATAAAAATGGTTGGCACAGCGCAGGATGTTACAAAACAAAGGCACTTGCAATATTCCCTAGAAACAGAAGTAAGGGAACGCACAGAAGAACTAGCAATGGCAAATGATAATTTACAGGCAAGTAATGAAGAATTATTGGTTACCAATGAAGAACTCGCAGAAACCAATCTGGAATTGATTAATACTAATGAAGAACTAGAGCGCTACGCCTATATTGCGAGCCATGATTTACAAGAACCTTTGAGAAAAATAAGAATATTTAGCGATATACTTAGCTCTAAAGTAGGTCTACCATCAGAAGAAATTTTGCTTGTAAATAAAATTAACCATTCTGCCAAACGTATGTCTTCGCTTATTGAAGGATTACTAGAAATTTCTCGATTATTAAAAGAAGATATAAAGAAATGTCCCGTTGATTTATCTAAGATTGCTGCTGAAGTAATATTCGATTTTGAATTATTAATTGAAGAGAAAAAAGCAATTGTATCCATTGATAAATTACCAATTATTGAAGCAGTAGAATTGCAAATGAATCAGCTATTTTATAATCTATTAAGTAATGCTCTAAAATTTACTACTTCTAAAAGATCTCCCGTCATAAATATTACCGTTAAAAAAATAATAAAATTCGAATCTAAAAATTTTACCATTATTCCAATAGTTGGAGTTAATTATTATCATATTAGCTTTATAGATAACGGGATTGGTTTTGATGAAAAATATATCGAACATGTTTTTGAAATATTTAAAAAATTAAATCCAACTAATACTTATGAAGGCTCAGGAATTGGTCTTTCGATATGCAAGCGTATTGTTTCTAATCTCAATGGTTATATATATGTAGAAACAAAAAGAGACAACGGCTCTACTTTCCATGTTATTTTGCCCGATAAATCTTAAATATAGAATGAAATATAAATTTCATCTCTATTTATTTGATCAATTTTAAACAAATTAATTGCATTACGTCTAAAAAATTAAACCAAAAATCGCCTATATATTTACTACTTTTAAATTCTAGTATGAAGCAATTTTTTTGAATTTTTAAAATCCCAAATGTGAAGCATCTTTTTTTTCTTTTATTTTTTGTACTTACAACATCTATTGCAATTGCTCAGAATACCGATAAAATAATAGTTACAGAACAAGTGGCAATTAAATTAGCAACAAAAAAGGGGTATTATCAAAAAGATTCTTCTTGGCTTGAACCCGCTGTTGTGTTGGATACAATAGCACAGCAGTGGATTATTACTTCAACCAAGTTAATGCATGTAAAAAGAGGAAAATGTTATTTAAAAAATACAAAGGCAAAGGATGATTGTAATTGCAAAAATACAAATGGTTGTACCGACCGTATTACAAAGCAAATAAAAATAAATGCACTTACAGGTTGCATCATCGAAAAATCAAAAAATAAAGAGCGGTTTCCAAATTATGAATAAGTAATGATTACGAATGCATTATTCACAATATAATCTCCTAAACATTCCCTGCTTTTATAAATCGTTATCTTTGCAACTATACAAGAACCGATCTAAAATTTAAAATAATGTCACGCATATTAACAGGAATACAAAGTACAAATATTCCTCACCTTGGAAATATATTGGGTGCTGTAATGCCAGCTATTGCCCTTTCAAAACAAAAAGGGAATGATTCACTTTTTTTTATTGCTGATTTACATTCGCTTACCACCTTAAAAGATGCGGTACAACGAAAGGAAAGTACAGATGCAGTGGCTGCTACCTGGTTGGCGTTTGGGTTTGATACTACTAAAAACATATTGTACCGCCAAAGCGATGTTACCGACGTGTGTGAACTTACTTGGTATTTAAGTTGTTTTACGCCCTTTCCGATGTTAGCAAATGCACATTCATTTAAAGATAAGTCCGATCGCTTGGCCGACGTGAATTCTGGATTATTTACATATCCCGTATTGATGGCTGCAGATATATTGCTATATGACGTAAATGTAGTTCCCGTGGGTAAAGACCAATTACAGCACGTGGAAATAACTCGTGACATTGCAGAAAAATTTAACAATAAATATGGAGATGTTTTTATAGTTCCAGAAAGTAAAATTGATGAAAGCGTAATGATTGTGCCAGGTATTGATGGACAAAAAATGAGTAAATCGTATAACAACTTTATTAATATTTTTCTTCCTGAAAAGGAATTAAAAAAAATAGTAATGAGTATAGTTACCGACGCCACTCCTTTAGAAGCGCCTAAAAATTCGGAAACGTGTAATGTATTTGCAATTTATAAGTTGTTAGCATCAGAGAAAGAGGTTGTGTTAATGAGGACAAATTACGGTAGCGGTGGATACGGCTACGGCAATGCAAAAACTGCACTTTATGAACTGATACTTGAAAAATTTAAAAAAGAGCGCGAAATCTATACCTATTACATGAATAATCGTGCAGAATTAGATACAACGCTGCAAATAGGGGCAAATAAAGCGAAAGGTATTGCACATGAAACTCTTAATCGTGTTAGAGAAAAACTAGGATTTAAGAAAAAGGAATAATCGGTGTGTTCGCTTTAATTTAGACCGTATTTCTTTTTATACATTTCGTAAAGCACTTTTTGATGGTTATTTAAATCAACGGGGAGACCTTGTATATATGCCTTTTCTACATTATTACTGCGCATATCTAATGCATCACCAGTAGAAATAAAAATCGTGGCATCCTTGCCCACTTCAATACTACCAGTAGTTTTATCAATACCCAGAATTTTTGCAGCATTTAATGTAATCGATTTTAGTGCTTGTTCTTTTGTGAGACCATAGGCTGCCGCTGTACCAGCCAAGAATGGGAGGTTGCGGCTTCGGGAAGCTTCTAAGTCACCTTCGTTATTGAGACAAAATAAAATACCTGCCTTTTGCAATAAATACGGTAACTTATAAGGTAAATCTACATCATCTTCTTCATTATCTGGAAGACCATGTACTCGTGATACAATAACCGATACATTGTTTTCACGTAAAAGATCAGTTATCATCCAGCTTTCATTACCGCCAACAATAACCATCTTTTTTATCGAATACTTTTTAAAAAAAGCAATGGCTTCAATGATTTCCTTTGCATCATTACTGTGAATGTAAACGGTTTTAGTTCCATTAAAAACACCTCTTAATGCTTCAAAGCGTAAATTTTTTTCTTCGTTATTTAATGTTTCATTGTATGCTTTTGCTTGGGTAAATAATTTTTCGAGTTCCGTTATTTGTAGCTCATATTCTTTATTTTTTTCAATTGCTCCCAGATATATATTGTCTTCATCTAAAAAATTACGTGTTTGTATTCGTGGCCAGTTAACGTGTATCCCATCATCAACTTTATAAGCGGCATCCTCCCAATTCCAACCGCTTAGCTTTACAATACTCGATGTGCCTGAAATGATACCTCCGCGGGGCGTAATTTGGGCAAGTAGAATACCATTGCTGCGAGTAGTGGTTATTATCTTTGAATCGCTATTGTATGCAATTAGCGCTCTTACATTCGGCAATAAGGCTCCCACTTCTTTAAAATCATTAGTAGCACGTACCGCTTCTATTTCTGTTAAGCCAATGTTTGTATTTGGTAAAATTAAACCTGGATATACCTGCTTGCCAGAAATATTAACCACTTCATCGTAAGTTGAATTATCAATTTTAGAAAGAGTAGCATCCGCTACTAAAATTAATTTACCATCTTTAATACCAATGAGTGAATTTTGAATAACACTATCTGTACCTAAGTGAGCGGTACCATTCGCTAACAAAATACTCTTTGTTTGTGCATTCGAAATAAAAGCAGTTAAAAAGAGCAGTGGAAAAAAAATATTTTTCATTTGTTTGGTTTTATTTTTTACTGATTATTGATTGGTACTTTTCACTGCTTACTATTCGCCATCTAAATAATCAACCTTCATCGTTTCACAACCATCTAGTCCTTTTTTATTAAGTGTTGGCTTTTGAGTTTTAGCACCACTCTTTTTTTCGTTTAACATTTTTTCAATAAGACGTGTACGTTCTTTTTGAATGTATTTTCTCAGTAAAGAATCTTCTTCACTATCAAAATAAATTTGCCCATCAATGATTGTTTTTTCTGCTTTTGCATAGATGGATAAAGGGTTATCAGACCAAATCACTAAATCGGCTTCTTTTCCTACTTTAATACTTCCAACTCGATCATCAACATGTAGTAATTTTGCAGGATTTAAGGTTACCATTTTTAATGCATCTTCTTCACTCATGCCACCATATTTAATTGACTTAGCAGCTTCTTGATTTAATCTTCTGCCCATTTCAGCATCATCAGAATTAATGGCAGTAACTATTCCCATTCTCGATAATATACTTGCATTATAGGGTATGGCATCAGCTACTTCCATTTTATAGCCCCACCAATCGCCAAAAGTACCGGCACCAATTCCTCGTGCCTTCATTTTATCAGCAACTTTATATCCTTCTAAAATATGAGTAAATGTGTTTACTTGAAAACCCATCGAATCGCCTACATGCATTAACATGTTTATTTCTGATTGTACATAAGAATGGCAAGTAATAAATCTTTTCTTATTCAAAATCTCGGCAATAGCTTCTAATCCGAGATTTCTACGAATAGGAGAGGTGCTTAATTTAGCTTTATCTGACAAAGCATTATAGGCTTTTTGTTTTATATCGTATTCTTTGGCTCGTATAAAATAATCATAATAGACCTGCTCAACACCCATTCTCGATTGCGGAAAACGTACTGTATTATACATACCCCAATTACTTTGTTTTACATTTTCGCCCAAAGCAAATTTTATAAAGCCATCTGCTTTTTCAAATTTCATTTCTTCAGGAGATTTGCCCCAACGTAATTTTATTAGTGCCGCTTGCCCACCAATTGGGTTAGCAGAGCCATGTAAGAGTTGTGAGGCCGTAACTCCACCTGATAATTGACGATAAATATTTATATCTTCTGAATTAATAACATCGCCAATACGCACTTCGGCAGTAGAAGCATGGGTGCCTTCATTTACCCCACCAGAAATAGCAATGTGCGAATGTTCATCGATAATACCAGCAGTTAACTGTTTGCCTGTACCATCAATTATTTTTGCAAAAGCAAGTTTGGATGGAGTAATTTCATTGTCTATACGAACAATTTTTCCGTCCGTAATATAAACATCTTTATTTTTTAAAATACCTTCCGCTTCGTTTGTCCATACCGTTATATTTTTAATAAGAATGGCATCGTATCTATTTTTAAAATTGCTAATATATTTATCAAAGCCATCGTGCTCTTCGTGTGGTTTTCCGTAAGCAATAAATGGGTATATCACTTGACCAATAGTAGACATTTCTTTTTTTACGGAATCCTTTTTTATGCTTGGTACTATTGCAGATTTATAAGTGGCATTCCAGTTAACCCATTCCCCATCGGGCATTTGCCCCTTACCGGTCATTTTTAAATCGGAGGTAACGTTTCCGCTTAAGCGAATAATTTTATTACTATCAGTTGTACTATAAAATAAGGAAACAGCATTACCCACTACTTTAATAGTGACAGGTGTATTGGTGGTATCTTTTGTTATTTTACCTTTTAAACTATTTATTTCTCCTTCAATAGTTAATTTATTAATGGCAGGTAAATTACCAATCATCAGATCAAAATTCCCTCTTATATCGATAATGTTGTAATCGTTTATTTTATAAGGATTTCCTTGAATCCAATTTTCATACAAGATGGTTTTTTCATCAAATATATTGCCTGAAGCAATTATAAAATTGGCAATCATGCCTACTTTTATTTTCCCTATTTTATCGCTTACATTTAACATTTCTGCTGGCGTAGACGTTAGTGATTTTAAAGCTTGTTTTTCAGATAAACCGTAATCGATTGCTTTACGTAAATTTTTCCAAAAATCTTTTTTATCTTTTAAATCAGCAGTAGTAATTGCAAAAGGAATAAAATACTTTTCAAACGCATAAAGGTTAACAGGGGCCATTTCCCAATGTTTAAGATCGGTGAGCGAAATATTTCTTGCATCATATGCATCTTCTACAGTATACGCCATCGGAAAATTAAGAGGAATAATAAATTTACAATTACTGGCTTTAATATCATCTAAACGCTGATATTCATTTCCGCTACCTTTTATAATGAATGGAATTTTAAACTCATCGCCAATTTTATCTGCTCGTAAAGCATTTAATTTATCGGTAGTTTCAAATATTTGAGGAATGCCTTGTGTGGCATTAAAAGCTTCTAATGAAATATTGTATTCTTTTTTCGATTTACTTTTTTTATACCAGTCGGCATCGAGGTAGGTTTGTCGAATTAATGCAATAGCACCCATTAATGAAGAAGGATAATCTTGAGTAGAAGTACCTTTATCAAAAGAGAACATGGCAGCTGCTCTATCATTAATCATCAATTCGTTTTCCTTGGCGTCACCTAATGAAACAACTGCAGATGTCCCTCGCATAATGCCATCTTTTTGAAAAGTTAGTACTGCTCCAAACCCTATTTTCCGTAACTCATTTGCAGATTCATTATTATAAACAAAAATCTTATTCGCTTCTACTTCTGGTTTAATTGCTTGATTCCAATCAAAGGCACCTTTTGTAGCGGAGGTCATTTGAGGACCAAGTCCTTTGCCTGAGGGTGTTTTTTTTGGTTCTGATATACCGTAAGTGGTATAAGCATCAATAAGTGCTGGATAAATAAATTTTCCTTTTAAGTCAGCGATTACAGCACCTTTCGGTATTTCTATCTTTTCACCAACGGAAATAATAAGACCATCTTTTATTAATAACGTACCATTCGCTACAGTTTGATTTTCATCAATAACTATTTTAGCGTTGGTAAATGCGTAAGTAGTATGACTCTTATTGAAGACCCCATTTACAGGAAATGTTTCTTGCGCAATAATTGTATTATTAATTAAAGCGATAAAAACCAATAAAATAAAGTTCTTCATAATTGTGAATTTGCAACGGTGGAAAAGCCTAATTAATTACTAGCCAAATATTCTATTCAAAAATAATACTTTAAATGATTTTTATCTTAAAATTATATGAACGGCAAAATAGATAGTTTTTTACTACTTTTGAACGGATAAAAAAATTTAGAAAGTTATGTACAAAATAATATTTTATACCCACTGGGTTTCGGTAACCTTATTTTTATTAATTTATTTAGTAAAAACCATTTTATTATTATCAAACAATCAAGGCTTAGATAAAATTTCTAAAGCTATAAAAGTTCCTGAAATGATTGTTAGCTTTTTGTTTTTAATAACAGGAGTGTATATGATTACTCAAATACCAGTAATAAATACCTTTATGATTATAAAGATAATAGCGGTACTTGCTGCCATTCCATTAGCAGTAGTGGGTTTTAAAAAGAAAAATAAAGCCTTAGCCATTATTTCTTTTTTATTAATTGTGGCGGCGTATGGGTTAGCAGAAATGAGTAAAAAGCGGTCTGCTATGGCTACTCAAGTTCTTAGTAATACTGGCGCAGAGAAAATTGCGGAACCCATAAGTGGTGTAACGGTTTTCTCTAATAATTGTGTTTCTTGCCATGGTGCTGATGGTAAATTGGGATTAATGGGCGCTCCAGATTTAAGTACCTCAAAAATGGATGAAACTTCCATTATCACCATTATAAAACAAGGCAAAGGTGCTATGATTGGTTATGAGGCAATTTTAAGCCAAGAAAAAATAAATGCAGTAGCAGTTTATGTTGAAACGCTAAAAAAATAATTTTGTTATTTTATTTAGCTTGAAAAATTTAGTACTCCATCGATATGTTTGATACTTCAAAAAAGAAAGAAACCGCTGTGTTGGTTGGATTAATTAATAAAAATCAAGATGAAGAAACCATCATTGAATATTTAGATGAGCTTGCTTTTTTAACGGAGACGGCTGGAGCAACCGTATTGAAAAGATATACGCAACGATTAGAACACCCCGATTCAAGAACGTTTATTGGTTCAGGAAAATTAAATGAGGTACGTAATTTTGTTGCTGAAAATAAAATCGATCTGCTTATTTTTGACGATGAGCTTTCTCCTGCACAACAACGTAATTTAGAAAAAGAGGTAAATGCGGAAAAGGAAATAAAAGTAAAAGTAGTAGACCGTACAAGACTTATACTCGATATTTTTGCTTCGCGTGCGCGCACTGCCCATGCAAAAACGCAAGTAGAACTTGCGCAATCCATTTATTTATTACCTCGACTTACCAAAATGTGGGATCACTTAGATCGTATAAAAGGCGGAATCGGTATGAAGGGAGCTGGAGAAACCGAGATTGAAACCGATCGTCGTATAGTGCGAGATCGTATTGCTTTTTTAAAAGAGCGCTTAAAAACCATTGATCGTCAAATGGAAACGCAGCGCAAAAACAGAGGTGACATGATTCGTGTGGCATTAGTAGGGTATACAAATGTAGGCAAATCTACCCTTATGAATATGTTAAGCAAAAGCGACGTATTTGCTGAAAATAAATTATTTGCTACCTTAGATACTACTGTTAGAAAAGTAGTTATTGAAAATTTACCTTTTTTACTTTCTGATACAGTTGGTTTTATTCGTAAACTCCCTACCACATTGGTAGAGTCCTTTAAATCTACCTTAGACGAAGTTCGGGAAGCTGATATATTAATACATGTAGTAGATATTTCTCATCCTGGTTTTGAAGATCAAATTAGTGTGGTTAATCAAACCTTAACGGATATTGGTGCAGGCGATAAGCCTACCATTTTAGTTTTTAATAAGATAGATGCTTTTACTTTTGAAGAAAAAGAAGAAGATGACCTTACCCCCATTACTAAGCATAATTTGAGTTTAGTGCAATTAAAAAAATCGTGGATGAGTAAACTTAATTCTCCAGTACTTTTTATATCTGCTGCACAAAAAGAAAACATGGAGGAATTTAAAAAAGTACTTTACGAAAAAATTAAAGAGTTGCATTTACAACGTTATCCATATAATAAATTTTTGTATTAACCTTAAATTTAGAGTTTCATAAAGAGAAATTAAGGAGTTATCTCGTCTAATAAAACATTATATCCCAAGTAGAAAATTTAGACCTTTTTACTACATTTCCATCAATACTTTTTCCCATTTTAAGCAAAGAGATATTTCTCACTATTTCTATTTCTTAAAGAGAAAGAAAATTTGCGGAATCCGATTTTTGCTTTGTTATTTTGGTTAAATACTTTTATGAATTGGGGTCAGAAGCTATGTTAAAATCTGGTTCGTCATACGTTAATCATAAAAGCCTGCGTTAAAAAAGGATACCTCAATTATATCTACACTGAAAGCATTCTATTTTTATGCCAAATCTGCTCGCCCCTTCTTTGCTATCGTTTATGCCTTTTTCCAAAAAAAATGTTAAAATAGTTGTATTCTTAATTTTCCTTGAAATAATCTTTTTAAATGCATTTATAAAGTTGTATACTTGTATATCTAAAAAATATAGTTAAATAAATCCCATTCACTTTTCAATTAACTAAGCATCATGAAAAAAACAAATTTACTAGTTGTTTCCTTCTCGGTGTTTTGTGCATTTAACTCTTTCTCTCAAACATTATTGGGAACGGACGCAGACCACAAAGTATCAGGAGCACAATGGATTGAGTATTCGGAAAAAATAAGCCGACCAACATTTATTGAGTTTAATCCATCTTCATCAAATTTTAGGCTTGCTGTAAGCAATCCTCTAGAATTAATGAAAGAGGTATTGGCCCTAAAATCGTCAGATAATTTGGTAAGTTATAGACAAGAAAAAGATGACATTGGGTTTACACATACTCGGTATAAACAATATTATAAAAATATTCCGGTAGAAGGGGGAGAGTACATTGCACATCAAAAAGCTGGAAAATTAGATTGTATGAATGGTTCTTTCTTTTCTATTAAAGAATTGTCGGTAACACCAACTTTAACTGAAGCACAAGCTTTAGAAAAGGCTCTTTCATTTGTTGGTGCAAAAAAATACATGTGGGAAAATAAAGAAGAAGTTGCTAGTCTTCGTGAAGCATTAGAAGATCCAAACTTAAGCTATGATCCTAAAGGTTCACTTGTTATTTATCCAAAAAATTTCGAAGTAACTGATGATGGTGATTTTCGTTTAGCGTATAAATTTAATATATATGCCGAAGAACCGGAAAGCAGAGCAGATATATTTGTAGACGCAAAAACAGGCGAAATTGTGGGAAGACACGAAGGTATTCTTACTGCTGATACTCCTGGAAAGGCGCATACAAAATATAGCGGCGAACAAACCATTATAACTGATCAAGTAAGCAGTACCTCTTATCGTTTAAGAGAGACTGGGAGAGCATCAGGCGGCATCCAAACATACAATGTTCATAAGGCATCTGAGACAAGCCCATCTTTTCCAGGAGCTACTGATTTTACAGATGATAATAATGATTGGAATAACTTTAATGCCGATTATGATGAAGTTGCAACAGATGCACATTGGGCTACTGAAATGACATGGGATTATTTTAAAAAAGTACATGGTCGTGATAGTTACGATGGTAAAGGTGGTAAACTGATAAATTATGTTCATTGCGGTACTAATTGGTTCAATGCGAATTGGAATGGTCAATTTATGAGATATGGCGATGGTTCTATTGGTATGCCACTTACCGCCATTGATATTGGAGCACATGAAATGTCTCATGGAGTAACTCAAAATACTGCAAATTTGACTTATCAAGGAGAATCTGGAGCTTTAAACGAATCATTTAGTGATATTTTTGGAACATGTGTGGAGTGGATGGCTAAACCAACAAAAGCAGATTGGCTAATTGGTGGCGATATCGGAGCTCTAAGAGATATGCAATATCCAAAATCACACGGAAACCCGGATACTTACAATGGAAAATTTTGGGCAAGTACTTCCAATCTTGACCCAAAAACGGGTGATAATGGAGGTGTGCATACTAACAGCGGTGTTCAAAATCATTGGTTCTTTATTTTAACTGTAGGGGAAACTGGTGTGAATGATAACAATACCCCTTATTCTGTAAAGGGAATCGGAATGAAAAAATCTGAACAGATTGCTTTCAGAACATTGACATTTTATTTAAGAAGTAGCGATAATTACGCTGCGGCAAGAGTAAATTCATTAAAGGCAGCAACCGATCTTTATAAAAGTTGTTCTCCAGAATACATTGCAACAGCCCTAGCATGGGATGCTGTTGGAGTTACGGGGAATTTTAGTTGTACAATGGCTCCAATTGCCGGTTTCAATGCTAATCGTACTAGTTCTTGTGAAAGAGCTGTTCAATTTAAAGATCAATCATCTGGTGTACCAGTAAGTTGGGCATGGACATTTGGAGACGGTTCCACCTCAACTGATCAAAACCCGCTTCACACTTATACCGCCGATGGTAGTTATAGTGTTACATTAACATCAACAAATGCCAATGGATCTGATACAGATACAATTTCTACAAAAGTAATTGTTAAAACAACTTCTCCAGCAATTGTAAATTCAAAAGGACGTTGCGGAGCAGGTATTGTTGATTTATCTGCATCAACTACCGAAATAGGGAATGTTTTAAATTGGTACGATGCTCAAACTGGGGGTACCGTTGTAGATACTGGTAATACCTATTCTCCTAACTTAACGGCAACAACTACTTATTATGTAGAAAATGCAATAAAAGACAATCCTAAAAAAGTAGGTGCACTGGATTCGACTGCACTTAGTAAAGGAGGTATGTACAATTTAGGTTTTATGCATGGTTTATATTTCGATGCCCTAGCGCCTTTAATTATTAAATCGGTAAAGGTATATGCAGGGTCAGCAGGAAATAGAACAATAGAAGTGTTAGATGTACACGGTGAGCCGTTATTGACCTTAGTGGCGAATGTTCCAAAAGGTGAAAGTAGAGTAGTGCTTAATTTTTCACTTCCTGAAGGCAAAGACTACTTTCTTACCGTTACAGGAAAAACAGGAGATAAATTAGATTTTCAACGTGCATCAGGTGGTGCTAAATTTCCATACACCGTACCAGGTCTAATTTCTATTACGGAAACGGATTATAAAACTGTCACGCCAAATTTATATTATTACTTCTACGATTGGGAAGTTCAAAAATCTGGTTGCGCTGGTCCTCGCGTTGCGGTGGTAGGAACCATTAACGCAGAAATACCGAAACCTATTATTACGGAAACAAATAAAGTATTAAGTGCTACTGCTGGTAGCTATACTTATCAATGGTCTCTTAATGGAAATCCTATTTCTGGAGCTACTAATCAAACCTACACACCATTGAAAGATGGAGATTATACGGTGCTGGTTTCAGGTGGAGCTTGCTCAAACCAATCAGATAAATATCCATTTATCTTTAACGGAATTAATTCTCCAGCGTTAGATGCCGCTGTAAATGTGTATCCAAATCCAGTGAGTGGAACATTATTTATTCAAGCACCTCTAAGAGGATCTAGTTCTATTACTATTGGCGTGTACTCAGTACTTGGAAGACTTGTTTATCAAGAAACATATGTAAACAATGCTCAACCACATGCTGTTCAACTAGGGTCAATTGGATCAAATGGAATTTATTTCATTAAACTTCAGTCGGGTACTGAAGTGATTACAAGAAAATTTAATTTAACACGATAAATTAAATATAATAAACTAAAAAGCTGCGCTATATAAGCGCGGCTTTTTAGTTTATTATATTTATAGATCGCCTAAAAGAACATTCATCAAAAAGTAAAGTACTAATTAAAATTTATTTATTTGGCTTGTTTGTATAAGGGAACCGTGGAGCAAGCTTCACCATACATAATACTTTTTGCGATAGGTCGTAAAATAGTTGTTAATTGAACATAAGCAGCTTTGGGAACAGGTAAATTGCCGCACCCTTTTATAACAATACGAGCATTTTTATAATCGGTAAAGTCGAGATCATTAAAAACATCTTGATACAATATAGTTTCTAAGGTTTCGAGGTTACCAAATACTATTTTTTTTGCGAATGGTTCTAAATAAGTAGTAAGCAGCATATATGCCCAAGTAGGAACAACAGCATCTACAGAACAAGTTAACGCTACATATTTATCTTTATAAATACTCCAGTCATTTGATTTAACAAATTCGCGAATGTCCTTTTCGCGCAATATTAACTCCTGAAATAATAGATTTTTAATGTCAAACAATACTCGTTCACCCATTGGATAAAAAGTTTCTAAGTCAATCGTTATAATACCGCTTTGAGCTACCTTATTTATAATTTCCTTATCCATTACTATTACATAAATCCTAATTCTAATTGAGCAACCTCACTCATCATTTCTTTTTCCCAGGAGGGTTCAAAAGTTAATTCTATTTTTGCCGAACGAATACCTTCCACTTCACGTAATTTATTTTCTACATCGGGTGGTAAAGTTTCTGCAACTGGGCAGCTGGGGGAAGTCAACGTCATCACTACTTTTAAATTGTTTTCGGTATCAATATTAATTTCATAAATTAATCCTAGCTCCCAAATGTCAACAGGTATTTCCGGATCGTAACACGTCTTTATCATATCAATAACACGTTGAGTAAGATCGGTATCGTGGGTGTTAATTATTGCAGGCATTCTCTTTTGTAATTAATCAATACTTCATTAATAAAATTAAATAGCAGAAAAAAATTAAGTTTAGTTATTTATTTTCTGTTGATAAACTAAGGCATCCAATTTCATTTGCTTTATCATACTTACCAATCCATTGCTACGGGTTGGCGATAGGTGTTTTGTTAATCCTATTTTTTCTATAAAATGTAAGTTAGCATTTACAATTTCAGTTGGCGTATGGTTGGATAACACCCTTACCATTAATGCAACCATGCCTTTAGTTATAATGGCATCACTATCGGCAGTATAAATAACGTTTCCAGCTTTTAATTCAGAATGCATCCAAACTTTACTTTGACAACCTCTTATTAATTTTTCATCTGTTTTATACTGATGATCAATTAATGGCAATGATTTCCCTAGGTCAATCAAATATTCATATTTTTGCATCCAATCATCAAAAATTTCAAATTCATCAATTATTTCCTGTTCTGTTTCTTCTATATTCATTTGTGTTTAAAAATTCGATTAACAGATAATCTATATAATACGATCTCCTTTTTAGAAAGCGTTTGAATAGGTTTTTATGTTAACATTTTAATGGCTTGCGATAAGCCTTTTATAAGCTCATCAATTTCTTCTTTTGTATTATAAAAAGAAATGGAAACACGAAGTGTACTTTGTATATTATAATAATTCATTAAAGGTTGGGTACAATGGTGACCAGTTCGTATTGCAATACCCAGTTGATCTAGTAATGTACCGATATCAAAAGCATGTAACCCCTCAACTACAAATGATATTACGCTTGCTTTTTCCTTTGCCGTACCAATTATTTTTAATCCATTTATTTTTTCTAATGCATTCGTTGCATAGATTAACAACTCGTGTTCATATGCTGCAATGTTCGTTAATCCAATTTCATTAATATAATCAATAGCAGCAGCAAGTCCTAACCCCCCTGCAATATGTGGTGTACCCGCTTCGAACTTAAAGGGTAAGTCTGCATATTCTGTTTTTTCGAATGTAACGGTCTTAATAGCACCTCCACCAGTTTGGTAAGGAGGTAAGAGGTTTAGCCATTTTTCTTTTCCATATAAAATACCTACACCTGTAGGACCAAATAATTTATGGGCACTAAAACAATAAAAATCTGCATCTAAATCTCTTACATCAACATTTTGATGAGGTACTGCCTGTGCACCATCAATAAGTACGGGAATATTTTTTGTATGCGCTAATCTAATAATTTCTTTAACAGGATTTATAGTACCGAGCGTGTTTGAGACATGAGTAACGGCAACCAACTTGGTTTTAGCGGTAAGTAATTTTTCAAATTCAGCCATCAGTAATTCCCCCTCTACATTAATGGGTATTATTTTTAGTAGCGCTCCTTTTTCTTCACCCAATTGCTGCCAAGGAAGTATATTGGAATGGTGTTCCATGGCAGAAATAATAATCTCATCTCCCGAAGAAATGAATTTTTTTCCAAAAGAATGCGCAACTAAATTGATAGAATCAGTAGTACCTTTAGTAAAAATTAATTCATGCGGAAATGCAGCATTTATATGCTTTTGGATGGTTATTCTTGCATTTTCATATGCTGTTGTAAGCTCTTGACTTAACGTATGAACACCTCGGTGAATATTTGCATTTTGATGGGTGTAGAAGGTATTAATGGCATCAATTACTTTTGTTGGCTTTTGGGCAGTTGCGCCATTATCAAGATAAATTAAAGGCTTGCCATTTACTTTGCGAGAAAGTATTGGAAAATCCATTCGAATTTTTTCAATGTCAATGGATGATCTAGTAATGGAATGTAAGGTGTTTATCATTTGTAAATACAAAATTAAGAATAATTCTAAATAAAAGCCCTTTTCCAATATATTAAAGTGCTTTGAGCATACAAGAACACAAAAAGAACGGCAACAATCGAAATCAAATTCTTATTTTTGAATTGTGAAAACCCCCATTTATTTAGATTATAATGCTACCACACCCGTAGATAGTAGAGTATTAAGTGCTATGTTACCCTATTTTACCGAAAAATTTGGAAACTCCGCCAGCCGAACCCATTCTTACGGTTGGGTAGCCGACGATGCTATAAATACAGCACGTAAACAAGTAGCTTCACTAATTAATTGTGTTGATCAGGAAATTGTATTTACATCTGGAGCAACAGAAGCCATTAACTTGGCAATTAAAGGTGTTTGGGAAAATTATCAATCAAAAGGCAAACATATTATAACAGTTGCAACGGAGCATAAAGCAGTGCTAGATACATGCAGTGCTTTGCAGAAAAAAGGGGCAGAAATTACTTATTTGTCTGTTAATAAAGAGGGCTTAATTAATCTTCAAGAATTGAAAGCGGCACTTAGATCAGACACTATTTTAGTAGCGATTATGTATGCAAATAATGAAACGGGTGTTATTCAATCGATTTCAAAAATTGCAGACATCGTGCATGCTAATAACAATATTTTTATGTGTGATGCAACACAAGTTATAGGTAAAATAAATATTGATGTTGCGAATGAACATATTGATTTAATGTGTTTAAGTGCGCATAAATTTTATGGCCCCAAAGGCGTTGGTGCTCTTTATATTAGAAGGCGCAATCCCCGTGTAACAGTATTTCCACAAATAGATGGTGGCGGGCATGAGCGAGGCATTCGTTCGGGCACATTAAACGTAACCGGTATTGTAGGTTTGGGTAAAGCGTGCGAAATTGCCAAACAAGAAATGGAAGAGGATGCAGGACGCATCTTAAAATTAAAAACGAAATTAGAAGTAGAACTTTGTAAGTTACCCAATGTTTATGTTAATGGAAGTATACAACATCGTTTATTTAATACAATAAACATTACTTTTCATGGAATACCATCAGAAACATTAATAAAAAGAATAGCACCCATTGCAGTAGCGATGGGCTCTGCGTGCACATCAGCAATTGCAAGCCCATCACACGTATTAAAAGCGATGGGCTTAAACGATGAAGATATATACAGTGCCATTCGCTTTAGTTTGGGAAAATATACTACTGCTGCTGAAATTACTGAAGCCATTACTACTCTTCAGAAAATAATTTAGCCATTATCACTTATTGATAATGGCTAAACAACATAATTAATAATACTTAAATTTTTACCAGCCCAATACCCAAGCAAAAATTAAAGGCGCTACAATGGTCGCATCAGACTCTACAATAAATTTAGGAGTATCAATATCTAATTTTCCCCACGTTATTTTTTCGTTAGGCACTGCACCTGAATATGAGCCGTAACTGGTAGTTGAATCGGAGATTTGACAAAAATAACTCCAGAAAGGGATGTTTGGCATTTCCATATCTTGGTAAAGCATTGGTACTACACAAATCGGAAAATCTCCAGCAATACCGCCGCCAATTTGAAAAAACCCTACTCCTTTGCCATCTGAATTTTTTATATACCAATCTGCTAACAATACCATGTATTCAATACCTGATTTCATGGTACTCGCCTTAATTTGTTTTTTTATCAAATAAGAGGCGAAAATATTCCCCATAGTGGAATCTTCCCAACCTGGAACAACCATTGGCAAGTTTTTTTCGGCTGCAGCTAACATCCAAGAATCCTTTGGATCGATCTCGTAATATTGTTTTAATTCTCCACTCAATAAGATTTTATACATATACTCATGTGGGAAAAAGCGTTCCCCTTTATCATCCGCATCTTTCCATATTTTATGAATATGTTTTTGCAATCTTCGAAATGCCTCTTCTTCCGGAATACAAGTATCCGTTACTCTATTATAATGATTTTCTAAAAGATCCCATTCATCCTTTGGAGAAAGATCGCGGTAGTTAGGCACACGTTTATAATGGGAGTGTGCTACCAAATTCATCAAGTCTTCTTCTAGATTAGCCCCCGTACAAGAAATAATATCCACTTTTCCCGCTCGAATCATTTCTGCCAATGATTTCCCCAATTCTGCCGTACTCATTGCACCCGCGAGTGTAATCATCATTTTGCCACCTTCCGTTAGGTGTTTTTCATACCCTTTTGCTGCATCCACTAAGGCTGCCGCATTAAAATGTTTATAATGAGTTTCTACAAATTTAGAAATAGGTCCTTTATTCATAATATTAAGCTTATTTAAATGATAGATAATTTTGCAAAAATACAAATCAATTCAACTATTTCAACACTTTCTTGCTTTAATTACTAGCTATTGTATTTTTGGTATGGCTTTTGAATTTTCTTTAGTTTACTTAAAACTAGATATTTAATATGAAAACATGTATTTCTCCAATAATGGAAAAAATTATTCCTTTTGATAGCAATGATATTATAAGTAAGAGTTCTGTTAAATTAAAAAGTGGTAAAACACTGAAAGATTTTTGCTTAGAACATTTGCCTAATTACAATCCTGAGCATTACGAAGCATTAGCCATTAAATTTTATGCTGGTAAAGAAATTTCACTCACCATCTTTGCGTCAATCAAGCTTTTAAAAAAGCAAATTAGAAGCACTTGTCAACTACCTATAAAAAAATTTAAAATTCAGCGATTACCACTTGCCGTTTTATTAGATTATTTCGAAGAGTTTAATTTTACTATCTGTAAAGCAGATTATGATAACGTCGATACCAAAATTATTAAAAACTAAATTATTCATTTTAATTTGAATCTTATTTTGTTGTTTTGGAGTATAAGAGCTATTATCGCTGATTGTTTTGCTGGTAATGAGGTGGTTTTTCAATTATACGATCTGTAATTTATACAAATTAGTTTTATTACCACTAATTGATGACGTACTTGACTTAATCGAGGTAAACGAAATAATTAATTTAAATTAATTTAAATAGGAGGTAACTCATGAAACGTATACTGGTAATAGATGATGATGAACTAATTCTAAAATCGATAGCTTTTAGTTTAAATGGGGATGATTGCACAATTGTAACAGCTAAAGACGCATACAGCGCACTTGAAATCGCAAATAAAACAAAGATCGATGTTATAATTTGTGATATTATGATGCCGGCACTTTCTGGTTTGGAGTTGTTATCATTACTTAAAAACTTTTATCTCAATAGTATTCCTGTAATAATCATGTCATCTTTAATAAAGGAAGATGTTGTTTCTTCGGCATTAAATATGGGGGCGAGCTATTTTGTGTCTAAACCATTAGATTATGATAGTTTAAAAGAAAAGGTACATGAGCTTTCCATACAAAAAGCATATTAATTTTATAAAATTATTAGTTATTCTAAAAAGGAAAGGCTAGGGTAATGTACTGTATTGCAAATCCCAAAACTAGTCCTAGGTAAACTTGCGTGGGAGTATGCGCTTGTAATCTTAATCGAGCATAACCAATGCATCCAGCTAATAATATAGCGATTAAAAAGAAATTTTCTAAATGGATGTGAAATTTAGAAATCATCACCATTAAAGTACCTATTAATCCGCCAATACCTATGGCATGTGCACTTATTTTCCATTTAATATTAATTATCAAGGTTAACAAAATACAGAGTATACTTCCCAATATAAAAAGCTGAAATATCGTTAAAAAATTAGCCTTATGGAATAAATAGAGTAATGAACTGTAGTAGAGAATACCACTGCCATACGGAATTAATCGCTCCTCACTCGTTTCCATTTGAAGGCT
Organism: Bacteroidia bacterium; assembly: GCA_039937835.1. Taxonomy (GTDB): domain Bacteria; phylum Bacteroidota; class Bacteroidia; order 2-12-FULL-35-15; family 2-12-FULL-35-15; genus 2-12-FULL-35-15. The sequence continues at coordinate 15,399 of JBDTFR010000103.1, read as the reverse complement.
TTTAATATGTTTTAATTTCAATAAGATTAAAGAATTAGTAGCAGGGAGAAAAAACGTGAAAAAAAAGGTAATGCCGCAAATAACATATTTTAAAGAAAGAGGAATAAATTCAGAAATATAATTATTTGTAAACAATAGAATGCAAAATGCATATAGCGGCATTATCAAGGGGTGGAAGAGGAAAGAAATAAATTTTGCTAACTGTTTTTCTAGACCTATCAAATTATTTTATTTCTATTTTAAACCCCTACAATTCTTTTCTTAAGCGAGCAACTGGTATATCTAACTGCTCTCGGTACTTTGCAATAGTTCGTCTAGCAATATTATAGCCTTTGTCTTTTAATATTTTTGTTAATTTATCATCGGTTAAAGGTTTTTTCTTGCTTTCCGCAGCAATACAATCAGAGAGTATTTTTTTTACTTCTCTCGTGGATACTTCTTCTCCACTATCCGTAGATAACGATTCGCTAAAAAATGTTTTTAATAAAAAAGTACCAAAGGGAGTCTGCACATATTTGCTGTTAGCAACGCGTGAAATAGTGGAGATGTCTAACCCAACTCTTTCGGCAATATCCTTTAAAATCATTGGCTTTAATTTAGTTTCATCGCCTTCTAAAAAATATTCCTTTTGATACTGCATTATGGCATTCATGGTAAATAACAACGTATGGCTGCGTTGTTGTATAGCGTCAATAAACCACTTTGCGCTATCTAGTTTTTGTTTTACAAATACGGAAGCTTCTTTGCTACTTTTATCTTTCGCTTTTGAATACTCTTCCATCATTTGGTTATAGGTCTTACTTACACGCAAGTCTGGTGCATTACGAGCGTTAAGTGATAATTGTAATTCACCTTCATCAATAATAATTGTAAAATCAGGTATAACTTGTTGAAAACTCTTCTGTCCATCCGCCATCGAATTTCCCGGCCGGGGATTTAATTTTAAAATTTCGTGAATGACATCTTTTAAGAGTTCCTCATCAATTTCTAATTTTTTTGAGATTTTATCATAATGTTTCTTCGAGAATTCGTCCATTTGTTTTTCTACCACTTCGGTAGCCAACTTAATAATGCCTAATTGAGGCTCTTTTTTTCTAAGCTGTATGAGTAAACATTCTTGTAAGTCTCTTGCGCCAATACCAGCAGGATCAAATTCTTGTATTATTTTTAAAAGTCGTTCGAGTTCTTCTTCTGTTGTATCAATGTTTTGAGAAAATGCAATATCGTCAACAATCGAATTTATATCTCTTCTCAGGTATCCGTCGTCATCTAAATTCCCAATAAGATATAAAGCAATTTGATTTTCCTTATCATTTAAATCCTTCATCCCTAGTTGACTTTCCAACACATCATGAAAGGAAACACCCACAGAGAATGGTATTTCTTTGCGATCTTCATCAGGACTATTATTGTTTACTTTAAGTTTATAAGACAAGCCTTCATCATCATCCATATAATCGCTAATGCTAAAATCGTCTCGTTGGTTACTTTCTGAATCCGCTGGTGCATCATCATAATTTTCTGTTTCTTCCTCAGCAGTTTCTTCTTCATTTTCAATGCCTTCTTCCAGCGCAGGATTAATTTCCATCTCTTCCTTTATCCGCTGTTCTAAAGCAATAGTGGGCAGCTGCAATAATTTCATTAATTGAATTTGCTGCGGCGATAATTTTTGTAATAATTTCTGGGATTGTAATTGCCTTAACATAGCTAATTATTCATTATTGTAATTTCTACAAAAATAGAAATATTTTAAGGATTGCGATCACGAATTTTTAACTTATCAACTAAAATTACCAGAAGAGTTGAATAGGAATGCGAAGTAGCTTAATTTAAGTTGCCATAATTGAGAAAAAATTTACTCAATTAGTTTGCAGTGCTTATTAAAGATAATATATCTGTAATAGTTTCAACTAATTTTACTACCATTTCAACTATTATAAATCTTGATTAATATCCTAAGTGAAAAAATATAAAAAAAGAGGAAATTGATGGTATGATAATTAGTGTTTTTCCTTAGTAACTAGATAGTAAAGAAATGTAATTTTGACATATAAAATTGGGAATGATGGAATAATATAATATAAGTCTTTTTTCTGAGGAAACAAAAATAACGGAATAAATATTATAATAACAAAATTATTTTAATATTTTTTATTAACTAATCACTTTAAATATTAACAAATGGTTTATATTTGTAAAAGAATTTGCCATCCCCGCTTTTTTTCTAATAAATAATATTGTCATTTCAGAGTTAAATCAAAAGAAAATTGGATTTCTATATAAAATACATTTTGAATATTATGTTGATATTTAAATAAAATTGAAAGATATGATGATGCAGGCGGAAATTATAGAATCTTTTCCTTTACAAGGAAAGATAGTTGATCCTCCAATAATCGGGAGGATAGAAGAAGCGTTGACTAATCAAGTAAATGAAGAAGTCGTTAAATTTATATCCGAACAAGTAGATGTTACTGGAAATAAGATTTTATTTCTTTCTTCTGGCTATTCAGAAAAAAAAATAGATTTAGATAACTTAAGAACCATTGTAGATTTAAAGAAACTTAATCACCGAAAAGACATTAATTCCTATTTTCGTTCTATGAATGAAAAGCTACCAGATGCTGGTATATTTATTGGTTGTGCTGAAAGTTATACTGAACGCAAAAAGCGAGTACAATTCGCTTCTAGTAAATTATTAAATGCTGTATTGTGGGCTACCGATTTTATTGTAAATAGGGTTTTTCCTAAAATGCCAATTACAAAAAACATTTACCACTTTTTTTCAAGAGGAAAGTATCATGTAATGTCAAAAGCTGAAATATTAGGTCGTTTAAGTTATGCGGGTTTTGAAATAATAGATCATAAAACAATTGATAATTTATTATATTATTCATCTATAAAAACCAAAGAACCTAAAAATGATAAAAACCCTTCTTATGGAATAATGTTTAAAATGAATAGGATTAGCAAAAATGGTAAAATGATAGGTATTTACAAAGTACGAACCATGCACCCTTATTCTGAATATATACAAGATTATGTTGTTAGACTAAATGGTTATAATGAAGTAGGTAAACCAGCTAGAGATTTTAGATTAACCAGCTGGAGTAAAGTTATTAGAAAACTTCATTTAGATGAAATGCCACAACTTATAAATTTTTTAAAAGGAGATTTAAGTATTGTGGGTGTGAGACCACTCAGTCAATTTGGTTACAGTGCATTACCGCTTGATTTACAAGAAGAAAGAATTAAATATAAACCAGGCTGCATACCTCCAAATGTAGCTTTAAAAATGACTGGATTTAATGGAGTAATAGAAGCAGAGCGAATTTATCTCAAAGAATTGAAAAAGAGCGGTTATTTAACCAATTTCAAATATTTTTGGATGGCCTTATATAATATAGTAACTAGGAAAAGTAGTAGCGCATAATCAAATATAGTTGATAACACCTAATTGATAAAATGCTATATTTAACCACAGAAATTAACTTATCACGTTTAAGTTATAATTTTGCTAATCCTAAACTAGAATTATTTTTATGAGAAAAAGCTATTTTTTTTTATTGTTTTGTGTTATCACCTTATTTTCTTGTGTTCCTCAACGTAAAATAGTATACGTCCAATCTAATGAAGACAGAACAGCCTACGAGTATCTTGTTAAAAATAAAAAGAGTTTAAGAATAGAGCCTTTTGATATGTTATACATTAGTATTGGTAGCTTAGATCAACAAGGTTATAATTTTTTTGATCAACAGAAAGGTAGCAGTGCTGCAATTTCCATTTCTGAATCTTCACTCGCTATCTTAAGTTACACCGTAAATGATTCTGGATACATTTCTTTACCTATTCTAGGTAAACTGAAATTAAAAGGATTAACCGTAGATGAAGCATCAGTTAGTATTAAAAATTTCACCAAAAATGTTTTAAATAATCCTATTGTAACGGTGCGTTTTGTAAATAATTCCATTACTGTTTTAGGAGAGGTAGCGAGACCAGGATCATATAATTATTACAACGAACAATTAAATATTTTTCATGCGCTGGGTCTTGCTGGAGATATTACCGAGTACGGAAATAGAAGAAAAATAACCTTGATGCGAGAAAAAAATAATATTATTTATAAATATCATTTGGATGTTACAAAGGATGAAATATATAAGTCCGACTATTATTATTTAAGACCGAATGATGTGATCTACATTGAACCGTTAAAAATACGTCGTTGGGGTGTCCGCAATTTTAACGAGCTTCCGTTAAATGTCTTATTTACAGGCATTACTACCGCTGTAACAACTTACCTTTTGTATAAATCTATTAAAAATTAATACAACATAATTGTATGGAAATTCAACAAGATTCGGAAAGTTTTTATTACATAACAGCTGCTATTCGAAGGCTTAAAAAATATTGGTATTTATTTGCTATTTCTATTATGATGGGTGTAGGTGCTGCATTATTTCTTAACTGGTACCTAATACCAAAATATGAAGTAGGCAGTGTAATTCTAATTGGAGACAATTCAAGTCCAAATTCTACTGGTGCAGATCCTTCTAAGGAATTTATGAAATCATTCTCTATATTCTCTGCTGTAAATGATATTCAGTTGGAGGTATTAAAAATGAAATCTTCTGAATTAGTTACTAAAGCCTTAGAAGAAACCAATTCTGAAGTTACCTATTACATGAATGATGGAATTAAAAACATAGAAATATATAATGATTCGCCTTTTAAAATAACATTGCTTAAAGACCACCCACAACCGCTTGATGTAAAAATTCAAATAATACCACAATCAGAAAAACAATATCACTTAATATCGAAAAAAGAAGAGCATCAAACACAGTTTTATAATTTTGATAAAAAGAGAATTACAGCTGTTTCCTTTTTTGAATTGAATAAAATATACAATTATGGGGATACGATTCGAACAGATTATTACAGTTTTATCATAACCTTAGATAATAACAAATTAGAAAATTATAAAAAAAATGCTAAATTCAATTTTACAATAAACGATATTACACGGTTAACCTACGTTTATCAGAATATGATAGATGTAGAGCAGGTTGCAAAAGATATGCGAGCTACGAGTATTAAGATGAAGGTGGAAAATCCTCAAAAAGGAATTGACTTTATTAATGCGCTTACAAAAGCGTATTTACAACGTAATGTAGATAAAAAGAATGTATTGGCTGGAAACACAATTAAATATTTAGAAAATCAATTAGGGGTTATAGAGGATTCATTAAAGCGCGCTGAAAATAACTTACAATCATTCCGGTCGGTTAATAAAGTAATGGAAATTGGTGCAAAATCGGATCAAATTTTTAAAGGTGCGAGTGAATTAGAAGATCAAAAAGCCGAACTCCAATCACGTATTACTTACTATAAAAACATTAGCGAAAATTTAGAAAAAGACAGAAGTGGATCTAGTTTATCTGTACCCTCTTCTATGGGTATAAATGATCCCGTGTTAACCAATATTATAGAAGAATATATACGTTTAAATAGTGAACGTAATAATTTAATTCAAAACAAGCAAACGCAAAGCCCTTATTTTAATACACTTACAATAAAAATTAATAATCAAAAAAATACACTTTCTGAAAATATAAAAAATTTAATAAATAGTAATAATGTTCTTTTAGGTTCTGTAGAAGAGAGATTGAGAAAAGGAAATGCGCAGATTAGCCAATTACCTAGCACACAAAGGCAGCTAGTAGGGATTGAACGTAATTATAAATTAAATGATAATTTATACAATTACATGCTCGAAAAAAAGGCGGAAGCACAAGTAGCAAAGGCTTCTAATTTAGCTGAAAATGATATTCTTGAACCGGCAAAATTGACCAAAACAGCTCCAGTATCTCCTAATAAATTACTGAATTTGGCAGTTGGTCTTTTTTTGGGATTAATTATTCCATTTCTCGGTTTTGGTATTAAAGACTTTTTTGATGGTACAATTACCAATGAACACGTTATCCATTCCTTAACTAAATTACCTTCTTTAGGAAAAGTGTACCACAGTAAAGGAAGATCAAAAGCAACAAACTCCATATTAATTGACGCTCCTAAAAGTGCAATTTCGGAATCTATCAGAACAGTTAGAACAAATTTGGATTATTTTTTAGAGGGTAAACGTAATAAAATTGTTTTAGTAACTTCTACCATGTCAGGAGAAGGAAAATCATTTAGTTCTTATAATATTGCCGTTAGTTTATCATTAATTAAACGTAAAACCATTTTAGTAAATTTTGATATTAGAAAACCCAATGTATATCCATCTTTAAAACCTAACAAAGATTTAGGAGTTAGTTCTATACTAATGGGAGATGCTGATTTGGATGAGGTAATCGTAAAAACAGATATGGATTATTTTGATTTTATTCCTGCCGGCCCTATCCCAGATAACCCAGCAGAGTTAATTGGTTCTACTAAAACAGAAACCTTATTAAATGAATTAAAAGAGCGCTACGACTATGTTGTAATTGATACCCCCCCTATTGGGTTGGTTACAGAAGCTTTTTTATTAATGAAGTATGCTGATTTAAAAGTTTTTGTGGTAAGAGAAAGAGTAACTCCTAAAAAACAGTTTTTAAATGTTTTAAAAGAAATGGAAGATAAAGAAGTAGAAAATGTGTACTGGATGATAAATGATGTAAACATAAAAGATACCTTTTATGGTCAAAAAAACGATTATTACACACAAGGTTAATGGTAGGAATTTATCCTTAAAACAGATATTTAAATATGCATAAAGATCTTTATCGGAGACAGTTCTTAATTTCAGAAACGGAATGCAACTCTTTAAATGGCTGGCAAAAAGGCAGTATTGGGAGTTACCATATTTACGTTCATCCTGATACCGCTATAAATATTTTAGAAAATTCAACTAATCATTCACAAATTGCGTTGATAGGCTTTATAATTAATCCACATGCACCTCTGGAATCAAATCTTGATATATTAAAACAGCTATGTGAAAATGTATCTATTGAAAGTATAACCAAAAAACTATACCATTATACTGGTCGATTTGTTTTAATTGTAAAAAAGAATAACGATTATTCTATATTTCACGATCCTTGCGGACTTAGATCAGTTTTCTACACCCAATTTGAAAATAAATTGTATGCTGCTTCACAACCTTTGTTATTCAAATCGGTAATTTCTTTAATTGAAGGTGACAGGTATTATAAATACAACAAATCAAAATATAAGGAAATAGACAATGAGCATTGGATTCCTTGTGGGTGTTCTCTTTTTGAAAATGTTTATCAATTGGTTCCAAATCATTATTTGGATTGTAAAGCTTTTAAGCAAAATCGTTTTTGGCCCAATCAAAAAATATCTCAAATCTCGTTGGATGAAGCTGTTGTTAAGGCCTCAAAAATCTTAAAAAATACAATGATTGCCTATAACACTAGGTTTAAGTTAGCATTGCCACTTACCGCAGGTTTCGATTCCCGGACTATCTTAAGTGCCTGCAAAGAAATAGCCAATGATGTATTTTTCTACACGTTACAATACAGAGGTTTAAATTTGGACTCTGGGGATTTAAAAGTACCTCGAAATTTGTTATCTCGTTTGGGTTACCCCCATCACATAATCGATTGTAGGAAACCAACGGATAAAAATTTTGCAGAAGTTTATGAAAAAAATTCTGATATGTCTCATTTAAATGATTGGGGGAATTTCGCCTACGGCATGCAAAATGCGCTGCCAGATGAACGTGTAGTAATTAAAGGAAACTGCACCGAAATAGCTCGTTGTTTTTATTATAAGTCAGGAACACATCCAGCAGTTGAATCAGTAGAAAACATATTCAATTTAGTATCAGGAATTGAAAAGGTTGACTTTGCCAAAGATGAACTTTCAAAATGGTTTATTGAAATAAAAAAGGTAGAAGCTGATTTTGGTTATGATATATTTGATATGTTTTATTGGGAACAAAGGCTTGGCAGCTGGCAGGCACAAAACCAACTGGAGTGGGACATCGTGCAAGATGCAGCAACGCCTTTTAATAATCGTGAGTTAATTGACATTACTTTATTTGTTGATGTAAAATATCGTCACAAACCTGATTATTTGCTGTACAAAAAAATGATGAATTATATGTGGAAAGAGACATTGGCAGAGCCTTTAAATCCTGTACCTTTTTACCATAAACTATTAGTATTATATGATATTCTTAAAAAAAAATTCAAATGAAAAATTAAAAATATTACATTTTTGTTTGTTATCAACTGCAAATCGTAATTAGCCTTTTTAATTTTTATTGTTCTTAGAGGAATTAAATGTTTATCATAATGTTGATTATTTTGTTGAGATTAACCAATTAATGATTTTAAAAAATATAAACATTGTAATAGTTTACGTAAGCTAAATCATAATGATTTTTAAAAAATATTTTCAGAAGGAAGATGCGCGGTCGCTAAAAGTAATAAAAAACATTAGTGGTTCATTTATTATTAAAGGATTTAGTATTGTCATTAATCTTTTGCTTGTCCCTCTTACCATCCATTACCTTACTTCGGAGAAATTTGGTATATGGCTAACCATTAGTTCATTATTTACTTGGATTAGTTTTTTCGATATAGGTTTGGGCCATGGTTTAAGGAATAAACTAGCCGAGGCCATTGCGAAAAATGAAGTAAAAAGAGCAAAAGCATTGGTAAGTACCGCTTACATTTCCATAGCAGTTTTGTGTATTTTTTTATTTATCGTGTTTAGCATTGTTAACAATTTTCTCAATTGGAATGTAATATTAAATACCCCTTCAGACATAAATGAGAATTTTAAGTTAATTGCATTTATTTTATTTTCAACTTTTTCTATACAATTTGTACTTCAACTAATTAATAGTATTCTATTAAGCACTCAACAATCTTATCGAGTTTCATTGTACAATGCTTGTTCTAATTTACTTATTTTAACCACTATTTTTATACTTACTAAGTACTCAGCAGGCTCGTTGATGCTGATATCATTTGTATTTACGGTAATACCAGTTTTAGTAATGGTAGTGGTAAACATCTACTATTTTAAAAAAGGGTTTAAAGATTTTTCTCCAAGTTTTAAAAATTTTGACTTTACCGTATTAAAAGACGTTTTAAGTTTAGGTCTCAAATTCTTTCTTATTCAGGTTTCAGCATTGGTTTTTTATGAAACAACCAATTTACTAATAAGCCAATATTTTAGCCCTGAGATGGTAACTCCGTACAACATTGCCTATCGTTATTTTGGCATTATTACGATGATATTTTCCATTTTGTCATCGCCTTATTGGTCTGCATACACAGAGGCATATGCACAAAAAGATTATAACTGGATGACAAAATCTATTAAGAAAATGTTGAAGATGTGGGTTATGATATTTGCTATGGCTATTATTATGTTGCTTTTTTCTAAAACTGCGTATAGGCTGTGGGTAGGGGATAAAGTAAAGATAGATTTTAAAGTGTCTTTATTTATGATGATATACAATTCTATTTTAACATTTGGTAACATATTCGTAATGGTTATTAATGGCACAGGTAGAATCAAACTTCAAATGATCATTGGAATAATAGGAATGATCATATTCATTCCGCTTTCTTATTTACTAGCTGTTTATTTTAATTTAGGTCTTATTGGTATCATTCTTTCTACGATAATTTGTAGTTTATATGGCACCCTCGTTGCACCTTTTGAAGTTAAAAAAATATTTTCCCAAATTAAAGCCCAAATAAGCTAAAATGGTTAAATCAACTAAATATAAAACGATTACCGATTATCTGTTGGTTTGGGGGCTTATCGCAATAAGTGGGTTTGATTTTTTTATGCCGCAAATGAATATTGCTATTCTTTTTTTATTTGCGGTCTTTATCTTTTTTAAAAGAAACATTCCTTTTAACTCGTCTTATTTAAAGGTTATTTTATTTTTTTTACTGATTGAAGTAATTCAATTTTTATTAATTCCTGGGTATGATCCTAAGCTTATATTAGGAACTCAATTGAGATTATTTGTAGGGCTATTTATTATAACTATAACGGGAGTAAAATTTATCAATTATTACATTAATATTATCTACTTTTTTTCAATAGTAAGTTTTATATTTTTTATCCCTTGTGTTATATCTCCCAATGTTTATCATTTTTTTGTTGATAGTGTGTGCCCATTTTTTGTATCGCCTTTTGCCGAACCTAATGTTTTTTACACGCCGCCTGCAACAAACATATTATTTTGTTTCCATGAAGTAATAATTGAAGAATTTCGAAACCCTGGTCCATTTTGGGAACCTGGAGCTTTTGCGATATTCCTTAATCTAGCACTTATTTTTAATTTAATCATCCACAAAAATGTATGGACGAAAAAGAATATTGTACTTTCGTTGGCGTTGATTAGTACACTTTCGACATCTGGCTATATCGCCTTTTTTCTACTGATATTTGCATTTTATACTATTAATCAAAGCTTATTCAAACGAATAATGTATGGAATTTTTTTATTGCCAATTTTAATAGGATTGTATTTTTCACTCGATTTTTTGAATAAAAAAGTAGAGAAAAATATAAGTTTAGCAGGCACAACCACTACTTCTCGTTTTGGTAGCGCAGAGGCAGATTATAAAGATTTTTTAAACAGCCCAATAATTGGATGGGGTAGAGGAGAAGCAACGCGTTATGGAGGAAAAACAGTTGCATTTTTTACTGTTGATCAGCATCGTAATAATGGAGCTACTGATTTATTAGCAACATACGGAATATTCCTCACCGTTTTCTGCTTTTATTATTATTTTAAGGCTTTTAAAGCAATTTGTATTTACAGTAATTTCAATCAGGGTTTTGCTTTTTACGCATTTATAATATTATTTTTATTAGGCTTTAGTCAGGGTATATTTCAATATGCATTTTTTAAGAGTTTATTGTTTCTAAACGTCACTTACAGTATCAATTTTAAACAAAAAGAAATTACCTAAATAATAAATATTCGTATATTAAATTGTAATTAATTGTCTTTTCGTGGTTATGATAAAACAACAGTTTAAAAAAATTAAGCGTACTATAAAAAAGACACATTTTTTTTTGAGAAAAAAGTGTGATACATTATTTTTTGGAACGTGTGCTGTATTATTATACCATAGGATTAATGAGCTTGAAACTGATCCGCAGTTACTTTCAGTTTCGACAGTACACTTTGATGAGCACGTTGCTTATTTGCGCAAAAATTATAATTTACTTACAATTAATGAGTTTGAAAATTTTTTAAAAAATAAAAAAAGGTTTCCGAAAAACTCTGTTATCATCACCTTTGACGATGGGTATGCAGATAATTATTTAAAAGCAATACCTGTTCTTGAAAAGCACAATGCACAAGCAATATTTTACATTGCTACAGGAACAATAAATACCACGAACGAATATTGGTGGGATGCAATTGAACGGATCGTTCTTTTATCCTCCAGATCGCCTACCAAATCATCTTTTGAATTAAATGGTACCAAATTTAATTTAACAAATATAAGTTCATCAGAAAGAGTTAAGTTATACGAGGATTTACTACCTAAATTAAGACAAATGAAGTCTTTTGAAAGAGAAGAGAAGATAGCTGAATTAGCTGATATTTTTAATTCCACTGAGGGTAGAATAACTCATCGTGCCATGACTTTTGAAGAATTAAAAAAAATGGGAAAATCAAAATCGGCGATTATTGGTGCTCACACCCATCTGCACCCATCGTTAGGGGCTTTAAGTAAACAAGATCAATATGAAGAAATAAAATTGTCAAAAGATATTTTAGAAAAATTACTCAATAAAGAAATCACGCACTTTTCTTATCCTTTTGGCACACGTGCCGATTTTAATGCAAATAGTTTAAATATAATGCAACAATTAAACTTTAGTTTCTCAGCCGCAAATTTTCCGAGTTTAGTTAATCCCAATTCCAATAAATTAAAGTTTCCAAGATATTTAGTTAGAGATTGGGATATAGAAACTTTTGAAATGAAAATGAGTGGTTTTTTTTAACCTTAAAGTATATTTAAGAAATAGTGTTAAAAAGGAAGATTAATAAACATATTAAATATTATAATAAATAGGATTTGAGCTGAACAACATGGTAGATTTATGTATAGTAATACCGACATTTAACAGAAAAAAGCAATTATCAATTCTGCTAGATCAGTTTAAAAAACAAGATTGTAAAATTTTAAATTACAAAATAGTTGTCGTGGTGGATGGTTCTACTGATGGAACAATAGAATTAATTAAAATTCAATTTCCAGATGTTCATGTTATTAAAGGCAATGGTAATTGGTGGTTTACTCGTTCTTTAAATGAAGGATGCAAATACGCAGTCAATAATTTACAGGCGGGATTAATTTTAACAATTAATGACGATGTACAGATACCAGATGACTATTTATCGCTTATCATGAACAATTATAATCAGTGTGAGCCTAACAGTATTATTGGTTCCTGCTCATACTCTTTAGACGACCCTACAATGATTACCTTTGCTGGTATTAAAAGTCAAAATTGGTTAATGAAATATTTTTACTATATAAAAGGCCAAACAAAGGTCGATGTGAAAAAATTAAAAGGAGTGAAACCATCCGTTACTTTGCCTACAAGAGGTTTATTAATACCTTCAACAATTTTAAAAGCAGTTAATTATTTCGACGAAAAATGTTTTCCTCAATATGCCTCTGATTTTGATTTTGTATTGCGCGCCGCTAGGAATAAAGTTAAAATATTTATTAGTTATGATGCTTATGTATTAGAAGATACTAAACTTACTAGTAAGGGAAACCCAAGGTTAGCAAATGGATTTAAAAATTTTTTAAAAAATGTTTTTTTTAATAAATACTCGTCCAACTATTTTTTCAAAGATTTACATATGGCTTGGCGTTTCGGGAATAAAATTTTATTCCCCATATACTTTGTGCGCATCATTGTCGCTATTCCTTATATTTATTTTAAATACAACCCTTTTCGGATAAAAGATGTTTAAAGAAAGATGCATAGAAGACTAGTAAATTAAAGCAATTGAAAAAGCTAAAAATATAATTTGTTTTTAACCCCGAATAGATATAGTATATATGAATTACTACGTTATAACACCTGCAAAAAATGAAGAAAAATATATTTCTTTCATTTTAGAGTCTATGGTTAAGCAAGAATTAAAACCTTTAAAATGGATAATTGTTGACGATGGTTCAACAGACAGAACAAGAGAAATAATAGAAAAATATCAAAAAGATAATGATTGGATTGAAGTAAGTACTATTATAAATAATGGTGAGTTAAAATTATATGGTTCTAAAGTAATTCAGGCTTTTAATAAGGGATTCGATCTTATTAAGGATAAAGAATACGATTTCATTGTAAAATTAGATGCTGATCTTACTTTACCACCTAACTATTTTAAAGAAATTTCGAATGAATTTTCGAAAGATAGTAAACTTGGTATTTGTGGCGGGTATATTGTGGAGAAGGAAAGTGATTTAAAAACAAAAATGGCACGGCAGCCGTTTGTGGAAGGAGCAATAAAATCTGTTAAAAAGGAATGCTTTATAGCAATAGGTGGATTTATGAAAGAAAATGGATGGGATGGAATAGATCAACTTAAAGCGAAGTATTTGAAATGGGAAGTTAAAAACATACCTATAAAAGTATTTCACCACCGTCCAGAAACATCAGACTACAAATCTCTAAAACTATTTTTCAATAATGGAACAACGCATTATAAATTTGGGAGTGATTTTTTCCTGACTTTAATAAGAAGTTTTTTAATGCTTAAAAAAAAGCCTTATTTACTTGCAAGTTTTAATTATTTAAAAGGATATATTCAAGCAGCTGTGTCAGGAACACCAAAGTTAGTTGATAAGGAACTAGGGAATTATATCAAAGCATATCATTACAAACGATTATTTACATTTAAACGGTAGTTTCATTTATGATAAAGGTAGCATTAACACACGATGTTGATCGTACAAAAAAAACGTATCACTATATCACGGGTATTATAAAAGCGCTTACCAAAGGAGATATTTCTAAAGCATATTATCATTTTAGTAGTTTTTTTGGTAAAGAGCCATATTGGGACATATATGAAATTGCAGAAATTGAAAAATCGTATGGTTTGCGTTCTACTTTTTATATGTTGGATGAAAGCATTCGATTTAATCCGTTTAAGCCTAGCACATTTGTTTTAGCAAAGGGAAGATATGATTTATTCGAAGATAAAATACAAGAGGCTATTCGTTATTTAGATGCGAATGGTTGGGAAATAGGTTTGCACGGATCTTTTAACTCTTATAATAATAAAGATTTGTTAAAAAAGGAGAAAGATAGGTTAGAATCAATATTGAAACACAAAGTTATAGGTACCAGACAACATCATTTAAATTTAGATGAAAAAATTACCTGGAAGATTCAGGAAGAACTTGGTTTTAAATATGATTCTACTTGGGGAGATAATTATGGAATCGGATTTAGAGATAATCGAATAAGTCCTTTTTATCCGAATAATACCGATTTTAAGGTGTTCCCATTAGTAATAATGGATTTTTGTTTTATGAATGCAAAAAATAAATGGGATAGATTTAATGAACTTTTAGATATAGCTGAAAAAAATGATGCGGTATTAGTAATCAACTATCATACTGCAATATTTAATGAAAAAGAATTTCCAGGATACAGGTCATCTTATATTAAAATACTTGAAGAGTCAATTAAACGAGGCGCGAGAATAGAGCCTTTATGTGAATTTTTATAAGAAAAGTAATTAGTCAAAATTAAAAGATCTTAAAATAGGCATGAAAATATTTATAGACATTGGTCACCCAGCCCATGTTCATTACTTTAAAAATTTTATATGGTTAATGCAGAAAAAGGGACATACTATTTTTATTTCCGCAAGAGATAAAGAGGTTACTTTTCAATTGCTCGATCATTATAAAATACCCTATTTTAATAGAGGAAAAGGTAAGAGAGGCAGATTTAGTAAGTTTTTTTACATATTCCGTGCGGATTTATTCATACTAAAAAAAGCATTAAAAGTGAAGCCTGACATTTTTTTGAGTTTTGGTTCACCTTATGCAGCACAAGTGGCATGGTTAATTGGTACGCCACATATCTCATTTAACGATACCGATCATAGTATTTTTGAACATATTATGTATGTGCCTTTTACAAAGACTATTTTAACGCCTCAGGTATATATGAAAGATCATGGAAAAAAGCATATACGATTTGATAGTTTTATGGAGTTGTGTTCTTTGCACCCTAATCGTTTTATAAATAATACAGAAGAAGAAAGAAGAACTATTTTAAAATTAAATAAAACTGATAAATATGTTATTTTAAGATTTGTATCGTGGGGGGCAAGTCATGATGTAGGTTTGAGAGGCT
>JBDTFR010000102.1:0-14852 GCA_039937835.1 Bacteroidia bacterium | reverse complement strand
CTTGCAGTATTGTTAAGCATAAAGGCAAACCGCTCTTTTGCTATCTTATTCTTTTCGGCAAGCGAACGGGTGATGGAACCGGCACCTACAATCCTGAAACCACAATCAATAAAAGTAACAGGTATCAAAGCCCATAACAGAAAGAGCGCACCTCTTTCACTTTTTACATGCTTATCCGCTAAATCTGAAAAGGCCTTTATGCCACCTGATTTTTTAATTATGGCCATTAGACCACTAAACAAATATAGAAACAAAAGCACCTGAAGGCTTCCGGTATTTGTTAATGTTTTTACAATTTGGTCAACCGCTGTTTCGAAACCACCTGTAAGAGTTGGGTTAAGAAAATAGCATCCTGCCAACAAACCGATTAAAAGTGAGGGGATAATTTTCTTAGACCAAATAGCTACGACAATAGTGATAATTGGAGGTAGTATTGAAAGCCAATTTATTTTATCCATTTATATTGCGATTTAATATTTAGCTTTTAACTACTTGCGATGTGAGATAATACAGTTCGTGAAGTGAGAAAACCTGCTTGCTCAATATGAACAAATTGAAATATGAAAAACAGGGTTGTTAAATTTCAACCCTGTCTTCCGAATAATAATTAACTACTTTTTTACTGACTCACCATTCTTCAAGTCAATAGTGAGAAAACGTGATTTATTTTATTTCTTCTCCACCAAATCCATTCCGCATTTTGGACATTGGCCTGCTTTGTCACTTATAACGTCAGGGTGCATTGGGCAAGTGTAAGTCATTTTCATTTCCTTTTTTTCGCTTTGCTTTTCTGTTGAGCTTTTCACATCTTTATTCATCATCGAACATTTATCCATTTTTCCATTCATGTCCATACACTCACTTTCTTTCATCTTCATTTTTGTTCCATCTTTCATAATATAATCACCATTGGTTTTGCACATTGTTCCATTCATCATCGTCATATCGTGTTCCATTGGCATTGTTTTACCATCTTTCATACACATCATTTTACCACCGCTCATCATACAACCATTCATCATCATTTTACCATCCTTCATCATACAACCATCCTTCATATTAGACTTGTTTTGCGCAAAAGTGTTACTTGCTGTAAAGCATACTAGCAGCATAAGCAATGCAAATACTGATGGAATTGTTTTTTTGTTTTTCATTTTTTTAATTTAATTTAATTTAATTTAATTTTTCTTCAGTTCAGCTGTTGCCCTTTTTTATTAATTAAAGTACTTCTGAACAAAATTCAAGTGAAATTATTTAGCTCCTATTTCAGCAATAGTATAATGGGTATTACTTAATGCTGCTTGAAGCGTATCCGCTTTAATTACCTGAGAAGAAGTAATTTCTGCTTCCTTTTTTGCCAAGTTGATTTCCACGGATGTTACACCAGGAGCAGCAGACAGTTTACTTTTAACTGTTGCAACGCATCCTCCGCAACTCATTCCTGAAACTTGATATGTATGAGTGATTGACTTTTCCATGATTTTCAATTTATTTATTTTCGTATTCAGTTACACTGTTTCCTGTTCTTCAGTTTCGCTGTTGCCCTTTATTTTAATGAACTTTTTTGAGTGCTGTTTCGCCAAAGTCAATAAGTTGTTCCACATTCATATAACCTGAAGTGCGAAGAATTATATTTTCGCTTTTATCTATTATGAATAGTGATGGATAACCAACTACACCAAATTTCTCAGCAAACACTAGCCCAGTACCCTCTTCACCGTCCAATTCTATGTTAATAAACTTAGCGTTGAAATATGCCGCTGCTGTAGAATCTGAAAATGTTTTACGTTTAAGTTTTTTGCAATAACCACACCAACTTGCTGACAGGTCAAGAAAAATCGGCTTATTTTCATTCGATGATTTTTTGAGCGCCTCGTTCCATGTGCCAGTAAAAAATATTATCCCTTCTTTCCTACTATCAGAGCCGATATCTGAATAGCATGCAAATAAAAATGTTCCTGCAAAAAATAAAATTAGGTATGAAACTTTTTTCATTGATATATTTTTAAATTATGTAATAGGATTGGATGTAAAATTAATTTACCCTAAACCATATTAATTAGTAGCGTAATTATTTTTTTTTTACTAAAATTATTCCACACTTTGGGTATTTGACCATTTTGTGGGGATTATTTTGGTATTGTACGGGGGAGGTATAAATAGCTGCATTGCAGTTTACTTTTGTAAGTGTTTTGTAACGTAAGATTTCAAAGTTATCTTTTTCATTGTTTGCCTTTTAATTAAAATTTAGCTTTTTATGTCCGAATAATTTCTACTGAACATTTTGCATGTAGTGCTACTGCTTGAGAAACTGAACCAAGCATAAAATCTGCAACAACGCCGTGACCATTCGAGCCAACAACAATCAAATCAGCACCAAATTTTTCCGCTTCTCGCAGGATAACACTTTTTGCAGAACCTTCAATTGCAGCTGCAGAAACAGAAAGTGTTGGTTTTTATTTTCGCAAAATCGTTGCTGCACTTTCGCTGGTATTCTCTGCCGTTTTTTTTAAATACTTATCTACTTCACCATGATAATCTGTCACTAAACCCGTTGGAGCAATCTTCCTCATATAGTAAGCTACATCATAAGCAGTAATAATACGCACTTTAGTATTGGTTGCAAATGTTCGGTCTGCAAATTTTTTAATCATAGCTTTGTTATGCGCAGAGCCATCTGTAGCTACTAATATTTTCATTTTTATTTCTTTTTGCGGGAAGTTATTTTGTTTAACATACTACCCATCTCTTAGTCTCAGATGATTCTAGGTTTCTTACTGCTTTTTCATTTTTTATTTTTTTATTTTTCATTATTTAAATTTGAAATAATTTAAACTGTTTAACCTCTGCTTAGAAAAAGTTCAGCCGATATTTTCTGATTACTTTTAACCATCCCTACCTCAACTTTTTTTAGACTTTACTAAGGGTTGGGGTTTCATACGAATGTTCGTGCTTCGCTGTTCTTCATATTCTTGAGGGGAGCTTGGATTGGAACTGGGCTTTCTAGTTCGCTGTATTAGTTTTTTTTTAGATATTACAGCTTCCTGTTTTATTGCCTCGCTATTTTCGAGCGATTTGTTCTTGTTTTTAAGTTCTAATTTTTTTGTTGAATTTTTATTATTTCCGTTCGAATTGTTTTTTATTAACCCATTTTCATTATGATCTGGATTTTCGTTATTGAAATCTTCATTTGTTTTCTTGTCCTCCATACTCTCTTTCTGTTGCCCTAACACAGTTCTTGGTTTCTTAAGGATTTGATTATTTTTAGCTTTTTCCATTTTTTTTTATTTAATTGTGAAATAATTACTTCTATAAAAATTTAACTTTTTATGTCCGCACAATTTCTACTGAACATTTTGCATATAATGCCACTCCTTGAGAAACAGAGCCAAGCAGAAAACCCTTTACAGTGCCATGACCATGCGAGCCGACAACAATCAAATCAGCACCAAATTTTTCTGCTTCTTGCAGGATAACACTCTTTGCAGAACCTTCAATTGCAGCTGTAGAAACAGAAAGCGTTGGCTTTTTTCTTCGCAAAATAGTTGCCGCACTTTCACTTGCGTTCTCTGCAAATTTTAATGCGGTCTTATCTATTGTGTCATAATACTTGCTCAAAGCACCCATTGGCGCAGTATTCATCATATAAGATGCTATTTCATAAGCAGAAATAATCCGTACTTTGGTGTTAGTTGCAAATATTCGGCCTGCAAATTTTTTAATCATTGCTTTGCTATGCGCAGAGCCATCGGTAGCTAGTAGTATTTTCAATTGATTATGCTTTTTCGCGATTTAATTTTTCCTTTTTTAAGATTACTTTTCTTCTTTTGGTGTTGATAATTTATTATTAATTTAAAATTAATAATAAGACTTTTAAAGCTTATATTATAAATAGCAGCAACACATGCACCGACTAACAAACAAAAATTAGATTTTTATTCAAGCAGTATAAATCATTTCTCTCTTATCTTGCATCTTCCTGCTACCAAATTTTTATTATACTTATGATGTTGTTAAACCTTTAATTGGAATAGGGAAAATAAAATCATCTAAAATATTCCATTCCGATTTTTTTACATGCTCAGCATATTTTGAAAGACTCTTATGAAGTGTTTTAGAAAACTCAAATCGAGTTTTGCCATAACATTATTTGTAATGTTTATCTCTTTTTTCAATGCTTCACGTTTAAGATCATCAAAAGGAGTATATTTTTTTTACTGTTCCCTGAAAATATTTTACAAAATTAGTTTCAACTTCATTATAATAATTCAATAAAAGAGGATCAGCAGTAAAAATATTTAAGTGACCCATTTTAATTGCATCTGCTTTTTCACTTTTACTTATTTCATAATCTCGGCTAGCAGCAAGAACCGAAACAAGCGCTGGAACTTTTAGTAACAACTCTCTATCTTGCTTTGATAAATTATTAATTTCATTTTCCATTTAATTATTTTTTAGTGTTACATTATAAAACCCTGCTATACAAGCCCCAATTAACCAACTGAGTATGAATGTTTCAACAATTCCTAATCCAGCCTCCCAAAGAGGAACGTTCATTCGTACAATTGATGAAACATCCAATCCATGTAACAGACTATTGAAGAACTTAACAGTACCGTCGTGCCCAACAGTTATCATAAGCAACATGCAGCCCAAATAAAGTAAAGCTCCAGTTAACCCGAAAGCAAATCCTAACTTTTTTACATTAATGTGATTCATGGTTTTTATTTTTAGGGATTTTAGAATGTTCTTTATAAGCATTATGTTGATGTAGTACATAATGCATTTGATTTTACAAAAGAAATGAAACATGCCAATAATGAAGATAATCAAGGCTATTTTTACAGGATGATCAGTTTGCCTAAATTTTTAATTAACTTCTGTACTTCAATGTATACCTCTTATAGAGGTCATACGGTATGTTTATCCACCTTTATTATATTTTTCGTCTCCTCATATTCTTCTTTATTAATCTCACCAGCAGCAAAACGTTTTTGCAAAATGTCAAGAGGAGAATCTTTCTTTTTTCTTTGTCCAGGAATGTCGTAAGGTGTTGCGAAAATCCAGAAAATCAATATCATCCATATAAACCACCATATAAGGTGCATTCCTAAGAGATTATAACCGTTATACATATGCATAGTTTTAATTTTTAAAATTGTGATTATTAATTATTTTGTTTTAGATTCAAACTACTTTTTCATGTTCTTCATGCTGCACATTTCTTTCATGGAATTAACAACGGCTGGATGCGATTGCATGGCTCCCATCATCATTTTACATTTTGCACGGTCAGCATCACACATTTCCATTGTTTTGCCCATCATCATTTTACACATGGATGAATTGTCTTTATACGTACTCATCATCTTGTCCATGCGCATCCCCTTCATGCTTGGGTCGATCATGACGTTATCCATCATCATTTGTTTGCAACTATCGTTATTCATCATTTCATGTATCATTTCTGTCATGTAAGTTTGGTGGTGAACGATACCGCCAATAATATCCTTTCGTTGATTATCGTCTTTGAGAGATTGGTCAGCAGTTTGTTTTGAATTGCAGGCAAAAAGCAAAGTAATTGCTGCTGCAATGAAAATAGGTAACGATAATTGTCTTATCATTTTTTTTAATTTACAATAATGTACCACAAAGGTGAGCAAGGTAAATGAAGAAGATCTTACACAGTTCTGTTAATAATTTACATAATTCACATGTTTAATTTTTCAAATTGTTTCTCTTCCTATTTTCGATCAACATTAATTGATAGATCCAGTCAAATATTTCAAAGAACTGTATTATTAAAAATTAATTATGCAATTATAAGTCTAACTACATAGTTGTTATTACCCTATTTCAATTATTCCTTATCATATTTTGTCGATAGGAATTCGCTTTGTTATACCAAGCTTTTGATAATCTTTCAGTGTCATTCCTGTTTCTTTTTTAAACTGACTTGACAAAGCTGATAAATTTTGATAGCCTAATTCAAAAGCAATTTCACTAAAATCCAAATTGTTATTTTCAATAAATTCCTTAACACGCTCTACCTTCAACAGAAGGCAATATCTTTCAATGGTTTTGCCAAAGGCTTTTGAAAAATTTTTACTTAAAAGATTATAGTTTTTATTTAAATTTTTAACCAAAAAATCAGACAGGTTTTTTTTAAATCAGTGTTCCATACGTAATTAATAACCCATCGTTTTGTTTGTTCAGCAAGAATGGTTTCATTATCCCATATTATTTCAAATTCATTTTCTTCAATAATCTTATTAATCAGTGACAGACTTATTTTTTCAGGATTGTACCGCACTGTAATTTTACCAAGTTGCATCTCAATAACCTCTGCACCCGTTGCTCTTAGTTCGTTATTTAGAATCTTTAGGCAACAGCTGCATATCATACCCTTTATTTTAAATTCCTCAGTGATTATGTTTGGAGTGTTTTTCATATAAATGTTTTATTGATGAATAATAGCATAAACAATGATTCCTGCCAAAAGCAGGTATATAAACCAGTTAAAATATCTCTTTGCGTTACTTTTCTTTTGGGAATCACCCGTTTTGCAACATTCTTTCATTGTATTTTATTTTTTTAGGTTATCTATTCATTCGATTATTTCTGTTTTTTTAAAAGCTACTTCAACAGTTTTTAAAATAACTGCATGTCTATAAGGTACTTATGGTATAAATCTGAACAGCAAATGATTTATAATCAACTTATATAATTTATGCAAGAGGGATTCAAACTCTATAAACTTTAATTCATGTAAATTTTCCTTACATTAATGACTCACTATGCTGTCCATTTGTCCCTGTTTGTTTTCAACTTTTTCGAGATCCATTCCACACTTTGTACAAGTTCCCGGCTTATCACTTTTTACTTCGGGATGCATTGGGCAGGAGTATTCTGCTTTTTCTCCTGATTGATTATTTTCGTTTGATGAGCTATTGCATGCACCAAAGGCAAGGGCAATAGTGAGACTTGATAACATGACTACTTTTTTCATTTGATTTTTTTTAAAATTATTTGATTAAAGAATTTACTAATTAAAACAGGACTTCTTGCGAATAATTATCGTTTTCAAAATCCTTAAAATTATTTTTGAACTGGATTTTAATATTTGTTTTAGTTTACTCATCGTGATCGTGTAATTCCAAATGTTCTCCTTTAGGGCCAATTCCCTCTATATGAACAAGCATTGCGCCGTGATGCCCTGCAATTGAAACAGTAATTGCAGAAGCAAGTAAGAACAAAGTTGCGATTGACTCCATCCACCATTTTCTTTTCATAAAGAAGTGTGATGAAATTTTTATAAGCAAGGCGATTAATGAAAACCACCATGTGAAAGATGCCATCTGCTCGTGGGTTTCAAAAATTTCCTTTGCTCTGCCTGTAAGTTCTAGAGGATGTGCATGAAATGTATTGGATGCGAGCCCTGCCGAAATCACTCCCAAAGCCAAAAGAATTAATGTTGCCAAACTAAACTCTTTTTTGTAAACGAAAAATGACAACAATTGAAACACAAAAGCCATAATAATCAGCACAATTGGGAAATGAACAACTAATGGATGGTAATTTGGAAATGCATCAACGGATTTCATTTCATGATGTTTTTCCATTTCGTGAAGCATAACTGAATCACCATGTATTGAAGAAGCGACTTGTGATACTGTATCTTCGGCTGTATTTTTAGAATGCTCGTGACCAAAAGCATTTATACTTATTGTTACCAATAACACTGTGATAGATACGATAATTAGCTGTTTCATTTTCTTATTTTATTTGTTAATTATTACCTGCTGTTGTGAATTTTTCGAATTTAGCATTTGTACCACTGCAGACGCCGATAAAGCACTACTTTAACGACGGATAAGATTGATTTTTCATTTTTATATTGTTTTATAATTAATAACCTAAAATTGAGCGCACGATAGTTTGCAAAGAAGGCTATACCGGAACAACTAAGTAGTCGGTATTAAAAATAAAATAAAATAAGATCAAATGATTAATACCCTATGCTTAAGGTATATTGGATTGTTGTACAGGGCGGGCGGTGGGGCATAATAGGGTAATAAAGTGTAGGGAGTACTTGAATTTTTAATTTCAAATAATTGGATAAAAGTGACGCCAGCAATTGATTTAACAGGGTTATTTAGACTATTTACATAGTTGCCTCCAAAGTGATTATCATTAACTTTAATAAAGACCGATTTTTCATTGCAACAATTTTTACTTTTCATTTTTATCCCGCAACAATCACTTTCACCGCCTGTGCTAAATAATGAAATGTATTTTAACCTGCCACCACAGTAATGTAAACGAATGTTCAAACCTGATGCAAGCATCAAGTAAAACGAAGCAAACAATATGATAAGTGATTTTTTCATTTCTTTAATAGGTCTTAAATATACAAAATAATAGTCCCATTCAATAAATATTGATTTGTAATAAGGTATACCGGTCTTCACGGAAATATGAACATTCCTAATTGGAGTTTCTGATTTTAAGGAGACAAAAAGGGTTTAGTATGCAAATCACAACTTTAAAATATTAAAAAAAAATAATTACACAATTATTAAATGTGCTTATCATTTCGAAGTGATACCCTTCGAGGTGACAAATTTATTGTTTATAAATTTTTTAGCCTCCATTAAAAGAGTTTGCTTACAGTTAGATATGTCGAAATAATATTTTTTTTGTCATACCTCTAAGCAAATCCTTCTGATTTATCCACTTTCATTCCACAAATCAAATCAACTTTATTTTGGGCGTTTCTTTGTGATTAAAAATTGAACACTATGGAAGTATCAGCACAATAAAAGCTAATTTGGTTCCTTTGAATAGTATATTTGTAAACCCTATTGGTTAAAAACACTTTTCGCAAAGCCAGTCTTTTCTTCATTTATTTAATAAAATTCTTCGATAAATCATTCACATTAACTTTTCCAGTTTAGATTAAAGCTCAGCACTCATTAGAGTGTATAATGAATAATTCCTTATAAAGAGTGAATAAGATTGATTATTTTTATAGGCATAAATAAACTTAAAATAATATTTATACTTTTTTAAAAAAAATTTAAGACTTTCAAAATTTATAAATCTTAGTTTTTGTTTAAACGGTTTTAATGGGAATATTAATTACCTAACCACCGCGTATAAAGAATTTAAAGAATAATAATAGGCAGGGATAATTAATCTATGAGTAGCACGAAAACAATCATTTCATCACCATTTTTTTCTGTAATAATAACAACGTATAACAGAGCACAACTTTTAAAACGAGCATTAGATTCTCTAATTAATCAAACTGAACAAGATTGGGAGGCTATTATTGTGGATGATGGCAGTACGGATGAAACCCAAACACAAATTCTTTCCTATCTTAATGAGTATCCACAAATAAAATATTTCAAAAAGAATCACAGTGGTCAAGTTCATACAAAAAATGAAGGTGTTCGTTTATCAACAGGTAAATTTGTGTCCTTTTTAGATTCGGATGATGAGTATACTGTACATCATTTGGAATCAAGAAAACATATTTTAGTACAAAATCCCACCCTTAAGTTTTTACATGGTGGTGTTAAAATTATCGGAATTAAATACGTACCAGATAGATTTGATCATTCGAAGAATATCAGTTTGGATGATTGTGTGATCGGCGGCACCTTTTTTATTGATAGAAGTGTTTTGCTTTTACTAGGTGCATTCAGTGATGTTGTTTTGGGTGAAGATGCTGATTTGTATGATAGAGCAGTGGGTGCAGGAATTAGCATATTAAAGACCAACAGCCCTACCTATATTTATCATCATGAAACAGAAGATTCTATAACCAATAATCTTCGTTTAAATTCGTAACGATAAAAGCTACCAATAAACTGTGCTTTCAATAACCAGATAAGAGGTATGGAAATTTAAATAACCTATACTTTATTTAAATAAGAAATGCTATTATAATTTTTATCTACCTCTAATTTAATTTTTGTGACGGAAGAATAATCAATATTTATTTTAAAAGCATTTTTTAAATGAATATCCATTATATATGAAATAAAGCATCGTATAACTCCTGCATGGGTAATAATAAAAGCATTTTTATGTGGTTGTTTTATTAAATCATCAATAAAACTAAGCACACGAGTATAAAGGGCTAAGAAATTTTCTCCGTTTGGTACTTTTGTATTTACAAAATCATTCATCCAGATATTCAACATCAACGGTTCTATTTCCTCCCATTTTTTCATTTCCCAATCTCCGAAATTAAGTTCGAGTAGTCGGGCATCAGTAATTAATTTTTCTGTTTTAATTAGGGTTGCCATTTCATAACACCTAGTAAGTGGGCTGGTATAGACTACATCAATTGATGTTGGAACGTAATTCATTAGGTTGTTATATTCTTTTTGAAATGATTTTGCTAAGGGAATATCACTTTGCCCACAACAGATTCCTTTTTCAATTTCTGGTGTAGAATGTCTTATTAAATATATTTCCACAATACGATAAAGCTTAAATAAAAAACAATTTCAGTTAATTGTTGCGTTGCCCCTAAACAATCGCCCGTATAACCACCAATCCATTTTTTAAAATAATTACCTAAAAAAAACTTAGTTAGATAAATAGGAATAATGATTAAAAAAATAAAAATGGAGTTAAATAATACTAACGGTAAAATGCCAAATAGGGTAGCCGTTAGTAAATTAGTAAGCGTAATGTTGTTGGCAACAGGTTTTGATTTACTGCTATCGTCATCACGAGAATAAACATGTGTAAATATAAAGGTGGCAGCACACCATCTACTTAAAGCATGTGCCGTAATTAAACAAAGCGGAACTAAAGTAGCGTCAATGGATAAGAGAAGAAAAAATTTCAATAATAATAAAAGGAAAATTCCAATAGCGCCGTATGCGCCTACACGGCTATCTTTCATGATTAATAATATCTTTTCTTTTGTCCAACCTCCCCCAAACCCATCACACACATCTGCAAAACCATCTTCATGAAAAGCACCAGTCACTAAAATACTGGTGATCATTGATAAAATGAGACTTACCTCTTTTGAAAAGAAAAAGGAGGTCGCCCAAAAGACAGCAGCAGAAAGAAAGCCTACTATCCAACCAATTAAAGGAAAATAGCGGGTAGCTTTATTTAAATATTCTTCGCTATGATCTACCCATTTAGGGCAGGGAATACGTGTATAAAACATCAGTGCTGTAAAAAACACACGAATTTCTTTTTTCATCTTATGCTAGCTCTTTTATTTCTTTTGTAGATACACCGGCACTCTCAAAACTAGCCATGTCATTTAAAAAAGCAACGGCTGCTTCAATTATTGGGTAAGCAATAGCTACACCTGTACCTTCACCTAAACGCATGTTTAAAGAAAGAAGCGGTTTAACGTTTAAATAATGTAACATATTAGCATGTCCTTGTTCATTGGATTGGTGACAAAAAATTGCATATTCTTTAACCAGTGGATGAATGGAATTAGCAATTAAAAAAGCGGCAGTAGCAATAAATCCATCAATTAGAATAACCATTTTATTTTCTGCTGCTTGTAGCATAGCGCCACACATTTGTGCAATTTCAAATCCTCCGAAGGTAGCAAGAGTTTCCATTGGAGTAGCCGTTAGTTTATTAGTTACAATTGCATTTTTTATGGTCTCTATTTTTTTAGGCAATTCATTATCATTTAAACCTGTACCTCTTCCTACACAATTTTCTACTGGTAGTTTACAAATAATACTCATGATAGCACTTGCAGCAGTGGTATTACCAATACCCATTTCACCAAAGCCAATAATATTACAGCCGTTTTTAAAAGTTTGATTAACAATATCCGAACCTTTCTGTAAACATTCATCCGCTTCAGTGATAGTCATTGCTGGAGCATACAAAAAATTGGTAGTTCCCATTCTAATTTTTGCATCAATAATGGTAGAATGCTGATGATCAAAAGTACCATTAACACCCGCATCAATTATTTTTATGGCAATGTTATTTTGTTTGCAGAAAATATTAATTGCAGCTCCACCATTTAAAAAATTTAATACCATTTGATAGGTTACTTCTTGGGGATAAGCGCTAACACCTTCTTTAGTGATGCCATGGTCGGCAGCAAAAATTAATAAATGCGGATTATTTAATACGGGGGAAGTGGTATTTTGAATGAGCCCAATCTGTAACGCAATTTTTTCTAATTCTCCTAACGCTCCTAAAGGTTTTGTTTTTAAATCGATTTTATGTTTTAAAACTGCCTCCATACTATTTGATGGAGCTGTTATTTGATGTGTTTTCATGCTTTATTTTCTTTAATGATTACAGGAATACCAGATATCATTAGAATTACTTTATTAGCTTTTGCAGCAATACGTTGATTCATCCATCCTTGAAGCTCTACAAATTTTCTACCTATTTCTGTATCTGCATGCACTCCCATACCAATTTCATTGGAGATAATAATTAAGGTACAATCTATTTTCAATAATTTTTCAAATTCTTCTTCCGCTTGTGTCAATGCTTCTTTTAAATTGTATTTTAAATCAACATAAAAATTGGTAAGCCATAACGTAACACAATCAATTACGACTACTTTTTTTTCGATGGGGAGTGTACTTAACTGTTTTTCCTCTTCTAGGTTAATCCATTTTTCAGTACGCTCATTTTTATGTCGTTCAATGCGTTTTTTAAAGTCGTTATCCCAAACCCTAGCGGTAGCAATGTAAATAGGTGTATCACTTAGCCTAATTGCTAATGTTTGTGCATAACTACTTTTACCTGAACGTTCACCTCCTGTTATGTAATACAACATTTATTTTAATGAAATTGAGATTTATAATTTAAACCTGTTGTTTTTGTTTCATCAAATGATAAACACTTATTTTTTAAATGTGTTGGTGTTTTAAATAAGTTAGGGTGAAAAAAGGAAGCTAATAATTCAATACCATCAATTAAATGAGTACTGGGACAAGTAAATAAATCAGCATCGGCTAAAAACACCGCATTATTTTTTACAGCCGCCAGTTCAGCCCATCCTTCGCGGTTGGTTAATTTTTCCATTTCCATTGCAGTTCTATCTACTGAAAATCCGCAAGGTGCTACAACTAATACTTCTGGGTTATAGCGCAGCACTTTGTCCCAAGGTGTGATTATGGAGTAGCCCGCAGGATTGGATAGCATGTCTACACCACCAGCCATTGCGATTTGATACGGTATCCAATGGCCACAATTGTAAATGGGGTTTAACCACTCCATGACCATTACTCTTTTTAAAGGCGAATTATGTTGACGTAACGTATCCGTAATGGTATCAGTTCGTTTCTTTAAACTAGCCAATAAGTGATAAGCGGCTTCTTCTTTCCCTAATGCCGTTGCGATGGTAATTGCATTTTCGTAAACATCTGTTAGCGTGCGCGGTGTTAATGGAATAACCAATGGCTTTTTTTTCATTTTATGAATGGCTCTTTCCGCAAAGCTGGTTCCAATCTGACAAACATCACAAACATCTTGAGTGAAAATAATATCGGGGGCAAGCTCTTGCAATAAATCTTCATCCACATAATAAAGACTTTTACCCATACTTTTTGATTCAGAAACAACCTTTTCAATTTCTTCACTTGAATAATTATTCCCCTCAATGTGTGAGCGTATCACTTTTGGTTTATCAGAATGACATTCAAAGGTAACACCACATAATGCATCCGCTAAGCCCATATGATAAATCATACTGGTGGCTGCTGGCAAAAAGGAACATACTTTTAAATTGTCCATTTTTTTATATGTTTTGTAATGGTTTATTTAATTGTAATAAGCTGAATTTATTTTGTAACAGTTCAAATGTTCCAAATAAAATACCTCCAAAAACTAAATTCCCGATAAGCATATTTTTTAAATAAGGAATGGCTGCAACATAACATGCAATAAACCCTTGTGTGTTTTTAGGATACAAACCGCCTCCTATCCATACACCAAAATCACTAATTACATAATGGGTAAGCGCTGCGAATACACTGGCTAATACGACACTTTTTACAGTTGCCTTTTTCATGTAAGTACCGATCACTACCATTAAAGCAAAACTTCCATAAGTCCATAAAAAACCATCATAGAAGAGTTTCCATTCATGGAAATAAACAAAATAATTCAAAAGCAAATCACTCACCCATAAAGTAAGTAATGGAACTATAAATGCTTTTCCTTTATCAGCAAAATAACACCCGCCAAATAAAGCCATGGCACCGATAGGTGTAAAATTTGCCAAAGAACTAGCACCATTTGAAATCAACAGACGCCACGCACCTCCTAATAGAATCATTAGTGTTAAAATACCATTTCTTGGATTAATTAATTTTTTCATAGTGTTCAATTTTTATTATGGTTTAATAGTAATTAGATATTGATTTTTGTATAATTATTTTTTCAATAAATTTTATTGAACTAATTTAATTGGCTTAGTGGAAATAGAAAAGAAGGGGAGAATAGATATTGTTTCCCATTCTTAGCTTTTTTCCCGAAGCATTGAATTAAATACATAATGGCAGGTCTTCTGACTCGCTCTGTTATATACGCCTTCCCATTTTTTTGAATAATAGTGGCTTA
The DNA here is from genome assembly GCA_039937835.1 of Bacteroidia bacterium. Lineage (GTDB taxonomy): Bacteria > Bacteroidota > Bacteroidia > 2-12-FULL-35-15 > 2-12-FULL-35-15 > 2-12-FULL-35-15. Next base: position 257 of record JBDTFR010000102.1, on the reverse strand, counting down.
TAGTATATAACGTTAATGAGCTTACAGCAGCGGGTACTGTTCCTGATTTACACAGGATTCCCTTTTAAATCTATTCTTTATTATTAGAAAATAGATAACCAGTAATGTGAATGCAAATGTATAAATTATTTTAAGAGCCTGTTTAAATTTTATTTATTTAGAATGTTATGATGTGTTTTTTAGCCAGACGAGACACTTTTTGAAGACCATAGCAGCGCTCTACGGACAAAAAAAGTAACGAAGTATGGCACAAAAAG
>JBDTFR010000101.1:0-70202 GCA_039937835.1 Bacteroidia bacterium | reverse complement strand
CTTTTTGTGCCATACTTCGTTACTTTTTTTGTCCGTAGAGCGCTGCTATGGTCTTCAAAAAGTGTCTCGTCTGGCTAAAAAACACATCATAACATTCCAAATAAATAAAATTTAAACAGGCTCTTATTCAATAGTTATTTTTTGATTATTAAATTCTACTGTATTACCAATTATCAACTTATTTCGCTTTCTGTGCTCTACGTTATTATTTACTTTTACTAATCCACTATCAATAGCATTATTAGCTTCCGCCCCATTTGAAACCCAGCCCGCCGCTTTTATTAATTGATTTAGTTGAATAAAGTCTCCTGTTATTTTAAATGTTTTCATAAAATTTATTTTAAGGTCAAATTTAGCAAACAAAATAGATTAATTTTTAACTTTGTAATTATGAAAAACGAAAAAGAATATGATAAGCTTCGCGAACAATTAAATATCGAAGCTAATTGGCCAATGATATATATGTTTAAATTTATTGTTCCAGCCGACAATCGAAAAATAGCCTTGGTGGAGTCTAAATTTTCTGATGAAGCCATTATTACCCAAAAAGCATCGAGTAATGGTAAATACATTAGCATAACGGTTAAGGAAGTAATGCTTAATGCGGATACCATCATTGATCAATACAAACAAATGAGTGATATTGAAGGGTTAATGGCATTTTAACTTAATATTTATTCTTTTTCTATTGTTTTTTCAACGAAAGGTATTATCACCTGTACCATTTAAATTTCAAAATTTTTTATTACAACAACTAATTGATTTATTATTCACATTTATTTACAAATCAATATTCGTTCTATCTCCATGTGAAAGAGGCTCCGAAACGACCAAAAAATTTAAGTCAACTGTTCCTTTATTTGTAATTTTATGTAGTTGTTTGGGTTTAATGTGTAAGCCTTCCTGCGCATTTACTTCTATTGTTTTTTCTTCCAATTCAAATGTTGCTGTGCCCGATAAAATAAAAAAAAATTGTTGGGCTTTATGATGAAAATGTAAAGACTCCGTTGTTCCAACTGGCATTCGTTCTTGTATAATGCTTAATGTATCCGTTTTAAGTAAATGCCAACCTTCCGCCTGTTGTCCCCAAATATAATGTTCAGAATTATTTTTGCAAATTTTCATATTTATTTTTTGTTTTCGGTGGTAGGAAGAATTCCAAGTATGTTACTCTGCCTATTTATAAAAAAATGGAGTATAAAGCGAGCTAAAATATTTGTATATTTTTCAGCTCTTTAACTTATGACTATTGTTATGGAGAGATATTCTTCTTTGATTATACCTCCTTTTAATTTTTATTATTCTATATCTAAAATCATCATAAAATAAACTTACTAGTAAAATCAACGCTCCAAAAATCAACGAGTTTAATTTTAGGCCCAGTCTGGAATAAAGAAATCCACCAGCTAATCCACCGGCAAAGAAAAATGAAATAATATAAACTCGAAGCTTGATGGTAGCTTTTATTTTTTTTCTGTTAGGATGTAATTTTGGAAAAAACAATTGGGATAGTTCTATACCTAAATCTGTAAAGAGTCCTGTTAAGTGAGTTGTTCTTACTACTGCATTTGAGATTTTTGTTACATAAGAGTTTTGTAACCCCATTGCAAAAAGTAGTAAACATGCAATTAAATTCGGATATTTTATTTCCGTAATATTACTAACCAACGCAATGGATAGTAAAATTACACACTCAATTATTGTAGGTAAAACAAACACATTTAATTTTTTATTTTCACGAAACTTCTCAATTAGAAAGCTAGATGAAAACGAGCCGAAAAGAAAAGAAAAAATATAGAGAAAATAAATAGTGCCTTTCCAAAATTCCAAATGTTCAACATCATTAATAAACAAAGCAAAATGTCCTGTAACATTAGTGGTAAATTGTTTAATCGATAAAAACCCTACTACATTTACAATACCTGCTACAAAAGACAAAACAGTGGCAATTTGCAGATTATGCTTTGGTGTTCTGTTTTTGCCTTGATGTCTAAACATTTAGATTTAATATAATTTAGTACGTTTTCCTATTTAAATAAAGCATATCCATAAACATTACTACTATTTTTTTATTTGATTATAATGTATTTTATTTAAGTGCTAAATTAAATGAAATTGAGTTAAAAAGATAATTGTTTCTCTTTTTAAGTAAGAAGGAAATTTTAAGAAATATAATCTTGTGGAATTTTGTGTTATTCTATTTTCGTTATACCTCTTTGTTATTATTTATAATTATACATTTTTGTAATTTCCTCTACTACAATTTTAGGATTTTTTATCCATACTTTGTGATCAGCTCCTTGAGCCAAAACATATTTGTGATGAGGTAAGTTTCCGAATTCTCTTAAACAATTTACCCAATTCTTTCTGTCGTTCTCTGTTTTTAAACTAGTTGAATCGGGTAAGTTTTCAGCAACTATTAGTGTTAATGGAATAGTGTTTGAAATATATTTGTCGGCCATGTAGTCTGCAATTTCTGGAAAATTTTGCAAAATATAATACAACCCTAATTTGTACTTTTTAATCATTTGCCAATCTTCTTTTGTTACTGACTTTTTATAATTCTCAGCCCACTCTTTTGTTACCATACAAGGTACGCCTACATCAATAAAAACAGCCCCTTTTACCTCTGATTGGTTTCTATAAGAAAAAAGAGAAGCATAAAATCCGCCGAAAGAATGGGCTACTAAAAATATTTTTTTTGTGTATCCTAGCGTTTTTAATACGTCTTCAAGATTTACTATTTCAATTTTAAAGGAAATTGTAGTCGTATCAATCTCACTTTTCCCTAATCCCGCCCTATCATATGTTATCAGCGTTGCTCCAGTGGCTTTATGAATATCCTCAAGAATAGGTTGCCAATCAGAACCATCGGCTCCATTTCCTGCTTCGAAGAGGATGGGAGTTCCGTTTCCTTTAATAATAGTGAAGTGAAGTTTATAGCCTCCAACGTCTATCAACGTGTCAATAATTTGAGCGTGTGCAAAATGGAATAAGCAGAGACTGAAAAGCATTATGACTATTTTTTTCATTTTTTTAAAATTGAGTTTTGTAGAGCCTTGCATTAAACTGAACGTTTACAAATTTACTACTGTTTTCGCTTGCGCCCTATTTTGTTAATGATAACAAATAATCATTTGCCAATTATACAATTTATATTTAAGAGCATTTAATAATTATTATTCATTACTTCACTATAAGTGATTATTTTGAAAAACCTATTATCAATGGCTTTAGCTAAAAAAAAAGAAAAGAGGAACACTGATCTTTGATCAAATCGTTCCTCTAAGCTTTTGATAAACTATTTCTATTTTCCCTTTCTTATTTTTTTGAATTTAATTACTTTACTTCATTCATTCCAATGTTCAAAGCGTTTGCAACACCTTTGCCATAATTTTCATCCGCTTTTAAGCAATTGCCAATGTGGCGTACTTTTATTTCCTTTGGTGCATCACCCATTGCTCTGGCGGTGTTTTCAAATAAAACCTGTTGTTGATTATTATTCATTAATCTGAATAAATCACCAGGTTGTGAATAATAATCGTCGTCATCATCCCTATGGTTCCAATGGTCAGCAGCACCGCTTAATTCCAATGCCGGCTCTCTGAAATCAGGTTGTTCTTGCCACTCACCATAACTATTTGGTTCATATCCTAAAGTGCTACCATAATTATCATCTGTTCTCATTTGTCCGTCTCTATGAAACATATTTGAAAAAGGGCATTTTGGTTTATTTACAGGGATTAAATGATTATTTACTCCAAGCCGATAACGCTGAGCATCACCATAAGAGAATAATCTGCCCTGTAACATTTTATCGGGCGAAAAGCTAATACCAGGAACTATATTTGCAGGATTAAAAGCGGCTTGCTCAACGTCCACAAAATAATTTTCAGGATTTTTATTTAATTCCATCACTCCTACTTCTATCAACGGATATTCTTTTTGCGACCAAACTTTTGATAAATCAAATGGATTGTGTTTGTGCTTTTTTGCCTGCTCATCCTTCATCACTTGTATTTTCATTGTCCACTTCGGGAAATCACCTTTTTCAATGCTGTTAAACAAGGAACGTTGGTGGCTCTCCCTGTCTTTACTAATGATTTTTTCTGCTTCTTGGTCGCTTAAATTTTTAATTCCTTGATGGGTATGCAAATGAAATTTAACCCAAATTCGTTCATTCTTTGCATTTATCAAACTAAATGTATGACTTCCGAAACCGTGCATATTAGTGTATGATGCAGGTATGCCTCTATCACTCATTGTGATTGTAATTTGATGTAATGCCTCAGGTAAAAGAGTCCAAAAATCCCAGTTATTTTTTGGACTGCGTAAGTTAGTTTTTGGATCTCGTTTTATTGCGTGATTTAAATCTGGAAATTTTAAAGGATCTTTCAGAAAAAAAACGGGTGTGTTGTTACCAACTAAATCCCAATTGCCTTCTTCGGTATAAAACTTCATCGCAAATCCTCTTATATCTCTTTCTGCATCGGCGGCGCCACGTTCACCAGCAACAGTAGAAAAGCGAACAAAACAAGACGTTTTTTTACCTATTTCAGAAAATATTTTTGCTTTGGTATATTTCGATATGTCATGTGTTACGGTAAAAGTTCCAAATGCACCTGAACCTTTTGCATGCATCCGTCTTTCTGGTATTACTTCTCTATCGAAATGTGCCAATTTTTCCAGGAACCAAACATCCTGTAAAAGGACTGGTCCACGAGGGCCTGCCGTCATCGTATTTTGATTATCCGCTACTGGAGCTCCAGCGCTACTGGTGAGTTTCTTTTTTGTCGGTTTCATATTTACTAATTTTAAAAATTATTTATTAAATTTTCCTATTATCTGTAATTTGATATCATTAATTTGAAAGTCTTTTATCTTTTTCTTACTAAAATACTTTTCAATCATTTTATTTAATTCATCATCCACATAATCTTCAATTCTGTCAGATTCGGAGCAATACAAATGATGGTGATTTTCTATAATCGCATCATATCTCATCACATCTTTTTCTGTTTTTACTTTTTTAATTAATTCATTCGCTACTAATACATCAAGTACTTTATAAACCGTGGCCGTTGCAACATTTGGATGATTTTTTTTAATAAAGTCAATTATATTTTCTGCTGTAGGGTGATTTTTAAGTTTAGCAATAGCGTTTAAAATAGCAACCCTTTGTGGTGTTACTTTTAAATTTTTATTAATTAACTTATTTCTAATCTCGGTAGCTTTCATTATTCCTTTTTTATAAAGATAATCATTCTCTTTTAATAATTATTCTCTTTATTTTAAATTTGATGATAAGTGCCTAAGCAATGGATTTTCCATATTGTAACAGCGACAATATATACGCTATAAGTATTTACTTTGTATTACTAAATAGTATTTAATGGGTAGTAAAATAAGTCTATAACTATGTGTACTTTTTATATTCCGACCACCTGTTGTACTTCTGTAATATAAATAGAAAAAAAGGATTGGATCATGAAAGGGAGAAGTAATCAAAAAAAAGGAAGCATTTAAATTGCTTCCTCCTTGTTTTTAACAAAATCGCTGCTATAGCTAAATTGCCGCTATTTTTACCTTGTAAAATTAAAAATGATTTTTTAAAAATAGTATAGCAATTTTACAATTGAAAATAAATTATTGAAAATATTGATTATACGTTTCGTAAGAATTTTTTAGACGAGTAATAATTTCATCTGCTGCTTCTTTTGTTTCTGCGTTTGAAAGTTCTTTTACTAATTCAAGATGTGGGTGAAGCCATACATGCAACACTTCGTGGCTTTTTCCATCCATTGTACAGTTTGAAATCAACTGATCGTTTTGCTCTTTTAATTGAGTCGCTAGCGCTTTATAATCATCACCCTTATTGGCTACATAATTATTTACAAGCTCCTCTCCTTTTTTTACAAAAGGAGTCATTTCTACATTCACGACCCATTTTTCTCCATTGTTTAGTTCAAGAGCATTGGCAGTGTGATCAGCGTGTTCTTCATGAGTGGCGGTTTCCTCTTTATCTTTTGCTTGTTCAGTTGAGGTGTTTCCACAACTTAGTATAAAAAAACTCATACCGAATAGGGCGCTGATAATTGTTGATTGTTTCATAATTTTTAATTTTTTTAAATTTTTGTACTAATTAAATTTACTACAGGTGATGATTAATTGCCACTGTTGTTGGTAATAGAGCGCATTTTAAAAAGATCTCTATTAAAACAAATATAGCCTAAATATATTTAAAATTTTGAGCAGTTATTTACCTTCTTATAATTATCTTTTTTGTGGTTTGTCCATGTGCTGAAGTAATTCTTGCAAAATAAATTCCACTCGTAATATTTGTGAGGTTGATTACCTCTTTTTTGGAATTTACATTTCGTTCAAGAATCAATCTACCTAAATTATCCATAATTAAAATTTTACCAATTTGCTCCACTGCTATGGTAAATTCTCCGTTACTCGGATTTGGATAAATAACTATGGGATTAATTGCAGCATGGGTAGCAATATTTGTAATTTCACCACCATTGACCCTTGCAATACCATTTCTTCCGATACCATTGTAATCAGTAAAACTTCCACCAATGACTATATTACCATCCTTCTGAATGGAGGCTGTGGCAATTGATTTATTCCTTGCTCCTAAATCATTTTTAAATGTATTGTCAACGCTACCGTCTATATTTAAGCGTACTAATGAGTTGACTGTAGTTCCATTAAAATTAGAGAACTGTCCGCCTATTATTATTTTCCCATTTTGCTGAATGGATATATTTTTAATTGAATGGCCAACAACTATACCTGCACCAGAATTAAATGTATTATCTAATGCGCCGTTAGAATTTAAACGAGAAATGGAATTTGCTGTTAAACCATTGTATGTTTTAAAAGATCCTCCAATTAAAACCTTTCCATCCTTTTGTAATCCCAATGCATAAATCACATTATCGGTTCCTGTACCAGTATGAAAAGAAGTATCTAGAGAACCATCTAAATTTAACCGCGCTATGTTATTTACTGATATGGCTCCGACAGTATCCTTAAAATACCCGCCTACAAGAATTTTTCCATCAGGTTGAATCAATGTTGTCCAAACAAAACTATTGGCTCCAAGTGAAGGTTTGAAAGTTGAATCTATTGATCCATTTGAGTGAAGGCGTAAAATACAATTTTTTGATATTCCATTATTGAAGTTAAAATATCCTGCCACAAGTATCTTCCCGTCAGATTGCAACGAAACATGTTCCACTAAGGGAGAAACCCCCAGGCTTGCCTTTAATGTTGTGTCCAGTGAGCCATCAATGTTGATTCGTGCCAAACCTGCCAGTGACGAATCTTTATATTTTGTGAACCATCCAGCAATGAGTATTTTTTTGTCCTTTTGTATTGTAATCGATTCTATCCAGTCATCCGTTCCCGTCTCCGTATGAAATGTATTGTCTAATGATCCGTCTTTATTAACCCTTGTAATATTTCCCATTTTTTTACCATTATAGGAAGAGAATAATCCGCCGATAATTATTCCCCCATCGCTCTGAATAGCGCTTGTCCAGACTGTGCCATTCACGCCATTTCCTAATACATTATATATATTTTTATCAATTGTACCATCCACATTTAAACGCACAATACAGTTTCTTAAAACTCCGTCATAATTTTTAAAATAACCACCTACAATTATTTTCCCATCACTTTGAAGGCAAATAGCGGATGCATTACTATTCGCATGAGCACTATAAAAGGCAGTGTCAAGGCTACCATCCATATTTAGACGAAAAACTCGGCTTTGGTTAACGATAGCACCCAGTGATTCTAATGCAAGTATTTTTCCATCAGGTTGTTTGCATAGTTGCAATAAATACCCAGTAAATACCCCAGACGCAACATAAAAAGTATTATCCAAACTACCATCCGAGTTCAGTCTTGCTATTCCGTGTGTTCGTGAACCATTATAATTTTTGAAAGAACCGATAATTAAAATTTTTCCATCATCTTGCAACAGTATTGAATTAACATCAGAATCTGGTCCGGAACCATTTAAATTAAACGTGTTGTCTTTACTTCCATCTGCGTTTAACCGTATAACTTTATTACCGTAAACATTATCATAATAACCAAATCCCCCACCAACTATTACTTTCCCATCGCTTTGTAATGCTAATGCAGGAACGTCAGAATCGAAACCAGTACCTGTATGAAATGTCGTATCTTGTTTTCCATCAGGGTTGATTCGTACTATGTTACCAACAGTTGCCCCATTATAGTTTTTAATATATCCACCCACAATAATTTTCCCGTCATTCTGTAAAACCATTGCATATTTGTCAAAATATGCTGGACTTATTCCTGAGCCAGGATCAAATGCATTATCCAATGAACCATCTGCATTTAAACGTGCGATACTGTTTCGGGGTATATTATTATAGTATTGGAATGAGCCAAGAATAAAAATTTTCCCATCTGTTTGTGAAACTATTTTTTGAATATTAACTGCACTTGTACCTGTTTTATTTAATGTAGTATCTATTGTTCCGTCTGCATTAAAACGTGCAATGCGCATTGCCGACACTTCATTGAATCTCGAAAATTCACCCGCAATGATGAATTTCCCATCCTTTTGAGCAAACGACGTAGTTATACTACCATTTAAACTATTCCCTTTCCAAAAACCCAAATCACTGGGATTAAACGTAGGGTCAATTGTGCCTGGTTGAGCATACAATTGCGGCATTATAAAAAGGATAACTACTATTAAAAGTATATTTTTTTTCATGGTTCTTAATTTTAAAACAAACGTATTAAATTATCTGGTAGGTAAATTATTTTTTTACAAACTAATGTTTGAATTTTTTAATGAAAAATGTGATTGATTATGCTTATAGCAGGCAACAAAACAATTATTTTAATTTCTTTTTATCTTTTGCTGGAGGTAAAAAATTTTCGTCGGTTACCACACTTTTACCTGTTTTTGTTTCTAATTCCTTTCTTGCATTTTTTGCTACGGCACCGCCTTTTTTGCCTGCTTGGCCATTTTCAAGTATACCTTTTGCTTTTTCTGATTCTGCAATTTGTCGGGTTGATAGTTCCGCTAAAGCCGTAAATATTAATTCTGCTTCAGTCATGATGAATATGTTTTCCTTTTAACTCTGGATAAAAAGCTTCAGAAACTTTTGATTTGGAGTGATATATTCTATTATTAACATCGGTTTATAATCTGTCTGATGATTGTTGTAAAAAATTTCACCCCTTCAGGGTTCTGCATATTTATTTAATATTATAATATTTTCACCCCACTGGAGTTGGTTGATTTTGATGAATTTTTATTGTTTTTATAGTATTTCACCCCCTTAGAGTCGGTTGATTTTAATAAATGTTAATTATCGTTATACTATTTTCACCCACTTGGGCATAGCTAGTTTTAATATATTACATGAAGATTTTTATTTTACCGTTTTGAATTTAGAAACAATACCAAATCTACAACTAGTATTACTGTTTAAAAACTCATTACCCGCTATCCAACCTTTTGATTTTACTGATAATTCTATAAAAGGATGAATGAAACTATTCATTTTAATTTCAAATTTGCACGCTACCAAACCTAAAAAATCAGACTTCTTAGTTTTAAAATCCTGATTAAATGGTTGCATACCCAAAATTAATCGGGGCGAAAAATAGACTGACTTATTATAAATTGATTTTTCAAAATCAATCAATTGTGTTTCAATTGCGGGAAATGATTTATTGTAATTTTGATAACTGTGGTATACAAATATAAATTTATAATTAGGATTCATTAAATAGATATTACATGAAATATCATTACCAAAAGAGGTTAGATAATTACGAATAGAAAAATTACCAGATAATTCATTTTTTGATAATTTTATACTTTTAAACCCAACTAACATAGGCGAAATAGCATTTAACCATTGTAAATCCCCTTGTTTCTTTAAGTATGCTAATTCTATGGAGGTTAAATCGCTTGCTCTAATATAACGATCTATCCCTATACCCGATGGATGTATTCCCCTTGCAGCATAAGGTTCATTTGGTTTAAACAAATCGTAAACCCAGCCACTAAAATCCATACCGGTGAAGTCTCTTACTTTAATGGTCTTTTCATTGGAATTAAAATAATCGGTTACGCCGTTTAAGGCTTTTGGTTGGGAACAAAAACGAACGTAATCAATAGCATGATACGTTGATAATAGATACAAAACTTGATGGGGTAAATTTTGATTGTAAAAAAAATTATTACGCTGAAGTTTTTCTATTAACATATACTCGCCTTCAATACCCGCTGCGGGCATTCTAATAAAATCTTTGGGGCTTTCTTTTTTAAACTTTATCAAATCATCGTCCTTAACATGACTTACATTTGCTGAGCCGGCTCCTATTGGAAAATTATTTATATCGTTAAAACTGTTTACCTGAAATCGGGTCATAACTGCACGATGAAATTCTTCATGTTCCCAACCATTAAAACCGGGCGTATAAACTAATACAACATCAGAGCCCACAAGCGATAAGAAGTATAAAATATATTTTCCTAAATTCCTACCATCGGTAAAATCTGTTTTTGAATTAATATTGAAAATTTTTTTTATGCCAAAATGGGCTGCTGTATATAAATCTGTAGATAAATCAAGAGATTGATGCATACTTGGATTAGCATAACCTTTTAAAAAACTTTTGATTGTAATTTTGTTCTCATTAACTGTTTTTGCTGCATCTAATTGATACGGTAAATCAACAACTGGTATATTAAATACCAATGTGGAAGCTTTAATTGTATCCGTATTTTGAGCATAAATATTAAAAGGTATAATCCCAAAAAGCACTATAAAAATCGATCTGTTTTTCATTGATAGTCTATTTTTGAATTCGTACAAATATAGATTGTTCTTTGATATAACTTCTATAATCAATGTGTAGAAAATATCTTTATGCAGATTCGCCATTTACGCTCACAACAGTTTCCCAAACGCAAATTTTTAGCCCAATCGACAAAAACAGTCTTGAATTTTATGATTCAAACTTTACATATTTAATCTAACGCAGGTCAAAAACAACTTCGACTTTTTAATTACTATTAATAGTAACTAAAAAGTCGAAAGAAAGTACTCCTTTAAAAGAAAATTAAAAATCTATGCTTTTACATTCGCACGAATAATATTTAAAGCAGCTCCAGCTTTAAACCATTCTATTTGTTGTTCGTTATAAGTATGATAGGCTTTTATTTCTTCTTTTGAACCATCTTTATGATGAAGTACAATTGTTAAAGGCACATCTGGTGTAAAAGAAATTAAACCCAAAATATCAATCGTATCATCTTCTAATATTTTATTATAATCGTTTTTATCAACAAATGTTAATCCAAGCATCCCTTGTTTTTTAAGATTTGTTTCATGTATACGAGCAAATGATTTTACCAATACCGCTCGCACTCCTAAAAAGCGAGGCTCCATAGCGGCATGTTCACGTGAAGAACCTTCACCATAATTTTCGTCGCCAACTACTATTGAACCAATTCCTTTTTCTTTATAGGCTCTTTGTACAACAGGTACGCCCGCATATTTATCGGTTAACTGGTTTTTAACACAATCTGTTTTTTCGTTAAAAAAATTAATCGCACCAATTAACATGTTGTTAGAGATGTTATCTAAATGTCCACGATATTTTAACCAAGGCCCAGCCATTGAAATATGATCGGTAGTACATTTACCTTTTGCTTTAATCAATAATTTTAATCCTTTTAAATCTACTCCCTCCCATGCTGGGAAAGGTTCCAGTATTTGTAAACGATCAGACAGTGGTGAAACATTTACAACCACTTTACTTCCATCTATGGCTGGCGCTTGAAAGCCAGGATCGTCCACTGCAAAACCTTTTAAAGGTAGCTCATCGCCGTAAGGAGGATCAAGTTTTACTTTCTCTCCTTTTTCATTTGTTAAATAATCAGTTAAAGGATTAAATGTTAAATCGCCTGCAATGGCCATTGCAGTAACAATTTCTGGAGAGGCAACAAATGCATATGTATTTGGGTTACCATCTGCACGCTTTGCAAAATTTCTGTTAAAGGAGTGAATGATGGTATTCTTTTCTTGTTTTTCAGAACCCATTCTATCCCACATTCCAATACATGGGCCGCAAGCATTGGTAAATACCTTCGCACCCATTTGTTCAAACACATCTAAAAATCCATCGCGTTTAATGGTGAAACGAATTTGCTCCGAACCTGGATTAATTAAGTATTCTGATTTTACTTTTAAATTTTTTGCAGCAACTTGTTTTGCCAAACTAACTGCACGAGAAATATCTTCGTAAGATGAATTGGTACATGAGCCTAATAAACCAACGGAAATTTTTAAAGGCCAACCTTGTTTTACTGATTCTTCTTTTAATTTTGAAATTGGGGTTGCTAAATCTGGTGTAAAAGGGCCATTTACATGAGGCTCTAACTCCGATAAATTTAATTCAATTACTTGATCGAAATATTTTTCAGGATTTGCATATACTTCTGGATCTCCTGTTAAATGTTCTTTTATTCCATTTGCTAATTCTGCAACATCTGCACGACCCGTTGCTTTTAAATATCTTGCCATTGACTCATCATAACCAAAAGTAGAAGTAGTAGCGCCTACTTCGGCGCCCATATTACAAATAGTACCTTTACCAGTACAACTCATGGAGGTTGCCCCTTCACCAAAGTATTCAATAATAGCGCCTGTACCACCTTTTACGGTTAATATACCCGCTACTTTTAAAATAACATCTTTTGGTGCTGTCCAACCGTTTAATTTACCTGTAAGTTTAATGCCTATTACTTTAGGAAACTTAAGTTCCCACGCCAAGCCTGCCATTACATCACAAGCATCAGCACCACCAACACCAATTGCCACCATTCCTAAACCACCTGCATTTACCGTATGTGAATCAGTACCAATCATCATTCCACCAGGAAAAGCATAATTTTCTAAGACCACTTGATGAATAATACCAGCACCTGGTTTCCAAAAACCAATACCATATTTATTGGAAACAGAACCTAGAAAATCAAACACCTCTTTACTTTCATGGGTAGCAAATTCTAAATCTTTGGTAGCACCTTCTTTCGCCATGATTAAGTGATCGCAATGCACTGTAGAAGGTACAGCTACTTTTGGCTTACCAGCTTGCATAAATTGTAACAACGCCATTTGTGCAGTGGCATCTTGCATGGCTACTCTATCTGGCGTAAAATCTACATATGAACTACCACGCTTAAAATTAGCTTCTTTCTGATCGGCATGCAAATGCGCGTATAAAATCTTTTCTGTTAATGTTAATGGGCGACCTAATAATTTTCGTGCAGCTGTTACTTTGTTAGGCATGTTTTTATAAACTGCCTTAATCATCTCAATATCAAATGCCATAGTTTTAAGAAATTAAACTCTGTTTTTATTATCAGAGTAGGGTTATTTTATTAGAAATTTTCAGCTACAATTACTGCTAACTATATTTTTATATAAATGCGTTTTATACAATTAGGGTACGAATTTAGGAATTATCGCCCTTTTAGTCAATTAAAATGATGCTTATTTTTTAATAGCAGCAATGGAGATTACCAAAGCCTTCTTATTTCTTATTTCTTATTTCTTATTCCCTATTCTTAGTATCAATAAGAATGGTAACAGGTCCATCATTTATTAAAGCTACTTTCATATCTGCACCAAACGCTCCAGTTTGAATACTCTTCTCCAAATCTACTTGCAATTGTATAATCATTTTTTCATACATCAATGCGGCTACTTCTGGCTTAGCGGCCTTAATGTAGGATGGGCGATTCCCTTTTTTAGTAGCTGCATGCAGCGTAAATTGTGAAACCAAAAGAAGATCTCCTCCTTTTTCTATTACTGACAAGTTCATTACGCCAGCTTGATCATTAAAAATACGAAGGTTCACTATTTTTAGACTTAGCCATTCTAAATCTTCTTGCCCATCATTGTCTTCAATGCCTAAAAGAATAAGCAATCCCGCCCCTATTTCACTTTTTACTTTTTCATTAATAGTTACCGATGCCTCCGAAACACGCTGTATTACTGCTTTCATAAGTAGCTAAATTTATTAATCTTCATAAAGTGGAGTGTTTAATTCTTCGCCATTCATTATTCCTACATAATTGGTATAACGACTAAGTGCTATTTCTCCTTTTTCTACTGCTAAAATCACAGCGCACTTGGGTTCATTCAAATGCAAACAATTATTAAACTTGCAATTATTTTTTAAAGCATTCATCTCTGGAAAATAAGTAGCTATTTCTTCCTTCTTCATATCTACCAATCCTAATTCTTTAATTCCAGGCGAATCAACAATAAAACCTCCGTATTGTAAAGGATGCATTTCTGCGAAAGTGGTGGTGTGTTTGCCTTTAAAATGCGCTTCAGAAATATCTCCTGTTCTTAACTTTAAATGATGATCCATGGCATTTACTAACGTTGATTTACCTGCTCCTGAATGACCCGATATTAAGGTTATTTTATTTTTAGTTAATTGTTGTAATTGGTCGATATTAATTTTTTGAGTGGCTGATACTTGATAACAAGCATAGCCGATGGCAGTATAAATAGTCGTTAATTTTTTTACTTCTGCAAGTGAGTTGACGTCATTTTCAAATAAATCTTTTTTATTAAAAATAATACAAGCAGGGATGTGATAGGCTTCTGCAGTTAATAAAAAACGATCGATAAAACCGGTGGAGGTACGAGGCATTGTAACGGTTACTATTAAAAGCGCTTGATCAATATTGGCAGCAATAATGTGAGATTGTTTAGATAAGTTAATTGACTTTCGAATGATGTAATTTTTACGTTCTTCAATGGTATTAATTACACCTCTTCCATCTGCTTCCATATCAAAGCTTACTTTATCTCCCACTGCAATAGGGTTGGTGGTTTTAATGCCCTTCATCCTAAATATGCCTTTAATACGGCACTCTATCACTTCTTGTTGTTCATTTAAAACAGTATACCAACTACCCGTTGATTTTATAACAATACCCTTCATTTCATTTTAGTCTTTAACATTTTTTACAACCTCAAATTTATTAAAAAGAATTAGCTTTGTAAGAATGGTTTGTTTCTTTGTTGTTCAAAGGGTAATTCGTTGCTTTAACAGTAGCTATTAAAATGACAAGGTGTATTTTAAAATACACCTTTGAACTAAAATTTTAAAAATGTCTATCGAAGTAAAAAACATAATAAAAATGTATGGCGAACAACGTGCGCTCAATGATGTAACGTTTAATGTTAGCGCTAGCGAAGTGGTTGGTTTTCTTGGGCCAAATGGAGCAGGCAAATCTACGATGATGAAAATTTTAACGTGTTTTATTCCACAAACTACTGGTACCGCTACTGTTTGTGGATTTGATGTGCAAGAAGAAAGTTTAGCTGTTCGTAAAAACGTTGGTTACTTACCAGAAAATAACCCTCTTTATGCAGAGATGTATATTAAGGAATATCTGGAGTTTATTGCGGGCTTACATGGTCTTAAAAATACGAAGCAGCGCATTAATGAAATGATAGAAATAACAGGCTTGCAAAAAGAAAAAAATAAGAAAATAGGCGCACTTTCAAAAGGTTATAAACAACGAGTTGGATTAGCCCAAGCAATGATTCACGACCCGAAAGTATTAATTTTAGATGAACCTACCACGGGTTTAGATCCGAACCAATTAGTAGAAATACGAAAGCTAATAATTGAAATTGGCAAACAAAAAACAGTGCTACTCTCTACCCATATTATGCAAGAAGTAGAAGCCATCTGTAACCGAGTAATTATAATTAATGACGGCGAAATAGTTGCCAATGAAACCACTGCTGTGTTACAAAATTCACAATCTCAAAATGTACAATTAATAACCGTTGAGTTTGATAAAGCAACTTCTTTTAACGCATTGAAAAGCCTTCCTCACTTTTATAATGCAGCAAATATAAAAGACAATGTATGGCAGATAGAAGCGCACACCAATGAAGACATACGAGGGGCTATTTTTCAATATGCGGTTAATAATGGGTTGGCAGTACTTACGCTTCATAAAGAAGATAAGCGATTAGAAGATGTTTTTAAACAATTAACAAAAAAATAACTGACGTTCTACTCCTCTAATTATTCTGTTACTATTAAGTTTTGCAGATTATTTATTTCTATTCGCATTTTCACCTTAATTAATTATTGTAATTTAGCGTTCGTTAAAAAAAATTTAAATTCATATAAACAAACACAATTATGGGGTATTTATTTACATCTGAATCCGTTTCAGAAGGACATCCAGATAAAGTAGCAGATCAAATTTCTGATGCATTAATTGATAATTTTTTAGCGTTCGATCCAAACTCTAAAGTAGCATGCGAAACATTAGTTACTACCGGACAAGTATTTCTTGCTGGAGAAGTAAAATCAAAAGCTTATTTAGATGTACAAACCATTGCTCGCGATGTAATTAAAAAAATTGGTTATACTAAAAGTGAATATATGTTTGAAGCCAATTCATGTGGTGTACTTTCAGCTATTCATGAACAATCTGCAGATATTAATCAAGGTGTTGATAGAAAGAAAAAAGAAGAACAAGGCGCAGGTGACCAAGGGATGATGTTTGGTTATGCAACCAATGAAACAGATGATTACATGCCATTAGCATTAGATCTTGCACATAAAATATTAATAGAATTAGCAGCTTTACGGAGAGAAAATAAACAAATAACTTATTTACGTCCCGATGCCAAATCTCAAGTTACATTAGAATATGATGATAACAACGTTCCTGTCCGCATTGAGGCAATTGTGGTTTCTACGCAACATGATGATTTTGGGCCAGAAGCAAAGATGTTAGATAAAATAAAAAAAGACATTGTATCTATTTTAATACCTCGGGTAAAAACCAAGTATAAAAAATTTGCTCACTTATTTAATGATAAAATAAAATACCACATTAATCCTACTGGAAAATTTGTAATTGGCGGCCCTCATGGTGACACTGGTTTAACAGGCAGAAAAATTATTGTAGATACTTATGGAGGTAAAGGTGCTCATGGTGGTGGTGCATTTTCAGGAAAAGATCCTTCAAAAGTAGATCGTTCTGCAGCATACGCTACACGTCATATTGCTAAAAATTTAGTAGCTGCTGGTGTATGTTCAGAAGTATTGGTGCAGGTTTCTTATGCTATTGGTGTTGCTCAGCCGATGGGTATTTATATTAATACCTATAATACAGCAAAAGTGAAACTTAATGACGCACAAATTGCTAATATAGTAGAAAAAGTATTTGATATGCGCCCCTACTTTATTGAACAACGTTTAAAATTACGTACGCCCATCTATAGCGAAACGGCGGCCTATGGTCATATGGGTCGCAAGAACGAGACCATTACAAAAACATTTAAATCTCCTGACGGAAAAACAAAAACAATGAAAGTTGAATTGTTTACTTGGGAAAAGCTTGATTACGTTAGTAAAGTAAAAGCTGCTTTTAAAATAAAATAATAGCAATACGCTATTCAGTTATTTTTATGTAAAAATGTTCTTTGTCCTATAAAGTTTCCTAAATGCCTGTAGTTTTATATTATTACATCAATATAATTCTACAGGCATTTATTTTGATATCATCTTAATTATATATATTTTAGTCCTAATTTTTAACTCAATTATCTACAATGTTACTTAATTAGTATACAATATCCTGAATTCATACACTTTTTCAGTAAGGTTTATTTTGCCAATTTATCGCATTTGATATTAACAATTTAAAATTCCCCCCTTCCATGGTACAAGTTGAACAAATTAAGCACTTGGTAATTGCTGATGATGACGATGACGATCAACTCTTACTACAAGAGGTTATCAAGAATTATTCAGATACTATAAAAATTACAGAGATTTGTGATGGAAAAAAGCTAATGAGTTTTTTATCTGCCAGTCAGAAAGAACCAAGCTTTAGTCTTTTATTACTCGATTTGAATATGCCTTATAAAAATGGAGCAGAATGTTTATCTGAAATAAAAAAAAATAATAAATTAGCTCAATTACCAATAGTCATTCTTTCCACTTCTCGCAATATAAAGGATATTGAAGAATGTTATGAAAATGGGGCTTCTCTTTTTTTTACAAAACCCTGTAGTTTTAACTCTTTAAAAGTTCTCATTCACTCCATTTTAAGTATTCAATGGAAAAAATTTAAACAGCTCTCTAAAGAACAATTTATGCAAATTGCCACACAAGGCTTTATTTCTCTGTCAGAAGAAAATGTTCAATCTCCTTTTATTTATCTACAAAAAAAATAAAAAGACACCATATATAATAGGTTTTAACAAAAAACTAAATAAAATAGATAGAAAAATTTGAACTCCTCCCACACCAAATTATTTTATTACCTTTGCGCCCGCTAACAGCTATAAACATGTTTTATTTATTAAACAAGTTAGGGTAACAAAATGGATAAAAATTCAATTATTGGAATATTGATTATTGGCAGCATTTTAATTGGGTGGATGCTAATGACACAACCGTCAAAAGAACAACTGGCAAAACAACAGTTTTCACACGATTCAATTGCAAAGTTCGAAGAAACTTCACAAAAGCAACTGGCACAAAAAGCGAAATTAGCGCATGTATTAGACACACAACCTGCTGTTATTTTAAATGATTCTACTAAAAATTATGTTCAAAAAAGTATTTATGGAAATTTTATAGATGCTGCTGCAGGAGATAATAAGCTAATTGTTTTAGAAAATAAGGTTATGAAAGTGAACATCTCCTCAAAAGGGGGACGTATTGCTTCCGTACAATTAAAAGAGTATAAAACGTATGATGGCAAACCGCTAATTCTGTTTCAAGCAGATTCTTCTATCCAAAACATAACTTTTGCTACCAATTCTAAATCATTTTCTACTGATTCATTATACTTTGTTAGCGAGAACAATCAAGATTCTAAAAACATCGCGATGCGTTTATATGCTGGCAATAAAAGTAAGTACATAGAATATGTTTATTCATTAACTGATGATGATTACATGATGACTTCGCGCATTAATATTGTAGGCTTACAAGACATTATTGCGCCAACAGCGAATGGGGTAACTTTTAATTGGCAAATGGCTACTCCCTCACAAGAGCAAAATAAAGAAACGCAACAACATGCTTCTACCATTTATTATAAGTATGTAAATGATGATGTTGATAAAATAAGTGAAAGTAAAGAAGAAAAAATAGTACTAGAAAAGCCAGTAAAATGGATTGGATTTAAGCAACAGTTTTTTACTTCCGTAATTATAGCAGATAATTCTTTTGATAAAAATGGAGAAATTGAATCGGTAAAAGATAAAAATTCGATCCATTATATAAAAAATTATTCCGCCTCCTTAATAATCCCTTATAAACATCAAAACATAGAAAGCTTTGGATTACGTTATTATTTTGGCCCTAATCATTACAAGACCTTAAAAAAATATAATATTGAATTAGAACGTCAAATTAATTTAGGATGGAAAATATTTGGTTGGGTAAATCGTTTTGCAGTAATTCCCATCTTTAATTTTTTAAGTGGCTTTAACTTAAACTATGGTATCATCATTCTTATTTTAACACTCCTAATAAAATTAGCGCTTTTACCTATTGCATACCGCACGGTGTTGTCTTCCGCTAAAATGCGTGTTTTAAAGCCAGAGATTGATGAAATAACTGAAAAGTATAAGAATGAAGACCCCATGAAAAAGCAGCAGGCTACCATGGCACTATACAAACAAGCTGGTGTAAACCCAATGGCCGGTTGTATTCCAGTAGTTTTACAAATGCCTATTTTAATTGCTTTGTTTAGCTTTTTCCCAGCCTCTATTGAATTACGCCAACAAGGTTTTTTATGGGCACACGATTTATCTACTTATGATTCCGTTTATAATTTTGGATTTTCTATCCCTTGGTATGGCGATCACGTAAGTTTATTTGCTTTATTAATGACAGGGTCTACCTTACTTTATACTTGGAGTAACAGCCAATTAATGGGTACTAGCAATCAAATGCCTGGCATGAAATGGATGATGTATTTGATGCCGATTGTATTTTTAGGTTTTTTAAATAATTATTCTGCTGGATTAAGTTGGTATTATTTTCTTGCCAATATGATTACGTTTGCACAAACTTGGATCATACAAAAATTTGTAATTGATCAAGATGCACTTCATAAAAAAATACAGGCCAATAAGAAGAAACCTGTAAAAGCATCTAAATTTCAACAACGTTTAGAGCAAATGGCAAAAGAACGTCAACAAATTGCTCCAAAGAAAAAATAATACTGTAAAAGCCTTGAACATTATAGTTCAAGGCTTTCGTATTTGACATGAGTGTTAACCATAAAAATTTAAAATTAGATGAAGTTTCATAAAGAAGGGATACCTTCATTAATTATAACACTTATTGTAATCGCAATCATCAATTTGCTTACGCATTACTTTTGTTGTCATTTTATTATTTTATGGCTCGGATATTTACTCTCCTTATTTTTACTAGTAACCATTGTACAATTTTTTAGAAACCCAATACGTACCATTCAAATAAATGATAACCATATTATTGCTCCTGCAGATGGCAAAGTAGTGGTAATTGAACAGACAATAGAATCAGAATACTTTAAAGATAATCGATTACAAGTCTCTATTTTTATGTCACCTATTAATGTACATGTTAATCGTTATCCAATTTCAGGTATCGTTAAATACTCGAAGTACCACCCAGGTTTATTTTTGGTTGCTTGGCATCCTAAATCATCCACCGATAATGAGCGTACCACTATTGTGGTAGAACATCTAAATGGTGAAAAAATATTGTTTCGGCAAATTGCGGGAGCCCTAGCTAGACGAATTGTAAATTATGCCAAAGAAGGAGATGTAGCGAAACAAGGGGAAGAGTTTGGATTTATAAAATTTGGTTCACGAGTAGATTTACTTTTACCTCCTAGTATTAAGGTAAAAGTTGCGCTAAATGAAGTAGTAGTAGGCGGCAAAACAGTAATAGCAACCTTTAACTAAATTTAACAATTAATGCCCCAACAATTGTTAATATTACACGTTATAATGCGTATATTTAATAAGTTATATTTACATTCTTAACCCTATTTACATGAAAAAATTATTTTTATTACTTGCATTTACAGGAATTGTTGGAGCAAGTTCAGCCGCTTCTATTTTAACTTTTACACATCCAACTGCACGTTTTACTGACGACAAAAAAGCAGAAAATAAAAAGAAATCATGTTGTAATAAAGGAAAAGAAGGAGAAGCAAAACAATGTTCTGGAGATAAAAAGAAAGATTGTTGCAAATCAAAAAAAGAAGCAACCGACAAAAAAGAAACAACACCTAAAAAATAATTTGATAATCGTTAAAAAGCCTCTTGCTGAATATGAGCAAGAGGCTTTTTAATATATAAAAACTTGAATAACTGATTATAATAATTTCATTAATTCATTTAATTCCCTTATTTCGTAGGTGATGGCTTCTGAATGTTTATCACCTCTTCGATTCAAATAAATTTGATGCATCCCAGCTTGGCGAGCGCCAATAATATCAGAACTTAAGCTATCACCAATCATTACACTATTATTAACTGTTGCTTTTGTAAGTGCTAACGAAAAATTAAAAACACCAATATCAGGCTTTTTAAAGCCTGCCCTTTCCGAGGTAATAATTTCAGAAAAATAAAAATCAATATTACATTCTTTTAATTTAAGAAGTTGGGTTTCTTCAAATCCGTTAGTAATGATATGCAATGTGTATTTTTCTTTTAAATAATTTAGCACTTGCAACGTATCTGGTAAAAGATTTTTCTTTAAGGGGGTTATAGCCGTATAATCTAGGGCAAAAGTGGTAGCTAATTGATCATTTACAAGCTTATATTTTAAAAACAACTGAGGAAATCGATTGTTACGAATTTGCTGTTTACTTATTAATCCTTGTCCGTAATCTTCCCATAACTGCTCATTTATTTCGATAAAATATTCAGTAAAACGGCTAATGGAATCAATACCATAAGCCTTTAAATTATGTTTAATGGCTAATTCAGATAAAGACTCTTCGCAATTTTTTTCAAAATCCCAAAGTGTACGATCAAGGTCAAAAAATAAATGCTTATACATATTAAATAATTATAAAAACAACTTAAACGAAGCAATTGAAACTGACCAAAGCAAAATAGAAGAAAACATATAAACAATTATTTGTTGCTTATTTTTAAAATACCTCACGGATAAAAAACAGCCCAGAGGAATTGAAAATAGTAAAGGCGTTAAAAAAGTAATGCCTATTAAACCAAATTTATTTTTTACATTCAAAATCATCCGATTTTTGCGTGACATTGATTTTTTCTTGGGTAGTGTTTTTTGATGATGATGTTTTTTTAATGCTCGTTGTTTAAAAAAAAGCAATAAGTGATCGCTTAAATAAACGAAAAACAATACACCTACAAATCCTCCCACAGAAGTTACGAATACGGTTTCGAAAAAAGAAAATCCAAAACTAAGCGCAAGTGGCAATGCGCCAAATACAAATTTTACCGTACTCAGCAAAAAAACAGTTAAAATTTCCCACCACGCATTCATAACTAATTATTATTAAGTTTTTATCCATTTAGAATTACAAAACTATTATTTGTAATTTCTTTAACAATATTCAACCAACGTTATTTGCCTCTCCTATACCTTATTAATAAAAGGCATATACCAAGATATTGATTATTAATCAATATTCCGACTAGTTTGTATAACTTAATATTTTTTAAATCTCGTTACACTTCTATTAGTATATTGTAGTGAATGTTGTAGGGTACAAACGTTTTTAAATGACTATTGTTGCTCCATTTTAAAACTATCTAACACTGCCTGTTTTATCATTTCTTCATAAACACTCCGCCAGCCTTTCCATAATTTTTTATCGTTTACTGTTTCGTTATGCCAAAGGCTTATAAAGTTTCCATTCACAGCTTTTACCTCTTCTATTAATGGATTAATAACTTCCATTGCTTTTTCTGGAGCTATTTTTAAATGGTACTTAAGTGTACCCTCCATAAAAGCAAAAGGATGAATTTTCAATTTTGTTTCTAATTCGTTATCCAAATCATAAAAGTTAAAGGCAGTACAAATACTAGCTCTAAAGCCTACCTCAGTTGCGTAGCCCATAGTATAATCATCCGTAATATCTAACTCAATTAAATTACGATAGGTTTCGGGAAGTCTTAGTTTTAAAAAATGTTGTCGGCTTTTAGTAATTTCTTTATGAACTACTTTTGATAAACGCATGACTTCTTTTTTTAACTGCTGTTTTTTTATATTGGAGCCATATGAGGGATGTATGCCTACTTCTGCATAATCAGCAACCCTTTTTATTAATGATTGAAATTTTCTACTTTCAATCGATATATTTTTATCATTTAAGCCATAATCTCCCAACAAGAAAAAATAAATACTTTTAAATTTATACTTTTTTAATAAATCCAATTGATAGTTGTAAGTATCATAAGGGTCTGGGATTATACCCACTAACACTTTTGTACGAAGCATTATCTCCGAAAAATCTAAATTTACAAGCGATTTAAAATATCCGCCGATAGTACGAATTACCCCTTTTTCTAAATATGCATATGCATTATCTATATCTAAGGTAGAAATAAATTCATATTTTTTCTTTGGAAAAACGACATGAGGATATTTCTTTTGAATTACTTCTTTTATCCACTGCGCCCAAATATTTACTACAGGCTTTTGTAAAAATTTATTTATAAATGCAATGCTATCTTTAGGATTAAACCTATCGTGTTCATCGCGTATATGTGGTAAGTATTCTTCGTATCTACTTACTAAGTAGAAACTAGCTGCAAAAATATCAAAAGGTAAAGCAGAGGATTTTCCTGTAGAGAAAAAGACCTTGCAATCTATATAATTAAATACTGTTATATTTTGATCGGATATGCCTGTTTCAAATAATAAATTACGAGCGTTAAAAAATAATTCGTCACATACACTATTTGTTGTATAACTTATCTTTTCTTTCGGATAGGACTTAAATAATTCTATTTCATTGGTAAGTTTAAAATCTATATGTAGTATATCCTTAAATATAAGATTAAAAATATATTTATTACGTTGCGTAATTTTATGAGTATAGATGAGTAACACGCTATCTTATTTTATATGTTTTATAATTTCTGTGCAGATAAAATGCGCTGCTTTACCATCTCCGAATAAGTTTGGGTATTTCATCCTTTTAAGAGTAGCGTAATGATTATATTCTTTTATAATTTCCATTTCATTTGCATCCACAATTTTTGCTGCACCACAATCTACCAATTCTACCCATTCTGTTTCAGGCCTTAAAATCAAACAAATTTTTTTAAAAAAGAAAGCTTCTTTTTGAACCCCTCCAGAATCCGTTATAATAAGCTTCGCATTCTTTTCTAAAGCAATCATTTCTAAAAAAGAAACAGGTGGAAGCAACGTAATGTATTCATTTGATTTTAACTCTTCATACAATTTTTCTGAAATAAGTTGTAATTGTTTAGTAGTACGTGGATGCAATGGAATAATAATTCTAATTTTATTTTCTGTTGCTATTTTATTTAATGCGCTAATTATTGAATTTAATCGTTTGGGCTCATCGGTATTTGCATTACGATGAATAGTTACCAGGATAAATTTTTCGTTTTGTAAATTATTATCTTTTAAAATTGTTGTTTTCGTTTGAGCTATGTCTGAAAAATAAATGCTATTATCATACATTACATCACCACAATGATATATTTTAGGATTACTTGAATTGTATGGGGGTAAATTATTTTCTTTAAAACCTTCTTTAATTAATGAATTATAACCTGTTTTTGTTGGTGAGAAAAGTAAAGTAGACACGTGATCGCACATAATACGATTAATTTCTTCCGGCATTGATTTATTAAAAGATCTTAAACCTGCTTCGATATGGATGATCGGAATTTCTATTTTTGATGCAGCCAAAGCACCTGCCAATGTAGAATTGGTATCACCATAAAGAATTATAGCATTGGGTTTTTCTTTTAATAAAATAGTTTCTATACCAGTTAACATTAATGCAGTTTGTTGCCCATGAGAACCAGAACCTACATTTAAGTTATAATTCGGTTTTGGAATATCTAATTCATCAAAAAACACTTGCGACATGTTTGCATCGTAATGTTGACCGGTATGAATAATTACTTCTTGAATTCTATTTGAAAAATTATTTTTAATGGCTCTGCTTAATGCGGCAGCTTTAATAATTTGAGGGCGAACTCCAATAATGGTTAATAGTTTAATCATGAATTATTTTTATATAATCTGAATATTTTTACCAATAAAAAGGGATCTTATTTATTTCTGATCATTTAAAATTATATCTTCCCTTCATCTCCAAAACTATAGTATCCATTTTCAGAAATTATTAAATGATCTAATAAAGGTACTCCCAATATTATACCTGCTTCCTTAATATTTTTTGTTATTTTAATATCGGCTTCACTTGGTGTTAAACTTCCAGAAGGGTGGTTATGACATACTATAATCGAGTTAGAATAATTATCTATTGCCGCTTTAAAAATTATTTTGGTATCTACGATAGTACCTGTTACCCCACCTCGACTCATTAATTCTTTTTTTATTAGCGAGTTTGAACGGTTTAACATCAATAACCAAAATTCTTCATGAGGTAAATCGGCTAAATGCGATTTCATTATTTCAAAAGCATGATTACTTGTTGTTATCTTTTCGCGTTTCACCACTTCCGTATCCTTTCTACGTCTTCCTAATTCCATGGTGGCTACAATGCTTATTGCTTTTGCTTCACCAATCCCTTTAAATTTCATTAATTCGGGTACGGTAAGCTTTGCTAATTCATTTAAATCATTATTTACGGTTGCTAATATTCTTTTAGAAAGTTCTACTGCTGTTTCGTTTCTACTACCCGAACCTATTAATATAGCGATGAGTTCAGCTTCCGTGAGTATATGCCTACCTTTTTCTAATAATTTTTCTCTTGGCCGATCTTCTTCTGCCCAAGATTTTATTCCGAGTATTTCTTTATAGTGCTCCATAATTATACAAATTTTAAAGGTAAATAATTAATATTAAAAAAAAATCTCGCACAGAATGCGAGATTTTTTAAGAATAATTATTTACTTAATTCTTATTTAAGGGCGTTCACTTTTTTAGTCAATTTTGATTTCAAATTAGCAGCCTTATTTTTATGAATAATATTTTTCTTAGCTAATTTATCCACCATTGCAATAAGCTTTGGAAGTTTTTCAGAAGCTGTTTTTTTAGTTTCATCTAATTTCAACTCCTTCATTGCGTTACGCATTGTTTTTGCTTGGTAACGATTTCTTAATCTTTTAGCGTCATTAGAACGAATTCTTTTGATACTTGATTTATGATTTGCCATTTCTCTTGTTTTAAATTATCAGCAAAAATACTGATAATAATTTATTTTTTTTACTTTTTGTAGCCCGTAGGGGAATCGAACCCCTCTTTCCAGGATGAAAACCTGATGTCCTAACCCCTAGACGAACGGGCCAAATTGATTTTGGGAGTGCAAATGTATATTAAAATATTATTTAAACAAAATATTTTTAAACTTTTACGAAATTAATCTATTTCATCATTATCGGCTTGAAATTTAAACCCTAACCGTTTTCCTGTTTTTATTTGCATACTTTCTGTTGCCATTTGTATGGCATTTACAGATACTTCTTTAATAGAATCGAAGGGAGGCGTGTATAAATCAAAATTAAGGCAATATAAAATGGTTGACTCTAAAATATTGCGAATCGCTTTCTCATCAATAACAGAATGTACTATATCATTATATAAAAAACCTAACTGTCGTTTCCCTTCTAAAAAAAAATGATCTTCTTTATTTATAAAAACACGACCTATTACATAACCTAAGTCATTATATCTATTGTACTTGAACGAATCGTGTAAAAAATTATAAATATTAATAATTCCACAATATGAAAGTGAATTATCTTGCTTTACGTATGAGCTTCGCCATATATTATGTGATTTATCAAATTCGAACACATTGGTATGCATAGAAAATATTAATAAATCACCAGCAATTCTTATTTCGTACTCAAACTCTCCTCTATCTTTATATTCAATTATTAACCGTTTATCAATATTACCCATATCTTTTTTTAATTCAGATACCAGTTTTTTAGTGGTGGCTTTAAAAAACATAAAATTTTTAAGAGTGGTGTCATAAACATCTTGCTTTAAGCTCGTTTGCTCATGAAGTGTTTTTAAAATTAACTCATAGGGTAAAAATGTTTTCATTCTTTAGCGTATTATGTTTTCTGCTGTTTTACTTAATTTATCAATTAATATGCTTTTGCAAATACCACCCGTTGTGCTGATAAGTTACCCGAATAAATGCATTTACCTTGTTCTAATTTGCCTCCAAGAGGAATGCAACGAATAGTAGCCTTTGTTTCTTCTTTTATTTTTTGTTCTGTTTCTGGAGTGCCGTCCCAGTGAGCCATTATAAAACCAGGTGTTTCTTCTAAAATTTTTTTAAACTCTTCGTAAGTATCCACCGTGTATGTTTTTGCTTCGCGCATGGATAATGCTTTTTTATATAAATTATCCTGCATTTGTTCTAATATATGGGCAATTTTATTTTCAAGGTCTATTTGTTGCAGCGTTTCTTTTTCCAATGTATCTCTTCTCGCTACTTCTACTGTTCCATTCTCTAAATCACGACCCCCTATTGCAATCCGAACAGGTACTCCTTTTAATTCATATTCTGCGAATTTCCAGCCTGGGCGCTGATTATCTCTATTATCGTATTTCACACTTATCCCTATGGCTTCCATTGCTTTTTTCATTTTTGCTGCCAATTCATTTATTAATACTAATTGTTCCTCATTTTTATAAATCGGAACAATTACCACCTGAAAAGGAGCTAATTTTGGAGGAAGCACCAATCCTTTATCATCGGAATGAGTCATAATAAGTGCCCCTATTAATCGGGTAGACACCCCCCAAGACGTGGCCCAAACCAATTCCTGTTTACCTTCTTTATTGGCAAACTTCACATCAAACGCTTTTGCAAAATTTTGACCCAAAAAATGAGATGTTCCTGCTTGTAATGCTTTACCATCTTGCATCATTGCTTCTATACAATAGGTTTCTATAGCGCCAGCAAAACGTTCATTGGCTGTTTTAACTCCCTTTATAACGGGTACGGCCATATAATTTTCAACAAAATTAGCATACACCTCTAGCATTTGCTCTGTTTCTGCAATTGCTTCTGGAGCAGTAGCGTGTGCCGTGTGCCCTTCCTGCCAAAGAAATTCTGTAGTACGTAAAAATAAACGAGTACGCATTTCCCATCTTACTACATTCGCCCATTGATTTACAAGAATTGGTAAATCCCGATAAGACTGAATCCAGCCCTTGTAAGTATTCCAAATAATAGTTTCAGAAGTGGGTCTAATGATAAGTTCTTCATCCAATTTAGCGGTTTCATCCACCACAACGTTTCCATCAGCGCCAGTTTTTAATCGGTAATGAGTTACCACCGCACATTCTTTTGCAAATCCTTCTACGTGGCTAGCTTCTTTACTAAAAAAGGATTTAGGAATAAATAATGGAAAGTAAGCATTCACGTGTCCTGTATCTTTAAACATTTTATCTAATGCTTGTTGCATTTTTTCCCAAATAGCATATCCGTATGGTTTTATTACCATACACCCTTTTACGGCTGAATGCTCGGCTAAATCAGCTTTTACAACAAGTTCATTATACCACTCCGAGTAGTTTTCTTCTCTAGTTACTAATTCCTTACTCATGATATTTTTTATTATGGTATAGTATTTGTAAATTTAACAATATGTGCTACATTTTACACAAAAATGTACAGTAGGGGCAAAAATATAAAATTAAACGGTTAGATTATTTATTAATTTTAGCAAGAAGTTTTAACACTAAAACACACGATACAATGAAAACCTATTTAAGCATTTTAGCAGCAACACTCGTTACAATGGCTTGTAATACGCCTCAGGGAGCGACATCAAAGGCTAGTACGGATGATATTTATTACTCATCAAAAGATGTTGCAATGGATAAAGAGCGAGAAGCGCAACAAATAGCAAAAGAATCGAAAGCAAAAGAGCTTGCTGCCAAAAAAGCGACTGAAGCTGCCAATAATGCCAAAGAAGCCAAAACATCTGATGATGATTATTACAATCCATCGGATAAAGCTGCAACAACGCCTTCTTCAACTACTAATCGTACTGCTCAATCATCAGCATTTAATTATGATGATTATTATGATTATGGTTACGCTGTAAGGCTAAGACGATTTCATAGCAATATTCCATCTTATGGATATTATGATAACTATTATACAAATTCATATTGGTATACTGGTAATCCTTATAATTATGGAACAAGTATTTACATGGGTTATAATTTTTGGGGGCCAAGCTATATAAGTTATGCATACAACCCTAGTTTTTACTGGCGTAACACTTGGGGCATGGGATATGACCCATTTTACAACCCATACGCCTATATGGGATATAACCCTTACATGAACTCGTATATGAATGGATATTACGATGGCTTTTATCATGGATACTATCCACATTACAGTAATAACTACTTTAATAGTTATGATAAAAATAGTTATTATGGACCCAGAAATTCATCGAACAATACTAGAAATGAATCTATGGGAGATAGATATATGAGTGCTGTAGAAAAGGAAACCAATAGACCGTTCAGTGAAACAAAAGGCAGAGACTCTAATCCTTTTATAAGAACGCAAGGAATTAACGCAAATGAACCAAGAGATAATTCTAACATTCATGATGAAGACAGAGGCAAAGCAAGACCTAATAACTCTGGTCAAAAAGGCGGTACACCTATAAATAGTGATCCTCGTCCAGCAAGGCCAAATATTCATGATGAAGATAGAGGCGGTTCGAGACCAGGTTCTAACAACCCTAACAATAATGGTAGTAATGCTCCTGTAAACCCTAATCCTCGTCCTACTAATGACGCTCAACCCACAAGACCAAATATGCATGATGAAAATAGAGGTGGACGTAATCGTGACTTTCAAATGGAAAGGAATGAACAAAGAGCACCAAATTTTGAAACACCAAGCAATCAAAATAATAGTCAACCAAGAAACGATTCTGGTTCAAGACCAAGAGGTAGAGGATAATTAGGCAAGCGTATATTAATCTAGAGTTGATATACGCTTACTTTCAAAATCGCATCATTAAAGAAGTTATGAAAAGAATTATTTTTAGTTTTAGCATCGGTTTATTATGTGTAGTTAGCACTCGTGCCCAAAATGAAGTGGATGCCATGCGCTATTCTCAACTCTCATTTGGTGGTACAGCACGCTTTACTGCTATGGCAGGCTCGATGAGTGCTTTAGGTGGTGATATATCAACATTAAGTTTTAACCCCGCAGGAATAGGTATTTTTAGAAAAACTGAATTTACCATAACACCCGCTGTATTTTCACAAAATACAGCTAGCTTCATGAATAAAACAAGTGGCTCCGACCAAAAACTAGATTTTAACATCAATAACATTGGTATGGTAACTACTTTTAAATTAAAGGACACTACTAGCGGTTGGGAAAATTTAAATTTTGGGTTCGGATTTAACCGCACTAATAATTTTAATAACCGTATAGATATTGATGGTGGGTACAATACCACTAGCTCTTTGTTAGATGTATATACGGATCAAGCAAATGGAAGCAAGCCAAAAGATTTTGATCAATTTACTACCAATTTAGCCTACCAAGCCTATCTTATTAACCCCATTGATTCTATTAATCCTAATTTAATCTATTATAATGCACTTAGTGGTTATGGTAAAGCGCAGCGTAAAACAATAGATGTAGAAGGCAGGATGGGTGAAACGGTCTTAAGTTTTGGTGGAAACTATAGAAATACTTTATTTGTAGGAGCAACGGTAGGTTTTGTAAAAGTAACTTATGGCGAAGCAGTGGTTTATACCGAAACGGATAAAAAAAATACGATTCCTTATTTTAAATCATTTACACTAAACCAAAATTTGTATTCAAAGGGTACCGGTATTAACTTTAAAATAGGATTGATTTATAAACCAGCGGATTGGATTCGCGTTGCTGCAGCCATTCATACTCCTACTCGTATTAGTATGGCAGATGTATACAGCAACGAAATAAAATCTGATTTAGAAGATAATTATAAATATGATAAAACATCGCCAACTGGAAATTTCAATTATTCCATCGTCACTCCATTTAGAGTAATTGGGGGTTTAGGATTTATCATTTCTAAACGCGCTTTACTAAATGCAGAATATGAATATGTTGATTATAGATATGCTCAAATACATTCTAAACCAGAATCATTCGCTGCTGTTAATAAAGGTATTCGTAATTATTATTCTGCTACAGGTAATTTAAGAGTAGGGGGCGAAATACGTTTTGAGCCCATCAGCGTTAGAGCAGGTTTTGCGTTTTATGATAGTCCGTTTAGACCCATTGCAGGAGACAACCAATTTGCAAGCAGGTACAGTTATACTGCTGGTTTGGGATATAGACATAATAACTTTTTTATGGATTTTGCTTATGTATTAACCACCTATACCGATTACGGTTATTTATATAATCCGAGTTATATGAAGTTAAGCTATCGAAACGATTATACCCTTTCTAATTTTTTACTAACCTTCGGATTTCGATTTTAATATTTTTTCAATTATTATCGGGAAAAATTGCTGTTCTAATTCATGAATTTTTAATGCTAAAGTGGCTACCGAATCAGCGGCTGTTACTTTGCATTTATATTGATCAATGATTTTTCCTTCGTCATAATTCTCATTTACATAATGAATTGAAATACCGCTTTCATTCTCCTGATTTGCGATCACCGCTTTATGCACATTCATTCCATACATTCCTTTACCTCCATATTTTGGTAATAAAGCGGGATGAATATTTATTATTTCATTAGGATAGACTTTTATAAGGTTAGTAGGGATTAACCATAAGAAACCAGCCAATACAATCAAATCA
This sequence comes from Bacteroidia bacterium, assembly GCA_039937835.1. GTDB lineage: Bacteria > Bacteroidota > Bacteroidia > 2-12-FULL-35-15 > 2-12-FULL-35-15 > 2-12-FULL-35-15. The sequence continues at coordinate 38,080 of JBDTFR010000101.1, read as the reverse complement.
ATTTTTGCATTTTTTAAAACATTCACGGCTTCATCACTGTCTATAAAATTATTTCGGTTAATTAAAAAAGTTGGAATAGCAGCTTCTTGAGCACGTTTAAGCACATTTGCTTGTGGTTTATTACAAACTACTAATGCCACCTTTACTTGAGCATCATTTTTAAAATAATTAATAATATTTTGAGCGTTTGTACCTTCTCCTGAAGCAAAAATGGCAATGTTTTTCATATTAAAAATTTGTAAATAATAATTGGCAAAATTATGGTTTTAAACCAATATACCTTTATAAAACTAATACGGTATTTTGTTATATAATAGCATTGAATAATTGATTTTATAGTTTATATATTATTTGGTACAATACCTTTTTTTAGGTATTTTTGCAAAGAGTTTAGAACTAATCTAAATAAGATTATGTCACAAGCAATTCATTTTCAATAAAATAACTACAACAATGATAACCGTTTCAGAAAATGCAAAACAACATGCATTAGAACTAATAAAAAACGAAAGCTTACCTGAAGAAACCTTTATTCGTGTGGGAGTTGATGGCGGGGGATGTTCGGGTTTATCTTATAAACTAGAGTTTGACCATCTTCTTAAAGAGGGCGATCAAGTTTTTGAAGATAAAGGAATAAAAATAGCAGTAGATAAAAAAAGTTTTTTGTATTTGATAGGTACTGAATTAGATTATAGTGGAGGCTTAAATGGAAAAGGGTTTGTATTTAAAAACCCTAACGCCAACAGAACCTGTGGATGTGGAGAATCATTTAGTGTATAGCATTTAGTGTATTACATTTTTATCTTAAAATTTTAAAATTAAATACCAATCCACCCAGAAAAATAAGATAAAAAAAATGGTTTATTAACCAATACATGGGAGGATTTATAGGAGGGGTTTATGAGTAACGAAGTATTAGCAGAACACATTAGTGGAGAGTATAAATTCGGTTTTGTTACCGATATCGAAGCAGATAATGCTCCCAAAGGTTTAAACGAAGACATCATTCGCTTTATTTCAAATAAAAAAAATGAGCCTTCGTGGATGCTAGAATACCGACTAAAAGCTTATCGCCATTGGTTAACCTTAGAAGAGCCTCAATGGGCTCACGTTTCTTATCAAAAACCAAATTTTCAGGATATTATCTATTATTCTGCTCCAAAACAAAAAAAACAGTTAAATAGTTTAGATGAAGTAGATCCTGAACTATTAAAAACGTTTGAAAAACTTGGTATTTCCATTGAAGAACAAAAGCGTCTTTCGGGTGTTGAAAGTAGAATAGCAGTTGATATTGTAATGGATAGTGTTTCTGTAAAAACAACTTTTAAAGAAACCTTATCTGAAAAAGGCATCATTTTTTGCTCTTTCAGTGAAGCCGTACAAGAACATCCGGAGTTGGTTCGTAAATACATGAGTTCAGTAGTTCCTTATACCGATAACTTCTATGCTGCCCTAAATTCAGCTGTTTTCACAGATGGATCTTTTTGCTATATTCCTAAAGGAGTTCGTTGTCCAATGGAACTATCCACTTACTTCCGAATTAATACGGCTGGTACAGGACAATTTGAGCGAACACTAATTATCGCGGATGAAGATTCCTACGTAAGTTATTTAGAAGGTTGTACCGCCCCTTCTCGGGATGAGAACCAATTACACGCTGCTGTGGTAGAAATCATTGCACATAAAAATGCAGAAGTCAAATACAGTACCGTACAAAACTGGTATCCAGGAGATAAAAATGGTAAAGGCGGTGTATTTAATTTTGTTACAAAGCGCGGTGTTTGTTTAGAAGATTATTCAAAAATATCTTGGACACAAGTAGAAACAGGCTCTGCAGTTACCTGGAAATATCCTTCTGTAATATTAAAAGGTGATAACTCAGTAGGTGAGTTTTATTCGGTGGCACTTACTAATAACTACCAACAAGCAGATACAGGCACAAAAATGATACACCTTGGTAAAAATACCCGTAGCACTATCATTTCCAAAGGTATTTCAGCAGGCTTTAGTAATAATAGTTATAGAGGATTAGTGCGAATAGCAAAGGGTGCTACTAATGCTAGAAATTTTTCGCAATGCGATAGCTTATTAATGAGTGATAAATGTGGTGCCCATACCTTTCCTTATATTGAAATTAAAGATAAAACAGCAATAGTAGAACACGAAGCGACGACTTCAAAAATTGGTGAAGATCAATTATTTTATTGTAAGCAACGCGGAATCGACAATGAAAAAGCAATTGGCTTAATTGTAAACGGTTATTGCAAAGATGTATTAAACAAATTACCGATGGAATTTGCAGTAGAGGCGCAAAAACTGTTAGCAGTTAGTTTAGAAGGAAGTGTGGGTTAGGTATAAAAATTCTAAATACAATTCAAAAAAATTAAATTGTATCTACATTCAAAAATATATTAAAATAATTATTTAAAATACCTCAAGCGAGGTTGGAGGGCTTATGTTAAGTATAAAAAATTTACATGCGTCGATTGACGGAAAAGAAATTTTAAGAGGAATTAATTTAGAAATAAAAGCAGGTGAAGTGCATGCTATTATGGGACCTAACGGTTCCGGGAAAAGTACTTTATCTGCGGTATTAGCGGGTAGAGAAGATTATGAAGTTACCGAAGGCGAAGTAATTTTTAATGGTAAAAATTTATTAGCGCTTTCTCCTGAAGATAGAGCGAGAGAGGGGATTTTTCTTGCATTTCAATACCCTGTAGAAATACCTGGAGTAAGTAATGTTAACTTTTTAAAAACAGCTATTAATGAAATTCGGAATTACAAAGGGCTACCACCAATGGAAGCGAAAGATTTTTTAGTAATGTTAAAAGAAAAACAAAAATTAGTAGAGTTAGATGCTAAATTGGCAAGCCGTAGTGTTAACGAAGGTTTTAGCGGAGGAGAGAAAAAAAGAAATGAAATATTTCAGATGGCTATGCTTGAACCTAAATTAGCTATTTTAGATGAAACCGATAGTGGACTTGATATTGATGCTTTACGAATTGTTGCAAATGGAGTAAATAAATTAAAATCAAAAGAGAATGCAACAATTGTAATTACCCATTATCAGCGTTTATTAGACTATATAGTACCAGATGTGGTACATATTTTATATAAAGGGAAAATTGTAAAAACAGGATCAAAAGAACTTGCTTTAGAGTTAGAAGAAAAAGGATATGATTTTATTAAAGCAGAAGTCGAAATTTAACAAATCGTTTACTGCACTCTTTATTTAAATCCCAATGTTAATGTTTTTTTGATTCAATAAATAAATGGAAACCATTACAAAAAAAACCATCTTAAAAAATAAATTAATTACCCAATTTCAATCTTCAAAAAACACGTTATTTGGTAGTGGATCATTACGCGAATTAGCAATCAATTTTTTTGAAAAACAAGGCATTCCTACCCGTAAGCATGAAGAGTATAAATATTTGAATTTGGATGTCATGTTGAAGGGGGAATTTTCTTCGCCAGCAAAAAAATCACTAACTAGCCAGCAAATTAATAGTAAAAGTTTTTTAAAAAATGCAAAAACCATTGTTATTGAAAATGGATTTTTTAACCAATCCTTATCAACAATTGATGGTTTGCCCAAAGAAATACAAATTTTAGATATTTGTAAATCTTCTGAATTAGAAATATTTAAAAATCATTATTCAAAATATGCTGATATTAGTACAGATGCTTTTATTGCATTAAATACGGCTATGGCAGTTAGTGGCGTATTTATATATATTCCTAAAGGTATTGTATTTGAAACACCCATTCACATTTTGCATATAAGTTCGGTAACTGAAAATACGTTTACAAACCCACGTAATTTAATAGTGGTAGGGGAAAATGCTCAAGTCCAGTTAATAGAATCTTATCAATCAATTGACTCAACGGCAACAACAATAAACAATGCATTAACCGAAATAGTAATTGAAGAAAATGCAAATGTTAATCATTACAAAATTCAAGATGAAAGTGAATTTGGTTATTTAATTAATACCACACAAATTTATCAAAAATCAAAAAGCGTTTTTACAACTAACACCTTTATATTAAGTGGGGCCTTAGTAAGAAACAACCTTACTATTGTTTTAGATGGCGAGCATATTGAGACGCATTTAAACGGATTATATCTTACAAAAGACAATCAAGTGGTAGATAACCATACGTTAGTAGATCACTGGAAATCTAATTGTAATAGCAACGAATTATATAAAGGCATTATTGAAGATAAATCATCAGCCACATTTAATGGAAAAATATTTGTTAGAAAAGATGCTCAAAAAACCAATGCTTTTCAATCTAACAAAAACATTTTATTGAGTGATGATGGTACGGTAAACACCAAACCACAACTAGAAATTTATGCGGATGATGTAAAATGCTCACACGGTACTTCAACAGGAAAATTAGATACAGACAAAATATTTTATTTACGAGCTCGGGGATTAAGTGAATTATCAGCAAAAAAAATGTTAATGCATGCTTTTGCATCGGAAGTAGTTGAAGGTATTAAACTGCCAGAATTACTAGAGTATGTAGAGGCAAAAGTAACCGAACGGTTCGAATAAGTGAAAGCAGTAAATTCATATCCTTTTTCTTGTCTGTTTACTATAACATAATTAGATTTACTGCTGGTGATTTTCAAAAACAAAAACCTTCTTTTATTACACTTCATTGTTTTTATTTGGGGTTGGTCTCCCATTTTAGGTAAGCTAATTAATATAGAAGGGCTAATAGCTTTACAATTAGTGTGGTTTAGAATGTTACTTACTGTTATTACTGTTGGCATTTATTTATCACTTACCAACCAAAGTATTAAACTACCTAAAAAAGATATTTTTAAATTAATTGGCGTTGGTTCTATTATTGCATTTCATTGGTTTTGTTTTTACAATGCCATCAATATATCAAATGTCTCTGTAACATTAGTGGCTTTTGCAACGGGCGCATTATTTACTTCAATTATAGAACCTTTATTTTATAAACGTAAAATTATAAATTACGAAATTGGATTCGGGATGCTCATTATTGCAGCTATCGCAATGATATTTAAAGTAGAAATGCGCTACATGTATGGAATTATTTTTGGAATGTTAGCGGCATTTACTTCTTCTTTATTTATGGTATTTAATAGTTTATTAGTTAAAAGAATACCGCCTTCTGTTATTACCATTTACGAATTAGGTGGAGGCTTTTTAGCACTCTCTATTTATTTGTTACTTACTGGTAAATTTACACCAGACTTTTTTGTTATTACCCCAACAGCATGGGGTTGGTTATTAATCTTTTCAATTATCGGTACTGCCTTCCCTTTTATAGCTAGCGTTAATTTGATGAAAAAAATTAGTCCTTACACTGTGTCACTTACCGTTAATTTAGAAACCGTTTACGGAATTATTATTGCTTATTTTTTATGGAGAAAAGACGAAGCTATGACGCCTGGTTTTTATCTTGGAACATTAATAATCCTTGCTACTGTTTTTGGAAATAGTATTTTAAAACGGTATTTAAAAATAATGTAAGAAGGCTGTTAAAAGTAGTTTTACAATGTTTTAGCTTTTATAAGTCAACCTAAAACTAAGCAATGTATATTTACTTTTACCAGCCTTCTTCTACATCAAAATTTATAGAACCAATCTAATTATTTATTAACTATAATTTTTTTAGTAATTACGTGACTATTTACTTTTAATTGCAATAGATATATGCCGTTTGCAACATTTTCAGGTTTCCACTCTGCACTATACTTTCCTCCTACTCTATTCTCTTGTTCAATTGTTTTAATTTTATTACCCAGTAAATCCATTACATATAAATCAACAGCGCCATTTACTGGAATGCTGTAATTGATTGTAGTTGAAAATGTAAACGGATTAGGATAATTCTCTAGACCAATAGATGAAGGTTGAATATCCTTTATTCCTAAAGCTAATGGATTTACAACAGTAAGCGTAAATTCGCTTGCACGCCCTAATCTAATTGTATCGCAATAGGTGTCGCTGCAAATAGTATCATTCGTAACTGTTAAACATACTTGATAAAAACCTTTGTTGTTAAAGGTATGCGAAGGGTATTGTAAATTTGAAACGCCACCATCTCCAAAATTCCAAGAATATAATGTTGTTGAGTTTGCTGTAGATGGGTAATAAATAAATACATTATTAGTATTTACAGAGTCTTTTACAATAGAAAATTTAGCACTGCACATAGTGCCAATATTAACTACTTTATAGCAACTATAGCTACAAGTTGAATCTAAACTTGAAGAAATTTTTAAAGAAACACTAAATTTACCAAGTGTTAAATAAACATGATGAGGATTCGCTTCAAATGAAACTGTTCCATCTCCAAAATCCCAACTATATTGATCAACACTTGCACTTACGTTCGACTTGAATGCTACATCTGAACCATTAGCGCCTATCGTAGCGTTAAATGTTCCATAACATGTACGATTATTAACCATTTGATAATAAAAAGAAGAGCATGATGTTAAAGGGTTAAAAACGGTTAAAGATATCTTATACTCTCCCACTTTTTTATAGATATGAGGCACTGGGTTTTTATCTGTACTCGTAATACCATCCCCAAAATCCCATAAATAATCTGTACCATTCCCTCCGCTTAAATTTTGAACCATTACTCCTCCAGCATCCTCTACTTTAGTAGTAAAATAAGCTGAGCAACTGTCTTTACTAGTATATATTTGAATGCATTTTTGGCTCTGAGATAGAGGATTTGTTTTAGAAGTAACAACTAAGCACACCTTAGAAAGTCCCGCCTTATTGTATTGATGATAAGGAATTGTTTCTGTAGAGTTAACTCCATCTCCAAATGTCCAACTATACTTATATGCATCTCCTTTAACCGTTGGTGTAAATGTAAGTCCGTAGCTTATGGGGTCTTGCTTATATGTTATAGCTAACAAATTATTATAGCTAACAAATTTAGTTATTGTATCACTACATAAATGATCGATGTTAGAACCAATGCTTAAACGAACAACGCTTCCATTATTGTCATTGTAATCATGATAAGGATTCGATTCTGTGGAGGTAGTTCCATCTCCAAAATCCCATAAATAATTACTTACATTTCCGTTTATAATAGCCTTAAAAGAAACGCCATTTCCAACAGAATCTGCTGTATAACTTATATTAGCATAACAAGAAGAAGCTTTTACAATATTGCAATAACTAGCAGAGCAAGATGTTCGTGGGTTTGAAACCGTTAAGCAAACATTGTAGGAACCTCCTTTGGGATATGTATGAATGCCTGGATTCTTAAGAGTACTAACGGTGCCATCTCCAAAATCCCATAAATAATCGGAAATATTTCCAGTACTATGGTTGGAGAAATAAATATCATTTAACGAATCATAACTACTAAAATAAGCATTGCAAGTACCTATTGAAACATTTTCGCAATAGCTGACATTACAAGTATCTACTGTGGATTTGATTTTTAAACAAACAGTATAATTACCATTAATGGTATAAGTGTGACTAGGGTTTTTCAATGAGGATGTTGCCCCATCTCCAAAATACCATGAATAAACTAAGCCATTTCCAGCAGATTGATTATTAACAGATATACTATTTAAATTTGTAGAATCTTGGGTTATTGAAAAATAAGCATGACAATACATAGTAGTATCATGTGGGTTACTAGTAGTATCTTGTGCCTTAATTGTTAAGCAAGTAATTGCAAAACAAATTATCAATAAGAAATTTTTAAAAAACTTCATTCGATTTTTGTGTGGGTAATTCATTTTTTCTTTCATCGTGCTTTATATTTAAGTTTATTTTTAATTTACTCTTACTATACTAACACGTAAGCAAAACGAAAAAGGTTGGGAGCTTTAAAAAATAATTTTAAATTTTAGCGTGGGTAAGAAACTGCAATTACTGCATCTCCATTAGTAATAGTTATTTTATTACTGCCATTTGATAAAGCACATGAAAATTGAATGTGTATTTTTTTAGTGGGCTCCTTATTTTCATTATCTAAATAATCTTCTACAGATACAATTTTAACATAACTGCCCGAAGTTTGTACTACCTTATTTGAGGTATATTCAATTCCCGAATTGTCTGTCCAAGTGATAATAATATTTGAAAGCGCTAATGAATTTGACATCGGAATTGTACTATAAAAAAAATTGGTAGCACAACCCTTGTAATTTTGGGTAGATATGTTTTTTGAAACTGTTGCCGAACCTAAAATAGAATCTGTTGTTTGCAAAATTACTTTGTAAGCACCAGGTTGAGCATACGTATGGGTACCTATACTAGAAGTGGAATAAGCCGACCCATCCCCAAAATCCCATAAATAGCTCTTTATCTTTCCATTCGCCGATGCCGTCAGGCTTATGTTATTGCCGATAATCGAATCAACAGTAATAAATGCCCTAGCGGAATCGGCCATACCTACTACTAGTTTCGTAGAATAACTACTTGTACAATTACTTAAATAGCTAACGGTGCAATTTAAATTATAGTAACCTGGATAAGAATAAGTGTGAGAACTACTCGGCAGACTACTCGTTGACCCATCTCCAAAGTCCCACAAATAGGATTTAGCAGTGTCATTTTTTGAAGGAGATAAATAAAAATCCGCGTCGAATTTTGTAGATACGCCTTTTTGTAAATATAAAAACGAATAATAATTTTCAGTAAATGATTTTTTTATATCGGGTTTTACGGAACTATTATCCATGTAATCATTAATCTGAAATTTTATTTGATTGTCGCAGTTGACACAATTTACCTGTTTTAGCTTACCGAAAAAATTATATATATTATTAGAATCTAGCTTATAATATGAATACATATAATAATCACTCACCCCTGCTTCAATTTTTACGGGTACATAATTAACATTACCAGTAAAATAGAAAATAGGCTTATCTGTATTTTCTGGAACATTAGGATATTCTTTTTTACACCCTCCTATTAAAATAATACTCAATAGCATTATAAAAAATATTCTACTCATTTTATTTAGAATTAAATATGTTATATGATATTATTATTTTTATTCCCGAGTTTCGTTCTCGTTTATTTTCATTTAAATTCTTTTTTATATCCAATAATCCAAAATTGACAATGGTAGTAATATCAAATCTATTTGAAAGTCTTCTTCTGTAACCCATCATTAATGATGCATCCCACTGATTAAAATCATTTGCATAATAACCATTGGTTAATTTTTTATTACCATTAGTTGACGAATTATTAGTTTGGTTAGGGTCGGTAATTCTTTTATTATAAGAAATCGTATTTACTGAGTTTACTAAGTACGATACTGACCCCCCAATGCTGAAGCTATTTTTATTATTAACCTGGTATTGAAGCATTAAGGGTAATACTGCGTAATGCAACCATTTCGTATCTATAATTGTATCTGAATAATTGTAACCAAAGCTATAATTTTTAGTTGTAAATTTCTTCTCACTTGTTTTTAAATAAGCGATACTTCCGTACTGAGCACCTATAAATAAAGACCATTTTGAATTATAAAAATGAGTTATTCCTAATCCTAAAATAGGGTTAAAGCCTTTTGCCTCTTTTATTCCATTGTAATTCCATCCTACTTCATAATTTGTACCCGCATCTAAACTATATATGGTACTGCTTCCTAATCCACTATTACTTGTTGCATTAATTTTATGCTGTGACTTACTTTTCGACGATTTAATAGGATACTTTATTTGTTGATCAAGACCATCAATTCCCAATAAAGGAGTGCCTACCCCTTTAAGAATAGTTAAAGCAGAAACAACATCATTCGTTTGTTTTAAAATTTTATTATCAGCTACTTTTTTTCGTTTTTTTGAACTATTTAAATGGTTAGCCGAGTTAGTTAATTTCGTTGTTTCGTTGCTACTAGTTAAAGAAGATGCATTCTTTTTTTCTTTTAACTCATTTAAATTTTCTTTTGAATTAATAATGTTTTGATCTACTAATTCCGTTTTATTCTCTTTTTTGTTTAATCGACTTGCGGAACTAGTTGTATTCATTACTATTTTATTTTCAACTGTATTATTTTCATTATTTCTATTTTCATTATTTAATTGATTTTTATTTTCTGCATCCAGCTTATTTTCAATAATATTGCCTTTTATTTCTGAAGGATTTTCACTACTATTTTTATTATCACTATCAGCATTTGTTTTTAAGTTTACAGATTTACTGCTTGTTATTTTTGTATTTAAATTTCCTTTTCCTGTATTTTCAACTGATTGCTGTTTGGTTAAATTTGTTTTGTATTTTCTATTAACTGGTAGCATGATAAACATACCGCTAATGATACCACCAATAAACAGCAAGCTCCACCAAAATATTTTTTTCGAGCGTTTATTAGTATCCAATTGCTTTTCTACCTTTTCCCAATTTTTTTCGCTAAAAACAAATTGCTTTTCAGCCATTTTTTTGCGAATTAAATCTTCAAATTCATCTTGTGTACTCATTTTATTGCTATTATAGGAAGTGTACTGGTTATTAATTCTTTTAACTTATTTCTAGAAAAATTTAAATGCCACTTAGAAGTTCCTTCTGACATGTTTAATAATTCACCAATTTCTTTGTGGCTAAAACCATCAATAACAAAAAGATTAAATACTTTTTGACTCATGGGTGGTAATTTTAATATTAACACATGAATTTGTTCGGCATTCATTTTTGAAATAGCCTCATTTTGTGCTGCATAATCAATTGTTTCATAATATTGATCAACATATTCAAGGGATTCATTGTGTTTTTTTTCTTTGCGGTAGTTATCAATTAAAATATTGATCATCACTCTCCTAATCCAATTTTTAAAAGGTATTTCAGGTTTATACTTCTCTAAGTTTTTTAATATTTTTAAAAATCCTTCATTTAGCATTTCTTCCGCTTTTTCAGTTGAATTGGTATATCTAAAACAAACACTCATTAAATACGGGTAGGTAATTTTATAAAGCTCATATTCTGCTTTACGCTCATGTTTTATACAGGCAGTAAGTAAATCGAACTCGATGTTCATATATTATCTAAAAGTAATTAAAAAGTCCATTTATTAACAGTACGTTAACCAATACGGATAGGTTGGGTTGCAATATAAATATTTTTTTGACTGGAATAAGTAATTCAAAAAAGACATTTTTATGTCATTTATCGTACCTTTGCTGTCCATTTTTAACACATGACAAACCAACTTTATTGTAACAGTCTCACGCATTATTCGAGATACAAAACACGTGTAGTAACCATTGGCGATGTTCCTTTAGGGGGAAACAACCCGATTCGAATTCAGTCAATGACGACTACGGATACGATGGATACATTGGGTACGGTTAAGCAGAGCATTCGAATGATAGATGCTGGTTGTGAATATGTACGAATAACTGCTCCCAGCATAAAAGAAGCTCAAAATTTACTTGAAATAAAAAAAGAATTAAAATTAAGAGGTTATAGTACTCCTTTAATTGCAGATATACATTTTACGCCAAATGCAGCAGAATTAGCAGCACGCATCGTGGAGAAGGTTCGGGTAAATCCAGGTAATTACGCTGATAAGAAAAAATTTGAATCGCATGATTATACGGACGCTACCTACATAGCAGAATTAGAGCGCATTCGTGAACGATTTACCCCACTTGTAAAAATTTGTAAAGAATATGGAACTGCCATGCGTATTGGCACTAATCATGGTTCTTTGAGTGATCGTATATTAAGTCGATATGGCGACACCCCTTTGGGAATGGTAGAAAGTGCCTTGGAGTTTTTACGCATTTGTGAAGACCATAATTATTACAACATTGTGCTTTCCATGAAAGCCAGTAACCCACAGGTAATGGTGCAAGCTTATCGCTTGTTGATACAAAAGATGCAGGAATCGAACTTGAATTATCCGCTGCATTTAGGCGTTACCGAAGCGGGTGAAGGCGAAGATGGGCGAATCAAATCCGCCGTTGGTATTGGCAGCTTATTAGAAGATGGGATTGGTGATACCGTAAGGGTTTCATTAACAGAAGAGCCTGAGTTTGAAATACCAGTAGCCAAAGAATTAATAGCTCGTTACAGATATAGAGAACAACATGTATCTATTCCTGAACTATCAAAAATAGTAGGTAGTACGAATGAAATAATCCTACCCTATTCTCCTTATGATTATATTAAAAGAGAAACGCATCAGGTGTTAAATATTGGTGGGTCTGAAGTGCCCAGAGTAATAACAGATTTTAGTGATAAACAAACCATTACGCCTGCAACATTTTTTGCAGTGGGTTATAACTATTCAGTGCCATTAGATAAATGGAATATAACTGACCAAGCTTGCGACTATATTTTTATGGGCGATAAACTTATTGATTTTGAAATTCCTGGAACTTTAGGTTTAATATACAATGCTGCTACTTGGCATACATTAAAAAATACAATTCGATGTTATCCTTTATATACCGCTGCCGAATATTTATTAGCAGATAAAGAATCTCCTGTTTTAAATTTTGTATTGATAACAATTAGCGATCTTTTAAAAACAGCAGAGACATCTCAGCTGCTTTTACAAAAAGCACAAGACAAAAAGACTGTATTTATTTTTGAAACTTCCAATGCGCATGGCATGGCAGAGCAACGAAGAATGTTTATTGAGTTATTAACTAATAAATGTACCCTACCAGTAATTGTTAAACGTAACTACAATAAATTAACTGAAGAACAATTTCAATTACATGCCGCTACAGATATTGGGGCATTGTTATTAGATGGTTTTGGCAATGGAATATGGGTACACCAAAACGATGGCGTTACCATTAAAAATATAAATGCAACTGCATTTGGGATATTACAAGCAACGAGAACTCGAATTTCAAAAACAGAATATATTTCTTGTCCATCTTGCGGAAGAACATTATTTGATTTACAAGAAACCACCGCAAAAATTCGTAACCGTACGGATCATCTGAAAGGAATAAAAATTGGTATTATGGGCTGTATTGTAAACGGACCAGGTGAAATGGCTGATGCAGATTATGGTTATGTGGGTACGGGCATTGGTAAAATAACATTATACAAAGGCAAAGAAGTAGTAGAACGAAATGTAAATTCTGAAAAAGCGGTAGATGCACTTATTGAGTTAATAAAAAAACACGGTGATTGGGTGGAAAAAGAATCACTCTAATATTACCTCTACCATCTTAACTAAAAAACTAAAACAATGAAAAAAGTATTTACAATTATTTCTATTATTTCTATTTCTGCAAGTGCTACATTTGCGCAAGCGTTACCCAACAATGGTTTTGAATATTGGGGAAGTGCTTCAGGATTTGCAACAGGTAGAGGAGAGTATGGGGAGTGGCCAAATTACTGGAGTACCCTAAATATTCATTCAGATATTTTCAATGCGCCATTAACTTGTATAAGAGCAACGGCAGTTGGCGATGTTCATAAAGGAGCTGCTGCCTTAAAGCTAGTTACTAAAATAATGGTTGGAGAGATTACGAATGGCATTGCCACTACAGGCAGTGTTAATTCTTTCGACAAAAGTATTTCAGAAGGTATTGCTTATACAGGTCGTCCAGATTTTATTGTTGGTTATTATAAATATACCCCAGTAAGTACAGACAATGGTTTTGTTAAAATGATTTTAACCGGTGCAGGAGGAGATACTGACACGGTAGGCATCGCAACTTTTAATACCCCAAATAAAGCAGTTGATACTTATATTCGTTTTGAGGCGCCTTTTGTTTATAAATCAGCGAATGCAGTTGTAAATTCATTGTGTATTATTTCTTCTAGCGCTAGTGAAACAGTTCACTTTGAAAATAGTGCATTGTTTATTGATGATTTAGAACTTATTACAAAAGTTACTGGGGTTAAGCAACTAACATCCGTTAACGTAACGGTAGAACCAAACCCTAGTCAAGATTTTGTAATGGTAAAAAATCCTGAAATGGAAAAAACTACTCTTGTAATTTATGATGTTACTGGTCATACCATGACTCAACAATTAATTACTGATCAATCAACTACTATTTATTTAAACGATTATAAAAACGGTATGTATTTTTATTCACTTTCTAGTGAAGCTGGTAATTTAATAAAATCAGGAAAAATAATTATTCAAAAATAATTTTTATTTTAATCTACTAACAATGGCTACTAGTTATTTATTAGCAGCCATTGTTAGTTTTATATTTATATAAAAAATATAAATTTTTTATATAATTTCAATATTTACATTTATAATATAAAGTAATCAAATTTACAGTCAATTCGCTGTTACTCTTTATGCACCTTTGACGAATTTCCACTAACAGATAAAGAATCTCCTATTTTAAATTTTTTATTGATAACGATTACAGGCCTAATAAAAAACAATGAAACGCTTCCATACTGAGAAAGCGATAGTTGCACTTATTGAGTTAGTAAAAAAACATGGCGATTGGGTAGAAAAAGAATCTTTATAATTTATCTTATTTGTTACCTTTGGCATCTAAACTAAAAAACTAAAACAATGAAAAAAGTATTTACAATTATTTCTATTATTTCTATTTCTGCAAGTACTGTATTTGCACAGGCTTTACCTAACCCTGGATTTGAAGCATGGACAGTTAACCCTACGCCAGCTTATGACATCCCCACAGGATGGAACACACTGAATACAGTTACAGGTGGATTTGGTATTATTACCTGTTTTAAAGCAGTAGCAGTTGGCGATTTTCATAATGGCGCAGCTGCATTAAAGTTAGTTACTAAAAATGTTGCTGGGCAAATTGCAAATGGCCTTGCCTCTACTGGTAATATTGATGCTATAAAAAAATCCATTACAGGAGGTCTTGCTTACACTGGTCGCCCAGATAGTCTTGTTGGTTATTTTAAATATACTCCAGCAAGTACTGACAATGGCTTTGTTCAAATGATATTAACGGGTGCCGGAGGAGACACTGACACGGTAGGTATTGCAACTTTTAACACCCCTAAAACAACGGTTGCTGCTTATGTTCGTTTTGCTGCACCATTTATATACAAATCAGTAAATGCAGTGGCAAAATCATTGTGTATTATTTCTTCTAGTGCTAGTGCAACTGTTCACTTTGAAAATAGTGCATTATTTGTTGATGATTTAGATCTTATTACAAAAGTTACTGGGGTTAAGCAATTAACATCTGTTAACGTAACGATAGGACCAAACCCTACTAATGATTTTGTAATGGTAAAAAATCCTGAAATGGAAAAAGCTACTCTTGTAATTTATGATGTTACTGGTCGTACCATGACTCAACAATTAATTACTGATCAATCAACTACTATTTATTTAAACGAATATAAAAACGGTATGTATTTTTATTCGGTTTCTACTGTTGCTGGTAACTTAATAAAATCAGGAAAAATAATTGTTCAAAAATAATTTTTAATTTAAACGACTAACAAAGGCTGCTAATTAATCTATTAGCAGCCCTTGTTATTTTTATAGTTATATGAAAAAATATAATTTCATTTTAATTTCTACTATTATATTGTTATTAGCTCCTACCCATATATACAGTCAATCGTATGGAGTATTAAAAGGAACAATTATAGATATCGGTAATAAAGAAGCTATTACAGGAGCTAATATATATGATGCAATTGATTTTACAAGAGGTACTGTAAGTGATGCATCAGGTAACTATGAATTACGATTAAATTTAGGTAAACATAAAATGATTTGTTCTTTTATAGGGATGAAAGCCGATACCTTTTATGTATTTATTGATTCTTTGAAAGCAGCTGAATACAATGTACTTTTAAAACCAGCTGAGACTCAATTACACACTATGGTTATTTCAGCAGGAAAATACGAGCAACCCTTAGAAGACATTACTGTATCTATGGAAGTAATAAAACCTACGCTAATTGAAAACAAAAATACAAGAAATATAAAATCAGCTTTGGACCAAGTACCTGGCTTAAATATATTAGATGGCGAGCCACAAATACGAGGTGGTAGTGGGTTTAGTTTTGGGGTGGGAAGTAGAGTAGCCTTACTAATTGATGGGCTTCCTGCCTTAGCAGGGCATTCGGGTAGGCCAGAATGGAATTTTATACCCGTTGAAAACATAGAACAAGTAGAAATAATAAAAGGAGCTTCTTCTGTTACTTACGGTTCATCTGCTTTAAGTGGAAGCATTAACGTAAGAACCATGTATCCGAAAGATACGCCCGAAACCAAAGTCAATATTTATTCTGGTATTTATTCTAGCCCATCTGTAGATAGTGCAAAGTGGTGGAAAGGCGTTGCAAATTTTTCAGGAGCTAATTTTGTTCATTCACAAAAATTTAAACAAATTGATTTTGTAATTGGTGGTATGGGCATATACGATCATGGCTTCATAGGCCCATCATCATACCACCCCTACCTCGGCAATATAAACGATACTATTTCTGAAAAACAAGTAGGTGAAAAAACAGGACGATTAAATTTTAATTTACGATACCGACCTAAAAATTACACCAATCTAAATTATGGAATCAATAGTAATTTTATGCAATCAAGTAATAATTTTTCGTTGATTTGGGATAATGATACTTCTGGAATATACAGAGCATTTCCTAAAACAATGACCTTGCAAAATCAGACTATTTTTTATTTAGATCCTTTTATAAATTACTATACCAAAGGTGGACTCAATCACAGTTTACGTACACGTTATTATTATTCTAAAAACGAGTTAACCAATAATCAATCTAATGAAAGTAATGTGCTATATAGCGAATATCAATTCAATAAAAAACTATCGATAGTAGAAAATTTAAACATCACTGGCGGTTTAGTAATGAATCAAACAATTGTTCATGGTGCATTATTCAACAATGGTAACTCAACAGATAATCGTTTACAAAATTATGCAGCCTATACACAATTAGATAAAAAAATTTGGAACGTTTTAAATGCATCGTTAGGTTTTAGAGGCGAATACTTTAAAATGAATAATGAAGAGATGGTAGTAAAACCCATTTTACGTTCAGGGTTAAACTTAAAATTAAGCCCTGCTACATTTTTGCGTTATAGCTATGGACAAGGGTATAGATACCCTACTGTTACCGAAAAATTCATTCGAACAAATACGGGTGGGTTAAATATATTCCCTAATCCAGCGTTGCAAGCAGAAACAAGTTGGAGTACCGAAGTAGGGTTAAAGCAAGGGTTTAAAATTAATAATTTTTTAGGCTTTATTGATGTCGCCGCTTTTTGGCAAGAGTATAAAAATACAATTGAATTTTCGTATGGCTTATGGGAGCGGGATTTAAAAGACACTACTTCCTATCATCCCGGATTTAAATATATAAATACAGGCAACACCCGTGTACGTGGAATAGAATTATCTATAATGGGCGGGGGAAATATTTCAAAAAATATATCCATTAATATTATTGGAGGGTATACTTACGCGCTACCGCAAAGTATTAACCCAAAAGAAGTGTACATAAAAGATGCACAAGGTAATCCTATGTCTTATTTTTATACGCGAACAGACACTACAGATACAAAGAATATTTTAAAATACCGTTATCAACATATTGCTAAAGCAGATTTTCAGCTCAACTACAAACTCTTTTCTATTGGTGGTAGTTGGCATTATTACAGTTATATGAAACAGATAGATCAAACCTTTTATTCATTAGATCACTTGTTGGGTTTTGGTATTAAAAAATACAGAGAAAAGCACCGTGCAGATACTCATATTTTTGATGCACGAGTAGGAGCAGCACTTTCAAAAAAAATAAAAGTGTCTTTGGCTGTAAACAATTTGCTGAATCTAAGTTATTCGTTACGACCCTTAAAAATAGAATCACCTAGAACAATAGCATTGCAATTATCTATAAAAGTATAGTCGTAATCTGCTACCTACAAGCTAGCTAATTTTTTATAAGGGCATTAATACTAGTTACTGATTTTTAAATATTTTTGATTTATATACTTTATCTTCTACAGATAACATAATGTAATAAATGCCATCGATGTGTTTACTTAAATCAATTGTATATTTATTATTTCCTTTTTCTGATCGTATTTTTTCTGATAGTATTAATTCACCTCTACTATCTAATACACTTAATTGCGAATACGTTGTATTTTTAGCGATATATACTATATCGGCTTTACCTATGGTTGGGTTAGGTTTTACAATCATAACATTGTTTTCTTCTTCGCCATCAATTGTTACCGTAGCTAAGGCGGAGTAAACATATTGTCCATCAAAATCGGTTTGTTTTAATCGATAATAATATACTCCCGGTTTAACATCTATATCTTTAAAAAAATAATTAAGAGTTGTTATACTATTACCTGCAATCGCTTTTGAGGCTACTTTTCCTATTACTATAAAATTTTGTGCATCTTGTGAACGCTCTATCGTAAAATAATTATTGTTCTTTTCACTAGCTGTACTCCAAGTTACATCTACTGATTTATTATTATACCCAGCTGCAAAAAATAATAATTCGATTGGCAAAGGATTGCTTCCTTGCGCTATTCCAAAAGACGAAAAGCCTTTCATATTATTTCTTCTTACCGCTGTTATGGGAGATTGCACACAATTCCCTATACTACCATCGCCATTCACCAAGCCCCAACTACTACTACCATTATGCTTACTCATTATGGTATAACCACTATAATTGTTTGAATAAGTTGTACTATACAATGTCATATTATACATACCACTATTGTTATTCGCTGTATTGGCACTAATTGTCCAATAACCATTATTTAACGCATTTTGATTATATATACCAGAACAGGTGGTTGGCCCATCCCATAAATTTAATGGACCTGGTAAAGAGCCATACATCTGAAAATTGGCTGTTAAATAGCTAATACTACTCGGGGCTTGTGTAAATTCTATACCAGCCAACTGATAACCTTGAGTACTTTGACCTACCGGGAAATCATACGAGCCAGTAGCTCCTGAGTTAATGTATCGCCTTAAATTCCCTTCTACATAACTAGTTGCATTGTACCCATCTATAGAAGTATTTTCTGTGTTCTTTATAATTAAATTGTTGGTGCCTGTTATTACTTTACCACGTTGAAAAGTAAAATTACCAGCACTACCCAACGTCATATCTGAACTTAAGGTAAGAGTGGGTGTACCTGCTGAATTATTTAGCACTACACTGTTTAAATCTCCTGCACCAGTTTTAATATACGTTTG
This sequence comes from Bacteroidia bacterium, assembly GCA_039937835.1. Classification (GTDB taxonomy): domain Bacteria; phylum Bacteroidota; class Bacteroidia; order 2-12-FULL-35-15; family 2-12-FULL-35-15; genus 2-12-FULL-35-15. The sequence goes on along the minus strand of JBDTFR010000101.1, from coordinate 18,897 downwards.
TGCAGTGGTACCTATAAATAATACAACTCCTTTATTATTACTGGTAAAAGTACCAGTATGTGTAAAATTGCCACAAATACTTAACTCCGCTTTTGAATCTGAAAAAGAAAGAACAGCGCTTGCTTGTAAAACAAGGTTTTTACAGGCGGCTCCACCAGCGGCATTAAAACCGATATCGGGGTTGTTTGAAGTAGCAGGAATAGTAACATTACTTCCGCAACTCGGCAAACAACCACCTACCCAGTTGCTAGGAGTAAACCAATTGTTGGCACCTGAAGTAGTACCTAACCACGTAAGACTAGGTGGACTTGCATTAACCGTAGCTGTAACTGTAGCACAACTACTGGGACTACAGCCCGGTGCGGTTGCACTAACATAGTAGGTAGTGGTGCTGCTTAAAGTGCTCGTATAAGTACTACTGGTATTAGATTGTACTTGAGTGCCACCACAAGAACCTGTATACCAAGTATAAATATAACCTGCTTGAGGAGAACTTATACTTAAGGTAACCACTCCTGCTCCACAACGAGAGACTCCTCCACTGGTAGTGGGCGTGGTGGTTACCGTACCTGTAACGTTAACAGCCTTACGGGCGGTACTTGCGCAACCTTTAACATTTACGGCTTCCACATAATAGATGGTTAAACCAGTTGTTACAGAAGGAATAGTATATGAAGCTCCTGTCCCCAGTAAGTTACCCTTAGTTGGATCATCATACCAAGCATAACTGGAACTGGCAGGTGCGGTAGCAGTTAAAGTAGTTGTTCCTCCTGTACAGGGGCTTGCATTACTTGCTGATGCAGTAGGTACAACAGGTGAAGCATTAATCGTGGTGGTATAGGTTACCGCAGTTAAAGCACCACAGCACTCTGAATTTGGTGTACAAGTAACCGTATAGGTGGTTGTAGAATTAGGAAAGGTTATATCTGTAGCACTAGCTGTAGGTGATGTTATCGTAACACCTGTAGTGGGGGAAATAGACCAAGAATAAGTGATACCGGGAGTTCCAGCAGTACTGCTTGCATAATTGTATAAATCTGGACAACCGTTGGCTGTACCTGTGATAGTGCCAGAGGAAGGAGGTGCCATCATCATGTTGGTGAAACCGGTGTAGGTAGATGCACCAAAACCGCCACCTGTGGCAGCAGGTAAATTAAGCGTCCAGTTCAACAATATTCCTCCCGGATTACTGGGCGCTCCATCTGAAACAAACAAAGTCCATGTTCCAGTTGGATTGTAACCAGCTCCAGCTATAGCTGCAAATGTAGCTACATCTGAAGTTTTACAATCTGTACCTATATACCCGCGGGGCTTATAGGTGCCTGTATAAGGTGCAGTACCGCTGGAAATATTAGATGAACCAGCATCAGAAAAAATTGTATTTGTGAAATTCGCACCACCACTAGGGCTATTGTGCGCCGCCAGAGATAGTATTTTTCCGTTAGGAGCTATGAGAAACAATACTAAATCATAAACACGTGTATGGGTAATATTTACCAGTACGGTAATGTTAGCTGTGTTTATTGTACAACCCGTATAACCGGAAATAACAATATTACTGCTTATGCCACCGGAGCAAGAATAGTCAGGAATGGTAGCGTTGGGGCTAGCAGTTGGGCTTGCTGCACTAGGACAGGTCACTCCGCTAGTCATGGTAACGTCTTTTCTTCCAGTAGTTGTAAATGTTACGTTGGTAGACGCACCTGAGCCACTTATTGGTGACGAGCCTGACCAAGTTGGTGAAGACGCTGCTGTAGCAAGTGTTATGCTTTTATTTGTACAGGAAACATTGGTTGCTGTAATAACAGGAAAGGTACTAATAGTCTTATTCACATAAGCAGCATCTGTTGGGCTACAAACTAAACAGCCCGCTGTTCCGCTACCTCCTTGAGCATATATTTCGCAATCAGTAATACCCGAAATAACTCCTGGAGCGTATATTCCATAAGATGCACCGGGAGGGTTTGATACCGTAATTCCATAATCTTCTGTTTCACCACTAAAAGACCCCAATGCCCTGCAAGGGTCTGGGTATGCAGCACCGTAACCCGTAGTTATGCGCATACGTGTTGTACCCAGCGTAGCAGTTGCTGGAACCGTAATAGAAAGTGGACATAAGGTACTTAATCCACTAGCTTTATTGGTAACTGTACCTAAATCATACTGCTCTGTAGTGCTATTAAACGTACCGTCTTGATTCCAATCTATCCACACCCGCGAATAAAATGTATAGTTCCCCACAGTATTAATATAGGCGTTAATGTTATAAGAGTTTCCTTTTATTACAGAAGTAATTTGGCTAGCCGTATAGTCTGTGTAAGCAAGATTAGTTGCAGTTGAATTGTCTATTGTGTTAAAAATAACCTCCGTAATACCATAATTTTCACCAGTCTTTCCGCCAGTAGAACAATAAGAAGGAGCTCTAAAAATTATAGAAGCGCTGCTATCACTCTGTATATTTTCTAAAATAGCACCACTTCGTGCTAGCCCATTGTTCACATTTACAACAAGCAATATTACAGTGATAATAACCGTAAGCTGTACTTTAAAAATGTGATAAAATTGTTTCATTGTATAAATTTTTGTTTAACTAAAAAAAGATGTTATACTCACTCAGTAATTAGTCTGACCCCTGCCCAGCATCAATATAACATCTCACAATGTTGTAAGTGGTACAACTCGCTCCTAGTTTTATTCCATAGTTTGATATTTTTGCACCCGCCGCAGCATCGGCAATTTCAATTCGTAAATCCTGAAAACGGAACCCTGTTTGTGACGGTGAAACTTCAAAAGCGGTAACAACTAATCCAGTTCCTCCATCAGGGGTTGCATTACGCTTAATGGTGGTAGCATTTCCAGAGCTCATATCACTTGTTTTTGTGGTAAATCCAATATTGTATCCACCCTCTAATGTTACATAACTGCTTACAACCAATTTATTTGAAATGGGGTAATTACCTACTTGCATTTTAATAATAGCGCCGTTGCAAACCGCAGCCGTTAAAGCGTTATTAATGGAGGTGGGTGTAGTAGCAGTCGCTCCATCACCAACTCCTAAAGGTGAAACATAAATTATGTTACAATTGGAACTCGAACCCGAAGTTAAGGTAACCGTTGACGTTGCTGAGCCCGTGCAGGTTGCACCAGGTTTGGTAACGGTAACGGTATAGGTTCCAGAGCCTACTGTAATAGCATTGGTTGTTGCTCCAGAACTCCAAGAGTATGTACAAGTGGAACACGTTGAACCATTTATTAATGAAGATGCAGTTAATGTAGTTGTACCGCTGCAAATAGTTGGATTAATAGGGCTAATAGCAGCTACAATATTTGATATTACCGTTACGATGTTAGTTGCAGTTTGAGTACAACCACCATACGTTACAGAAACAATATAGGTAGTAGTAACCGTGGGGTTAACTGTAAAAATTCCAGTAGTATTGGTAACTCCCCCTGGGTTTAATGTATAGGTACCACCAGCATTTGCACCTGTGGTTGTTAGCGTTACAGCTGAACCACTAACGCAAATACTACTTACGCTAGCAGTTAAACTCAAATTAATTAAATGATTAAATGTGGTGGTTTGGCTAGTACTCATTGCATTACTACAATTATCCAACAAGGTATTGCCATCGCTTCCCGTTTTAATTCCAACGGTATATGTTCTTGAAGTAGGAGCTGTATAGGTAACTTGTATTTGACTAGTTAATCCATTAACGTCACAACCAATACCGCTTGCAGCAGTAATAGTTCCACTATTTGAAATTGTAAAATCGCTACCATCACTTGAAATAGAACTACATTTTATTGGTTCTGAAAGAGTGATGTTAAATGTATTATCACAATTGTTGGTAATTGCATTAGGAGGATTTATAGTAGGTGGAGTCACATCCGTAATAGAAGCATAACCTGCCGTTGAAGGGAAAGTAAGAGTATAGCCACTAGCATCGCCAGTATAATTACTAATGATGAGCGCATACGTTTGTCCAGCAGAAACTGAAAAAAGCGCACAAAATGCATTTCCACCTGCGGGTTGTGACGTACCCGACCCTGCACTTGACATACCCGTATTTCCAATTGCCCCTGAATAATTACAAACTGTTGGAGTAGCGCTAGGTATTCCTGAGCAACCTATAGTAGTTATGTCATACAATGCATAATCGTAGTCTTTTGCAGTAGCTAAAGTAAAACCAAAATTACCTGCTGATTGAGTATTGAAGATATACCATACAGAATTTTTTTCTCCACTCTTCAAACATGTCGTAGTAGGCACTTCGCTTATTGAACCATTTCCTGAATAAGAAGAACTTTGTGTATATGATTGTGCACAAACAGGTATTGCACCAGCACAATCTTGCATGGGTCCTGTTACCATTAAGGGGCTCGCTGAATTTATTTTACCAATAGGTGTTTGCCAACCCATTTTTTCAAGACCTTCTTCCTTCGCTTTAACTTCCTCAGGAGTGGGATAATTACTTTCCTGAGCGATGCTATTATGTATGCACAAATTACATAGGATAAATGCAATCTTTATAATTCTGCTGCGCCCTATTTTGTAAATAATTTGCTCCATTTTTTAAAAAATAAAAGTTTTTCAATCTGCATTGATTAAGCTACCTATTTAAATACTATAATTTTTAACTATAAAAACGTTGGTAAGGTTACAATTTCTGATACAAAGGTTAACTAAAGTCCTATAAAAACATCAAATAACTTGCTCAATAGCTATAATTTAGAAGAAAATGAAAAAATTCTTTTACGGTTTTAGGTCTTTCAAATAAATGAATTTTCCATAAAATTTTGTTAATTTCGCAATAATAAGATACTTGCAAACTCATATGCCACCACCCTTAGCAACTAAAACAGATATTCCAAAAATTATCGACATAGAGAAAATAATCAGGAATAAAAATCCGAGATTATTAAAGTTTCTTCCTGGTTTTTTATTAAAATATATAAAAAAAACAATTCATGAGGAAGATTTAAACGATGCAAATTATAGATTTAGAGATCAATACGAATTAGATTTTGCAGATTGCGCTTTAGCTGAATTTGGAGCAACGATAAGTGTTACTGGCGAAAAAAATATCCCATCTTCAGGAGGTATTATTATGGTAGCCAACCATCCTTTAGGAGGCTTAGATGGTATTGCTTTTATGAAAGCAGCCGGTCAGTTTCGAAAAGATATTCGTTTTTTTGTAAATGATTTATTACTGCATCTTAAAAATTTTGGTAATATTTTTATCCCTGTAAACAAGTTAGGCCGTAACTCCGCCACCTACACTCAAAAATTTGAAGAAATCTATTCTTCTACTTACTGTTTATTATTATTCCCTGCAGGCCTCGTTTCACGTAAACAAGATGATAAACAAATTTTAGATTTAACCTGGCAAAAAAGCTTTATTACCAAAGCAGTTAAATACAAAAAGAATATTATTCCAGTATATATAGGAGGCCGTAATTCTAATTTCTTTTACAACTTAGCTTACTGGAGAAAAAAGATAGGTATTAAAGCCAACATAGAAATGTTCTATTTAGTGGATGAAATGTACAAACAAAAAGGTAAAACCATTACATTTATATTTGGTGAGCCAATAGCATGGCAAACATTTACGGATGACAAACTACCTGAATATTGGGCAGAAAGAGTAAAACAGCATGTATATGCATTAAAAACGGGCGATAAAAGTAAAATGTTGACAACCATTAATAGTTAAAAACCATTTAACTTTACAGATGAGTAAATAAAGCTTCTTAAAAATCTAATAGTTAAATGATGCAAGAAATTATAGCACCAATTGAAATTCGCGCTTTAGAATCAGAACTCACTCCAGAACGGTTTATTCGCAATACGAACAATGGTAATAATAAAATTTATATTATTACACAGACTGATTCGCCAAATTTAATGAGTGAAATAGGCCGTTTGCGAGAACTTACTTTTAGGGCAGCTGGTGGTGGAACAGGTAAAGAAATAGACATTGATGAATTTGATATAGCTAAAGATGCACCCTACAAACAATTAATTGTTTGGAATTGGCAAGATAAAGAAATAGTAGGCGGTTACCGCTTTATTAAGTGCAAAGATGCTCCTGTAAAAGACGGTATTGTGCAATTAGCCACAACTGAGCTATTTCATTTTTCAGAGAAATTTATAAAAGAATATCTTCCTACCACTATAGAATTGGGTCGTTCTTTTGTACAACCTAAATATCAACCAACGGTAGATAATCGTAAAGGTTTATTTTCATTAGATAATTTATGGGATGGTTTAGGAGCTATAGTAGTTGACAATCCCGACATCAGTTACTTTTTTGGTAAAGTAACCATGTATACGGATTTTAATACTCATGCTCGTGATTTAATTTTGTCATTTATGAATTATTATTTCCCAGATGTTGATCATTTAGTTACCCCTATTGATCCTTTGCCGATAAAAACAGATGTAAGTGAATTTTTAAAGTCAATAAAAGGACTAACTTATAAAGAAGGGCATCGTATTTTAAATCAGCATGTACGTACTTTTAATGAGCATGTACCTCCTTTAGTAAATGCCTATATGAACTTATCTGCTACTATGAAAACCTTTGGAACATCGAGCAACAAACATTTTGGAGACGTAGAAGAAACGGGCATAATGGTTAAATTTACTGATATTTACAATACAAAAAAAGAACGTCACATTGCTACCTATAAAAAATAAAATTAATTAAAAATTATAACTATTAGGTATTGATAGCACTTAACCTTACTAATAGTAGATCTCAATGTATTAAAATTATGGAAATAAAAATAGCTCAATTTGTAATCAGCAATTCAGATGTTACCAAATGCCCAGCACCTACTTTACCAGAGTATGCTTTTATTGGGAGATCAAATGTTGGCAAATCATCACTTATCAATATGTTGGTAACGCGTAAAGATTTAGCAAAAACATCTGGTAAACCAGGGAAAACACAACTTATTAATCATTTTATTATTAACGATAATTGGTATTTGGTAGATCTCCCTGGTTATGGGTATGCACAAGTAGCAAAATCTGCTAGAGAAAATTGGGAAAAATTTATTCAAGATTACATTTTAGAACGACAAAATTTGATGTGCGTGATGGTGCTATTAGATTCCCGTTTAGAACCACAAAAAATAGATTTAGAGTTTATGAGTTGGTTGGGAGAAAATGGAATTTCATTTGTGATGGTATTTACGAAAATGGATAAATTATCAAAAAAACAATTTTCTGAAAAAATGAACCATTACAAAGAAGAAATGGGAAAACAATGGGATGAGTTACCACAATGTTTTTATACATCCGCAGAAAAAAAAGAAGGCAGAAAAGAACTACTTGATTTTATTAGTGATGCTAATAAACTATTTGTGAAAACGCCACAACAATAATTTTTCAAATTTTTTTACTGAGAAATATTTTAATTAATAGAATTAAGTACTGATTCTGAAAAATTATTTATAAAAAATACTTTTATTTAGGCTCATTTTTAGTGATCAATTCTAATTTTTCAGCAAAATTGTTTGCAAAGTTTTTCATTTCTTTCGCCATCTCACTTTCGCCCGTAGCACGGTCAAAGGTATCAGCCATTGACAATAAACATTGGTGGTAAAATTGCTTCATCTCATCTACCATCATATCTTTTGTCCATAAATCAATACGTAAAGTATTGTTTTCTTTCGCATCCCACAAGGTAATCATTACGGCCTTACTGGTGCTATTTTCACCTCCATCTGTTGCACTCCAATCAATGGTTTCCGGTAAATTATTTTCATCTAATTTTACGGTGAATTTTATTTCTGATTGTTTCATCTGACTTATTTTTATAAAGTAATTAGTAATTAATTGCTATTCAAATATATGAAAAACTAATCTATGTAATCTATATAAGAACTTATAAAAATGATATTTATTCGCGCCTATTTTAAACCTATTTCATTTATTGGTTAATTTGGTTAAAAAGCTAGAAGCTATTATTTACCCAAATTAACTACCAAACGCTCTTGAGCCACCATATGTTCTATTTGGGCAATAATATCTTCTCTTTCATTTACTAATTCTGTAATTAATTTTTTATTTTTTCGTACTAATTTTAATAAATGCCAACGTCCTCTTATTTTTTTCATAACTGGATAAAAATACAATACAAAATACCCTAATAAGGGAACTAATAAAGCATAAGTACCCAATAATAACCACTTTTTGAAAAGTGAAACAGCCAACAATTGAATAGCATAATAAAATAACCATAAAAACATGGCCATGTTGGCATATACAGAAGCATAGAACTCCTTACTTTTTACATTTTTATCGCAATATTTTTTTGTATAGTTGTATGGTAAATAATTCATTAATAAACCCATTCCATAAATGGGCATACCTATATAAAGAATGATACATTCATAAATAAAAGTTAAACTAGTAGATTTATTTATTGTTTCAGGGTTTAATAAATGATTGCGTAATTGATGTTGTTTAATTTTTGTTAAATAGGCATTTATTTTTTCTTTTAATGAATCTAATGCATGTGGATTCTCTGCTGTTAAGTTATTTACCATTGCTATTATTTCTTTACTGGCAAGATATTGCTGTTTTAAATTAAAGGGTTCATTTTTATTTTGTATCCATCTTTTTAAATATATTTCTTCTAAATTGGAAACTAACTCATCGTTATCTGAATTATTAATAATATTTAAGTGAGGCTGCATTTGTTCTTCCAGCAGCTTTGTAAACGTATTTATGGTTTTAATACTGTCATCTCGGTAACTTCGCTCAAATGCATCTAAAGAAATAGGTTTACCATAATTAATGGTAACATTACTTCTAAACTTTGTAGGGTTATTGTAATTTAAGCCAACGGGCACAATTAGAATATCTTTATTAAAATTAATAGAGGTTGCTGTTTGAAAAACAATTCTTGCTAAGCCCTTTTTCAAGGGTCTTAAACGTCGCTCCTGTATACAGATACCTTCTGGAAAGATGACTAATGCTTTATTATTTACAAGCATTTGGCGGCATTCTTCGAATGTTTTATCATTCTTTTTTAATTCCCCATAACCTTCTTGGATACGATACATCGGGCTTATGCTCAATTGATTTAAAATCCATCTCGAAAATCGGCCTTTAAATACATCGCCTCTTGCAAAAAAACGAACTTTATATTTTACAGCAATACCAACTAATACTGCATCAATAAATGCATTTACATGGTTAGGAGCAAATACTACAGGTTTACCGAGGGGTATATTTTCTTTTCCGTTATAATCAATTTTATAGAAAACATTCAAAAACAGAATAGAGAGGGGCTTTACAATCCAATAAATTATGTTCAAAATCTAATATATGAAATTTATCTTTTTATTTTTTTAGGCCATTTAAACTATAAGATACGTTTTATTCACGTATAAATTTTAATCGTTTTCCTTTTTTTGCTTCATTAAAAATACCATTATCGTATACTAAATTTCCATTTACAAACGTATGCGTTATTATGGAATTAAAGGTGTTTCCTTCAAAAGGACTCCATGCGCATTTATACAATATATTTTGTTTATTAACAGTGTATATGGCATTTAAATCTACTAAAACTAAATCTGCAAAATAACCTTCGCGAATGTATCCTCTTTTTTCAATTTGAAAACAATCAGCAACTGCATGTGCCATTTTCTCAACAATTTTTTCTAAGGTTATTTTTTTTTGATGATACAATTGTAGCATCGCATTTAATGCATGTTGCACTAATGGCCCACCAGAAGGGGCTTTAAAATAAGATTGATTTTTTTCTTCTAATGTGTGCGGGGCATGATCTGTTGCAATTACATCAATTTTATTTTCAATTACTGCTTTTAAAATCGCATCTCTGTCTTGTTTTTTTTTAACAGCAGGGTTCCATTTTATGAGTGATCCTTTAGTAGTATAATCTTCATTGGTAAACCATAAATGATGAATGCATGCTTCTGCAGTAATTCGCTTTTCTTTAAGCGGTATGGTGTTATTAAACAAGGTTAATTCTTTGGCAGTAGAAATATGTAAAATATGCAAACGGGTGTTGTATTTTTTTGCTAATGCTACTGCTAATGATGATGATTTATAACACGCTTCTTCACAACGAATAAGTGGATGCATTTCCATCGGAACCTCTTCTCCATATTCTTTACGATATAACTCCATGTTTGCTCGTATGATTGCCTCATCTTCACAATGAGTAGCAATAAGCATTTTGCATTTAGAAAAAAGAGCTTCTAATGTTTCTTTATTATCCACTAACATATTGCCAGTTGAGGAGCCCATAAAAACTTTTATTCCACAAACAGTTTGGGGATTGGTTTTTAAAACTTCATTCAAATTATCATTAGAAGCACCCATGTAAAAAGAATAATTAGCAAGCGATACACTTGCTGCCCGATCATATTTTTCTTCTAATAGACGTTGGGTAAACACATTGGGAATAGTATTTGGCATTTCCATAAAAGAGGTAATACCACCTGCTATGGCAGCTTTTGATTCTGAATAAATATCGCCTTTGTGAGTTAAACCAGGTTCTCTGAAATGAACTTGATCATCAATACAACCAGGAAACAAATATTGATTTTTTGCATCTATTATTTTATCTGCATCAATAAAAAGTGGGCTTTCTGAAATTTTTAATATTAAGTCGTCTTCAATGAGTACATCACCTTTAAAAATTTTACCTTCATTAACAATCTGTGCATTTTTAATAAGTGTTTTCATTTAAACAATTTATACAGTCTTTATACTTTTTAAAATTAAGTGGAATCTATTACTTTAATTTTTTTCTATGAAATTTCATAAAGCGCATTTTTAAAACGCCCCATATTGCTTCTTTAAATATACCTTTCGTCATTTTAGAACTACCTTCTGTACGATCTTTAAATACGATAGGAACTTCAACTAACTTAAAACCCAATTGATGAGCAATGTATTTCATTTCTATCTGAAAAGCATAACCAACAAATTTTATATCGTCAAAATCAATCCGCTCAAGTACTTTTCTTTTGTAGCATTTAAAGCCAGCAGTAGTATCTTGTATATTAACCCATAAGATGGTACGTACATATACAGAAGCAAAATAAGACATTAATATTCTACCCAGCGGCCAATTTTCTACTTTACCCCCTTTTACATAACGAGACCCGATAGCAACATCAGCACCATTTACGCAAGCTTCTCTTAATCTAATTAAATCGTCGGGGTTATGAGAAAAATCACAATCCATTTCAAATATATACTCGTACTTACGAACCAGAGCCCAATTAAATCCATGGATATAGGCTGTTCCTAAGCCTAGTTTACCACTGCGTTCTTCTAAGAATAATTTCCCTGGAAATTCTTGCATCAAACTTTTAACAATATTCGCTGTACCATCTGGTGATCCATCATCAACAATTAAAATGTGAAATGTAAAGTCCATTGAAAATACTTTGCGAATCATTCTCGCAATATTTTCTTTCTCATTATAGGTGGGGATAATTACTATGCTATCTGACACATTCAATATATTTAAAAACGAAGATAACTGAAATTCATAAATCAATTACGTAACCTTAACAAATTTTACGAATGAAAGTTGATCAATAAAGGGTGAAACCAACAAACATCATGCATAAAAAAATTATGGAATATTAATTTCATTTGTTGAGACACGGTTGCTTAAATGCCCTGCTCTATCAAGCAATGTAATTTCAAATTTAACAATGTGGTGTCCAGGATAAAAAACAGGACTAGTTCTTAATTTTACTTTTATACTTCCATCTAACGCTTTATACTGCCCATTGGGAGTTAAATTGGGTATTCGATAACTAAAAAACAGCGTATCCATCACGGTAGTAGAATCTATCGCATCTACTGGATGAAAAAGACCATCAATCGGGCTTTTATATAAGTACTTCATCTTTAAGTTATCTGGCGAATTTAAATCTCCCTTCATAATGCCCACGTCACCATCACCATCGGTAAATTTAATGGTACAATCCGCAGAATCTATGTCGCCATTTTTCCCAGAATAAGTAACAAACTGATCAAAAGTAATCACTGGCTGCGGTGGAAAATTTTTTTCTTTAACACAAGAAACAACAGCCATAACAATAACGAGAAAAAATATTATTTTATGTGATAATTTCATGTTTAGGTGTTTTAAATTTTTCCACAACTAATATATGCCCACTTCGCAAGGTAATTTTATAAATAGCTATGTGAACATAAAATTAATAATTATTTTTGGTGAAACAATTATATATTTCTAAACCTTTTCACTGTTATTTATATTGAAACCAAGCGTCCCTTCCATTTTTTCTATTAAAAATTCTGATGATTTTAAAACGCGTGCCTTAGAAACATTTAACTATCAGGCAATAAATAACCCAATTTACAAGCGATACCTCCATTTTTTAAAAATAGAGGTTGCTTCCATTACTGAAATTAACCAAATTCCTTTTTTACCGATTGCTTTTTTTAAAACTCATGCCATTATTTCTGATGAGGGAAATGCTACTACTAAACAGCTATTTACAAGTAGCGGCACCACTGGAGATACGCCAAGCACCCATTATGTTACTGATTTAACTATTTATGAAGAAAGTTATGAAAAGTCATTTAATATTTTTTATGGCGATATTTTTAATTACTGTATTTTAGCTTTGCTACCCTCTTATTTAGAGCGCAATGGTTCTTCATTAATATACATGGTAGAAGATTTAATAAAAAAAAGTAATCATGCTGACAGTGGTTTTTATTTAGATGAATATGATGCTTTAATTGGTAAACTCGAAGCGCTGGAAAAGCGAAAACAGAAAACAATTTTGTTGGGTGTTACTTATGCGCTGTTAGATGTAATAGATAAATTAAATGCTAGTAATAAAAAATTAGTGTTTGAACATACCATTGTTATGGAAACAGGTGGAATGAAAGGGAAACGGAAAGAAATGATTCGTGAAGAGTTGCACGCTATATTATGTAAAGGCTTTGCAGTAAAAACAATACATAGCGAATATGGTATGACCGAATTATTATCGCAAGCTTATTCAAAAGGAAATGGCATTTTTAACTGCCCACCCTGGATGCAAGTATTAGCAAGAGATACGAATGACCCATTTACCTTTTTACCTCCTAATAAAACAGGAGGAATTAATATTATTGATTTAGCAAATATCAATTCTTGTGCTTTTATTGCCACGCAAGATTTAGGTAAAGTTATTGATAACAATGCATTTGAAATTTTAGGACGCTTTGATAATAGTGATATCAGAGGCTGCAATTTATTAATTCAATAACTTAAGCGCTTGCTTAAAATTTAAACAGGCGCTAAGAAATTACATTTAATTTTATAAAATCTTTTTTCCCTCTTCTTATTAATAAATAATCATTGGGTAATAAGTGATGTTCATTTATTTGCGTATCGGTATTCAATACCTTTTCCATGTTGACCGATAAACCACCCGCTTGAATCATTTTTTTTGCTTCTCCTTTTGATGAGAATACTTTTGTTTTTTCCGCCAGCAGATCTACAATATTAATTCCATTAGTAATATCATTTTTATTTATTGTAAAGGTAGGTACATCACTCATGATGTCTTGAAAATCATCCATTACGGATACTATTTTTAAATCTTCTAGGGAACCTTTTCCGAAAAATAATTCAGATGCCGCAACAGCATTGTTAAATTCATTCTCAGAATGCACTCGTATGGTAATATCTTTTGCCAATGCTTTTTGTAATGCTCTTAAATGAGGTGCATCCGCATGATTTTTTTCTAGTTCTTCAATTTCTTCTTTTGTAAATAAAGTAAAAATACGAATGTAGTTTTTCACATCTTCATCACTTGCATTTAACCAGAATTGATAAAATTTATAAGGCGATGTTCTTTTTTTATCTAACCAAATATTACCATTTTCGCTTTTACCAAATTTAGTACCGTCTGCTTTTTTTATTAAAGGAGTAGTTAATGCATAAGCCTCTCCACCACCTTTACGACGAATTAGCTCAGTACCCGTAACAATATTTCCCCACTGATCGGAGCCACCCATTTGTAATTTTACTTTTTTATTTTTCCATAAATAATAAAAATCAAAACCTTGCACCAATTGATAGGTAAATTCTGTAAAGCTCATCCCATTTTCCAATCGATTTTTTACCGAATCTTTTGCTAGCATATAATTAATGCTAATGTGTTTACCTACATCACGAATAAAATCTAAGAAGGAAAATTGTTTAAACCAATCGTAATTATTAACTATTTCTGCGGGGTTGGTAGTGTTTGTAAAATCTAAAAACTTCTCTAACTGTTTTCGTTGGCAAGCTAAATTATGGTTTAGTGTTTCTTCATCTAATAAATTACGTTCTGCAGATTTACCCGATGGGTCTCCTACCATGCCCGTAGCACCACCTATTAGGGCAATGGGTTTATGGCCTGCTTGTTGAAAATGAAGTAAGGTCATAATTTGCACCATGTTGCCTACTCCTAAAGAATCGGCAGTAGGATCAAAACCAATATAACCTACAACAGTCTCTTTATTTAAAAGATCTTCTGTACCTGGCATAATATCATGCAACATTCCTCGCCATCTTAATTCTTCAACAAAATTCTCCTTCATTGTTTTATGTTTTTTGAACCGCAAATATAATAAAGGTTAAGGAGGAAATTTAGCAGAAATAGAAAGAATTACGGTTGGCATTTTATAAGCGACCATTTTAAAAATAATTTAGGTAATAATAAAGTACCCAACCCTATCTTCCTTATGAGAAATCAAATAGAGATCCTTCTATTCGCTCAGAATGACAAAATATTATTTTTTATGGATATAGCAGCTCAAAAACCGTTATACTGAGCCGAGCGAAGTATCTATCAAGATCAGAATCTATTATACATATGCTATCCATTAAAACTCGCCAATCACTAAACCATTAAATTTTAATTATTTTTTGAATTAATTTATCACTCCCTACCATTATATGCAACAAATAATTACCAGAGGCAAGGCCACCTAATTCATTTATAAAAATAGAATTACTTCCTTGCTCGATTATTATTTTTTTATTCGTGTAAACCAATTCACCTGCGAGGGTATATATGCTAATTACCGCTTTATTATTTATTTTGGAATGAAACTGTACTTTAATTGAATCAATAAACGGGTTAGGATTTACAACAATACTAGTAATATTATTTTCTACTACTTTTATGGCTGTTTGATTAGAAAAATCATCTTTAATAATCTTTTCAATACAATGTTCTGCTAACGCCGTAATAGTTAAAAATGGATTTACACCAATGGTACCTGGTATTAAAGAACCATCTATCACATATAAATTATTAACTCCTTTTACTCTACCATAATTATCGGTAGCCTTGCCAATTACACAACCGCCTAGTGGGTGGTAACAAATGTCATCTCCTATACCACTATTAAATAATAAAATGGCTAAGGTGCCGCCGTTAATGGCATTCATTTTATCAATAAATTTCATGGAATTTTTCACCATTTCATCGGTATGGGTTTTATCCCAATTTAATTTTACTGTTTTAGAAATAGGGTCAAAATAAAAATTACCTGTTTTTTTTAATTTATTAATTATTAAATACAAGGTTGTCCATGCTTCCATATTCATTGGCATTGGAGAAATTTCAGCAAAAAAGGAATTTGTTAAATCCTCCCAATTATCAATTCCCGAAGACGGTATAGTTGACTGGCTAACGCCTGTTGGCAGTCCTATGGAATTTCTGCCAGTCATTAAATTACCATTGTTTCCCCAATTTAAACCTATTTCATCATTCAGGTTGGGAATACTTCCAGTGCCTTTTGCTTTTACCAAGAGCGGCGTAGAACCCATACTACCTGCACACAAGAATAATTTTTTACAATTAATAACCGTATTGGCAATATTGTTTCCTCCAGTATCAATTACTTTTACATTAAGCGTATAGGTATTATCTACATTTTGTATAATGTCGGTTACTTCTGATAAATCTAAAATAGTTACTAAACCCGTTGCAATTGCTTCTTTTAAATACGTTTTATCTAAACTATTTTTACCGTAATTATTTCCATAAATTACTTCGCCATTAAAGGCAGATCGGGGAACAGCATTTTTATACTCTTCTTGCATATAATTAAAATCATATACATTGGGTACCCGTATCGTTTTGAAGCCAGCTTTTAATGCCTGTGTTTCACCAGTTCTTGCAAAATTGTAAAAGTCACAAGAATCAAAAAACGGCGCAGGCATTTCGTTTACTTTTAACATTTGTTTGGCGAGTGGAAAGTATTTATTGTAAAAATCCACGTCATTTAAGCTGGGTAATATTTCTTTAAAATAGTTTTGCTTGGGTAGTACTGCCATGCCTCCGTTTACTAATGAACCTCCTCCTACCCCTCTACCCACATATACTTTTATATGCTCCAACTCTATTCGATCTAAGGCTCCTGTAAATTTTTCAATAATTTGATAGTTACCAAAAGGGGCTATCGTAGAAGTTCTTAGCCATGCAGCACTTTTACCGGGTTGTAATAAATTGGAATAAGCAATACCGCTTTTACCCCAATCGTATCCCATTTCTATAATGGTGCATTTTATGCCTTTTTGAGCCAATCGTAATGCGGTTACCGCGGCACCGTAGCCAGAACCCACAATTACTAAATCAATATCATTGCTTCTATTTAAACTTAGCAGTTTAGCAGATAATTTATTATTTAAAAATACTCCCCCAGCAACTATGGCGCCTAGCTTTAAAAAATCTTTCCGTTTCATTTTTATTTTTTAAAATTTCTTGCAATTCATATAATAAACTATATAAATGTACTTATTAAAAAAGCAAGCTATTCTTATAATGGATTACTGTTTTTAATGTTTATCGTTTCGAGATTACAATTAAAGTGTCTGTTATACTATTGCGCAATGTTTGGCTATAAAACGCATGCATTTAAATACCTACATCTTTGTTCCACGTTGGTGACGAAATTTAACAGCACACACTTTAAAAAACTTACAATACAGCATATATTTTATAGCTTTTGATGGCGGCTGGCCATTCCGTCTACCTTATTTTCGCTAACCCGATTTACGCCTTTAAAACTTTATCTGTTAAATTTTCTCGGCAAGGTAGTCCGCAGTGTTTTACGAATGTTCTTCTGAGTTAAGTTTTTGTCAGTGACGTGTTATACCTTTTCAGAAATCACAATTCTAAATTTATTATTATAAGCAACCTTTCCGTCTGGTTTGATGTATGGTTGAATGGAAGCTGAAATGGTTTCAAGCACTTTATCAAAACCACTATTTTCGATGGCTCTTGCCACTGGCCCCGAAGACATTAGTCCTTTCAAGGCAATTTCTTTGCTCGGATAATCCCAAATAGAAATAACGTCAGTATTGTTAATAATTTTAAAACCTACCGCTTCCAATGTTTTCTCTAATAGCTGATTCTCCGAAAGAGCAAAAGGACCAGGTGCTCCAGGTGGTGGTGGTGGAAGCAAACTCCCGACTGCTTTTAAAAAAGACGCTGCCTCACAATCTTCTTTATTACCCCAAATCATGGTAACTAATTTTCCTCCTCTCACTAAAACACGTTTTGCATCTTTCAACGCATTCGTAATATTAGCTGCGTATTGAAACGAGTTAAAACCGCTGACAATGTTAAAAACTCCATCAAGAAAGGGAAGTTCTTCCATTTCACCAACCAAAAATTTAATTGATTGATGCCGTCCCTTGGCTTCCACTATCATTGCTTCGCTGGCATCAATGCCTGTTATACTGGCACCAGTTTCACTAATAAGATTGCAAAACAACCCAGATCCACAACCAATATCTAGAACACTATCAGAAGGTTTAACCTTTAAAAAATATAATGCATGGTTATAACCAGCGTTTGCAGTTTGTTCCTGAATAGTTGCCCAATCTTTAGGCTGCTTCCCCCAAAGTTGTCCTTGAATTGCTTGTGATCCCATAATTTTAATTTTTAAGTTTATATAAACACCGACCCAAATTTAAATTTTTAACAAAAAACTGTCCGCGAAGATATGTGGTTTTCATTTTTTTTTGACTTGCTATAATTTGATTGAAAGTTGTAAATGTCCGCCGAGACCAAGCTCTACTATTTTCTGAAGAGTCGAGATACGTACTTCCTTTATATTGTTTTCAATTTTAGAAATGTAAGATTTGGTCGTACCACATTTTTGGGCAAGCTCGTCTTGTGTTAAACCTTTTTCAAGTCTTGCTTCCTGAATTAACGCACCGATTTTAAAAGTTTCATAACCAGCTTCAAGTTTCTCACGCTTAGCAGTCCCACGTTTCCCGTATTGTTCGTCCTTGAATTGAGCAAGAGACTTGATGCTATTTTTTTTCGCTTTCATATTCTTGTTTGATTTTTAAAGCCTTTTAAATTTCTCGTTTGGGAGTCTTTTGTGTCTTTTTCTGACAGCCATTTGCTAATACAACCAATTGCCCTTGATCGAAAAAACAGAAGATCCTAAAAATATCACTTCCGACGTGAACACGTATTTCAAGAAGCCCGTCCGTAGATTCCAAATGCTTCAAATAGGTATCAGGAACTCGCTAAAGGTCTTCGATAACATCAAGTGTCCATATAATTTTGTCTTTAACCTTCGGTCTTTGCTTTACAAAAAACTCTTCAAAATAGTCTTTATAGAAAATGATTGTCCCGCACTTATGCTTTTTATCCACAAAACAAAGATAAATAAAGTTGCCATAAAGTACAACTTATACTTTTAAAGTTTTATTAACTTCATAGTCTGACGGTGTATGCTCCCCTAAAATTAGAGCCAATCAAAAGTAGAATTTTATTCCTTTAATCTATATTCCATAGGTGTCTTATTTTTAAGCGATCTATGAGGTCTATTGTAATTGTAATCATACATCCATTCTT
>JBDTFR010000100.1:0-7059 GCA_039937835.1 Bacteroidia bacterium | reverse complement strand
AATTTTATTTTTCAACGGTATAAATTTATTTTTATAAAATTGCGGGAAGTTCACTACATTTAATTCACTTTATCGGTTAGGGCAGTTTTGCGTTTTAAATTCCGCACTATTTTTTAGCTTAATCGTTAGCGGTCAGCAAATACGTTATTGAAAATCCATTATAATAATAAATTTGAATTAATTATCTTCTTTGAAACAGACAAAATTATGACAAAAAAGCTTAAATTATTTTTAGTGCTAATTCTACTAATTCATAGTAAAGGACAATCCCAAACCATAGATACATTAATAAATGTTAATGGTCTTAAAATGCATTTCGTTATAACTAAAGGAGAAGGTATTCCTATTTTATTTGAGTCGGGAAATGGCGGTGACGCTTCTGATTGGATATCAATTTTGGATGAGATTCACAAAAAAACAAATGCAACCTTAATAACTTATGACAGAGCAGGCTTGGGGAAAAGTGAAATAGACACTACTAACGTTAATTTCAAGCAAGAAATTAATAATTTAGAAAAAGGATTGAAAACATTGGGATATAATAAGAAAATATTTCTTGTAAGCCATTCTTTCGGAAGTTTCTATTCATCTCTATTTGCCCATAGAAACAAATCAGAAATAATGGGAGCTGTATTTATAGATGTAGCCACTCCTTGTTATTTTACTGAAAAATGGACTACAGATTATACAAACTCACTAAAAAAGACAGAAGATTGGAAATGGATAAAACAAAATAAAATTGGTTTATATTATGTTCTTAAACAACTTCCAAAAATATCAATTTACATGCAGGATAGATTTATTCCATCTTCAATACCTTTGACGCTAATCCGTGCTGAAAATCTACCCCCATCCTCAATAGTTAAAGATGAGGAAAGGCGAAAGTGGATTTCTTGTTTGCAAGAGTTTGGCGAACTACCGAATCACAGATATGTCGTTGCAAAAAACGCTGATCATATTGTTTGGGAAAAAGACCCACAATTAGTTATTGACGAAATTACAAAGTTGTATTTAAAAGTTGCAGGATGAAAACAATGCCGAACCGCTAACATCAACTTTGCATAATGGCGGGCCGATCGCTTCGTATTAAAGAAATCACTAATTCGAACTTTATGTTTCGTGGCAACCTTTCTGCTAAAATCCGCCACTATGCAAAGCCCAGTTCGTTAGGCGTCATTCTCTAAACGCATTGCAATCTTTCAGCCGACCTGCTGTCATCATATTTTTATTGCTAATTTAGCAAGTGAAAACAATGACAGAATTTATATGAAAAATAAATATGTAAACTTCATTTCGGATGATCATTTGCTAAAATGTGTTGGCAATCTTCATAAAGCTTATTTGAAGGCGAAAAATAATATCACCAAAAAGAATTTTTACTCTAATAAGGTTGATACAATCAAACTTACGTTTGATTCAAAATTTAATGACATAGATGAAGAAAGCCTTATTCAAGCCGAAATTTTAAGACAAATAGATAAATCAATCAACAATTCGATTGGAACATTTCATGAACAAGTCTTAGGTGGAATAAAGGGATTCGAACTAGGTAATTTGAGCGGCTTCGACATTAAAGCGAAAACCAACAGTTTATTTGCGGATATTAAGAATAAGCACAACACCATGAATAGTAGTTCAGCTGAAGCTCTTTTTCAAAAATTAGCTCGTTATGCAAATGACTACAAAAATGCAAAATGCTATTGGGTTCAAATTTTAGCTAAAGGCAGTTTCTGTGAGTTGTGGACTGGTGAAATAAATGGAAAAGAATATAGCCATAGCAGAGTCTACAAAATTTCAGGCGATCAATTTTATTTTTTACTTTCAGGACAAGAAGACGCATTGTTTAGACTTTACAAAGCGTTACCTATTGCTATAAAAGATTATTTAAAATCGATAGATCAAAACAAAGAAATAGCCGAAAATTCTGCATTAGAAGAAGTAAAATCGGAAATAAAAAAATCCCAAAGAAACATTTTAGATCAGATTACTTTTGAGAACTTTAGCTATTATTTGGGTTTTGATAAGTTGTAATATCGGTTTAAAAATTTCACGATAGAATGACCAATTTCCTTTCCTAAATTTACAGGAACGGCATTTCCTATCTGTTTGTATTGTTGTGCAACTGAACCTTCAAATTTCCAATCATCCGGAAATGTTTGAATTCTTGCATACTCACGAACAGTAAATGGACGAGTTTCTTCGGGATGACATCTTTCTGTTTGTTTTTGCGCAGGACTGCAGGTAAGTGTTAGACATGGTTCATCCCAACCAATTCTCCTTGCAATGCCAGTTTTTCCGCCGCCTAAATAGAAACTACCACCCATAAATTCTTTTTGAATTTTCAGAGGCAAGTCCCTCCAATAGCCTTTTTGAGGAACCAAATCCAAAACATCAATTTTGCTTTGTGGGTATTTTGCTCCTGAAGACTTTGGAACATTACAATTAAACAATTCACCCTTTTTCAAAGCATCTTTCAAGGTGTAAATTTTTTTATAAGGTTTAGGGTATTCATATTGCAAATCAATATCTTTTCTAATTCCTACCAGAATTAGTCTTTCTCTTTTCTGAGGCACTTTAAAATTAACAGCTTTTAAAACTTGAACAGGTACAACATTGTACCCAATTTCATCTAAAATAGAAATCATTCCTTGTAATGTTCTTCCATTTTCGTGACTTAACAAACCACGAACGTTTTCACCTATGCAAATCGGAGGATTGACTTGCTTTACAACTCTGGCAAATTCGTAAAAAAGTGTTCCTCTTGCATCTGCAAGACCTAATTTTTTTCCTGCGTAACTAAATGCTTGACAAGGGAAACCACCAGTAACAACGTCAATTTTATTTTTGTATTTGGAGAAATCAAAAGACTTTATATCACCTTCTAACACGTTCCAATGCGGGCGGTTGTTTCGCAAAGTTTGACAAGCCCATTTGTCAATTTCATTCAATGCGACACATTTCAATCCTGCTTTTTCCATTCCGACTGCAAGACCACCAGCACCAGCAAACAATTCTAAAACAGAATAATCACCGTGAGGCTCGACAAGGTTAGAAACATCACCTTCAACCTCTTTGCTAACAAAATCAGCAAACAACATTTCGACCTGCTCCCGTTTATAGACTCGATAGTTACTCATTGGTTCACGGACAGCTGACAACTTGCCTTCTCTGTCCCAACGTCTGAGAGTTTCTTTACTTTTACCAATGAGTTCAGAGGCTTCGGAAAGTGTCAAATATTTATTCATAACCATATAGTTTAACGTTATACAATGGTTACAAATTTATAATTTAAAATGACATTTACAACATTGACGATAAAAAAGAACGAACGCCTAACATTACCGAAAAAAAATGCGGACTTTCCGCCGTGCAATTTTATTTTTCAGCTGTATAAATTTATTTTTATAAAATTGCGGGAAGTTCATTACATTTAATTTAGTTTATCGGTTAGGTCAATTTTGCGCAGTTAATGCCGCACATTTTTTAGCCTGATCGTTACTGGTAATACCCGCCAATCGGAACTGTCAAAATAAATTTGGTTCGTGTTAACTTTATAGTTAACTTTGTAACGTGAAGGTAGAAAGACGAATCATTTTCCATAGACATTATTTCTTTGAATTTTATGCTGCTCAGACTCCAAAAGTTCAAGCGAAAATAGAATATATCTTTATTTTACTGAGAACGGTAGATAAAGTTCCGAAAAAATTCCTTGATCATATGACTGGAACTGACGGGTTATTTGAAATACGAATTGAAGTTGGAAGTAATATTTTTAGGGTGTTTTGTTGTTTCGATAAAGGGAATCTTGTGATTTTGTTTAATGGTTTTCAAAAAAAGACACAAAAGACCCCGAAGCAGGAAATCGAATTGGCTGAAAAGCTAAGGAAGGAATATTTTCAATAGAAAAAATAAACGGACATGAAAAAGAAAAACACAAAGAACGTAACAAACTTTGAAGAACTTCTCGAAAATAAATACGGTAAAATTGGCTCAACTAAAAGGGATGAATTTGAAGAGAAGGCGCAATATTTTGTAATTAGCGTTATGCTGAAAGAAGCACGCAAAGAAGCAAATATGACTCAAGACCAACTAGCGGAAAAACTTGGAACGAAAAAAAGTTACATCTCTAGACTTGAGAATGGAAAGTGCGATATTCAACTCTCGACGCTCTATCGAATATTCGAATTCGGACTTGGTAGACGTGTTAGTTTGCTGATTGGATAAATAAAGTACTACCGGTAACATCAGTTAAAAAAAATGCTGCCTTTCCGCAATGCAATTTTATTTTTCAGCGGTATAAATTTATTTTTATAAAATTGCTGGAAGTTCATTACATTTAATTCGCTTTATCGGTTTGGGCAGTTTGGCGCTTTTAATCTCGCACATTTTTTAGCTCAGTTCGGTAGCAACCGTATGAAATGCATCGTCCTGAAATAGGTTGACTAAAAATAGTCCTAAGAATAAGGTATTAAAGAATAAAAAATCGGAAAGCCGAAATCGAGTAACAAAGAGTAGGCAAAAAACTTTAATAAAAAAATAATAATGGAACCCAAAAATCATTTTCTTCACTTAAATAGAAAACAAACTTCTGTTTTAAAAACATCTGGACTTTTTATTGACAAAATAATTCATGGAATTAACAAACCAATAGTTACCTTAAAATTTCCAAACCCTAATTTCCCATTAATCACAACGGTAACCTTTAATCCTTCAGATTTAGAAGTAAGAGCTCCGGCTGGCAAATCGTATCATGAGATTGTGAATAAAACAAATAATGAAATTGTGGTTGAGCAAGCTTATGGGACTTTAGTAGAAGTTGAACATTATAAGGATTTATTAATAAAATATAATGTTACAGAAATAAACTCCATTGAGGGCTATACCGCAGGAGACGGAACAGTAATAAGAGATTATTATGTAAAAATAACTAACCCACAAGCAAATCCTTCTGATTTAGTAGTTACAGGATGTGGCTATATTATAGATACAGATTTTAGACAATTAGCCAATAATGGCGATTGGGTTCTATTTGTATTTAAAAGCACACAAAATAGTTGGTACAATGCAGGTAAAAATGCAACAGCTATGCAACGATGCAATGATTTAAAAAACTTTGTAATAGATTCCGGTGCTACAGAATATACGCCAATTGGGTATCATATGAATATACTTTGGAAAAACACAGCAGCTCGTACGCAATATGGAATTTATCATGCACTTTGGAATTCTAAAAAAGTAGAAATAGTTGAACTTATAAGCAATCATAAATTAGGGGATTTCAATATTAGTACAGATGTTACTAGTAATAATGGAATTGGGGTAAATAGTGTTCGTACACATGCTTCATTAATAAATGGTTTTCACGCTTCCCAAATGTTTGTATCCATAGTAAAAGGAGATGATACCGGTGCGGTATTAGTATATAAAAACAATACGCCTACAAGTACTAATAATCCCACATTATTAGATGTTATTACTCCTCCAAATGCTATTGCAGGTATGGCTGTAAACCCTGCCAATGGAGATTTAGCCCTAGCTACTTATTCTTTTACTACATCAGGAAATATAAGAATATATTCTGCAAATGCAAATGGAAAATATGTAAACTTCATTAACCTTCCTGTGCCAGGTGGAGATGTATCTGTATGGGGAAATATTGCTTATGACCAGGATGGCAATTTAATAGCAAGTGACGTTACAGATGAGGCAATCATTGTATATTCAAAAGCATCAAACTATAGCGATTTTTGGTCAATAGTTTGTGATGCAAATAAAATAAAATGTATAAACAAATCTGGTGCTCCAGAGGCTGATGTGTATCCATTTTCAGCTCCTGAAGGAGTAGCATTTGATGTTATGGGAAATTTATGGGTTGCCAACAATTGTGATGGAAGCTATGTTGGAGCATATGGAGCATTAAGAACAGCAGGACAATGTGCCAATGGAAATAACAACGGAACACTTACAAAAATAAATGCAGCTTTTATTAAAAATTTATTAGCAAAACCTAAATCGGGTTCTGCAGTCAATAATAACCCTGTAAATTTATACACCCTTACGCAAAATGATGCTATTTGTTTTAAAATTGACAATTCCCAATTTGGTGATTTAATGTTCTTTAACCAAGATTTATTGGTGAACGATGAAAGCAATGGTAAAGTTTGGAAATATAATACAGCCTATGATTTTAATAACAATAGCGTAGAAGCAATTACAGCATTTACTACTGAAAATCCAGGAAATGGAGGTTTGTGTTTTTGGTGGCAATAAAAAAAGGTGTTTTTAAAACAGAAGTTTGTTTTCTATTTAAGTGAAGAAATGCCCAAAAGACAATTAATTTATTTTGGACTTGGACAGGACTTAGCATTAATGACTTATTACACAGGTGGAATTGGTAAATCAGAACATATTTTAATTTTTAAATTTAAGGACAATAAAATACTTGACTTTTGGTGTGGCAACATTTCGACAGACGTAACAAATAAATTAGAAATTTTAAACTATTTAAAAACCAACAAGGACAAAGAATGGGGCCTAAACACAAATATTATTTATCTATGACACGACATGAAACGGCAGCCACTAACAGGCGTTTGGCAAAAGTGGCGGTTCAGTGCTCCGCAGACACATTTGTGGTTAATCAAAGTTTAGTTCTCCGCATCAACATTTGTGGTGAAAATCGCCACCTTCGCCAAGCCCCAAAACGTGTGTGACTTGAACAGCAATCGCAAGATTGTTGATGCTTTAGAACAGATGAGAGTAGGCCTAGTAAAGACTTTCAGAAGATTTAATAAACCACTTTATGCT
This sequence comes from Bacteroidia bacterium, assembly GCA_039937835.1. Lineage (GTDB taxonomy): Bacteria > Bacteroidota > Bacteroidia > 2-12-FULL-35-15 > 2-12-FULL-35-15 > 2-12-FULL-35-15. Next base: position 252 of record JBDTFR010000100.1, on the reverse strand, counting down.
GCAAGAAAAGGAAACTGTTTTGTCGTGAGCGATAAAGAAAAACGGAAACAACGATTTCTGTAGGTAAGAATACAAAGAGCTGAACGCAAGTGAACCAATGATGAAGCCTCGTAAGGGCAAAAGAGGATGTCAAAAGTAAGTAGTTACGTTTGTACTTATGACAGAGCATATCGGAAATCTGATTATAGGGTATGCGGCATCCGGGGTTAAGTTGGCAGTAGATGTATTTAGGCTGTTTTAAGGAACAAGTGA
>JBDTFR010000099.1:0-2917 GCA_039937835.1 Bacteroidia bacterium | reverse complement strand
CCATTACAGTTCAGCACACTAATAATGTGATTTCTGTTTATAAGCACAACTCTGTTTTGCTAAAACAAATAGGTGATGTTGTAAAAGCGGGTGATCCGATAGCAATTATTGGTAATTCGGGGGAGCAGAGTACTGGCCCACACCTTCATTTTGAGTTGTGGTATAATGGAACACCAATAAATCCAACAGATTACATGGTTTTTTAATAATAACGTATGTCAGAAAATATAAAAAACATCGCAATACTTGGTTCTACGGGTTCTATCGGCACTCAAACATTAGAGGTAATAAGAGCCAATAAAGATCTATTTACTGTTGAAGTACTGACGGGCAATGCCAATGCTGATTTATTAATAAAACAAGCCATTGAGTTTAATCCCAATACGGTGGTAATTGCTGATGAAACCAAATACACCTATGTAAAAGAGGCACTTCAACCATACGATATTAAGGTGTTTGCTGGAAATGCAGCAATTGCACAGGTAGTGCAAATGGAGTATATTGACTTAGTGGTGGCGGCTATTGTGGGTTTTGCAGGTTTAGAATCAACCATGGCAGCAATAAATGCTGGAAAACAAATAGCACTTGCGAATAAAGAAACACTCGTAGTAGCAGGTGAGTTAGTTACTGCTCTCGCAAAAAAAAAGGGAGTAAATATTTATCCTGTTGATTCAGAACATTCCGCCATTTTTCAATGTCTTGCTGGTGAATTTCATAATCCCATAGAAAAAATATATTTGACGGCTTCCGGGGGACCTTTTAGAGGAAAGGATGTTCAGTTTTTATCTTCCGTAAAAAAAGAACAAGCATTAAAACATCCTAATTGGGAAATGGGAGCCAAAATTACGATTGACTCTGCCTCTCTTATGAATAAAGGACTCGAAGTAATTGAAGCAAAATGGCTTTTTAATTTAAAACCTGATCAAATTGATGTAATAATTCATCCGCAAAGTATTATTCATTCTGTTGTACAATTTACCGATGGTAGTATGAAAGCGCAAATGGGCTTGCCTGACATGAAATTACCAATACAATATGCATTATCGTATCCACAACGAGTAAAATCGAATTTTCCTCGCTTTAGTTTTTTTAACAACTCACAACTTACTTTTGAACAGCCCGATACAAAAACATTTCGTAACCTTGCACTCGCTTATGATGCCATGAATAAGGGAGGAAATGCACCTTGTATTTTAAATGCAGCAAATGAAATTGCTGTAAGTGCATTTTTACATAATAAAATAGCATTTTTACAAATGAGTGATTTAATAGAAAAATGCTTAGCAAGCATTGCCTTTATTAAAACACCCACTTACGCTGATTATGTGTTAACAGATAAAGAAACTAGAAAGTTTGCAACAGAGGAGCTACTAATTAAGAATTAGAAAAACAGAATGAGCAGGCGGTAAGAAGCAATTAATTTTTTATAACCTCTCACTAACTACTCACTAATTATTCACTAACTATTAACGATTAATAACCATAATGGACGTACTTACACAAGCAACCCAATTTATTTTAAGCCTTTCTTTACTCATTTTATTGCATGAGTTAGGGCATTTTATTCCTGCAAAATTATTTAATACAAGGGTGGAGAAATTTTATCTTTTTTTTGATCCCTGGTTTTCATTATTTAAAATAAAAAGAGGAGATACTGAATACGGTATCGGTTGGTTGCCTTTAGGCGGATATGTTAAAATATCTGGAATGATTGATGAGTCGATGGATAAAGAACAAATGAAACAACCGCCACAACCATGGGAATTTCGATCTAAACCGGCATGGCAGCGGCTAATTATTATGTTGGGTGGTGTTACTGTGAATGTGCTTTTAGGTATTTTAATTTATGCAATGGTTTTATTTGCTTGGGGCGAAGAATACATTCCAACGGCAAATGTAAAATATGGCGTAAGTGTGGATAGTTTAGCCTATAAAATGGGATTACGCGATGGTGACAAGATTTTAGCTGTTGATAACAAACCTGTAGAACATTTTAATAAAATAATGTATGAAGTACTTATTAATACGGCTAAAAGCATTCAAATAGATCGGGATGGACAAAAAATAGAAATACCCGTTTCGGAAGATGATTTAAGTGAAATGATTAAAACCAAATCGCGACTGGTAGAGCCTCGTTTTCCGTTTGAAATAGATTCGGTGGTTGCCGGAGGACCTGCTGCATCGGCAGGTATTAAAAAAGGCGATCGAATGATTGCTATTAATAATCAATCGGCAACATATTTTCAAGATGGTTCTAAAATATTAAAAGAAAATAAAAATAAGCTAGTAACTATTAAAGTACTTAGAAATACCGATACCTTAAATTTAAATGCGGCAGTTTCAGAAGGAGGCACCATTGGTGTAACGGTTACTAATCTTTTACACTTTTTTAAAACAGATGTTAAAACCTACACTTTTTTAGGATCGTTTCCTGCAGGGATCAGTAAAGCCTATGAAACTTTTGATGATTACGTTAAACAAATGAAAATAATGTTTACCGTTAAAGATGCTCATAAAGAAATTGGTGGCTTTGTTTCCATTGGTAAGGCTTACAGCCCTACTTGGGATTGGCAACGTTTTTGGGGATTTACCGCATTTTTAAGTATTGTATTAGCCTTTATGAATATTTTACCAATACCGGCGTTAGATGGTGGGCATGTTATGTTCTTACTTTATGAAGTAATTTCGGGAAGAAAACCCAATGAAAAATTTATGGAGTATGCTCAATATGCCGGAATGATTTTATTGTTAACATTATTATTATATGCAAATGGTAATGATGTGATCCGATTGTTTAAATAATTTTCATGAAATACGTTATTCTCGCATATGTGCTATTATTTTGTGTTTTAGGTAAAGCGCAAGATAATACGCGTACGAGTATTTCAAAAGAGAAAATTGTTATCGGAAAAATTAT
>JBDTFR010000098.1:0-49664 GCA_039937835.1 Bacteroidia bacterium | reverse complement strand
GCTAATGCTTGATCAAAACTTTGCACTGGTGCATCTTTCAGCACTTCTCCTTTAATAGAAGAAATAGCGCCCGTTACATCCTTTTTACTCTGTACACCATATCCAACTACCACCACTTCATCGAGTACTTTTTTATCTGTTATTAATGTTACATCAATGATATTTTTATCATCAATAGCAACTACTTGTGTTACATAACCTACAAATGAAAATGATAACGATTTATTTTCTGGCGTTACTTCAATAGAGTAACGTCCATCTAAATCTGATTGAACTCCTGTTTTTGTTCCTACTATTTGAATGTTTACTCCAGGTAAAGTTTGCTTATCATCCCCAGAAATAACTTTGCCTGTAAGTAATTTGTTCTGGCAAAAAGCACTCGATATGCTGCCAATTAGTAGTACAGTTAAAATTGTAATTTTTTGTTTCATACACATATGAATTAATTATTAGGTTAAACAATATTGGTTGCACTAACTAGTAATTTTGGGGAGGAACTAAATAAAGGTTAAAATTAAATTGTTTGTATAATGCAATAATTTAAAATGCTTACTAAAAATCTAAATTAATTTAACCAATTATATTTTTTGCAATATTTATTACAATTATAATTTATTGTTTTAACAAACACACAAGTTTTCCATACAATTTATTTAAAAACTTACAAACAAGTTTTTAACAATGACGGACAAAAATAGTCGATATTTTAAATTAAAAAAGTTAATTTCAATATAAAAAAAATTAAAATCGTTTTTTTTGAAGCATCTTTTGATAGAATATAATAATAAAATTTTTATGATTTTTTTATTTAACTATAAGCACTTTTACTAAGAAAATAGATTTAAATAATTACCAATTAAAACATTCATTTCTTCTATTGTAATAAATAGTTTGAGGATGTTTTATTATCAAATTAATAACATAAAAAAACGATAATTAACTGAGTTTAATTATACTATTTTTTACTCCAGTGATAGTGGATGTTAAAGTATTATTAAACAATACTATTTTATTTATTTAATTTATTATTAAAAGTAATTAGACAATAAATAATTTCTGATCATTACAGGAATAGTAAAAAACAACAATAGATTGGTTAACTAATTTTATTTATCATTCATGTTAAATGCCTATTTTCGATAAAAAATAAGTTATATGAAAGAAAAAAATAATTATGCTATCCCATTAGCATTTCTTACCATGTTGTTTTTTATGTGGGGCTTTATCACCTGCCTTAATGATATTTTAATTCCACATTTTAAAGCCATTTTTGTATTAACGTATTTTAAATCAATGCTAATACAATTTGCCTTTTTTGGTGCTTATTTTATTGGCTCACTTGTATATTTTATAATTTCATCATTATCTAGCGACCCTATTAATAGAATAGGTTATAAAAATGGCATATTACTAGGTTTGCTTATTTCAGCTGGTGGCACTTTTTTATTTTATCCAGCAGCAATAACCCAATCGTTCAGCTTTTTTTTAGTCGCTTTATTTATTCTTGCATTAGGTTTTACATTATTACAAATTGCTGCCAACCCTTATGTGATTTTGCTAGGCGAACCTGCAACCGGTTCACATCGATTAAATTTAGCTGGTGCCATTAATTCTTTTGGCACTACCATTGCCCCTATTGTTGGTGGCGCGTTAATATTTACTACAACCAGTAACGTAAATGATATTGATTCGGTTAAGATGCCATACCTCGTCTTAACCGTGATTTTTTTAATCTTAATCATTGTATTTAAAATAATATCCCTTCCAAAATTTACTGCTAACGAGGTAATTGAAAAAGGAATTGGCGCATTAAAATACCCACAATTAAGAATGGGTATTGCGGCTATTTTTTTTTATGTAGGAGCTGAAGTAACTGTCGGTAGCTTTATGACAAGTTTTGTAGGATTAAAAGAAATTAAGGGTATACCACCTGTTGCGGCAACCATATATGTTGCCTTATATTGGGGTAGTTTAATGATTGGGCGTTTTGCAGGTTCCGTATCTGTATTTAATTTTTCTACATCAGTAAAAAAAATAGTAACGGCTGTTTTACCAGTGGCTACTTTCTTTTTTATTTTATTAATTTTTAAAATAAAAGCAGGAGAAAACGAAGTGATTGACTTCCGCTCCATGATGGTTTATTTGCCATTCATAGTCATTAGCATTATTGCATTTTTTATTGGGCAAGAAAAAGCTGCTAGAACATTATTATTGTTTTCTATTATTTGCATTATACTACTTATAATTTCTTTATTTAGCACAGGTGAAATGGCCATGTGGTCGGTAATAAGTGTAGGTTTATATAATTCAATTATGTGGCCTTCAATATTTGCATTAGCAATTGCTGGCTTAGGTAAACATACTAGTCAAGGTTCATCACTTTTAGTAATGGCTATTCTAGGAGGTGCTTTAATTCCACCTCTACAAGGTATAATGGCTGATAAGGTGGGTGTTCACCTTTCATTCATGGTTCCTATTTTTTGTTACATTTACCTTGCTTTTTTTGCTTGGAAAGTAAAATATGTTTTGATGGAGCAAGGAATAGAATATGATAAAAAAAGTAATTGATATTAATACACTATATTATTAAATAAAATAATAAAATCATCTTTTTCTATCTTTATAAAAAAAATAGAAATATTATACAAAACTCGATGTTGTCAATCAGCATAATTTTATGTTAAACGAGAAAAATAAAAGAGAACAAAACTTAATTGATACCATTTTAAAATTGTTGAACCTGATTATTTTTTTATTTTTATTAATTGGCGTATTAATATATTTTAATTTTTGTGGCATTCCAGAAATTTTTTCACCAATGGAGCATCGTAAAATAGAGGTTGTAAAAACAGTTCCTGAAAAAAAATCAGAACCTATTACTGATGTATGGGTAGCACCTGATACCAATAACATTCCTAATGATGCACAAGGAAAAATAATTCATTATGGCAGATCCTTAATTGCTAATACTGCATACTACTTGGGGCCAAAAGGTAGTGTTAAACAGATTAGTAATGGTATGAATTGTCAAAATTGCCATTTAGATGCTGGTACTAAACCTTTCGGAAACAACTACAGCGCTGTAGCTTCTACCTATCCTAAATTAAGAGAACGTTCTGGTGCTGTTGAAAATATTTATAAACGAGTAAATGATTGTTTTGAACGCAGTTTGAATGGCACTGGATTGGATTCATTAAGTAAAGAAATGCAAGCAATAAAAGCATATCTTGTTTGGCTAGGTAAAGATGTAAAAAAAGGTGATAAACCAAAAGGTGTAGGCCTTACAAAATTAGCTTTTTTAAACAGAGCGGCAGATCCAATAAAAGGCAAATCTATATACATCGCAAAATGTAAAGCTTGTCATAGTGATAATGGTGAAGGTAAAATGAATCCTGATAATATTACTTACCAATATCCGCCACTATGGGGTAAATCAAGTTACAATATCGGTGCGGGATTATATCGATTAACAAAATTTGCAGGGTATGTAAAATCAAACATGCCATTAGGCACAACGTATGATGCCCCGCAATTAACAGATGAAGAAGCATGGGATATTGCAGCATTTGTAAATTCGCAACAACGACCATTAAAAGATCTTCGAAAAGATTGGCCTAACGTTTCTGGCAAATCTATTGATGAACCTTTTGGTCCTTATACTGATGTGTTTACAGAACATCAACATAAATATGGCCCCTTTGAATCCATTTCAGCATTTAAAAAGAAAGAAAAAGATAAAAAAATAAACTTTAAATAATTAACATCTGCAAACAATGAATATTTTAACTCAACCTTGGCCTTGGTATGTTTCAGGCCCTTTAATTGGACTAATGGTGCCTACCCTATTAATTTTAGGAAACAAAGCATTTGGTATTTCATCCTCACTACGTCATATTTGTGCCGCATGTATTCCTATGAATATTTCATTTTTTAAATATAATTGGAAATCCGAATCATGGAATTTAATTTTTGCGCTTGGGATTTTACTTGGAGGTTTAGTCGCAGGTTATTTTTTTCAAAATCCAAACCCTATTAAAATTTCTGAAAACACCATTATCGATTTGAATAACATAGGTATAACAGATCATACAGGATTTGTACCACAACAGATTTTTAATTTCAATTCCCTGTTTACATTAAGAGGCTTTATTTTAATGGTAGTAGGAGGTTTTTTTGTAGGTTTTGGTACCCGTTATGCTAATGGTTGTACTTCTGGCCATGCCATTATGGGTCTATCTAACCTGCAATGGCCATCATTAGTATCAACCATTTGTTTTTTTGTTGGGGGTTTAATTATGACTTGGTTTATATTACCATTAATAATGCATTTATAAAAGCTAACCTATTTATTTATAAAAATTAATATATAATCTATCATGAAAAATTTAAAATTTTTAATAATTGGTTTTATTTTCGGAGTTATTTTAATAAAAGCAGAAGTAATTTCTTGGTTTCGAATTCAGGAAATGTTTCGCTTTCAAGCTTTTCAAATGTATGGTATCATTGGTTCTGCTGTAGTAATCGGTATTATTTCTATTTTATTAATAAAAAAATATAATATAAAAACTATTTCAGGTGATGTTATAAAAATCACTCCTAAAGAATATACGAAAGGCAATATTTTTGGAGGTTTAATTTTTGGATTTGGCTGGGCAATGACTGGCGCTTGCCCTGGTCCATTATATGCATTAATAGGTAGCGGTTTATTAATTATTATTGTAGTACTTTTAAGTGCAATACTTGGTACTTGGGTATATGGAATATTAAAAAGCAAACTTCCTCATTAAAATTAATTTTTAGTTAGCTTATTCTCTGCTCTTAACTTATTTCAATACAGCTTAAAACTTATTTCAATACAGCTTAAAAAAAATAACTTTTATACAATTGCAATAAAACATTTTCTTAATAATTAAATAGCATTAAAAATGACTGAAATAAAAAAACACACGAACTCTTGTTCATGCAATAATTGTAAACCAATTATAAACGACACTGGCTTATCTCGTAAAAATTTTTTAAAAACTATAGGTGCAGCAACAATTGGTTTGGGCTTAAATCCCGTATCAAGTTTTGCCATTGCAGAAACAGGCAAGGTACAAGAAATGATGAAAAGTAATGCTATAAGAACTGGAAAGGCACAGCGCATAACATTATTACACACAACAGATATTCACGGACAAGTAAATGTGCATGATGAATTTTTTTGGGAAGAAGGGAAAGCCGCATTTAGAAAACGCGGCGGATTTGCACACTTAAAAACCATGATCAATCAATTGAGAAAAGAAAATCCAAATACCTTAATGTTAGATGGAGGGGATTGTTTTCAAGGAAGTGCAATAGCTGCTTTATCAGAAGGACATGCGATGATTCCATTAATGAATAATATTGGCTATGATTTAATGCTTCCAGGAAATTGGGAGGTGGTGTATGGAAAAAAAATGATGGTGAAAGATATGGGTGGATATTATGCTCCGAAGGTTTGCGGCAATATGTTTGATGATCAAACAATGGAATTGATGTTTCCTCCCTATCATACATTTTATATCGGTGGCATTAAAATTGGATTTGTAGGGTATAATGATCCATTAACTCCTATTCGCCAATCACCTGATTATAGTAAAGGGATTAAATTCTCCGATCCCGAAAAAAATGTTGCTGCGTATGTTCGCCTGTTGAAAGAGCAAGAGGAGTGCAAAATGGTTTTTGCATTAACGCACATGGGTATGGCACAGCAGCTCCATATGTCAAATCAGCCATATTCTGAAGGTATCGATTATATTTTGGGAGCAGATACACATGAGCGTATTCGCGAGCCATTGCAAGGTAAATATAGTAAAGTTACAGAGCCAGGCTCATTTGCTTCGTTTTTAGGAAAGCTTGATATCGTGATTGAAGACGGCAAAATTAAAGAGGAGAGCTATGAATTAATGGAAGTAGATCCTGAAAAGTATAAAGCCGATGAAGAAATGGTTCAGTTACTTGAAAGAATTCATGAACCATACAACAAAGAGATAAAACGTGTTATCGGAAAAACAAAAACAATATTGCAGCGCTACTTTGTTATTGAAACATCAATGGACAATTTAATAACAGATGCAGTTATGTGGAAATCCAAACCCGATATATCTTTATCAAATGGTTTTAGATTTTGCACACCATTGATACCTGATCCAAAAACTGGAGAAGCGGAAATTACAACAGAGTATTTATGGAGCATGTTACCTGTAAACTCTAATGTTAAAATGGGCGAAGTCACTGGGCAACAATTGTCGAACTGGTTGGAAAAGGAAATGGAAAATGTATTTGCTAAAGATGCTACAAAACGTTTTGGAGGCTGGCTTATTCGTTTCAGCGGAATGAAAATGAAGTTTACAATTGGAAATGAAATGGGGAAACGTTTACAAGAATTAAAAATAAATGGTAAACAAGTTGACTTAAATAAAACATATACAATTACTGCTTGTGAGCGCGAAGGAGATTTGGATAGTGTATTGTGTAGGGTAAAAGATGTTAAAAACGTAAAAATGCTTGGATATACCTTACATGATGTGATGGAGGAGTATTTGGCAAAACATTCTCCGGTATCTCCAAAAGTGGATGGCAGAGCAATTGCAACAGATGCTCCTGCAACTCTGTTAACACAGGTAGAAGGAACAAATTACCAATTCAGATAAATAAAAAAGATGTTGCGTTCAGCGTAAATTTAATTTTTTATTTTCATAAAAGTGATCCTTTACTAATTACTAAAAAAGCACCTTTATTTTCATTAAAGGTGCTTTTTCATTGAGTTTTATGTTAATAATAGTTAATACTGTTAACTATTAACAATTTTAACTATTTTTGCAGTTCATTTTGATAGAATGACAATAGCAAATTATATGCAATATATGCCAATAGGAAGGCAAATGGCTATGCTTACTAAGCAATACTTTGGTGCGCTTAGCAAAAGCATGGAGCACTTGGGAGTAGATCGTCATTTTTTTCCATTGGTAGTTATTGATAAAACCGATAAAAAGTGTACACAACAATATCTTTCCTGCATACTTGGCGTAGATAAAGTGTGTATGGTGCGCATTATGGATTATTTGGTAGAAAGAGGAATGATTACACGGGAGATAAACTCAGAGGATAGGCGTGAACACTTGATTAAACTTACCCCCAAAGGAAAAAAAATAATGCCCTCCGTCTATAAAGGAATAGACGAAATGAATAGCCTTACGTTAAAAGGTTTAAAAAAAAATGAACAACAAGCTTTTCATACAGCGATGGAAATAATTGCAAAAAACATCGAAAATTTGCCTGTAAATGAGGTTGACATACAAATTATAAAAAACAATAAACGATGAAGCTTAAAAATATAATTATTGCAGTAATTATCATTTCAATTTTAATAGGCATGAAATTTATTTTTTTTCCGAATAACTCGGGAAAAGGCATGCAAGGGAAAGGTAAAGGAGGAGCGATGCCTGCAAATGTTACTGCTTATGTAGTAAAGACAGAAAAATTAAGTAACGATATACTAGCATCTGGAACCATCCTAGCCAATGAAGATGTGCAACTACAGCCTGAAATATCGGGTAAAATTGTTCAACTAAATTTTAAAGAGGGAAGTAAAGTGACTAAAGGACAGTTGCTCGTAAAAATTAATGATGCAGATTTTCAGGCGCAATATAAAAAATTGCAGATACAGTATGCTCTCGCGGAAGAAACGCTGCAGCGACAAAAACAATTGTTAGCCATTAGTGGCATTAGTCAGCAAGAATTTGACCAGGCTCAAAATGCGGTGAACAGCATAAAAGCAGATATGGATTTTGCAACAGCTCAAATTTTAAAAACAGAAATAAAAGCGCCATTTGATGGGATCATCGGCCTGAAAAGTGTCAGTGACGGTGCATTTGTGTCTCCTTCCTCCATTATAGCAAGTATTCAACAAATAGATCCTGTGAAAGTCGATTTTTCAATACCTGAGCGTTATATATATTTTATACAAAAAGGCGTAACTGTTATTTTTTCAATTGAAGGGATTAATCAGAAGTTTAAAGGTTCTGTGTTTGCGATTGAACCTAAGATTGATCTAGCTTCCAGAACGGTGCGAGTAAGAGCAATTTGTGAAAACAATAAAAATATCATTTACCCTGGCGCCTTTGCAAATCTTACCGTTTTATTGGATGACATTGATAATGCCATTTTAATTCCTACTGAGGCAATTATGCCAGATATTAGCGGTCAGAAAGTATTTGTATTAAAAAATGGAAAATCAGCGTATGCTAGAGTTGAAACAGGTATACGTACCGATGCAAAAATTCAAATAACAAAAGGTCTTGCAGCGGGAGATACGGTAATTACAACTGGTATTATGCAGCTGAAGCCAGATTCTTTTGTTAAAATAAACGATTTAAAATAAGAAGCGAATGAATATAGCCTCGGTAAGCATAAACAGGCCAGTACTTGCAATTGTGATGTCTGTAATTATCATTCTCTTTGGTGTAATAGGATACAGTTACTTGGGAGTTCGCGAATATCCGTCTATTGACCCCCCCATTATAACGGTGAGAACAAATTATTCTGGTGCAAATGCAGATGTCATTGAATCCCAAGTTACGGAGCCACTTGAAAAAGCTTTGAATGGAATTGAAGGTGTTCGCACCATTTCATCTGCCAGTAATCAGGGTTCTAGCAGTATTACGGTTGAGTTCAATTTGGATGCAAATTTAGAAGCTGCTGCAAATGATGTGCGTGATAAAGTGTCACAAACAGTTAGGCAATTACCTCAAGATATTGATGCTTTACCAACCGTGACAAAATCGGATGCGAATTCCGACGCAATCATCGCCATGACGGTAAAAAGTAGTACAAGAAATACGCTTGAGTTAAGTGATTATGCAGAAAACATATTGGCAGAACGACTTCAAACAATTGAAGGAGTAAGTACGATTCAAATATGGGGGCAGAAAAAATTCGCAATGCGCTTGTGGATGGATCCAGATAAGCTGGCTGCTTATGGCTTAACACCGTTGGATGTAAAACAAGCGTTGGACAAAGAGAATGTTGAGTTACCATCTGGAAAAATTACTGGAAATACAACGGAACTAACTGTAAACACGGTTGGTAAATTTACCGATGTGAATTCATTTAATAACATGATCATCAGATCTGATGGCGAACGCGTAATTCGGTTTCGAGATGTTGGTAAAGCATTGTTAGGTGCCGAAAATGAAGAAACTATTTTGCGCGAGGCAATGGTGCCGATGGTTGGATTAGGGGTTGTACCCCAACCAGGTGCCAACTATGTGGCTATTGCCGATGAGTTTTATAAACGAATGGAAGTAATCAAAAAAGATCTCCCAAAAGATATGACGCTGGATATTGCATTGGACAATACTACGTTTGTTAAACGCTCTATTCTGGAAGTAAAAGAAACCCTTATCATTGCCATTATACTCGTTATATTAATCATCTATCTTTTCTTCCGTGATTGGCTCGTTGCTATTCGACCCTTAATAGATATTCCTGTTTCATTGATTGGTGCTTTTTTTATCATGTATTTGATGGGATATTCTATCAATGTGTTGACATTGCTGGCAATTGTATTGGCGACGGGATTGGTAGTTGATGATGGGATTGTAGTAACTGAAAACATTTATAAAAAAATTGAAGATGGAATGAACCCAATTGAAGCGGCGCACAGAGGTTCAAGAGAAATATTTTTTGCCGTTATATCCACTTCGATTACGTTAGTTGCCGTTTTTATGCCCGTCATTTTTTTACAGGGTTTCGTTGGAAGGTTGTTCCGTGAATTTGGTATTGTCATTGCCGGAGCCGTTTTAATATCCGCATTTGTATCACTTACCTTAACACCGATGCTAAATGCCAGACTCGTGCGAAAAGTGCATCGCAAAAGTCGATTTTATGTAATGACAGAACCTTTCTTTGAAAAAATGGTAAATTCATATGATAATACATTGGCTCGTTTTATGAAAAGAAGATGGTTAGGCTTTGTAATCATTATTGGTTGCGTTGGTCTAATTTTCTTTGTTGGCAAATCTGTTCAGTCAGAGCTGGCGCCACTGGAAGACAGAAGTGCACTGCGCCTTTCCATTACTGCGCCTGAAGGAGCATCTTATACTTACACAGACGATTATATTTTAAAATTATCTCAATTTATCGAGGATTCAATCCCTGAGAAAAAAGTATCATTAACGGTTACTGCTCCAGGATTTAGTGGGTCTGGTGCTGCAAACACTGGTTTTGGACGATTGGGGTTAACAGAACCCAATGAGCGAAAACGGTCTCAACAACAGGTTGCTGATTATATAATGAAATCGGCAAAGGAATTTCCAGGAGCAAGAGTATTTGCCTCGCAGCAGCAAACTATTTCCTCGGGAGGCTCGCGCGGAGGACAACCTGTGCAGTTTGTTTTACAAGCTCCTAATTTTGAAAAATTGAAAGAGAAACTTCCGCTATTTTTGGATGAAGCTTATAAAAGTAAAGTAGTACAAAATGTGGATGTTGATTTGAAGTTTAACAAACCCGAATTGAATATTACGATTAATAGAGACAAAGCAAAAGGAATGGGTATTTCCGTGAGCGATATTGCACAAACTTTACAACTTGGCTTGAGTGGACAACGTTTCAGTTATTTCAACATGAACGGAAAACAATATCAGGTAATTGGTCAGTTTGAAAAAGCCAAACGAAGCGACCCGATGGATCTTAAATCTATGTATGTAAAAAGTGCTTCAGGCGAGATGGTGCAACTTGATAATTTAGTTTATATAAAAGAACAAAGCAGCCCGCCGCAATTGTATCATTATAACCGCTACCAATCGGCAACCGTTTCTGCAACCCTTGCTCCTGGAAAAACGGTGGGCGATGGTATTAAAGAAATGGAGGCGATTAGTAAAAAAGTGTTAGATGATACTTTTTCAACTGCGTTAACAGGACCGTCTCGCGATTTTTCTGAAAGTTCCTCCAATGTGTTATTCGCTTTTTTATTAGCACTATTGCTAGTTTATTTAATTCTTGCAGCCCAATTTGAAAGTTTTATCGATCCATTTATTATCATGCTTACTGTACCATTAGCTTTAAGTGGGGCATTATTATCATTGTGGTACTTTAATCAAACATTGAATATTTTTAGTCAAATTGGAATCATTATGTTAATTGGATTGGTAACAAAAAATGGAATTTTAATTGTAGAATTTGCAAACCAACTAAAAGAAAAAGGCCATACGGTTCATGAAGCAATTCAACAGGCTGCCGCAGCGCGGTTACGACCGATTCTCATGACAAGCATTGCTACAGCCTTAGGTGCCATGCCTATTGCACTTGCACTTGGTGCAGGCGCAAAAAGTAGAATGGCAATGGGAATTGTTATTGTTGGAGGCATTTCGTTTTCACTTGTATTAACATTATTCGTTATCCCTGCAATCTATTCTTATTTTTCCCGTGAATACAAAGCGGATAGACAAAATTCAAATTCAGATTTCAATGACCATAAAGAACTAAACGATGCGCATTCATAAATTTATCTTATTTATCTGTTCTATTTTTATTATAACGAGCAGTGCTTTCGCCCAAGAAAAACTTACAATAGAAGAAGCCATTGAAACCGGTATAAAAAATAATTATGACATTGCAATTGGAACGAACGGTGCTAAAATTGCTGCCAATAACAATAACCTAGGGAATGCAGGTATGCTGCCAGTAGTCGACATCAATGCATCTACCAACTTTGGTAACAATGCGTTGAAACAGCAATTTAATTCTGGACTATCTATTGAAAAAAAAGGCGCAAAATCGAGCAATGTAGGTGCGGGTGTTTATTTAACGTGGACGTTGTTTAACGGATTAAAAATGTTTGCTACCCATGATCAATTAAGTTCATTAGAAGCAATTGGAAAATTATCTTCGAAAATTCAAATAGAAAATACATTGGAATCCATTATCGTAAACTATTATAATATTGTTAAACAAAAGCAGTTGATTAGTGGGATACGGGAGAATATGAAAATCTCAGATGAACGTTTGCTGGTTGCACAAAAGCGATTAGATGTTGGCGCAGGATCTAAACTCGATGTATTGCAAGCAAAAACAGATAAAAATGCGCAAACATCCAGTTTATATCGAGAAAACACAAACTTAGAAGCATATAAAGCAACCCTTAACCAACAACTTGCGCGACCTGTTGAAACAACGTTTGATGTGAATGATAGCATACCAATTTCATTTCAACTCAATTATGACGATTTAAAAACATCCTATCTTAAATCAAATCTGAATTTTTTGTATGCCAATGAAAACAACGTATTGGCAAAGCAGCAATTGCGTGGTACAAAATCAGATTTATTTCCAATAATTAATTTTAATGCAAACTATTTGTTTTCAAGAACTGAAAATCAAGCAGGGCAAATATTGTTAAACCGAAGCCTTGGTTTTAATTATGGTTTTACTGCCAGTTGGAGGATATTTAATGGCTTTACATTAAACAACCGTATCAAAAATGCTCAATTGCAGGTAGAAAATGCATCGTATACAGTTTCCAACCTTCAATTGCAATTGCAGCAACAATTATTAACAGCCTTTAAAACCTATCAGGATGATCAGAAAATTTTATCGCTTGAGGAAGAAAATATGAAGTTGGTAAAAGAAACAGTAAATATTGCATTAGAGCGTTTTAAAATAGGATCAAGTAATACTTTGGAACTGCAGCAAATTCAACAAATCTATGAAGATGCATTGACGCGCTTGGTGAATGCACGATATAATGGCAAGGTTTCAGAAACAGAATTGATGAAATTAAATGGTAGTTTGTTAAAATAACTAGTCATAGAATACATTCTATTATCTCTTTTTCAATGCCTTAAATGTGCTGCAATACATTAAAAACTTGAAGCTTAGAAAACAATCCACTCTTAATATTTTTGTTTCGTGTTAATTTTTATCGTTAACTTCGCAAGAAACATAAAAGAAACCATGAAAAAAATTGCATTTATTATTTGTATTGTTGGGTCATTAATAGAAACGCAGTCCGCTTCGGCGCAAGCTTTCGATGATGGTGCTAATGTGGTATCAATAGGCTTTGGTTTACCTGCGTCAAAAAGGGTAGTGGGCGATATAAAAGATTTTTATTATAATGATAAAAATTTTAAAAGTGAATACAAACTAACCAATATTGGTACCCTTGTTCTTAAGTATGAGCATGGCTTACATAAATATTTCGGCTTAGGTCTTAATTTAGAGTACTCTGCAAGTAAAGCTTCATTCAAATATCAAAATAGTATTACCGGCCCCGAATATGCTGCTGCGGTAAAAAGAAATATTATTGGTGGTTTTTTACGATTTAATGCACATTATCCACTTGAAAAATTTGATATTTATGGTGGTGCTGGTTTAGGCTATTTATATACGTTAGATAAGTATACTACTACTAATCCAATTGAAGCGGTTGATAAAAATCAATCAACAAAAATATTTAATTTTGATTATCAATTAACCATTGGAGCACGATATATGATTAAGGATAATATTGGTATGTTTTTCGAAGTTGGTAGAGCAACCACTATATGTCAACTTGGTATCGCATTTAAATTTTAATTATAAGAATTTATAAAAAAGTCATCGATATCACATCGATGACTTTTTTATGCAGCAATATTTAATTTATCAAATAAAAAACTGCTTCTATCGTTGACATGGATTTTAAAAATTCGTCTAAAGCCATTATACGATATTTTTATGAACTCAACAAAAAGGAAATTACTTATTTGGGTTTTTGTTGAAAAAAAACTATCTTTAAGTGCAACTTTTTGGGAAGTAATTATATCTACTAAGAAACAGCGCGTATATAAGTGGCACAAACTATTTTAATTAGTAGATAGATTTTTATTTTTAGTATAAACTACTCTTAAATTTTAGTCTGCTATGATAACTTAATTTTTAATGAAAAATAAAATCTACATACCCTTACTCCTACTCTTAACAACAAGTATTTACGCAAATGCACAAGTAGCTTGTAACGCTAAATTACTCACCAACACTACCAATTTTTGTTCAAAAGATGCGGAATATACAAATGTTGGAACGCCAGATTCTAAAATAGGTTTACCCGTATGTTGGACAGATAAAACAGCCACTCAGGAAATTTGGTATAAATTTAATGCCATTGGAACAGATGTAAATATATCTGTTTCAGGAGGAGGTACACAAGGCACTATTGTAAAACCTAGTATAGCAGTTTATAATGGAGATTGCACTGCCGCTGGTACATTTAATCAGTTAGGTTGCGTGGATGGAACCAAAAATATTTCACAACTATACAATCCTGGATTAACACCTGGTGGTGTATATTACATCCGAATAGCGACCTCCGCTGCAAATGCTGGTACTTTTACTTTATGTATTGATAACTCAACCCCAACTGCCAACCCCAGTGCAGATTGTGATGGTGCGGTAAAATTATGCAATAAAGACCCATTTCATGTTCCTGGTTTAAAAGGGGGTGGCAAAAATGTAAATGAGCCCGAGAAGGGTAGCTGCTTATATCAACCACCAGGTGGGCCACTTACAAGTGAAGGTAATTCTTGTTGGTATTATTGGGTATGTGGTCAATCAGGAACACTTACATTTGATCTCACACCTGTTGATCTTAAAACTGATTTAGATTTCAATTTATATAGCCTTACTAGTGGAACCGATGTTTGTAAAAATAGGAATCTAGAACGTTGTAGTGCGGCCTCCATTAGTTTTACTCAATCAGGAATTACAGGGCTTAGCAGCACTGCTACTGCTACACAACAACCTCCAAGCCCGCCGTTTGTTACAGATTGTCATGTAAAAGAAATCACGATGATTGCAGGTACTACCTATGCCATATTAATTAATAATTTTAATAGCAATGCAGGTTTTACGATAAGTTTTGGCGGCACAGGTACTTTTCAAGGGCCAACGGCTGATATTACTACGGATAAAATAAGTATCTGTCCTGGAAAAGAAATAACCTATGATGGTTCAAAATCAATCAATTTTACCAAACTAGAATGGAATTTTACCTCAGGGGCAGGAACTCCAACTTTAGCTACTGGTGCAGGCCCTCACGTTATTAAATACGACACCCCTGGTAATTATGTAGGTATACTAAAAGCAACAGATAATTTAGGTTGTAACTCCGTAAAATCTATAAACATAGATGTGGTAGAACTTACACCAATTACCGTGACTTCAGATACAATTTGTAGTGGAGAAGTAGCTACCTTAACAGCATCTCCAGCTATTCCAGGTGCAACCTACAACTGGGCTCCCACACCTATTTCAGGAAATGGCACAACAACAGTAACAATAAAACCAACATCTCAACAAACCTATACAGTAACTTGCGAAAAAGATGGATGTGAATCTACTAAAACAGGTACAGTATATATGAAATCAAACATAACTATTGCTTCCATACCTCCCATTAATATATGTATCGGCAGCAGTGTAACGCTAACAGCAGCTGTTTCAGGAGGTAGTGGTAATTATACTTATAATTGGTTACCAGCAGGTACGGGTAATACCGCATCTGTTAGCGTATCACCTACAACTTCTATTGACTATACAGTAACTGTTACTGATAATATCAATGGTGGCTGCCCTCCTTCACCAGTAATAATTAAAGTAACTGTTAACCCTCCCTTAAAAGTAAAGGCAATAGGCACAGATACTATTTGTTTAGGAGGTAGTACCGTTATAAGTGCTACTGCTAGCGGTGGAGATGGAGGACCCTATACTTATATATGGCAACCATCTGGAGCAACAGGACCAATTGTTTCTGTTAACCCTTTAAATACAACAACTTATACCGTAACCGTAAATGATAACTGTGGTACACCGATCGTTTCTGATACCGTTAAAGTTACCGTAACACCTGCTCCTATTGTTAAATTTTCTGCTCCGAATGCATCAGGGTGCGCTGGTCCTCTGTGTGTTAACTTTGTAGACTCTTCAACTACTGCAAATGGTTTAATAAATAATTGGCAATGGAATTTTGGTATGAACCCTGCTGGCACTCCAGAAGGTGTATCTGACTTAAAAAATCCAACACATTGTTTTGTTAGTTCGGGTCAATATACAATTTCCCTTACCGTTACAAATTCATTAGGTTGCGCATCTAGCAATAGCAAAGCAAACACTATTTATATAGAGCCAGCACCCATCGCTGATTTTTCAGCTCCAGTATCCATTAGTATTTTGAACCCTACAGTTACTTTTATAAATAATTCAACCGGGGGAAGCGACTATATTTGGGATTTTGGGGAATCTGCATCAGATAAAAAAAACAGTAGTATACTTTTAAACCCTAATCATACCTATATGGCTATCGGTAAATATTGTATAAATTTAATTGTAACCAGCCTTAATAAATGTATTGATACCACTACAAAATGTCTTGTTGTTGATCCAGTTATGACATTATACATACCAAATGTGTTTTCACCAAACGGAGATGGTATTAATGATACTTTTTTCGCTAAAGGAGAGTATATTAAGGATTTTCAAATGCGCATCTTCGATCGCTGGGGAAATATGATTTTTTATTCAGATGATATTGACCATCATTGGGATGGTAGGGTAAAATCGAATGGTGAAATTGCTCAACAAGATGTTTATGTGTACGATGTAAGGGCGAAAGACATAAACAACAAAAGTCGCAAGTATATTGGTACTGTAACACTTATAAAATAAAAAAATCGCTATCTTTATAAAATAAATTAAATACCGACTCCCCATTTGTTCTGTATTTAATTACTAAACAAAATTCATCACATCCCCAATTATTCATGAAAAGGCTTTTTCTTTCATTTATCATTATAACAACTCCATTATTTTTAAATGCACAATGTGAAATTGTAATTAATGAGATATTGTTTAATCCAACGGATAATGCTGGTTCTACAGATGCGAACTCAATGCATCAAAATGGTTCTACAGCTACAGCAGAATGGATAGAATTATATAATCCCAGTGCCTGTAAATCGGTGGATATTAGCTGTTGGATATTAGGATCAAATGAAGAAAGTTTTGGAGATAAAAATTATGGAATTGTTGTTTTTCCAAGTGGTACCGTTATCCCCCCTCATGGTTTTTTGATAGTAGGTGGCGCAAAAGCACCAAAAGCAGACTTTAATGCTCAAACATCATCCAGTTATTGTGGAGGAGACCGATGGTATCTTAAAAACCAAAATGGTTGGGTAGCATTATATGACAGAGATGGTGTTGTGAAAAATGCTGTCTATTGGTCTATGTTTAATAAAGATGCTTTAACTTCTTCATCCGAATTTTCAAATGCTTTAAGCGCAAATACCAACACGAATTGTAAATGCAGCGGTACCACGCTTAATAGTACACCAGCAAAGAGCATTGGTAACATTGAATTTGCAGGTGTTTTTTTAACTAATAATGGTTTTAAAAGGGTGCCAGATGGCAGTTCCGTTTGGGAAAGTGAAGTAGAAAAAGACGCAACTCCTAAAGCATATAATAGTATAGCTCCTACTCCATTAGCTGCAAAAATTACAGGTTTAAACGCAGATTGTGGAGGAACTGGTAGCGCAACTGTAGTAGCAACAGGTGGTGTTGCCCCTTATAGTTATTTATGGAGTAATGGAGAAACAACAACTA
Organism: Bacteroidia bacterium; assembly: GCA_039937835.1. Classification (GTDB taxonomy): domain Bacteria; phylum Bacteroidota; class Bacteroidia; order 2-12-FULL-35-15; family 2-12-FULL-35-15; genus 2-12-FULL-35-15. The sequence goes on along the minus strand of JBDTFR010000098.1, from coordinate 32,009 downwards.
CAGTTAAAGGTTTAAAAGGAGGCTCTTATACTTGCGCTGTTAGCGATGCTTGCCATTGCATAACAAATGCCACCGTAATTATCAGTGCTAAAAACCCAGTGGTTGCCAGCGTAGATGTTACTCCTGCACATTGTAGTAAGCCTGATGGTACTGCAACAGCAAACGTTTCTGGAAATCCCAGTACTTATAAATTTGAATGGAATACTGCTCCAGCTCAAACTACTCAAACAGCAACTAATCTTGCCGCTGGAGTTTATACCGTTAAAGTTACAGATATAGCTGGTTGTGATGAGACCGTACCCGTTACTATTAATAATAATACACCCCCTTTAACTAGTGACTCCTTATCAACAAAAGCAATTTGTACTGCTAAAAATGGTATGGCAGGTATTTTACCTACATCTGGACAAAGCCCTTACACTTATTTATGGAGTACCAACCAAACTGCCAGTACTATTAATAATCTATTGCCTGGCATTTACACGGTTGTGTTTACAGATGTAGCTGGTTGTACAGGCACTCGCCAAATTACGGTTGATAAGATTATCAACACTTTAACTGTAACGGGCATCGTTAAAGATGAAACATGTGGGAATGCTAATGGTGAAATTGCCACTACCACAACTGGAGGAACCTTACCCTACAGTTATTTATGGAGTAATAATGCTACCACCCAAAATTTATTAAATATTGCAGCTGGTAGTTATTCGATAACTGTAACAGATACCAATGGTTGTGTTGGAACTAATACAAGTACTGTAGATAACATTACTACTTTAAAAATAAAAAGTACAATTGTAGATGATCATTGCGAACAAGGCAAAGGAAGTATAAGTGTAATTCCCACCACAGGGCAAGCTCCGTACACTTATTTATGGAATACATTAGATACCACTTCTACACTTAAAAATTTATACACTGGAATTTATTCAATCGTTGTTAAAGATGCATTAGGCTGCCAAACATTACTAACTAAATTCGAAGTCAAAAACGTAGATGATATTTTTACTGGTAACATTGTAGGAGAAAATAAAATTCAACAAGATAAAGCAGCTGTATTATCTGCCAACATTCCTACTGATTGGAATTTACTATATTGGATAGGAATAAAAGGCGATACCATCAAGAAAAACACAATTGATCTTTATTTTGCTTATCCAATTCATGGTGATTATAATGTAAAGCTATTTGTTAAAAGTATATTTGGTTGTTTGGATTCAGTAAAATTTAACTTCACCGTTATTACTACACCAACATTTTATGTTCCTAACTGTATTACTTTAAATGGAGATGGTATTAACGAATATTTTTTTCCAAAATTTACTTACGTTAGTGAATTACAAGGCTGGGTATTTAATAGATGGGGAGAAAAAATATACACTTTTAATGGCCTATATGACCAATGGAACGGTACTTACAAAGGCGAAAAAGTAAAAGAAGATTTGTATGTTTATCGATTTATTTACAAAGATTTACAAAATGTTAAATATGAGAAAGTCGGTACATTACTAATACTAAACACTCCAGAAGCTCTTCAAAAATAATTAAGATTATCAATACAAGTTACAGTTATTATTGATAATTGCTACTTTTAAAAATAGTTACGTTTTACACGTAAAAAGTTCACTATTTTATTTTTTATTTCCATCTTATTTTCTTAACTTAGGTATACAAACATTTATATTTTTATATATTCAATAATATCTAAAATATTGCTTCTTAAGGCATATTCTAACTTTAAATAACGAGTAAAAAGCAGCATAATACATCCCCACATAAAACTTTCTTCGAATTTGTTCGTATTGGTATTTAAAAACAAATAAAGGTTATAAAATGCCTTTGTGTCACAAAAACATTCAGGTATACAGATTGATCATTTCACTGCGTAAGATTTTTAATCATGAGAAATAAAACCACCAAATTATATCACAGTATTTTATACCCTGCATTATTTGTTCTATTGCTTTGGGCTATAAGATCGTTTGAAGAATTATTTAATGTTAGCTTTTCTTGGTATGGAATTTATCCTCGAACTTTAAATGGGTTAACTGGAATTTTGGTTTCTCCACTAATACATTCTAGTTTTAAACATCTTTTATCCAATAGCATACCACTGCTTATTTTGGGGCCTATTATTTACTTTTTTTATCGTTCAATTGCTTTACAAGTATTCTTTTGGGTTTATATTATGACGGGTGTTTGGGTATGGGCTGCTGGCAGAGAATCTTACCACATTGGTGCTAGCGGTATTATTTATGGTTTTGTAGCATTTTTATTTTTTAGTGGTATTTTTAGAAAAGATACACGGTTATTAGCTTTATCATTATTTGTTACCTTTTTATATGGCGGAACTGTTTGGGGAATGTTACCTTTAAATAATGGTATTTCTTGGGAATCCCACCTAATGGGAGCTATAGCAGGTTTAATTACTTCTTATAATTTTAGAAACGAGGGACCTCCTTCTCGCAAATACGATTTTGGAAATGAAGAAGAAAATGAAAGTATGGATGTAACAGGCGAGCAACTGCATGAAGAAGGGGAAGAGGTAGAAGAACAGTTGCCACAAATACAAATTACCTACACTTATATACATAACCCTAATCCTAACCCTAGTATTGAATAATACTTTTAGTGGACAACCAGCTTTCAACGAAAATTGCTGTTTTTTTTGTACTTTTGCGAGCAAATTTAAAAACAACTATTCTTGAACTATCTTTCTGTTGAGTCCGTTTCAAAATCATACGGTACAAAAGTATTATTTGATAAAATAAGTTTTGGTTTAAACCAAGGCGATCGTATTGCATTAATTGCAAAAAATGGTGCTGGCAAATCTACCCTTCTAAAAGTACTAATGGGCAAAGAAATTAGTGATGGAGGTACCATTACTTTCCGTAAAGATATAGTGGTCACTTATTTAGATCAAAATCCCTTATTTGATGAAAACAGTACTGTTGTAGAGGCTATTTACAACACTAACAACCCTATGCTCAATGCAGTAAGAGCGTATGAAGCTGCTTTACTGGCTTTTGAAAATGAATATAACGATAGCACTTCTGATCAGTTGGAACAATGCAGTGCACAAATGGATAAGCTGGATGCCTGGGGCGTTGAAGCCAAAGTACATGAAATTTTGCAACGTTTAAAAATAGCTTTTTTAGATAAAGTAATTGGCACTTTATCTGGTGGACAAAAGAAAAGAGTTGCGTTAGCAAAAGTTTTAATTGATGAACCCCATTTATTAATATTAGATGAGCCAACTAATCATTTAGATGTTGAGATGATTGAATGGCTAGAAAATTATTTAGTTTCAAAAGATCTTACTTTATTATTGGTAACTCACGACCGGTATTTTTTAGATAGTGTTTGTACACAGATAATAGAAATTGATAATGGCAAACTGCATCACTATCGAGGTAATTTTCAATATTATGTTGAGAAAAAAGCAGAACGTGAATCAATGGAAAATAGTGAAATTGATAAAGCTAAAAATTTATTTAGAAGAGAGTTGGAATGGGTTCGCAAAATGCCTAAAGCTCGAGGTACAAAAGCAAAATACAGAGTAGATCAGTTTCATGAAGTAAAAGATAAAGCATTTAGCAAACAAACAGAAGAAAAATTAGAGTTGGGTGTTAAAATGTCACGCATAGGTGGTAAAATTCTAGAATTTATTAAAATAAAAAAGGTCTTTGGTGAAACAAAAATTGTAAATGATTTTTCATACATCTTTAAAAAAGGTGAAAAGATTGGCGTTATCGGCAAGAATGGTGTTGGTAAATCTACCTTTTTAAATATGATTATGGGTTTAGAGCAGCCCGATACCGGTAAAATACAAACAGGTGAAACAATTGTTTTTGGATACTATTCGCAAGAAGGATTGAAATTAAATGAAGATAAAAGAGTAATAGAAGTAGTAAAAGATATTGCCGAATTTATTCCCTTAGCAGATGGCTCAAAATTATCTGCATCAGGTTTGCTTACTAAATTTTTGTTTCCTCCCGATGTTCAATATGGATATGTATCTAAATTAAGCGGAGGAGAAAAACGCAGATTGTATTTAATGACTATTCTAATTAAAAATCCTAATTTTTTAATTTTAGATGAGCCTACAAATGACTTAGATATTGTAACATTAAGTGTGCTAGAAGATTTTTTAACCAATTTTCAAGGCTGCGTATTAATTGTTACCCATGATCGTTACTTTATGGATAAAATGGTAGATCACTTATTTGTTTTTGAAGGCGAAGGGGCTGTTAGAGATTTTTCAGGAAATTATACCGAATATAGAGATAAGAAAGAATTAGAAGATAAAATACAACGGAAAGAAATTCAAACAAATTCCAAAGCAGAGTCTTCTCTGGCTTCAACGGAAACCGATTTAAAAGATAATAATTTAAAGAAAAAATTAAGTTATAAAGAAAAAGAAGAATTTGATACGTTAGAAAAAGAAATTGCAAAACTCGAAATAAATAAAAATAAACTAACAGATCAATTAAATGCTGAAGGAGTTGACGCTAATAAAATAATGCAATACTCCGAAGAAATTGGTAAGGTAATAGCCCAATTAGATGAAAAAACATTGCGTTGGCTAACACTTAGTGAAAACATGTAATTTTTTAATTGCTACCTACCATAGAAATAAAAGTAAATTAATTAATTTAATAAATAGGATATTCATTGTAAATGCGATAAAAAGTTGTGAGGAATTTAAGCTGTTATTTATTTCTTGAGTAGATGTACTCAAAGCGCATACCTATTTATTAGGAAAATCGAATGGTAATTGAGTCATTTAATTTTAAATTTAACATGGTATTTACATTTCCATTTCGCATGGCAATTTCTATTAGATTAGCACCGTTAAATAAAGCTAATATCTCTCCTTCTGGCACTTCGCTATACTGTTCACTAATACGTTCAATTGAATAATTACGAGCGAGTTCAATAATAAAACTTCGTTTTTTACCTACGCTTTCAAATAATGATCTATTAATATTTGTAATTGCATTACCATAGGAATCTACGTAAACCACACTTCCTTTTATATTATCTCCCATGGTAGCCGCCCTAAAAGGAATTCGAGATATTAAATCTAATTTTTTATTACCTAATTTTTCAATAGCATGCCCGCTAGCCAGCAAACAAGCTGCTTTTACAAAAACATCTCGTACCGGAAAACTTAAATTCACTTTGTCAGGAACTAAAATTTCTATTATTTTACTAGGCATCTCATCAAACAAAAGAGAAAAAATACCATTATCAGCCCCTATGAAAAAATGACCTTTTGCTTCAATAGCAATATAACCAGCATTATTACCTAACTCAGTTAATAGACCAATTAGGTGAATAGTTCCCTCTGGGAAATCAGCATAGGCCTCTTTTAAAATATAAGCCGCATCTTGTATATTATATTTTTCTATTTGATGCGAAATATCTATTATTATCACATCAGATAATTGTTTTAAAATTGAGCCTTTTAAGGCACCCACATAATGATCTTTTAATCCAAAATCGGTGGTGAGTGTAATAATTACCATTGTTTTTTATTAAATTCTAATTTTTAGACCTCTCTCAAATCCTTTGAATAGACAAAAATATGTTATTTTTGTACCTCTATAAATTAGAGTATCATAAATCCAAAGTTAAAATAATAAGACTAAAAATTGACAGAAAAAAAAATAATTCTAGAAAGTATTTCACCAATTGATTTATATGGAGTTAATGACGTGAAAATAGATTTAATAAAAAAACGTTTTCCAAAACTTAAAATTGTTGCTCGAGGCGAAACAATAAAAGCAAATGGAGAAGAGGAAGATCTTAATCAACTAGAAATGGTTATTAATATTTTAATAGATTATTTTAATAAATATGGAAATCTTACTGAAAATGCTGTTGATCAAATTTTAAATGGAGACAATATCTCTAAAAAAAATGGTACCGTTAGTGATTATACTAGCGATGATGTATTGGTTTTTGGAAATGGAGGATTAATTGTAAAAGCACGAACAGAAAACCAACGGAAAATTGTAGAAAGTATTTCTAAGAACGATATGGTATTTGCTATTGGTCCAGCAGGAACAGGTAAAACATATACTGCAGTTGCATTAGCTGTAAGAGCGCTTAAAAACAGGGAAGTAAAAAAAATAATACTAACAAGACCAGCAGTAGAAGCTGGTGAGAACCTTGGATTTTTACCTGGTGATCTGAAAGATAAATTAGACCCCTACCTACAACCTCTGTATGATGCGTTATATGATATGATTGCTCCTGAAAAATTAGTATATTACATAGAAAACAAAATAATACAAATAGCTCCTCTGGCATTTATGCGTGGTCGTACACTTGATAATGCATTTGTAATTTTAGATGAAGCACAAAATGCAACCGAAGGACAATTAAAAATGTTTTTAACACGTATGGGTGCTTCTGCTAAGTTTGTTATAACAGGTGACCTCACGCAGATTGATCTTCCAAAACATCAACCATCGGGCTTACCACAAGCCGTTCAACTTTTAAAAAATGTAGAAGATATATCCATTATTCAATTAGATGGTAGTGATGTAATACGACATAAATTAGTAAAAAAAATAATTGAAGTATACGCAACTAAATAATATTTTTAAAAACAATTACAATCTAAAAAAAAATAAAAAATGAATGCGATAACAGAAACGAAATTTAATTTCCCTAAACAAAAGTCATTTTATAAAGGAAAAGTACGTGATGTATACAATATTAATGAAGAATTATTAGTAATGGTTGTGAGTGATCGTATCTCCGCATTTGATGTGGTTTTGCCAAAAGGCATTCCCTATAAAGGACAAGTGCTTAATCAAATCGCGGCAAAATTTTTAAAAGCAACGGAAGATATTGTTCCTAATTGGGTAGTAAATGTTCCTGATCCAATGGTTACTGTGGGATTATTATGTGAACCTTTTAAGATAGAAATGGTTATTCGTGGATATCTTTCTGGGCATGCTTGGCGAGAATATAAAGTAGGCAAACGCATATTATGCGGTGTTGCACTACCAGAGGGAATGAAAGAAAATGATAAATTTCCTGAACCAATTATAACTCCTACTACAAAAGAATCAGTAGGTCATGATGAGGATATTTCTAAAGAAGAAATTTTAAAACAGGGAATTGTATCTGCAAAAGATTATGAACAACTAGAAAAATACACACGAGCAGTATTTCAAAGAGGTACGGAAATAGCTGCTAAAATGGGACTTATATTAGTAGATACCAAATATGAATTTGGCAAAATAGATAATAAAATTTATTTAATAGATGAAATTCATACACCAGATTCATCTCGTTATTTTTATTCAGAAGGATATAATGAGCGTCAACAAAAAGGCGAAGCTCAAAAACAATTGTCAAAAGAATTTGTTCGTGAATGGCTAATGGAAAATGGTTTTCAGGGGAAAGATGGACAAAAAATTCCAGAAATGACCGAGGCAATTATTAATTCCATTTCTGAAAGATACATTGAATTGTATGAAAAGATTGCAGGGGAAAAATTTATTAAAGCCGATTCATCAAACGTCTTAGATAGAGTAAAAGAAAATATAACTACCTACTTAGAATATAAGGTAGTAAAAAATTAAAAAAACAACCCCGAAGTAATTCTTCGGGGTTGTTTTTTTAATAAATTTAAAAGCCATTGTTATTACTACATCTCTTCGTTATTTAAAAATCTTATCGAAAAATTTTTTCATATCATTAAAAGAAGCCGTATCAGCAGCTCCGTTGTAAGCCACGTTCATATTGAATTTTTTTCCAACTGCTGTTGATGATGGATTTGTAAAAGCATGCGTTGCATTTGGATAGGATATAAATGTATAAGGTACATGAGCGTTATTCATTTCATTTTTAAAAGTAGTAACTTCTCCATTTACATAATTGTCGGCTTCACCATGGCATATTAATATCGCTGCTTTTAATAAGCTTTTATTTAACGGCACACCTATAAGGTTTCCATGAAAAGATACCACTCCTTTTAAGGAAGCACCTAAACGTGCCATATTTAAAGCCATTGCACCTCCAAAACAATAACCAATTGCTGCAATATTTGTAGTATCTACTTGGGGATATGTTTTTATTTTTGTTAATGCAGCATCAAATCTAGCTTTAACTATTAAAGGCCTCGCATATAAAGGAATAGCTAACGCTTTTGCGTCTGTAGGTGTTACCGCTACTTTACCATCACCATACAAATCAATAGCAAATGCTACATAACCCAATTCAGCAAGTTGCTTGACTCTATTTTTTACATAATTATTTAATCCCCACCATTCATGAATAATTAGCACTGCTGGTCTTCTTTTAGTAGTTGATTTATCAATCGCAACAAAACCATCCATTTTAAAAGAATCTACATAGTAGGAGATCCTTTCTATCTCCACACGTCTTTCCTTTATAGGTGAATTCGGTGTTGATGTATTTAAAACCTGTGGTGATGAAATTACACTGTTGTTGCAAGCAGCAGTTACAAGTAAAAAAATTACACCAATAATAATATATTTATTTTCCATGAAAATTAGAGTTATCATAGCTATTTAAAAAAAATAAATGACTCAAAGTATATTTTTCACTGCTAGTAAAAAGCAATAAAAAATAATCTTTTAGCTAAAGTAATGGCAGTTCCAACTTTCCAAAACCATGATTAACGTGAATGAAAAACATAGCTATTCACATTACAATTATAATTTGAATAACTGACAAACGCTTACCTAACACTATTAATATTAAAACTGAACAAATAACTTTGACAAAAACAGTTAAAACTAATGATGGTAAAATAACTGTTCGTATAGGGTCTATAAATGAAATGCTTTCTGAAAGTAAATACTTGATTTTTATAATGCCATGTGACAGCATAAAAACATGCAATAGAAATGCTTAACATTAAAAAGTATGACATCAAAATAACCTTGATTCATTATTGGATCTAAAACTTTTCTCATGCTCCCTTTTAATTACTTATCACAATCGTTAATGATACGAGAATGATTCAAATAGGTTCTATTAATTTTGATAGTTATTTGGCTTATTTTTTCCTAAATGACAGAAATTTATTGTAAATAAAATACATTTGAATACTGATTTTTATATTGTTTAATTCCAATTTAAAATAATTTTATGATACATCTTCATTTCTATATCTCCTAAAACTCCCCATTCCAACGCCCCCACCTAAACTTCCACTATAACCACTACCACCACGCTGATTCGCAAGCGACGGTTGGTTATAAACTGATTCATCAAAACCTTGTGTATTATAACTTCTGCGGTATCCATTGCTAGTTTGATTTTTTATAGTACTCGGTTGATTGCGGTTTTGAATATTATATTCCGCTAAAGGTACGCTACTATTATTTTCATTGTTAAGCAACTGGATATTAATAAACTGTTGCTCATTGGGAGCTTTTTTAAATTTTTTAAAATTTGCCATAATATTTATATTTTTTAAAAATTATTAATGAAGTACCATCGATCAGATGCTTTAATTTATAATATTGTTGCATTTATTGTACCAAATAAAGAGAATAGGCTGTGAGTCGATACGGCATAGAAAGTATCTATTTTGATACGAATTGGCTTAAAAGACAAAAAGGAGTCTGTTTTTGATTAAATACTTTCAGTGTGAAAAAGAATACAGTTATTTGGTATTAATCTTTTAGCTTTAAAGCCATGATGTTAGTTTAAACTGGAGTTTTAAATTGCAGATATAAGTTGATGCTTTTTACTAATATCATTCAAATTTCAAAGTATGCTTAATAATTTAAACAAGTACGCTGAATAATTTAAACAAGGTTCAACTTTTCTAACAACAATTTTTTATATTGCTCACCTATTGGTAATGGAATCTTCCCAATATAGGCTGTTTCTTGTTCAATGCGATCTATCTTATCAAGGGCAATTAAATAAGAGCGATGTTGCCTATAAAATTTTTCTTTTGGCAAATTGCCTTCTATAGCCAAAAGTGTGAGATGTATTGTATGTACTTTGCTTTCAATTGTATGAATTGTTACGTAGCTTCCAAGCGCCTGAATATAAAGGATATTCTCAATTTTTAATTTAGAAAGTATTCCTTTATCGCGAATAAAAATGAAATCTAAATCGGACTTTTCTAATTTAGCATTTTTATTGTCAAAAATCTGTTGAGCCCTTGAAATAGCAGATAATAAACGAGGCATTGTTACTGGCTTTACTATATAATCAGCAACATTTAATTCAAATCCTTCTACCGCATATTCGGTTTTTGATGATGTTAAAATAGTGATTGGTCGTTTTTTCAAATTCCTTAAAAGCTCTATGCCGCTCATTTCCGGCATTTCAATATCTAAGAGCACTAAATCAATTTCCTCCTTCTGTAAAATATTGTAGGCTTCTAACGCACTAGTACATTCAAATTTTAAACTAAGGGTCTCTATCTGAGAAATTAAATTCTTAAGAGAGGTTCTGGCAGCTCTATTGTCGTCAATAATTAAACAGTTCATTAGTTAGAATTTTTCGTTAAAAACAAAAATAGTCATATAAATTTTTATAAATATAATTATTATTAGCTGGGGGATAATTATGCTGATAAAAGGGTAATTAGAAGCCTTTTTGCGATAGCTAAATAGAAATAAGTATGCTAGTTTATTTACAATATTCCACTACATCTATTTCTAACTTCAAATCTGGGTCATTAAGGGCAATACTCTTGAAAATTCTTTCGTCTTAATCACATTTACACTTTTATTGATTAACATTTTTCCCTTTTCGTTAATAGTTTGTCTGCGTTTGTAAACTTTTTATACCTCTAAACAATTTGTCAATTTACCTTTGATTTGGAAATTAAAGCTTAAAATAAATAAAGCGATGAACCAGAATAAATAAAACTTGCCTTCAGCTAGAGCCTTATCAGAAAAATCAAGTAATTAATGGATACTACTGTGTAAAATTGCATAAAAAGTGGAAGAGTCAACTTTACTATTTTTCGAATTGAAGCTGTACTTTAAAAAATAATTCAACCTAAAACTGATCTTTTTCTTAAAACCGCAGAAATACTAAAACTTAACGTTATGAACTCAAAGTTTACTATGTTAATGAAAAAACTTAATAATTACGAAAAGTAATTTTGTTATGAAAGAGCTTAAAAAGAATGAAACAATTAGTCTAAATAATTCAAGTAATTTGACTCTATTTATTTTGGAAAAGAATACCTCCTACTCTTTCCTTTTAAATTACCAGTTAAAAAAAACCTATAATTTTAATATTATTAACTTTAGAATTATTAAGCAATTGTTAATAGAATTTAAACAACTTTGCCCTTCTATTTTATTACTTGACAATGAATTCGATTATGCAAATAGTTTGGATATTCTAAATTTTATCTAGAATAAATACCCGAATATTTATGTAATTGTAATGGCTCGGGAAATTAATATTCTTAACAAAATTGAAATGATAAATATCGGGGCATTTGATTATGTTAAAAAAAGTCAAAATTCATTAACTGATTAAAAAAATAGTATCCATAAGATACTTATTGATAGAAGTAAAAAATAGGAAATAAATACCATGAATAAGTCATTTCATAAAAATATAAAATTTAAGATTATTCTAGCTTTTAGTGTTCTACTAATAGTTATGTGCGGCATACAGTATTTTTCTTCTCTTAGTATAAAAAATTTACTCAAGAATGAAAAGGGTTATCAAAAAAGTATCATGGCAATTTCAAAAACAGAATCGATTAAGGCTTCTGCTTTTTGGATGCAATTGAAATTTAAAAGATATATGAATTCCGCAAAGCCAAGAAACCTTGAAAGGGCAAAAAAACATATAGCTGCTTTGCAACTGGAGGCAAAAAGTTTGAAAGAATATTTGTTAGATAGTATACCAATAAATATTGCAAGTAATTTAATTGATTCTGTTAATAATTTAATTCCTTTTGAAGAAATTGCAAGAAAATTAGAAATTGATAGCGGCTCTATGGCAGTAGCGCGGTATTTAGCTGATTATCACATTGAGCAAAAAATATCAAATATTGTTGTTTTATGTGAAAAAATACAATTTATACAAGAACAACTTAATAATAACAAGCTTGTTGCAAATGAAAATTTTGCGAGAAAGGTTGGGCTAATGGATTTATTGGGAACACTATTTACGCTTTTTATATTATTAATTTTTGGCTGGGTATTAATAAAAGATATTAATACAAGAAATCAATTGGAACGGGAATTAAGGCAAGCAAAACTAAAAGCTGAAAATACTTCAGAGATAAAAGAATTATTTATGGCGAATATGAGTCATGAGATTAGAACACCGATGACTGCAATAATTGGATTTACAAATCTGTTGGGGAGAACCAACCTTAATATGGAACAAGAGGATTATGTTCGTACTATAAAAAGTTCTAGCGAAAATTTATTAACGATTGTGAATGACATTTTAGATTTTTCAAAAATTGAGGCTGGAATGGTTCGAATTGAGGAAGTGCCTTTTAATCCACAGGATTTGCTTCATTCAATCAATACCATGTTTCTTCCTAAAATAGAGGAAAAGAATATTAAATTAACTTTCATAAAGACTGACCCTATACCCGATATATTATTGGGTGATTCGGCAAGGTTAACACAAATACTAATCAACTTAGTTGGTAACGCCGTTAAGTTTACCAATAGAGGTGCTATAATAGTAGCGATTAGACTTGTTGCCGAAGATGTTAAAACCGCTATATTAGAATTTAAAATTTCTGACACAGGTATCGGAATTCCTCAAAATAAATTAAAAGTAATTTTCGACCGTTTTCAACAAGCAGAACTGGGAACGAACAGACAGTATGGAGGCACTGGCTTAGGGCTTTCAATTGTAAAAAGGTTAGTAGAGCTTCAAGGAGGGAGTATTCAGGTAGAGAGTGAAGAGGGAAGGGGCTCTACATTTACATTTACTATTCCTTTTAAAAAGAAATTAGTAAAGGATGAAAGTACACCTGTAATAATTGAAAAAGCTATTGAAAAGCAAACCAAAAAAAATATAAATATTTTGGTAGCTGAGGATAATCCATTAAATCGAAAATTAATCAAAGCGTTATTTAAAGAATGGGGGCTAACGGTTGAATTTGCCGAAAACGGTGAGTTGGCAATAGAAAAAGTGAAATCAGGAAAATTTGGATTGGTTTTAATGGATATTCAAATGCCAAAAGTTAATGGTTATGAAGCAACCAAATATATTCGAGAACAGTTAAATTCATCTATCCCAATTATTGCAATGACCGCACATGCTCTAGCTGGTGAAAAGGAAAAATGTATTGGATTTGGAATGACGGATTATATTTCTAAACCAATTCACGAAATTGAATTGCATTCCTTAATTGTTAAGTATTCAGAAAATATTGAAGTGAATGAGCGAACGAAATTTTATTATCAAGAAAAAAGCGAGAATAAAGTAACTAACCTTGATTTTCTTACAAATTTGGCTAACGGAAAAAAAGATTTTTTTGATGAAATGATAACTATATTTTTAGAGGAATGTCCAAAAGAAATTGATGCACTAAAAAAGTCAATCGAAGACCAAGATATTTCTCAGATACACGCATGCGCACATGCAATGAAATCAACTATTCCTTTTGTTGGATTGGATATAAAATTAAAACAACCATTGGAAGACATTGAAAACTCATCTAACATTCAACAAATTAACGAATTATTTCTATTTATTGAAGCAACTTGTATTTTAGCAATGCAGGAATTGAAGAAACCTTAATATGAATAAAATATTTCTAAAAGTAGGTTTTGAGAATTAAATTACCCCGAGGCAGAGCTTCCTGGAATTCACTGTATTAAAAAAATTTAGTTACCTCTTTTTTTAAGAAATAACTAAACTTTTTAACTGCAAAAAGATTTATAGACTGCAAAAATTAGGTACTTGAATAATATTTTGTTTTAAAACTATACCGTAAAGATTTACCATAATTTCAAGAGACTTATCAAAACTATATTTTTTCTGCACATGCATTCTACCATTTCTTGCCAAATGTGATGCATATTGTGGATGAGCTATCAAATTCAGTATAGCTTTTGAAAGTGCTATTGCATCTTCTTTTCTAATAACAATTCCGTTACCTTCATCCACAATTTCTTCTAATCCTAATGCATCTGTAACAATAACTGGCTTTTGGCAAGCCATCGCTTCAATAACGGAAACGCCAAAACTTTCATTTACAATACTTACATTTAAAAAAATATCAATTATATTATGGTAGTATGTAATTTTAGAATGTGGTATCTTGCCAGTGAATATTACGCAATCTTCTAAGCTGAAATTTTTGACCATTTTCTTATAAAAGTCTACTCGTTTTCCTCCACCAACTAAGAGTAGTTTGAATTTCAAATTAGGGCTATGAACTTTTATTATGGAGGTTGCTTCAATAATTGTTTGTAATCCATATTCATCTTCAATCGCCTTTACAATTCCTATATAAATGAATTGCTCCTCTTCTTTTGTTTTAACGTTTTTAGGGTAAAACACATTCATATCTACACCAAAAGGTGTTACTTGAATCTCTTTTTTTGTGTACAAAGTAAGTTCATTTTTCATTGCATAGCTAGTAGATAGGATCATATTAGCCCTTTTTAAATTGAACTTTAAAAGTTGCTTATGAAGAAAAGATTTTTTGGGAAATTCGAAGATGTCAGACCCCCAGGCTGATAAAACAAATGGTTTGAAGCCACTCAAAGCTCCCAATAATCCGTAGCTACTAGCATAGTGTGCGTGAAGAATATCTGGTTCAAATTGTTTTATCGCTTTTAATAATTTTGGTAAAATTGTAACGTAAGATAATTTATTAGTTAAAGAAGATGAATCTTTAGCTATTTCCGGCTCATAAATCAACGAAATGTTTTTGTGCTTTGTATACCATTGATCAATGCATTTATTAAAACTAAATAAACCAACAGTATATCCATTATAAGAAAGAGCCGTTGCCCACTTTTCAATATGAGTTGAATTGGCATCAGCCAATAATAAAATCTTTTCTTTCATAATAAATAAAGTTTGATTTTAAGAAATAGATTTAATTTTTTCAGAAAACTACTGAGTTATACGTATTCATATGCTCTATCGTTACGCAATTATTTAAAGTCTTTTCTAATTACTTACTAGCGTGTAACCATAATCTTTTTTTTACAAGTGCAGCTAATTTATCAAAGTCGATTGGTTTGAGTACAAAATCACATGCGCCCCCACTTAATGCACTCAGTATAACATCTTGTTTATCCAACGATGAAATGAGTATAACAGGGATTTTATTAAAATAGAAACTTTTAAGCATATTAAGAAGATCTAATCCAGAGATTGTTGGCATTATTATATCACTAATAATCAAATCAAATTTACCGCTATCAAGTACACTTAGCGTTTTAAAGCTGTTCTCAACAGATATTGTATCGTAACCTTCTTCTTTTAATCGAAAGGATATTGATTCTCGGCTAAGTTTATTATCTTCTACTATTAAAATTTACATAACGCATGGTTTTAATGATTATTAAGTTAATAAATACTCTTCATAAATTTTTATTAAGTGGGGTATACGTCAGAACTACTATTTGATATCAGTAAAATAATATACATCCCCTTCGGTATCAATTTGTAGTACTAGTGTATCATTTGGTTTTTTTAACTCTACAAAATAACTGTCTTCATCATCAAACTGTTGGTTAAATAACATCATATCGCTTTCGTTTGCAGCATTATCATCAAATTCTATTACTTGCGCAACCCTATAATCATTATATTTATCTTTAATGAATTTTTGGGCTATACTAGGTAAATCAGTTATTTTTTTATCGGTTGTTGTTCCAACTAATTTGGCGTCATAATCATAATAAGCTTGAACGGGACCGCCATCTTTTTTAAATGATACTATATCAAAATAGGAAGCCTTATCCCATTTAGCAGGTACGTCACCAAAATCTGAAATAAATTGTTGTTTGGCTTGATAGCTTGCTTCACTGCTATTTATTTTTCTTAACTCTTTGCGATCCTTTCTTACTTCTCGTTTTAACAATACTTCTTGTTTATTTTTAACATTAATATCATTTTTTAAAGATGTATTAGTTTTTACCTGTGCATGAGCAGTTGAAAAAAAAATAACTGCAGCTGTTACTAAAATTGAATTTTTCATGATTTCTAAGTTTAGAATTGTTTATTAATTTATTTTTGTAATCACATATTAGCTCATATAACGTCTACTATTCCTTATAAAGAATTTTGAAAATATAAAAAAGCAAGTGCCATTAAAGATAAAGCGATGAGCCAGAACGTTATTTTTAGAGTTACTTTATCTTCAAGTTTTTTCTCAATTAGCTGAGTAGAAATATCTCTTATGTCATTTGCAACAAGTTCAAAATCATTTTTAAATTTTTCTACATAATCGTAAGCTCCTTCATTTATAAGTTCTGTCCTTATTAATTTATTTTTTTGCCCCGAAAGAATAATTACGGGTATATATGGGCTTTTTAAGCCTAGTCTTTTTAAAATACTTAACCCGTTCCTTGCTTTTTGATTAGGTATTTTAAATATAAAATCCAATATAATTATATCAGGAACACTTTTTTTGTAATTCAACATTTCCTCACCAGTTTGAAAATCATATATATTTATGTTCTTTAGGTTTTCTAATAGATAATTCTTTAATGCTTTTAAATAAAGAACATTATCATCAACAAGAAAAACAGTTGTATTGGATTGCGTTTTCATGACGGTGTCTTTTTTAATTTTAAATCTTATTGACAAAGTTGCTTCGAATCCCGATACATTCTTTTAATTTTTTCACCAAAAGGCAAAAACTATACTTGAAGAAGTAATTTTTTTAATTAAATAGGAAAGCTGAAATTTCGCTGTTGGGTTTTATGATTATTTTATGAATTCAAAAAATAATAGTAGGCGATGTATAATAGTCGTTAAAAACTATTTACTCTTTAGACTCTGCATTTTACCCTTTGGAACATCGTTTTTAACTTTCGGTTAATTTATGATCTTTAAACTAACAATAAGTGAATACTTTTGAATAGAATTGCGATCAATATAAACCTTTTGATATTCGATTCTGTAAAGACCACTAATTTGTGATAACTATTAAATACCATTATAATATGCATAAATCAGTTTCACTATTTACATTTTTCATCTTAATTTTTAGCATTCAACTTACTGCTCAAAATAATTATACGATCAACGGAACAATCAACAACTTTTGACTTCTATACCAATTTGTCGAATGCAATTGGGGACGATGGCTTTTTATCCTCTTTGCCCGCAAATCGTACAAGTAATATAAATGGCGGGCTGGGTTATTTCTCAGCATATTCTGTAAGTAGAGTAACCACAGTTGTTCACTAAAATATAAATTATAGGTTACCGAGTATTTTAAAAACTGCATTTCAAAAAAATAATTTTATGAATTTTAATTTAAAAATAAAAAAAAGTGGAAGTTATTATATCATTCATAATAGTAAGCTGATTTGATTGTTGTGTGTTGGTTATTGAACTGCAGGTTTTTTTATTATACAATAATAAATTTTAATCTTTAAAATGGATAGAATAAAAATGTGAATAGGGAGAGGTTCTGTTATTTCTGTTAGATAAATAGAAAAATTTAATAACGACAAATTAAATCGTTAAAAATTACCCGTTATGTGAAAAGTGTTCTACATAATTTACTTGTTTTATTTAAAATAATTAAAAAGATACTGTTATACAGCAACTTGTAAGAATGGCATTATTTTAAACGAGTGAATGTTAAATTATTTATAAACTAACAATTAAAAAAAACAAAATGGTAAAATTTGTAAATTATACTACGGTAGCATTCTTATCTATTTCTATGCTTTTCAATTCCTGCTCTAATTCCAAAAACCCTGAAGATACCAAACAGGCAGCAGAAGGAATTAATGAACAGAATTTTGATACTCATGCTACTGAAAAGAACGCACAATACTTAGTAGATGCTTATTCTAACGGATTAATGGAAATAGAATTAGCAAAAAGTGTAAAAGATAAAACAGCTAACCAAGATGTAAAAAAGATGGCTGATATGATGATTTCCGAGCATACCCAAGTAAATGCACAATTAAAAGGGTTTGCAGATCAGAAAAATATTGCATTGCCACAAGGATTGTCAACAGACCAAATGGATGAAACTAATAAAGCAATGAAAAAAGAAGGTCATGAATTGGATAAATTTTATGTAGACAATTTAGTTTCAGAACATAAAGATGCCGTTAAACTTTATGAAACAGCTGCAGATAAAGAACAAGATGCAGACTTAAAAAAGTTCTTCGCATCTGCATTACCTGATTTAAAAAGTCACTTACAAATGGCGGAAGATTTAAATAAAAAAATTGATTAATAAGAATTACTAATTAAATGTTTGTTTGTTTGGGGCACAGTGTACTTTTATTAGTACCTGTGCTTTTTATTTAATTGATTAAACCATCAACATGTAGTTTACTGAATAGCCGATTTCATCATATTTTAGTATTTTAGTACTATTAATTATGAGCAATTTTTTAAATACACCTATTGAATACCTTAAAAGCGTTGGTACAAATCGTGCTGCTCTTTTAAAAAAAGAATTAAATATTTTTAAATTTGGAGATTTACTTACCCATTACCCCTTTAGATATGTAGATCGAACTAAATTTTATAAAATAAATGAAATAACGGCAGATATGCCATATGTTCAATTACGTGGTAAAATTATTCATAAAGAAATTATAGGTATAAAAAGGAATCAACGGCTTGTTGCAACTTTTATAGACGATACTGGTAAATTAGAGTTAGTATGGTTTCAAGGTATAAAATGGCTTAGCGAATCACTAAAACCAAATACAACAGCAGAATACGTTGTGTTTGGTAAACCCACACTTTTTAACGGAAAATTTAATCTTGCCCATCCCGAATTAGAACAAGTATCAGAAGAAAATACAACGTTAGCAAGCAGTCTTCAAGCGGTTTATAATACTACGGAAAAATTAAAAACCAGAAGCATTGATGCAAAAAGTATTTCACGAATGTTACGTACTCTTGTATTATTAATCAATAATAATAATATTACGGAAACACTTTCTAATGAAATTATTAATCAATTTCAATTAATATCAAAAGAAAATGCTTTTAAACAAATTCATTTTCCACAGGATGTTAACATGCTTAAAAAAGCAGAGTTTCGATTAAAGTTTGAAGAGCTATTTTTTATACAACTTTCGCTTTTAAAACAAAAGAATGGAAGAGAAAAAAAATATGCTGGTTTTATATTTTCAAAAGTAGGAACTTATTTTAATGATTTTTATAACAATCATTTGCCTTTTCAACTTACCAATGCTCAAAAAAGAGTAATAAAAGAAATAAGAATAGATATGGGTAGTGGCAAACAAATGAATCGTTTATTACAAGGTGATGTTGGCAGTGGTAAAACGTTGGTTGCACTTATGAATATGTTAATTGCAATAGACAATAATTTTCAAACCTGCTTAATGGCACCGACAGAAATTTTAGCTAATCAACATTTTGAAACAATATCTCAATTAGTTGCACCTTTAAATTTAAAAGTTGGTTTACTTACTGGATCAAAAAAAATAAAAGAACGCCGTTTATTGCATCAACAATTACAAAATGGAGAAATGCATATTTTAATAGGTACTCATGCACTCTTAGAAGATGAAGTTAAATTTAAAAATATAGGATTAGTAGTAATAGATGAACAACATCGTTTCGGTGTAGCACAACGCGCTAAAATGTGGACTAAAAATTCACAATCTCCTCATGTTTTAATTATGTCTGCTACTCCCATCCCTCGAACGTTAGCAATGACGCTCTATGGCGATTTAGATGTTAGTGTTATTGATGAATTGCCTCCTGGACGTAAAGCCATTCAAACAATTCATCGTTTTGATAACCACCGCGATCGAGTATTCGGATTTATAAGAAATGAAATTGAATTGGGAAGGCAAATCTATATTGTATACCCTCTTATTAATGAATCTGAAAAGATGGATTATAAGGATTTAATGGATGGTTACGAAAGTATTGTAAGAGCTTTCCCTTTACCAAAATACAATGTTAGTATTGTACATGGTCAAATGAAAGCAGATGCAAAAGAATATGAAATGCGTCGCTTTATAAATGCTGAAACACAAATAATGGTAGCTACTACAGTAATTGAAGTAGGAGTAAATGTTCCGAATGCCAGTGTAATGGTTATTGAAAGTGCAGAACGATTTGGTCTCTCACAACTTCATCAATTGCGTGGAAGAGTTGGTAGAGGTGCCGAACAATCTTACTGTATTTTAATGACTTCTTTTAAATTAAGTAATGATGGTAAACTACGAATGGAAACAATGTGCAAAACCAATGATGGTTTTGAGATTGCAGATGTTGATTTAAAACTAAGAGGTCCTGGTGATTTATCTGGAACTACACAAAGTGGCATATTAGATTTAAAAATTGCAGACTTAATAAAAGACTCTCAAATACTATACGCTGCAAGAAATTGCGCAATGGATTTATTAGCGGAGGATTCAGAATTAATAAAGCCCGAAAATGCAAACATTGCTTATCATTATGGTTTAATGAATAGTAATAATAAAAATTGGAGTAGAATATCTTAGCGCCAGTTTAAAATTTATTAAAAATGTTGTTAGGTGTCTTTTTATGCCATACATCCTTACTTTTTTATCTTTATAGCGATGCTATGGTCTTCAAAATTATCTCGTGTGATAAAAACCATATCATAACCTTCAAAATAAGTAAAATTTAAACAGGCTTCTTACTCTTTATTATTTTATTATTTATAAACTAGTATTTTATCAGTTCACTTATTGTATCAACGTTAAACTTCCTTTTTCTAAGTATTTTTTACCATCAAATCCTGTAGCTTTTATTATATAATAGTAGGTACCTGAAACTGCTGGTAAACCCGTAGCGCTTCGACCATCCCAACCTCCATTAGTGGTGTTCCATTCGTATTCTTTTTGCCCCCAACGGTTATATATTTCAGCCTGTAAACTCTCTATTCCTTTTCCTGAAATAGTAAACATATCATTTACTCCATCGTTATTTGGTGTAAATACGTTTGGAATTATAAATACTGAGTTAATATACACATCAATAATTACACAAGCAGTATCAACACAATTCCCATCATCATTTGCAATTAAACAGGCATTAAACTTTCCTATTTTATTATACAAATGAGTAGGATCTTTTAATATAGATGTTCCATCATCAAAATTCCAATTATAATGAGTAGCTCCTGCACTATTGTTGGTAAAAGTCACTAATAAAGGCATTTCACCTGTAGTTGGATTAGGAGTAAATGCTGCTAATACTTTATTTTCATCTTTTACTTTTAATGTTTTACCTGCTCCTACTTTTGTAGAACAACCATTTGCATCGGTTATGTGTAGGATATACACATCTGGGCCTACATTATTTAAATTTAAAGTGGTATCGATAATAACGCCAGCGCTATTTTTCCATATATATTTTAAAGGTGTTATTCCAGAAGCCATTGCTATTCCTGTAATAGAACCTGTTTTAGTACCACATGCAGATGAGTTTATTGCTAATGAAGAAGTATCTGCAACTGGGGTTGGGTTTACCGTTACAGTAACCATCTGAGGTATACTGTTTTTACAAATTCCTAGCTGTACCGTTACAGTATAAATCACTACTTGCGGAATAGTAGAAGTATTTATAATAACATCATTAATTAATCCAGTGTTTTTAATACTTGTATTACTTTCTCCTGTGGTATTCACATTATCAGTCGCTATCCAACTATATATAGCAGTTCCATTGCTAGTTAAAGTTATATTTAAACGTTCGCCACTGCATATTGTTACTTTTTTTGCATTTGTTAAAATCGGTTCTGGATTTACGGTTACGGCTATAGTTTCATCATTATTTATACAATTACCAATAGCAGAATTTAACGTTAAGGAATAATGTACTATTTGCGGTGCTGTTGTTATATTGATAAGGGTATCTTTAATTATTGTTTCATTATTAGGAATAAGGGTTTCACCAGTAACATTTGTATTATCAATTGCTGACCAAGTGTAAGCCGCTGGTATATTGCTACTGAGTGTTATATTTAAATGCTCTCCACTGCAAGTTACCTCAGTACTATTATTATTCATTTTAGGTCTTGGGTTAACAGTCACTTCTATTTCTTCATCTGATGTATTTATGCAATTAGCAGCAGAGGTTAATTTAATTTTATACATTACCATTTGCGGTGTCATTAATGTATTAATAATACTGTCATTAATAACAGTATTATTTTGATCTGTTAAACTCTCGCCAGTTGTATTTACATTATCAATTGCTTTCCAAGTACATACTGCATTTAATGTTGGATGTAAGACTATATCTAAAGGAACACCACTACATATTTCTTGTGTATTTGCATTTAACAAAGTAGGTTCGGGGTTTACAGTTACTTTTATTATCTGTGATCCACTTAAACAAGAACCTATATCAGAAACCAAATTAATCGTGTAGGTGATTTCTTGCGGACTATTCGTTTTATTAAATATTATATCATTTATTACACCAGTAGTTTGTTTACTCGTTGTTTCTCCTGTAGTATTCGTATTGTCACTCGCTGACCAAGTGTAGGTTGATTTTACATTCCCCGCTAAAACAATGTTTAAGGACGTTCCACTGCATACTATTACTGTATCTGCATTTGTTAAAGTTGGCGTGGGGTATATGGTTACATCAATAGCCTTTGAAGGAGATACACAATTATCTAAAGAGGTTACCGTTACCGCATATTTCACCAACTGGTTGTTATTACTGGTATTAACAAGCGTATTGTTTATTATATTGCTTGCTTGTAAAATCAAACTTTCTCCAGTTACATTTACATTATCTGCCGTTGCAACCCAACTATAGGTAGCAATTCCTGTACTATTTAAAGCTATTGATAATGGGGTGCCACTGCATACAGTAGAGGTTGATCCATTCGTTAATACAAATGCTGGGTTTACCGTTACCGCTATTGTATCTGGGCTGATATTATAACATGCTCCAGATACCGATTTAGATTTTACTATGTAAATTACTTCTTGTGAGACCGTATTAGTATGAACTAATACATCTTTTATACTATCGGTAATTTGATTACTGATACTCTCTCCAGTAACATTTAAATTATCAATTGCATTCCAGCTATAAGTTGAATTAAGGTTACTATTTAATCCAATTGCTAAAGGCACTCCTGTACATACAACTGCGCTTTTGGAAGAAATTAAATGTGGGGCTGGATTTACCGTTACACTAATTGTATGAGGAGGCAGGTTCAAACAACTTGCAATGGTTGATGCCGTTATCGTATAAACGACTAGTTGAGGTACGTCCGTTGTATTAATTAAACTATCATTAATTATTCCACCGTTTACCAAACCTACGCTTTCTCCAGTTACATAACTACTCGGGTCGGCTACCCAAGTATACGAAGCTGATACCACACTGCTTAAAACGATATTTAAACGCACTCCACTGCATACAGTATCCATATGAGAATTGGTGATGATGGGCGATGGGTTAATGGTGACATCAAACGGACTACTTGTAGAGGCCGCACAACCTCCACCAGCGGCTATTGTATTGGTTATGGTATACTTAATACCCGGTGTACTCGCTGTTAAATCTATTATCCCTGTGTTGCTATTTACAAACACTAATCCTGCGGGTGTGGCTGAAAATGTGCCGCCGCTTGCTCCTGAAGAAAATATAGGAGCTGGATTACTGCCGTATTGGCAATAACTAGTACTAGCAAAACTAAAATTTGCATTGGGTGAATTGGTAATTGTTACTTCGTAGGTGGAACTATTAGGACAAGTGCCTCCTACCGCATAGGTTACGGTGTAGGTACCCAAGGCACTTGTACTCAATGTAATTAAACCTGTACTGGCATTGATGGTTAATCCCGCTGTTGCCGTAAAGGTTCCTCCTGTTAGACCAGTTACCTTAGGATTTGGGTCAGTTCCACTTTTACAAAAAGTAGAATTAGCATATGTAAACGATGCATCACTTTTCGCATTTACTTTTACTATGATTTTTGCTCTAGTTCCCTCACAACTTCCTTTCGTTTGTGATACATAGTAATTCTTACTTCCCACTACTGCTGTAGATGGCTTAGGTGCTGTAGTACTACCTGCTCCACCGGTTGCTACCGTATACCATAACAAATTACTACCCGTGGCAGTAAGAGCGATTGGTAAGGCATCTTTACAATAATTAATATTTGAAACCGCAGGTGCTAATGGGGTTATATTTACAATCACATCTATCAAGGCTCGAGCACTTTCACAGCTACCGGTCGTTTGTGATACATAATATTTAATAGTTCCTACTGTTGCAGTAGCAGGGGTTGGTGCTGTTGAACTTCCAGTGCCGCCTGTAGACACTGTATACCATAACAAATTACTACCCGTTGCACTTAAGTTTACCGAACTTGAATTTTGACAATAGGTTATTGGAGTGGTTACTGTAGGGGCAGAGGGGGTAGCACTTACCTGTACGGCTATTAATATGCGAGGGCCTTCACAAGTAACGTTTGTTTGCGACACATAATAATTCGTGGTACCTACCGCAGCTGTAGAAGGCGTTGGTGCTGTTGAACTCCCTGAACCTCCTGTAGATGCCGTATACCATAATAAATTAGTACCCGTTGCAGTTAATGCAACTGCAGTAGCACCTGTACAATAATTTACAGGGCTGCTCACCGTCGGTGCAGTAGGTGTATTAACAACTGTAACGGTAGAGGTCGCTATTCCTGAACAACCAACCTTATCTGTTGCTGTAACTGTATAAGTGGTAGTGGTTGTGGGGGTGGCGGTTACCACTGTACCTGTAGTGGTTGACAAGCCATTAGAGGGTGACCAAGAGTAGGTTAAATTATTTTGAAAAGTTAATGACCATCCTGTTAATATACCCGCATCAGGTGCTGCATGATCTTTTACAATTAAATTCCAGGTTCCATTCGCCGTACATCCACTTAACAGTGAAAGGGCTTCTTCTGGTGTAAAAGTTCCAGTAAAAGGCGGGCTACCCGATTTAATAGAAGGTCCAGAAGTTGAAAAACAGGTATTGGTATAATTATCACCTGAGCCACCATTTCCGGATGATAACTTAATGATGGTTCCATTGGGACATTTTAAAAAAATGTCTAAATCGGAATCATAACCATGCGAAATATTGAGGCAAACACTTGTTAATTGTGAACCAACTGTCCCAGAGATTCCGCTTACTACGATGTTAGAGGTTACCCCGGTAGCACCATAAGGGATACTCGATGTATTATTATTATTAAATGTTAATGTAGGGTTTCCTAATGTGCCATTAGCGGTTAGTGTTTTCCCTGCACCACCCGAACAAATAGTACTAGAACCTGTAATGTCAACAGAAACGGTAGGAACTGGATTTATAGTAGGGGTATAGGTCGCAACAACTCCTCCGCAAACACCAGATACGGTGCAACTATAGGTAGTAGCAGAAGCTGTATAAATAACGGTATTAGTACCTTGACCACTAACAGGAGCTGGAGACCAAGTATAAGTAGGGATACCCACGTTACCTGTTACAGTAGCTTTAAGTGTTATTGATTGACCAGAACATATGTTATTAACAGCGCCAAGTGAAGCAACACTTACTGTTTGAATACCAGAGGAGGCTTGAATCGTATATTCACAATCGTTACCAGCAAAACCATCAATCATGATAAAGTATTTCTGACCAACAACTAAACCAGAAGCGGTAATAGGAAAAGTATTAATACCATTAATTACACATGCTTTAGAGGTAAAAGAAGTGCAATTTGTTGAAACAATCATTGCTTGAATACCATTAGAAGGATCAGAACAATTACTTGAGGTGATATTAAATGAAACGGTCGAGGAACTTGCAACAAATGAAAGCCAAGAGTTATTTTCTATCGTACCACAAAAAACTCCGCTGTTAGAAATATCTATATTAACATGATCTGCAGTGTACCAACCACTGGTAGTACCACAATATCCATTCAAATCGCATATAGGTGTTGCTGATATACACTCGTCTGAAGCAACTGGATTGGTTCCACAAGGTGTAGGGGGACAACCTAAAAACCCCAAAAATCCTTGTCCAAAAGAATTACCGCCATTAGATTTAAACCTAAATGTTAAACACGTTCCGGTAGAAGTATAATCAACATGTCTTACACTACCACTTAAGGTAGCTAATAATGGACTAGCAATAGACGGGCCATCAAATACCTCTAATTTATCAAACCCCGCCTCTAAATCAATATAATTAAAATTTATTTTTAATTTAGTACCGCTTTCTGAACAAAAAGTAACAGTATAATTTTCGTTGTTATTATAACCATTGTTAGATTGGCTAACGAATTTGGAACTGGCAAACTGCCCTTTACAGGTTGTTATTTTTTTTCCATTATAATCATTAATTTTATATACCTGAGCTGTGTTTATTTTTACAAAACCAAGTAGAAACAAGAAGAGTATAAAATGTTTCATAATGTTGATGATTAAATTTATTTAGTTTAGTTTTTCTATCTCTGCCCAAGAGTATAATGAAAGCTGAAAAAAGCAGCCGTTAAAATTTGCTTCTACAGTTACTCGTTCATTTTCGTTACGTAAGTAATTATACTCCCCTAAGTCAAACTCATTCTTTAGCATTAATTCACAACCATTATTTTGAGCTGATATATTCAATAAATCATATGAATCTATATAAATATGATTTAACTTTATTGCTTTTTCTTTGGATGTATTGTCTAGTGCCCCTTCGGGATAATATTTTACCACCCGTTTATCA
This sequence comes from Bacteroidia bacterium, assembly GCA_039937835.1. Taxonomy (GTDB): domain Bacteria; phylum Bacteroidota; class Bacteroidia; order 2-12-FULL-35-15; family 2-12-FULL-35-15; genus 2-12-FULL-35-15. The sequence goes on along the minus strand of JBDTFR010000098.1, from coordinate 5,138 downwards.
ATTCTTATACCTCCTTCTGCCACTACCTCTTTCGCATTCTTATTTTTTATAAGTTCCAGTTTAAAACTTTCCGGACTGCTACTTTTGTTTTCTTCCTGTCTTACAACATCACCCTGAGCAAATACATTAATTGCAAAGATTAATAATGTACTCATTAAAAATATTTTCTTTTGAGATACCATATTCATTGTTATCTATTTTTTTAATAAATAATAAATTTCTTTTATACTGTTAATACCGTTCTACTTAAAATAATTCTTTTTAGTTTCATTACTATACTTTTAGTTTCTAATTGAATACAATTTATTATTAATAACTATTATTTTTTAACGAAGCAATGTAACTAATAATTAAACATTAACAAGTAATTACAGTCGACTAACACCTATCTACATGACATCAAGTGATTATATTTTACAATTTAATAGCTAAAGAATGCGAGTGATTGGAGAAAAATGACTTCATTAAATTGTTAATAACAATTTCTGTTGTTTCACTAAATACGGATGTATTTTAGTATGAATCTCATTTAATAGAAATAAAAGGTGGAAGTGATAGAAATAAAAAGATGGGAGTCGCTGTTTTAGGAAAAAAACACGTGTAAAGTTTTAGTTGTTGACTAATACCCGTAAAGTAATTAAAGTTATAAAGAATACAAAAAAATGCAATACCTAGAATTGCCTAAAAGGAGGCAGTTAGCTATAAAAGTATTGTAAATAGTAGTAATAAATAGAAATTCCTTTCTCTCAAAAATTTTAAAAATTAGTATACATCCTGTTATTTAATTGCGCAACTCTTCTTCAACGCTACCATTTTTAAAGCCGTAACACCTGCTTCATCACCTTTATTTCCGTGCTTTCCACCAGCTCTTTCTATTGCTTGCTGAAGTGTATTAGTAGTAAGCACCCCAAAAATAACGGGTTTATTATATTTTAAACTTACTTGAGTAATACCTGTTGCAACAGCATTGCATATAAAATCGAAATGCCGTGTTTCTCCTTGTATTACACAACCAAGCGCTATTACTGCATCAATGGATTTATCTTCACATAAAAATTGAGAAGCCAACGTTAATTCATAACTACCAGGAACAGTAGTAATAATAATATCATCCTTTTTAACTTGATTGTTTAAGAGTATTTTTAACGCACCGTCGAATAAGGCACCCGTAATTTCGGTATTCCATTCGGCAACCACAATTCCTATACGCATTCCTGCTCCATTAGGTATATCTTTCCCTTCAAACTCAGACAAATTTTTTTGTGATGATGACATGATTTTTTATATTTAGGATGTTTTTATTTACAGAACAATGTTTGATTATTTATGTTTAAAGAGTTTACTTACTCGAATTTTACCCGAATTAATCAAATTCAAGTTGCAAAATTTTAATACGCTATTTCAACTTCAATATTAACTCTTCAATAGACATTTTCTCTTGCTCACCAGATAACATATTTTTTACGCTAAGCATATTACTTTGCATTTCTTCGCTACCTATAATGGCTACAAAAGGAATTTTTTTATCATCGGCATAACCCATTTGTTTTTTCATTTTAGCATTGGCGTCAGGATAAATTTCGGAATCAATACCTGCCTCCCTAACTTTTGCTAATAAAGGCAACGCATGTAATTGCTCTTGTTCACCAAATATTACAAAAAATAATTTGCTAGAGGTAGCAACTGATTCGGGATATAAATTTAATTCATTTAACACATCGTATATTCTATCGGCACCGAATGAAATCCCTACGCCACTCATATTGGGCAACCCAAAAATACCCGTAAGGTCATCGTACCTGCCGCCGCCACAAATGCTACTCGTTAACGTACCCACAGTTGCTTTTACTTCAAAAATAGCTCCTGTATAATAATTTAACCCTCGTGCCAACGTAATATCTAATTCTAATTGAGATTTAAAAGAAGGTATTTGTGAAATGGTTTTAAACATAAATTCAACCTCCTCAATACCTTTTAAACCCATTGTTGACGAAGCTAATAATTGTTTTAAAAATTTTAATTTTTCTGACGTACTGCCTTTAAATTCTATTAACGGTTGTAATTTTTGAATGGCTGTTTCTGTAACACCATTTTCTTGCAATTCTTTATTTACCCCTTCAACACCAATTTTATCGAGCTTATCAATGGCAACCGTAATGTGTACAATTTTTTCTTTTTCGCCGATTACTTCCGCAATCCCGCTTAATATTTTTCTATTATTTATTTTAATGAGCACAGAAACATTGAGTGCTTTAAATACATCATTAATTAATAGCATAAATTCTACTTCATTAATTAATGAAGTGCTCCCAATCACATCCGCATCGCATTGATAAAATTCGCGGTATCTTCCTTTTTGTGGTCTATCAGCTCGCCATACGGGTTGTATTTGATAGCGTTTAAAAGGAAATGTAATTTCATGTTGGTGTTGTACCACATAACGCGCAAAAGGTACTGTTAAATCATATTTAAGTGCTTTTTCAGAAATATAGGAAGTCATTTTTTTCGAATCATTTTTTTGCAAGATGGTATCATTCACCCCAGCTAAAAAATCACCACTATTTAAAATTTTGAAAATTAATTTATCACCTTCATCTCCATATTTTCCCATTAGGGTGGAGAGGTTTTCCATAGCAGGCGTTTCTATGGGTTGGTATCCATAACGTTGAAATAATTGTTTAATGGTATCAAAAATATAATTGCGTTTTACCATTTCTTGTGGTGAAAAATCGCGGGTACCTTTCGGGATGCTTGGTTTCAAGAAGAGTTTTATTTAAGCCTTACCGTTCTTTCTTTAAAAGAAACAACGATGAGATATATGGATAATAGTGATTTTAAACGGTTAACTTTTTATAACGTACTCGTCTGGGTTCAACATTGCCCAAGCGTTTTTTTCTATTTTCTTCGTATTCTGAATAGCCTCCTTCAAAATAATAAACTTGTGAATCGCCTTCGAATGCGAGTATATGAGTACAAACCCTATCTAAAAACCAACGATCATGAGAAATAATTACAGCACATCCTGCAAAGCTTTCGAGTCCTTCTTCTAATGCCCGCAAGGTATTAACATCTAAATCATTCGTGGGTTCATCTAACAATAACACATTGGCTTCTTGTTTTAAAGTAATTGCTAAATGTAAACGATTGCGCTCTCCACCAGAAAGAATGCCGCATTTCTTACCTTGATCAGAACCATTAAAGTTAAATTTAGAAACGTATGCACGAGAGTTAATCGTTTGCCCTCCAATCTCTATATTTTCATGCCCTCCCGTTAATACTTCATATACTGATTTATCTGGATCAATGCCTGCATGGCTCTGATCGACATAACCAATTTTAACCGTTGAACCTACTGTAAATTCACCTTTACCCGGTGTTTCTTGTTTCATAATCATGCGAAACAAAGTGGTTTTACCAGCACCATTTGGCCCAATTATGCCAACAATACCAGCAGGTGGCAATTTAAAATTTAAATGTTCATATAACAATTTGTCGCCAAATGCTTTTGACACATCAATTGCTTCAATCACTTCATTTCCTAAACGAGGGCCATTCGGAATAAATAATTCCAAGCGTTCTTCTTTCGATTTAGAATCTTCACCCAACATTTTTTCATAATTTTGCAATCTGGCTTTTGATTTCGACTGTCTTCCTTTAGCACCTTGGCGCACCCAATCTAATTCTCGTAACAATGTTTTTTGACGTTTACTCTCTGTTTTTTCTTCTTGTGCTAAACGTTTTTGTTTTTGATCTAACCATTCCGAATAGTTCCCCTTCCAAGGAATGCCTTCTCCCCTATCCAACTCTAAAATCCAACCGGCTACATTGTCTAAGAAATAACGATCATGGGTTACGGCTATAACGGTTCCTTTATAATTCTGTAAGTGCTGCTCTAACCAATCTACAGACTCTGCATCTAAGTGGTTAGTGGGCTCATCTAATAATAAAATTTCTGGTTCTTGTATTAGTAAACGACACAAAGCTACTCTTCTGCGTTCTCCTCCTGATAAATTTTTAACCGACGTATCACTCTCTGGGCAACGCAATGCTTCCATGGCTTGTTCCAAACGATTATCTAAATTCCAGAGGTCATGCTGATCAATCAAATCTTGCAATTTTGCTTGGCGATTGATGAGTTTATCCATTTCTTCAGGAGTCATTTCATCGGCAAATTTATTATTCACCTCTTCGTATTCATTTAAAATATTTACATGTTCTTGTGCCCCTTCACGCACTATTTCAATTACGGTTTTAGAATCATCTAGTTGAGGCTCTTGTTCCAACATGCCAATTTTATAACCAGGCGAAAAATGAATTTCTCCTTGATAGTTTTTTTCAACACCTGCTATAATTTTTAATAGGGTTGATTTACCAGAACCATTTAAACCTAAAATACCTATTTTTGCTCCATAGTAAAATGATAAATAAATATCTTTTAAAATTGTTTTACCAGCTGGTAACGTGCGGCTTACGTTAACCATAGAAAAAATTATTTGTCTACCTTCTGACATTGATTTTTATATATTAAATTAAACTTATGATGATGAATTTTTTGAGAGCTGCAAATATCGTAATTTCATCTGAATAAAGGAATAGATTAATGAATAAAGAGGCTGAAAACCACCCTTTTTGCTTTAATTTGGCTTATTATTTTTTAAAATATCAGTAAAAAATAAGCTTGTTTAAAAATGATTTTAAAAGATGGAATAAACATAGCGAACGGAAAGTGTAGTATTTTAAATTTTTACAAAAAATATTTATCTATTAATTATACCCATGAAAATAAAAACATTTATAATTGATTCTTTTACAAACGAAGCATTTAAAGGTAATCCCGCTGGTGTTTGTTTATTAGAGCAGGAGTTAACAGTACCTATTATGCAAGCCATTGCTAGCGAACTTAATTTATCTGAAACGGCTTTTTTAATACAACACCCAATGGCTGAAAATAAATTTTTTATTCGCTACTTTACGCCAACTGTCGAAATTGACTTTTGTGGACACGCGACCTTAGCCGCTGCTAAACTCATTTTACATCGATTAAAAAAAGAAATGGTAATTTTCACTACCTACCATCAATTAGTTATTAAGGCAATAAGTGAAGGGGAAACTATAACCATGGAATTTCCATTGTATGA
>JBDTFR010000097.1:0-4510 GCA_039937835.1 Bacteroidia bacterium | reverse complement strand
GGATAGGAAGTTCTTTCACCCAAGCAATATAAAATTTATTATTGTCTAGCGTAAATTGTAATAATAAACCTTCCGTAAAGGATGATTTTAAAATCAATTCAAATTCATTACCTACTTCTTTAATTGCTTTTTTAATAGATTGTTCCTTATTTAAAAACAAATTACCTGTCCATGAAAATAAGACGGCAAAAATTAAGGTAAAAATTGCAGTACCTACGTAAGGAGTTTTTATAGGTAAAAATTGGTAAAAAAAAGGTATGGTTTCAGGAGTAATTAATTGAACAGCTATTCTAATAAAGTACGTAATAACAGTTATTAAAACACTTATAAGAACACTTTCAAAAATAAGACGTTGCGTATCGAGTCGTTGTTGCTTAAATCTGAAATAATAAGAACGAGTTAATAAATAATACCCCGCTACTAAAGGGAATATTAGGAAATTCCATGGCATTACGCTGCTTGATTATTTTTTCTCTTGCGCTCCTTGATCTGCCTCATTATGTCTGAATCTAATAATTCGTGTATCGTTTGTTTTATTTTTTCTTGTTGAAAAAAATCAACCGTCTTAATATATAATCGACCTTCTTTTGTAGAATGTATAATACTTTCTTCTTTGTTTTCAGTAATCATAACATATAATTTTAATATAATAAAGATACACGTTTTCCTTCGGAAGTAACGTTAAATACGATATTAACTTTTTTTAAAGGCGCTATATTTAACAAACATATTAATCCAAATTATCCTTGCTAATCTATAAAAGATTGGTAATAATATAATCAGTAAAATGGTGAATATAATTAAAAAGTGTAACGTTTCCATATGAAACAATACATCTAGCAATAAATACAATCCAATGCCGAATGCTACTGTAAGTCCATAACTAACATAAGCAGCTCCAAAATAAAAGCCTGTTTCTCTTTTAAAATTTTCGTTACAAACAGCACAATTTGAATTCATTCGACCAAATTTTTTTAAATCGTATGGATTGTTTGTTTCAAAAAAAGATCCTTCATGGCAACGTGGGCACTTATTATTTAGAATACTATATATTTTATTTTTTTTAAATGACATGATGTTGTCTTTTAGATTGTAAGATAGGTTGTAAAATTTGGTATGTAAAGTTAAATCAATATTGCTTAATATAAAACCGCTGTGTATTTAAATTTACAGAGTTCATGATAGTATTTAAGGGTTATAAGCCATTTTTTCATTAAATTTGCCCCCTAATTTTGATATAATAATGATTTCAGTAAATTCAGTAACAGTATCGTTTGGCGGGTATGATTTGTTTGATAATGTAAGTTTTTTGATAAACCCCAAAGACCGTATTGGGCTTGCAGGTAAAAATGGTGCTGGAAAATCTACCATGTTAAAGTTGTTATCAGGCCAGCAAAATCCTACCAAAGGCGAAATTTCTAAACCGAATGATTATCGTATTGGCTATTTACCGCAAGATATGATCCATCAGCATGGTAGAACGGTTTTTGAAGAAACAGCCACCGCTTATGAAGAAATTCAACAATTAGAAGTACGTTTAGATACCATTACGCATGAACTAGAAACACGTACTGATTACGAAAGTGATGCGTACATGAATTTAATTACCGAGCTTACCGACATTAACACCCGAATGGATATTATTGGCGCTGGAAACAGACAAGAGGAAATTGAAAAAATATTAAAAGGCTTAGGTTTTGAGCGCTCCGATTTTCATCGCCCCACTTCAGAATTTAGCGGTGGGTGGCGTATGCGGATAGAATTAGCAAAAATTCTCTTGAGAAAACCTGATATTCTTTTACTCGATGAGCCTACCAATCACTTGGATATTGAATCCATTCAGTGGCTAGAAGAAACAATGACTAACTTTTCTGGATCAGTAATGTTAATTAGCCATGATAAGCAATTTTTGGATAACGTAACAACACGTACGATCGAAATATCTAATCAAAAAATATATGATTACAAAACAAACTATTCACGCTATTTAATTTTACGTCAAGAACGCAGAGAGCAACAAGAGTCAGCAGCGAAAAATCAGCAAAAAGTAATTGATCAGACAGAAGCACTGATAGATAAATATCGTGCAAAAGCAAGTAAAGCAGCATTTGCTCAATCGTTAATAAAAAAGTTGGATCGCATGGAAATTGTAGCAGTAGATGACAGTGATACCGCTGCATTGGCATTTCGATTTCCTCCTCCCGCACATTGTGGTAAAATAGTACTTACGGTAGAAGATGCTGGAAAACAGTATGGAGACAAACGTATTTTTAAAGACGCCAATTTTATATTAACAAAAGGTGATAAAATTGCGTTAGTAGGTCGTAATGGAGAGGGCAAAAGTACCATGATGAAAATGATTGCTCAGCAAATAGAGTTCGAGGGTACCGTGCAATTAGGGCATAATGTAATGATGGGTTATTTTGCACAAGATCAGGCAGAGAAGTTAGATCCGAATAAAACTGTTTTTGAAACCATTGATGAATTAGCGGTAGGCGATGTGCGCAAACAGGTGAGAACACTTTTAGGATCTTTTTTATTTGGTGGAGAAGACATTGATAAAAAAGTAAGAGTATTAAGTGGAGGTGAACGTGGAAGATTAGCATTATGCAAGTTATTACTACAACCCTATAATTTACTAATATTAGATGAGCCTACCAATCACTTAGATATACGAAGCAAAGAGGTATTGAAGCGCGCTGTATTAGCTTATGAAGGCACCGCTATTATTGTTTCGCATGATCGAGATTTTTTGACCGACCTTACCGAGAAAATGTATGAATTTAAAAACGGTCATGTAAAAGAGCATTTAGGTGGCATTGTGGAATTTATGCAAAAGCTTAAAATGGATCGCCTTACGGAGATGAATTCTAAAAGTCCTTTTGTAAAAGCAAAAGAAGAAGCCAAGCCCGTAAAACCGAAAATGCCGGTAGTTGACGATGAGCGAGAAAAAGAAATAAAACAAATTAAAAGCTCAATTACTAAATCAGAAAAAGAAATTGAACGGTTGGAGGCAGAAATAAAGACTTTTGACGCTAAACTTGCCGACCCTGATCAATATCAAACATTGATGAATGATAAAGCAAATTTTGCCAATTATGAGCAAATGAAAAAAATGTTGGATTTGGAAATGAAGAATTGGGAGGCATTACAAGCTCAGTTGGAGTAAATACTTAAAGGCTGTTTGAATTTTACTTATTTGAACGAATAAAAAAATATTTTAAATATTTTTGAATAGATTATAAACGCAGGAGTGCAAAAAATAAAAACAAGAATTAATTAAAATTAAATGATTTCTTCGTCTAAAAAATACAAATCATTTATAGTTGTTCTTGTATTTTTAATATCCTCCTTTGCTGCCAGCAGCCAAACCACTCAAAAATTTGACCCAGCCCTTACGCCCGGTGGAGCCAACTCATTAGTCTTTCGGTTTATTAAACAAGTATGGTTAAACCCTACCATTATATTAGCCAGAAAAGAATTTGAAGCCAGCACCAATGTTAAGCTATTACTAATACCGCGCATCAATAATACGGACACTAGTAGTAATAGCAAAATAGAAAATGCTTTTGATAGGGCATTGTCTGCTATGATTTTTAATGACAAGGTGCAAGGCTGCATTAAATTTTATTTCAATTCACAAAACGCTGTTAAACCTTTTACATTTGCTACTACTGATGAGCTGTGGTGCAAATTTACACCCGTACAAAAAGATACCGTAGAACAATTGCTTAATAAGCTAGTGGCTACCAATACTAGCTTAAGTGATTTTAGCAAACTACCCTTTGATGATGTTATTAACCAAGCCAGCAAGTATTGTAAAAAAATACTATTAAGTAATACTGCAAACTGTGGCGGTAATCCTCAACCAGTATTTTCTAGCATCAACATTAATAGCGTACCCGCTAAACTTAATTTTGAACAAGCTCCCTACAATGGCCAACCTACAGGAGATGTTGACGAACAACAACACGATGCCCTAAAAGCTTATTATAATAGTGCAACAGACAGTACCGATAATAGCAACTACCCCATTGCTTGGAAGGCGATGAATACCAGCAACGATGTAATAAAAATAAAATTAAAAAAGAAGAACCCTAATTTTAATCTTGCGGATGTAAAATTTAAAAATAGTGGCGGTACGGAAACCTATACCACTCAACTTTCTCCTGACGACAATACCCTTTTAAAAATAAACATTCCTGGTAAACCAGCAGGTAGCATGGCAGAAGTCGTAGCTTATTATACAGCAGCCAGCACCCCAACTAGTGCAGCCACCACCTACCCCATAGGTGCTTTTAATGTGCAGTTTTATCAAAGCAAGGCCCCTTTAAAACTAGTCTTGGTTAATTTAGGTAATGCTCAAATGCCTGATGTAAAAGCGGTACAAGAAGAGTTAGCAAAAACATACGGAAGCATATTTATTAACTGGCAGGTAAGTGTTCTTGATTACAATCTACCGACTGATTTAAACAAAAACCTTACGATAGAAAACAGCAGTTTGCTGAGC
>JBDTFR010000096.1:0-4759 GCA_039937835.1 Bacteroidia bacterium | reverse complement strand
TAAGGATTATTAAAGGGTATTTACAAGGTGATACCAGTTCACAAGAATATGCTACACTACTGGAGTGGAACAATATTCATTATTCAAAATCGAAAAGAGTTATTAATACAAAAAAAGCAACGGTTCGCTTAGGTTTGGTGCAATGGCAAATGCGGTCTCTAAAAGGACTTGATATGTTATTTGAGCAAATGGAATATTTTGTGGATGCAGTATCTGACTACTCCTGCGATTTTGTACTTTTCCCTGAGCTATTCAATGCCCCTTTAATGGCGGAAGATAATCATTTGCCTGCATCTGAAGCTATTCGAAACCTTGCTAAATATACGGAACGTATAAAATCAAAATTTCAAGAAATGGCTATTTCTTATAATATTAATATTATTACAGGAAGTATCCCCTATATAGAAGACGGTAAATTATATAATGGCGGCTATTTATGTAGGCGCGATGGAACAAATGAAAGATATACGAAGCTTCACATTACACCTAATGAATATGATTCATGGGGCATGACTGGCGGACATGAAATAAAAGTATTTGATACTGATAGAGGTAAAATTGGGGTGCAGGTATGTTATGATTCTGAATTTCCTGAGTTAAGCAGATTGTTAGCAGATGAAGGAATGCAAATTTTATTTGTACCGTTTCTTACCGATACCCAAAATGGATTTCATCGCGTAAAAAGATGTGCACAAGCAAGAGCTATTGAAAACGAATGTTATGTTGCCATAGCTGGTAGTGTAGGTAATTTGCCGAAGGTTAGTAATATGGATATACAATTTGCACAATCTGCGGTATTTACGCCTTGTGATTTTGCATTTCCTACCGACGGTGTTAAAGCAGAAGCAACACCAAATACAGAAATGATTTTAATTTGTGATGTAGATTTAAGTTTATTAGAACAATTACACGTACACGGCAGCGTTAATAATTTAAAAGATAGAAGAAAAGACATTTATGAAATTAAAAAAGTAGTAAAAGAAAATACTGGTGCAACGAAATAAATAAAGTATTGGATTTATTGATGATTTAAGAACTTGTAATTTATATAGTTCCTAAACTTTTAAGTAGGTAATCCACTCGATCAATTTAAATTGCAGCAATTTTAATCCAGGTGTTTATTTTATAAGATTCCTAATAAAAGTGGTATATTAGATAGCAAGTATCGTTTTGAATGAGTCAGCAATTAAAGTACGTCCATGAATAAAGAATTTACATTTAATTTGAAACTTGAAATTAATTTAGAAAAGCAGCTATTTTTATTGCTATTTCTAGCTTTTAATTTGATTGCTTATGGTCAAAAAAGAAGTTGTGGTACCGATGAACTTTCTGAACAGCTTGCTAAATCTGACACTACCTACATACAGCGGAGAGATAGCCTAGAAAAAAGAACAGTAATTTTATTAGATTCTCCTGAATTTAAAAAATTTTTAAAAGATCGTGCGCCCCTAAAAAAAGATGACGGTGAAACACGCATCTATGAAGATGTTCTTTTTCTTTCTACCAATAATACTGAATTAGTTTCTCTAAATGATTTGATTCTAGCTCATCTATGAGCGATAAATTACTCTAAATTTTTATAAGATTATTTGGGTCAATTAAAAGATAATAAAAGGACTTATTGAAATTCTACTTTGTGAACCACCTGAATACCTTTTACAACCGAGCCTAGATTAATACAACATTACCTTCCATAAAAAAAATTAATGCTTACCCGATTTGCAACACTCATCTAACTTCGAATAAGCATCAGGATCGCCTTTTACATCATCAGCATCATAACCTAATTTACTTATTGCTTTTTTTAAGTTTTCAGGATTTGTTTTTGCAGGATTATAGGTAATGATAATCGTCATTTCCTTTTCATCAATAGCTACCTTTTTTACCCCTTTTTCAAAAGCAAGACCTTTTTCAATTTTACCTCCACAAGTTTCACATTCTTTACAGTGATTGCAAAAAATGTTGGTTTTAATAATTGCTATTTCTTTATTTTTTGTTGTTTGCGCATTTACATTGATGGTAGCAAGTGTAAAAAATAACAACAGCATTATATTTTTGCAGAAATTAATCATTTTCATCTTTTAATATTATTATTTATTTATTAATAATGTTCATTATCCTAAGTTAATCATTTTAGTTTAATCTCAAAAAATTGAGATTGATTTTAATGAAGTTTCATGAATAAAAATTTTATGATGATTTTGATGTCATCACTCACTACTTACAATTTAAAACCAGCATTCCCTTGTAAACCGCCTGTATGAATGGCTACTATTGTTGTCCCCTTTTTAAAATATCCTTTTTCAATTAAATCAAAAACACCAAACATGATTTTTCCAGTATAAATTAAATCGAGCGGAATGTGGTGATTTAATTTAAAATGACTTACAAAATCAGTTAGCTCCCTTTTTATTTTTGCATAACCACCAAAATGATAATTTTCATTTATACTCCAATTAGCTTCAACAGGAAACCCTTTCAGCTGCTGCTGTACTTCCTGCTGCATATAATTTGGCGCCTTCAATACTTGAAAACCCAAGGCTTGATGCTGCTTTTTTAAAGACAAAATGATACCACTTAATGTGGCTCCTGTACCACAAGCACAACAGATATAATCAAAATCAATATCAATTAGTTTGGTAATTTCTTTGCAGCCTAGCATACCTAATTGATTAGAGCCTCCTTCCGGAATGAGATAAAAATTTTCTTGTGCAAATTGTTTCGCTACATATTTATACAACTCTTCTTTTTGCTGATAAAGCGCTCTTGATACAAAATGCAATTGCATACCATTTTGTTGTGCAAATAATAAAGTAGCGTTGCTGAACTGCTCTTCGCCACGTATAATACCAATTGTTTTAAATCCCTGTTCTTTTCCTGCGGCAGCCGTAGCGGCAATGTGATTGGAGTAAGCACCTCCAAAAGTAAGCAACACCGATTTATTTTGTTTGCGTGCTTCTTGTAAATTATAAAATAACTTGTACCACTTATTGCCACTAATATCGGGGTGATTTAAATCTAAACGAAGCATATACAAACGCAGCTGATTATGATCAATAAGTGTCGATTTTATTTCCATTAAAGGAACAGGTGCTGCAATCATTTTAAATCAATAAATACGATTAATTAATAGTAGTTTCAAAGATATTCATTTGGATTAGAAAAAATTTAAATCCGTTTTAAAACGCGGTTTTATTAAAAGAATTGGAGTATCGCCAGAAAAAAAACAAACACTAAAAAAATTGGGCTTTTTATTTCAACACTGTATCTTTGCGCAATGGCAGATGACGTAAAATATATTAATGGTAGCCCATTAGAGCCCGATGATTTTTACTATTCTGAAAAAGGGTATATTGTATTTACAGAAAAGTATCATTTAAAACGCGGCTATTGTTGTCAAAATGGTTGTAAACATTGCCCTTATGGATTCGATAAAAGTAAGGGGCGAATACCAAAGTAAAATACTGTTAACATTTATGGTAATAACCTGAATTATATAAATAATAATACAAAAAATTAAATTAAAAATTTAACACAATTTTTTTTGATTACATTAAACGTTAGTATTGGTGCGTTTGACGTCCACGAAAATTGTGAACCGCCAGTTTCGTGGCAATGAGGTGCAGGGCTTTTGAGGGAAAAACGAAAGTGGTGGTTGGTTTTCGTGGTCACTTTTTCTTTGGTTCTTTCTTTTGGAGAATCAAAAGAAAGAACAGAAATAATAGAACAACTAATTAAAGATTAATCGAAAAGTCCTTATATAATCGAACTCATAAAGTTAATAGACGCGTAAAAAAGAGTAAAACTTAATTATAAATTAAATGGCAAGTACTCCGGTTAGTGATTTTACTACGCAAATTTTAACAGGCATTCCCAGCCAATTACCCCCTATTAAATCGTTTGATACAGCTATTAATCACGCGCCCAAAAGAAAAGACATATTAAACAACGAAGAAAAAAAACTAGCAGTTCGAAATGCTTTGCGTTATTTCGACAAGACCCATCATCCTATTTTAGCCAAAGAATTTGCAGCGGAGCTGAAAGAATATGGTAGAATTTATATGTATCGTTTTCGCCCCGATTATAAAATATACGCGCGTAATATCTACGAATACCCTCATCAATCAATACAAGCAGCGGCTATCATGTTGATGGTACAAAATAATTTAGATGATGCCGTTGCACAACACCCTCATGAATTAATCACCTATGGCGGTAACGGAGCCGTGTTTCAAAATTGGGCACAGTATTTATTAACGATGAAATACTTAGCCGAAATGACAGATGAACAAACATTGGTTATGTATTCTGGGCACCCCATGGGATTATTCCCTTCGCATAAAAATGCACCCCGAGTAGTCATTACCAATGGTATGATGATACCCAACTACAGTAAACCGGATGATTTAGAAAAATTTAATGCATTGGGTGTAACGCAGTATGGACAAATGACTGCGGGGTCATACATGTATATTGGTCCGCAAGGTATTGTACACGGCACCACCATCACCATCATGAATGCTGCTAGAAAAATAGCCACCTCAGAAAATGACAGAAAGGGTAAACTATTTGTTACCTGCGGACTTGGTGGCATGAGTGGCGCACAACCGAAAGCTGGAAAGATTGCTGGCTTAGTTTCTGTAGTGGCCGAAATTAACTCAAAAGCGGCTCATACTCGTTATTCCCAAGGTTGGGTGGATGAGTTGCATGAAAATTTAAACGAATTAATTTTACGAATTAAAAAAGCACAAGCCGCCAA
>JBDTFR010000095.1:0-32600 GCA_039937835.1 Bacteroidia bacterium | reverse complement strand
AAATTTTAATATATTTTGATTGTTAGGTATTTGGATAGATAATTTAAAGTATAGCTTTATCTTTAATTCCGCTATAAAATTTACGTTCTTCCAAGTCATATAAATTACCTTTTGCCATTACATGAACAATTAAATGTTCAATAGATATTGGTTGGCCTTCGGCAACGTCAGCAATGTTTGAATGATTAATACTGTGCCCATCGAAAATAAGTACTAAACCAGAACCAATGGCTTCCATTTTTGATCCCCCCGTAATGATTACACCTGTGTCATCTCCTAAACCAATACCAATAGCGCCAGGGTTGCTTGCCACTGCCTGCGCTAAACGCCCAAAACGACCTCTTGTAACAAAATGAGTATCAATAATTACATCTTTAATTAAAGCCAAACCCGTTGTAATTTTTACTGCACCTTTTAAAAGAGCACCTGTGCTAGTACCTTGGTAAATCATGGTATTGCTCATCGCCATTGCACCTGCACTTGTACCCGCAATTACAAAATTTTCGTGGATGTACCGATAATTTAAAATTTTAAAAAATTGGGTGCCTCCAAATATCATTGTTAAACGTAATTGATTTCCCCCAGTAAACATAACTCCATCCGCATCTTTTATACGTTTTAAATAGTCCGCATTTAAAGTATCTTCTCGAGTTTTTATATGTAATAAACCAATTCTTGAACAGCCTAGTTTAGCAAATGCTTGAAGATAGGTTTCACCAACTTCTTCAGGTATAACCGATGCTGTGGTAATTACTTCAATTACAGAATCAACACCTTTCATTTCAGAAATGATGCGTTTTAATATTCCAAATTCAAAAAAATGAATATGATCATTTATTTCATGTTGAGGTAAGATTGAATTTCCTTTATCTTCGCTACCACCTATTGATATTAACTTTCCCTTCGGACTATTATTCATTATTAAAACTAAGTTTAGTTAATGTAAGTAGAACAAATTTAATATTAAAAATTAAAAGAGGTTCGATTTTAAGTGGTTTTTAAATGGCTTGAACTTTAAAATTATTGATCTGTCTTAGCACTTAGATAATTTTCTAATGTAACAATCAAATCATTTAATAAAACAGTTTGTTCAGTGTTTATTTTCTTTTGATGCTCTTTAACTTTTTTAATGGCCGCTTTAATATCTTCTTTTACAAATGGACCTTCCATATTTTCTATGGTGGTTATGGCTTCTAGAGAAACAAGATAATCGGTATCTAAAGCCAGTAAAATAAAAAATGGTATGTATTTACTAAAATTAATTTCAGATTCCCAGCAAGCAGCAACTAACAAATTTCTGACTGTTTTGGTGGATGGTTTTGCAATGGCCAGTAAAAGTACTTCACCAGCCTTTTCTTTTTTTAAGGTAATTAAGGTTTGTTCTTTAACAACTTTGTTGCTAGGGTCTGTTAATAAGGAAACTAATGTGGATATTTTATCTTCGTTTGGTTCAGCTTTTTTTTCTTCCTCACTACCGATTATGGTCGTTACGTATTGATTGGAATCAAAGTATTTTGTTAAGTCGTTTGGTTCGTCCATTTGTATTTTATTATCATTCTTATTATCATTCATGTTTACATTTCTTATGAATACAAAGGTAATAACTCTGGAAACATTTTGTAACCTAGGCTTCACTTTTAATTACACTCATTTGTCTTATAATTAATATTATGTTAAATAGGTTCCAATGTAAACTTTGTTCATATGAACTTGTGGCTCTTCTATTAAACTCGTAGTGAACTGAACCTTATAATATCTCTTTCTACTAAATTTCAATAGTGTCTTAATTAATTAATATATTCGCAAAGTTTTTATTTCCATATGTGTTGATCGAATAGTTTTACTGATACAGTAAGATAATATAGAAATGATTTACGCGTTCTAAAATACTACTAAACATCTAAAAGAAAATCGTCATTAACTACTAATCAAAAAAATGGAAAAAAAAATAATTTGGAGTATGGCGATTTTCAGTTGCACTGTTTCGCTTTATTCGCAAAATGGCATTAGAATTGACAAATTTAATATTGGCACAGCATTTACCTGTATTTCTGTTGATACCAATACCAATGTATGGGCTGGTACTATGAAAACAGGTCTGTTTTTTCTTAATAAAAGAGCAGATACTTCTTTAAAATCTTTCAGCCAATTACCGGCCAACGGAACCATAGACCTATCTAAAAATGGCATACAAACATTAGCGTCAGACAAGATAGGTAACGTGTGGGTAGGCCATAATGGTGCAGGTGGAACTACTGCCATGGGAGGAGGTGTAGAACGGATAGATATTAATAATTTGGGAAATGACAAACATTTTTCCACTTCCTGAGATGCTGAATGTACTAATACGCTGAAAAATGATGGACTTGCAACGCTTAACTGCCTGTCCATAGCCATAGATAATTAT
This sequence comes from Bacteroidia bacterium, assembly GCA_039937835.1. Lineage (GTDB taxonomy): Bacteria > Bacteroidota > Bacteroidia > 2-12-FULL-35-15 > 2-12-FULL-35-15 > 2-12-FULL-35-15. Next base: position 30,193 of record JBDTFR010000095.1, on the reverse strand, counting down.
AATACAGTTTGGACTGCACATAAATATCATGATTGTAATAACTGTAGTTCTTCATCAAAATACTTGTTAGTACCTGGATCTCTTTCCTATAAAAATACAAACTCCAGCGTTTTTTTAACGAAAAGTACCTGGCAGGCTTTAAAAAATGGGAATGAGCCACGCGAATTACCCTATCCTGCTTATACCTGCGATGTTCCTGTAAATAAAACACCCGGCTCAAGAACATGTAATGCTATTTGTTGTAGTAAAGGAGAAGTATGGGTGAGTGTTTATTCATATGAATATGCCACAAGCAGAAATGCACTTAATAAGCCGACAGCGACAGCTTTTATGCCAGCCAGGATACTCGTCTATGATCTCGCAGGTGTTTTTAAGAAACAAATTACTTTTGATTCCGTGGGAGCTACTGTTGGCGGAATATTTACATCCATTTACCTTAGCCCCAATGATAACGCTTGGGTAAGCCATAGTGCTGGTAAAGGTTTCGCTGTTCGCATCCGAGGATGTTGGACCTTACTGAACAATAGTAAATTACCAACTGTATTTCCCAGTGGAGCCATTGTAAACTCCAACGCGATTTGGGGAAATAAAGCAGGTCAAGTATTTATCGGAACCAATATGGGGCTGATCGTTTACAATGGAACAGGCAAAATTGATGATTCCACTTCCTATTCTCATTACACTGTAGGCACTAGCAACCTTAGTTCTGATAATATTCTTGGAGGAATCAGTGAGAATGATACCACTCAATGGATAGCGACTGATAATGGCATAATGCGCATGATGTCTACCAATCATTTTTCTATAAATCCCGATTATACTTCTTGCCATAATAAAGATATCAATGATATCGAATCACAATCAAAAAAAGATTTGACTAAACGGGATGATTTTCACAGCTATAGTATCGAGACAATAATCTGTGATCAGGGAGGCCCTTTTGCTGGTAATTGCAATGCACAACATGTATATGATCTGATGAAAAGTGATCCTTCCTTTCAGATCCCCTCTCCTGTTATGTTTCCGCAGGATAACCCGACAACAATGATGTTGATAGGGCTTTTGCCGGAAGAAAAAACACAAATCGTAAAAAATATCAATGCCTGGAAAGTTTCTGGGATTGGGAATGAATTTGGAGGTATAAAATATATACGACAGATACTTAGCGGATGGATGATATTAAAATATTATGGTTCCCCCACCAGAGATGGACATATACCCTTTGACCGATCCCTGTTGAATCCATCTACCGTAGAAGCCGCTGCTGCCCTGCAAGAACAGGAAAATCCAAAAGGACCCGTTCAATCCTGTAAAACGTATAAAATATACCATAGTCCTAATTTTATCGCCGATCAATTCATTTATCGAATGGTTTTCGACACACGATTTTGCAATGCTAAACTGAAAAGTGTGAAATACAATCCTGTAATGGCTTTTGCTGACGACAAAAACCTCACTATTACTAATTATACGCAGGAAGGCCACATTTTACATCCCGGAAAAATTACCCGTTACGTTACAGAAGAATGTGGAAAAGTAAAAGTGGTAACCGTCGGTGTGGGTTTAAATTATTGTGCCGAGGCTCAACCTCCTAGCGGTCTTACAGAAGATCAAAAAAAAGTTTATTTAAGAAAAGTCATGATGTTGGGTAAAATGAATGGTAACGGAAATGTGGTCGTAGGTTGCATTCTTTTTAAAAATATTGACATCAAACTTAAACAGGCTTTTGACTCCGGAAAATAAAATTTCCCAACATACCGACTAACTATTATCTTAAAACACTCTTAAATATATGAAAAAATGTTTTCTTACTTTTACCTGTATTTTCCTAGGATATCATCTAATGGCACAGGATCCAGCTTTTTTTAACGATCGTTGGAAAATCAAAACAGTTCAATCCATATACAATGGAATAAAGACTTATCTATTTAACAAAGACTCAGTGGATAATATTTTTGACTATACCGATTTTGAAATAAAATTTAAACCCAATGGTTCCTATGCAGGCAAAGATCCTAAAGGCAAGGCATATTCCGGATCCTGGTCATTCAATTCAAAAAAAGATAGTGTAGTTATCGATAGCGTTCAATACCTTGTTACGCAGCTCTCGAGCAGTTATTTTACTACCCGTGCTTATGCGTTACAACTGTCTGATACTTTGGGAAATACAGATACTTCCTATACCTATTTTACACTTTATAGTTTACCGGATATTATCTCAAATAATTCTCTTTATGATATTGTAAGCAACATTCAAGTTTATCCAATTCCCGCCGTCGATCAATTGAATATTGAATGGAATGAACAAAATACAAAAGGAATTAAGGAGTTTCATGTCTCCAGCATTTATGGCCAGGCGATAAAAGTAATCCCATGTGGTAAAAAAAATAGTCATCTTACCATTGATATAAGTGACTTGGCCAATGGTTTTTATTCTCTTGAGATTATCAATACGGAAGGAGAAAAGATTGGTATGAAAAAGATTATAAAGCAATAGCAGAGCTATAAAAAAATTTGTGTAATGGTTGTAATTTAGATTTTGCTTCTGTATTCAAAAGTAACTAAAAATTGATTTAGTATCATTAGCGTTTTGATATTAGTCCCACATTTTCAATTGATTATTGTTTTGTTCTTTGAAATATTGTAACCGAGTTTCTGAAAATAGCTGATTTATTGGCATTTTCTCAAAAATAGAGACGCTTAAAATTTGTAAAATTTCGTAAAGTGATTGTTTGTTCATAAATTTCTTTTTTGCTATGGCTACTAGTACATAAGCAGAAACCGCAATCCATACCTCTATTTTAACAGCATTTTCAGATTGTCCCCCAAAAAGACTTGATTTTGAGATGCTGTTTAATCCATTTAAAAAATAATTCTATTTTCCGTCGATGCTTATATAGTTTCGCTACATCGGTTGCTTTTAAATGAAAGTTATTTGTCAGAAAAATAAAGTTTTTCCCTTAATTTTGGATGATTCAAATTCCCCTGTCTTTTTACCAATTACTTATACCGTATTGAACATACATTCAAGTACTTTTAATACAAAAAAAATTCATTGTTACGCCATCTTATCGCCTTATCAATTTTATCAAGCAAAAGAACTTTGTACTTCAAGTTTTCCATTGTCAAAGTCCCATATAAACATATATTTTTCGTTGTAGTTTAGTTTATTCGCAGTTCATATGAACAACTCGTATGAACATCGATTAAGAAGAAAATACTATTTTTACTATGATATCAACCGATTAAACCACATAATGAACATTTAACATTGCGTACTTGTTAAATAGATAAAAGTAGAAACTCCTCATATATTATTGTGAATTGCATCGGATTCGCCAGCAACATCATTTGCATTCAACTGATCTATGTGCTTTCAGAAAATCATACAAATAAAAACCTGCTTATAATCCTGCCTTAGATTCTATTGGTTCTATTGGTTCTATTTTAGGATTATTGCATAAAAAAAGATCAGCACTAAAAGCGCTGATCTAACCAAAACTATATAAAAGTGTATTTTAATTAAAAATTATTTTTTTCCTAAACTCCTTGTCCTTCGAAATAATCCGAATCAGATAAATGCCATTCGGTATCCCCGCACGTGAAATCGTTATCTTCCGATCATTGATTCCCAATACTGATTTCACACTGTGTCCAAGTACATCCACAATTTCCATTTTTATATTGTTGTCGTTAAAGGCAGATAAGTCCACGGTTATATCTGAATGAGAAGGATTTGGATAAACTAGTATTGTATCTGTTTCCTGATCTAATGCTTTAATCCCAGTTACAATCTTTGTGGTATATTGGCATTCCAATGGTACCCCGCAAACAAAGTGTTCCAAAAAATTTCTACTAATTGTTAAGGTGGTATCATACAATGCAGCATTTGTTATGTATGGCAAATGTCCTTGCCCGTAATATATTTTAAAGCAATTAACAATGCCTACCTTATTTGCCTTGGATGTAACAGAAGAGCTACCATCAACTTGCATTAATGAAATAAGACCTACCGTTATTTTTGCGCTTCCAAAAGGAACGGTATTATCTTTATCACCATGAAAACTAAGGACTGGAGTATCTCCTTTTTTCATGAAAGCCGTATCACTAATAGCACCGCATATATTAATTATCGATTTTACGTTGGAAGCGTATCCAGGATTCCCGCTCAATCCTTCTACTCCACCATTTATTCCTAAATGTTTAGTAGTATCAACATAAGAAGGCAACTCTGATGGAAGATCCATGTATGCAAGGTGCAATGCTATAAATGCACCTGCTGAACTACCAGCAAAGTAAATATTGTTGATATCAATTTTATAGGTGTTGCCACCAATTAAAATATTTTTACGAAAAAAACGAACTGCTGCACGTCCATCATGTACACCTCTTAATACGGCTGCAGCAGCACCCGTAGAATCTATGAGTGGAAAATTAAGCATTCCTAATCTGTACTCAATGGAAGCTACTACATACCCAAGCTTTGCAAGATCTTTACATAAAGGAACTACATCTGGTCCTGTCTTTGTGCCACCTAAAAAACTACCACCGTGAGCCATAATAATCAAAGGACGTTTTCTAGCTGTATCACCTGTTGGTTTATATATATCCATCAATAAAATCTGCGGCTTACCATCATATGTCACATTGCTCCCATACTCAATATCGGAAGTAAGAGTGCTGCCTGAAAAAACAAAGTTGTGAAAGCGGCCATTTCCAAATTGTGCATGGTTGCAATTTATAAAGATAAAAAAGATAAAAGCTAGGGGTACATTTTTTTCATGGGAGTATTTTTAAATTGTTTAACACATTTGCGTTAGATACCATTAAATTTAGTAAGAATTTCCTGTTAAATAATTGAATTAGATCAAGATTATTTTATTTACAGAATAGAGATTAATTATTGGTATGGGAAATTGAGGAGACATAATATTTTACAGTATATCTATTATTACGAGTTCAATGTAATTTCCATAAACGTTTTTCTAAATCATTTGATTCCAATGCTTAATTCTTTTATACGATTTTGTATATTTTTTTGAAAATGCAGAATAATTTAATTGAATTAATATAACTTTTTTTAAAAAAATTGCTCCGAACTTTAAGCATGCACGAACAATACGAAATTATTCAAAAATAAGATGAAACCTATCTTGAATCTAATAGGTACTTCTGCAATTCTAAATAATATTTAAGTTCTCCCTCTATATCTGTATCTGCATCTCTAATAAGATCAATTGCGTTCATTAAATTACTATTGCATTCATGTAAATGATATTTAAATGCCATGACATTAGAAACTCCGTTACTTTGATCCTTCATATTTATTGCTGAAATACAGTGACTACCACCTAAATTTGTATAATTCATACAAATCATCCTTCTATTTTTATTTTGAGTACTATATTTTAGTGCTTGATTAAAATGTTCAATCGCTTTTGAAGGATCATATAATTTACATAAAAGAATCTTCCCTGCAACATAATGAAACCTTGCGAGGTTCCTATCTTCTGTAGAGATCGCTAACATGCCAGGTAAATCAATGATAAAAGTATTCATTGAGGAAAGATCATTGCTTTTATAATATGCCCAACCAAGATCAGACTTAAACGATGTTATCTTTAGTTTATCATTTAAGTCGTTCGATTTTTTTAAAAGATTTTTCAATATTGGAATTCCTTTATCAAATTCGTCATTTCCAATTAAATATAAAGCCAAATCACCATACAACTCAAGCTCATCGTTAAGTGTAAAAGACTCTGATTTCATTTTGTATTCTATTGCCTTTTTAATATCAACTATTGCTTTTTTATAATCAACTTTCTGTTGATTTATTTTAGCACTAATTGAATATATATTTGATAATTGATGATCCATTAAATTAGGATAATTTAATGCTTCTATTAAAGACAGCTCTGCATCTTGCAGTTCTCCTTTATCTAAATAAATACCAGATAATAAAATTATAATGGTTAAGTTGTAGTGAGGATCATTAATTTCGAGCGCTTCTTTAGCAGCTTTAATAGCTTCCACATGTTGCGAATTTAATCTATAACAATCAATTAGTTTCGCCAGAACTTGAATTCTATAATAATTATCCGTTAAGGAATTCAAATAAAGTAGATAGTATTTAATTGATAGATCAAAATGTCCAATTATATTAAATAATTCACCAAGAAATGAATATTTGTCGCAGGGAAAAATTTCGATTCTACTAAACCAAATATCTATATTCTTTTTCCAGTTAAAAGTCTTATTTTCAGATGCAGAGACTTCTAAGTTTAATACTCTGTTTGATATATAGTTCACAAGAGCAGAAGTATTGCAATACAATCGAAATCCATTAAACAATTTAAATGGATTCCTTTCCTTTTTTATTGATACCTCTTCTGTGTAGGGATCACCTAAATAATGTTCTATATAATAGATATTTTTAAAATTGCTTTTAATGGATTCAATATAAACACTTAAATCAAAGACATCGGAAGAGCTATACCCCAAGATTAAAACACTTTTGTGATTCCCTGTAGAAAATGTTTCATTAATAACATGTTTTCTACTAGTAATAGATTTATGAGCTGAAACTTGTTGAAGAGTGATGACCATTTCATCTATATTGTCAACACTTCCATGGATTTTGATAATTGCTTTATTTAATCCATTAAAAATTAATTTTTCAAATTGGTTTTCAGAAGAAATTAAATCATATTTTGATAGATTTAATATCGTGTTTGCTTCTTCTTGTAACCTATCAAAATTAGTGGTTACTACGTAATTCAAAAGTCCTTTCTGCATCAAATTTGCAATAACCAAATGATTATGATTAGGTAAGCCTTTTTCAAAAATTTTAAAAATTTCATAAGCACGTACATTTGTGTGAATAATTTCCATAAAAGATTCAAAAGGTATTTTTAATCCTGATATTGGATCATATATCTTTAATATATCAGAAGATTCTATTTTTAATTTCTCAAGTATGTACGGAACTAACTCATTTACTACTGGTATTCCCGAATCTCTTGAAATCCCTGCGCCACAATATATTACTAAGTTGTTCGACTGAATATCGTTTATGATTTGATCTAAAGAATTTTGGATGAATTCAGTTTTCATAGTCTTTTTATATTTACTTTCCAGTGTTAAAAAGCTAAATTCAACTTTTTTATTCAGAGTTAGATTTTTATTAATAAAAAAAACTTTCTCAAAAAGAAAATTTTTTAGCCTAAATCGCCAATAAAAAATTCATTTTATTTCTAAAATACAACTTTGTTATTGAATGCTGCACAGTTGAACATGTTAAAAACGTATACGATTTAATCTTCTTTCTTCGTTATAGAACTTAACCATAACCAAATGCTACACCTAAATCGCTTCTTTATAAATTATCTCGTAGTTATTTTATTTTTAATATGTTCTTTCTGTCACGCTCAACCACAAATCTACACAGGATTAAAAGTAGGGCTGAATAAAAGCCAAATATTAAATGATGATCATCTAGGTTACAATAAAACAGGGTTTAACGGTGGGCTTTTTATTCAATTAAAAATTGCAAAAAAATGGACCTCACAGTTTGAAACTTTATGCAGCTTTAAGGGTTGTCAAAATAAACATCAATCCAATTATGTTGTAGATCCATACCTTGTAAGTCTTTATTACTTTGACTTTCCGCTTTTATTTCAATACCATCAAAAGAAAATTACCTATGAACTAGGCTTGGGTATAGGGTATTTACGTGAGCAACGTGAATTAATTCTATTAAAAGGAATTACAAATGATTTTACGAATCGTTTTAGCCGAACAGAACAAAGTGGAATTATTGGTATTGCTTACACGTTTAATAATAATAATAATCTAGGTCTAGATTTTCGCTACAGCAATTCTATTCTACCAGTTCGTAAAGCAACCACTAAACAATACAATAGTTTGTTTACACTTTCATTGACTTACAAAACAGATTTTAAAAAGAAGAAAAATGCAGAAGAATTATGAGAAATAAATTCTATACATCGTTAAGTCGAAAACTAGTGCGCCTTTTGCTCTTCCTCCAAAAACAAAAACTCCTACTAAAATTAATTAGTAGGAGTTTTTATTTCTTATTAAAAAAGATTAATGTGCCAAAGCTATTTTTTTAGTAACCATGGTTGCTCCATATTGAATAGTTACAAAGTAAACACCATTTGGTTGTGCAGTAATATCAATACTGTGTGCATCTACCGAATTGTTTGTATATTTTTTATCATACACTACATTTCCTAACATAGTATAAATTTTTACATTCACATCTAATTTTTCAGTAGAAGGAATTTTAACATATAATAAATCACTTGCTGGATTTGGATAAACGCTAATTGCAGCAGCTTCATCAAAAGTACTGATAGCTGTTGCAGTACATCCTGATGTAGCACCCACTCCTACAGCGTACCAAGCATCTGCAGTAGCAATGTATTCTGCAGAACAGTATCCAAATATATCTGTTGCTGCTTTTAATGAACCTGCTCTTGCAGCAGCATAATTTGCATTAGAAGTTAAATAAACGGTAAGATTTCTAAAAGCAATTTTAGCTGCTTTTTCCATACCAATTCCTTTTACATCATACTTAATTTTGCTATCATTTGTACCAGTTCCTCCATCACATAAAAGAACATACCACAAATTTTGAACACCGCTATTAGTATGTACACCATAACTATCAGCAGAACTTGTAGCCCAATAAGTACCTTTATACCTACCTGGATCTTTAAATTTATATGGGTTTTTCATATCACGAATTAAGAAGTTAATATCTTCTCCAATTTGCCAGCTGTGTTTATTAGGTTTTGCGTAAGCTTCAACGGTGTTTCCAAAAATATCACTAAATGATTCATTTAAAGCACCAGATTCACTATTGTAAACTAATCCCGCAGAATTACTTGTTAGACCGTGAGTCATTTCATGTGCACCAACATCTAAACCTGTAAGTGGGTTACCGGTGGTTCCATCTCCATAAGACATTTTATTTCCATCCCAAAATGCATTCGCATATTTTACTTGCCAATGAACATAATTTATTAATCTAAAGCCTTTGTTATCAATGCTATTTCTGTTATGTTCTTTTTTATAATAATCATAAGTCATTTCGGTTGCCCAGTGTGCATCAGTAGCTGCTTCGTCCCATTTTGAATTAAAATTATCCCAATTATTATCATCATCCGTAAAATCTGTTTGAGCGGTTGATGTAGTTGTTTTTGAATTAAATGTTCTAACACCATTACCTCTACCCGTTTCTTGTAAAACATAACTAGAGCCACTTTTTGTTGTTGTAATTGCTTGAGTCCCACTATATTTTGTTTTAGCACTACCAACTTCATCTGCAGTATGAATTAATTGTTCTTCACCTATTATGTCGCCAGACGCTGCATTTACATATATATAAGATCTTCCAAAAGGCTCTAGCGCATAAATATTAAATTTATAAGCCAACCTGAAATTTTCTTCTTTTGTAAAGCTATTATCAATAGGATAAATTACTAATTCGCCTTTAGGATCATAATTAAAAGTAGGATCATCTGTAGCAGCACGCATATTCGCAACCTCTTGTTGGTCTTCCCACATATATTTTGACGCGCCCACGTGAGCAAGTGCTTTTTGAAGCGCTTGAGGTTCTGTTAATGTTGGCGTAGTATTTACATCTCCTACATTAAATAATAGGCCGTTTATACAATCCAAGCCTCCATTTTTCTCATGCGCTAAATACTGAGCACCTTCAACAGGTATGTTTTTATAATATTGTTGATATCTTGTATTTGTATATCCCAAGTAATCCACCTCATTTTGTGAAGCAATTAATTGATCTTCATTTCTAAGTTTCAATAATTCTTTTATGGTAGTAGCTGAATTTTTGACGCTTTTTCTGTAATTAGAATTTGGAGAAAATACGATAAACGTTGGCATTGCAGATTGATCCGAATACTCTACCAATTCAGCACCTTGAATTCGGCTAGCAGCATTCTCACCTTTGTAGACTTGTGCATTCGAAATAGATGCGCAAACCAATGCAATTGATAAACTAAGTAAGGTTTTTTTTTTCATGATTTTTCTTAATTAAATTTCGATGATTTTTAAAGAGGTAAATGGTTGAATTGTAATAATATAATGATATACCAAATATAATAAAAAAAATTATAATTACCAAAAAATATGGGAGTGAATTTTTGATGTGTTTTAATTACTTTTTGCCTAATGCTGATAGTTGTTTATTTTGAGTCTTTAATATATAAAACATATACACCCTATTTTAGGAAGATGAGTTGTAAATAATGGAAGTATGACTATTTTAAAATTCTTGTATTGTATAAATTATTTATAAACTAGCTATAAATAATTTATGCATTTTATTTTGTAGATATAGAGATTCTAAATCTTTCGAAATTTGGGATATAATAAAAAATTCAAATTCTGAACTAATGTATTCCTCTTTGATCTAAAGCATTCCGGTATTTTTTTGCATTTAATTGATGTTGTTCAAATGTTTTTGAAAAACAATGTTTACCAGTAAGATCATCTTTAGCACACATATAAACATAGTTTGTGGGAATATAATTAAGCACAGCATCAATAGCACTTTGTTGTGCAAAACCAATTGGGCCAGGTGGTAGACCTTTGTTTATATAGGTATTGTATGAAGAATTAATTCTCGTCTGTTCGTAAGAGATACGTTGAATATTAAAATCCCCAACGGCGAATATAACAGTAGGGTCTGATTGTAAAGGCATACCAATATTTAATCGATTAATGTATAACCCAGCAATTACTCTTTTTTCTTCATTATCACAGCATTGTTCTGCTTGTACAATAGAAGCTAATATAACTACATCGGTTTGAGAAAATTTCATTTCTTTTGCTTTTTGTTTTCGATCGGCTGTCCAAAAGAGTTTGTATTCTTTTGCCATTCGATTAAAAAATTGATCAACGGATGTATTCCAATAAAATTGATAGGTATTTGGAATAAACAAAGCTTGTATATTTTCTCTATTAAAACCAAATTTATTGGTGTATTGATTATCGTTAGCCATTTTATAAAGTTGTTCTGGACTTGCTTCAATACGTCTTCCTACACGATCCATAAACTCTTTTACGGTATGCAAACCATTAAAATTTATTTCAACTGGTTCTTGAATACCAGCACGTAACAAGCCTACCAGTTCATTATTATTCATGTTGGCTAAAATTCTATATTTACCTGGTTTTACAGAGTTAGTATAATTCTTTTTTTTAGCCACCCAATAAAAACTATCAGGATCTTTTAAAAGTTTATTTTTCTTTAATGTATCTACTACATTCTCATAATTAGATCCAGTAGGTATGTATATTATCTGTGATTTTTTTTCACCAATTGAAACATTTGGTTTATAAATTAATTTATAGATTACAAAAAAACTTATTAATCCTAAGATAAAAAAAATGAACAATAATGAAATAGCTATTTTTTTAAATCTACTTTTTTGTGCCATAATTAATTTGGTGCAATTTTGATTATAGAATATCTACTAAACAAAAATACTACAATTGCTCTTTGCAACTGTAGTATTTTTATAACGATTAAAAGTTATTGATATAGAAAGTATATTTTAACTTTCAATTAAACTAAATAACTATAAAATTGAAACTTTCTTAAAATGGCTTTCATTACCTACAGTCATTTTAATTAAATAGGTACCTGCAGGATATTTTTGATCCATTTGTATCACATTGTTACCAAGTGTACCATTTACTGATAAAACATCAATTAAACGACCTTGGGTATCCAATACATTTATTGTAATCTTTTCTGTTTTATTAAGTGTATAATCTATTTTAAACCCATTAGTTGAAGGGTTTGGATACAGACTAATGTTACTAGCTAAATTATGGTCTTTAACTGAAGTAACAGTAGGGTCTGGTTCAATTCTTATTAATTTTTTTGATTTGTTATTTACAAACCAAATTTTTTGATTCGGATCTACTACAATACCCATAATTCCAGATTCACCTGTTTTAATTCTACCTTTTACTACTGCTGGCGTAACTGTAACATCATAAACAATAATATCTCCATTAGAATAATCAGATACCAATAAACGGCCTTCATAAAAATCAATACCACATGGTGAAGTTAAGTCAGTAGAAATGGTTTCTTGAATGGTGCCCGTAATTTTAGAATATTCAGCTAAAGGCTCATTCGTTGCATTTAATTTACCAGAGTTAGTACCTGATTTTATATTTGCTCTAATTACTCTTTTGTTACCAGTATCACATATATATAACCAGTTTGTTTTTTTATCAAGTATCATGTGGCTAGGTATGCCAACTACTCTTTTCACTTTAACATCTACGTGACGTTGTAAACGTCCGTCAGAATGGTCATCACCACCGTATTTATGAGGTACCACAAAATCGACTCTGCAAATATTACCTGCTTGTCCATCAAATGTCCAGTAAGCATTTTTTGTTTCATGTGCAATACCCATAGAATATGGAGCTTGATGAAGCATATCGCAATGGCTACCTAATAAATTGTTATTTTGATTTATTTTTGCATAAATGGTCAAATCAGAAGGCCAAAGAGAGGGTCCCATAAAATTATTACCATTATTCCCCTCAGTTGTATTAGCCCACAATATGTTGGTTCCTGCCTCGGCATTTGGATCTAGTGTAGGGAATTTTGGATCCGCCTCGCCAAATGCAATTGCACTTGCATTTTGTAAGAAGTGATCACGATTAGAATCTCTTCTATAGCTAGAAGTTCTAGATGACTCATTTGCATGTAAGTAAGTTACTGTACTTCCTCCTTGGGTAGACCCCTGACCATTTATTACCCATACCTCATCTTTAGTACCAGGTTTAAAATCTAAATCTCTCGGATTAACAAGCCCATCAGCACTAGTGCCGATAGTTACATAAGTTGGTTTGCCATTTAAATAAGCATCTATAGGGTTTTGAGCATTCAATACTTGTATACAACACATGGTTGTTGATATTGAAAACAAAAGTAATTTCTTTCTCATTATGTTATGTTTTTTTAGTAGGTTTATAATGTTTCTTATAAAAATTAAATTAAACTTTGTTTTGCTAATTTACGAAGAAAAATATGACTTATTCAAAAAAGTTGCGTTAAAAATTAAGTGCAATAATGGTAGATTGGCTTTTTTATCGATAAATTGTTATTTAATTAAAATAAAAGAGGGTTAATTTAAGATTAATTTATTATCAACAAATTATATAAAAAATGTTAAAAAAAATTATTGTTTTATTAATGTTTACTTATTTTAAAGTTAATATTAAATTTAACTGCCTTATTAACTCAATACTCAACTTTAACATCAACTCGTTAATATAAAAGTATTGAATTAAATTTTTTCATTCGATAATTTAAGTAATTGTAATATAGTAAATCAAAATTCATATATTTGCAGCTTATTATTATATGAAAACGAAATATACCATCACCTTACTTATTTTTTGTTGCATTGCATTTTATTCTTGCAAAACAAAAGAGCACGTATATAACCAAAGTAGTGAAACAAAAAAAAATAAGCGGTATGACCTAACCATTGGTAAGTATAATAAATTGCTAAAAAATGGAACTCCGCAAGCTAAATATGATGCAGCTGTTAAGTATTTCGAAAAAGAAAATTACACCAAAGCATTAACTCTTTTTGAGGAATTAATGAATGTATATAAGGGTACTGCAAAGGCGGAAGAAGTTAATTACTATTATGCCTATTGTCATTATAATTTAGGAGATTATTTGGTTGCAGGATACCAATTTCGTACTTACGTGAAAAATTTTGCTAACAGTAAGCATACGGAAGAGTGTGCTTATATGAATGCGTATTGTTTTTCTTTAAATTCTCCTGAGTATAGTTTAGATCAAGTAGATACTAAGCTAGCAATTAAAGAGTTTCAGCGTTTTGTAAATCAATACCCAACTAGTGAGCGTATACCTAAATGTAATGAAATACTAGATGGACTAAGAGCTAAGCTGGAGCGTAAATCCTATGAAAATGCAATGCTTTTTTATAAAATGGATGATTACAAAGCGGCTATTGTTGTTTTTGCAGATCATATAAAAGAGTTTCCTGGAACAGATCATATAGAAGAGTTTAACTATTTAACCATTCGGTCTTATTATTTATTAGCATTAAATAGTATTGAATCAAAGAAACAGGAACGTTTTAAATCAGCCGCTGATTCTTACATAAAATTTATTGATACCTATCCAAAGAGTAAATATTTAAAACAAGCAGAAATGATTTATTCGAGTGCCTTAATTAATTTAGAAAAGTATACCACTAATAAAATATAATAAACAATGGACTACAAGAAATCAAATGCTGATCTTACCACTACAACACGTGATATAAGAGAAATTGACAAGAAAACTGGTAATCTTTATGAAAGTATTGCTATTATTTCGAAACGTGCTAACCAAATAAGTGCTGAAATGAAAGAAGAGCTTACTTCTAAATTAGCAGAATTTGCTTCTACTACTGATAATTTAGAAGAGGTTTTTGAGAATCGCGAACAAATTGAAATATCTAAATATTATGAACGTTTACCAAAACCTTCATTAATAGCTATTCAAGAATTTTTTGACGATAAGATCTATTTTCGTAATCCCATTACTGAAACTCAGAAATAAGTTTAATGTATAAAGTAGACAGTTAGCAATTATAATTAATTGCTAACTGTTGTTTTTTTAATACATGCTAAAAAACAAAAAAATACTCCTAGGTATAACAGGTAGCATTGCTGCATATAAATCAGCGCTGTTGGTTCGTTTACTTATTAAAGAGGGGGCACAAGTTAAAGTTATCATGACTCCTTCTGCAACAGAATTTATTAGCCCTCTCACTCTTTCAACCTTATCAAAAAATACAGTCTTAACAAGTTTTACAAACGGCAACCAAGGCGATTGGAATAATCATGTTGCATTAGGTTTGTGGGCAGATACTTTTATTATTGCGCCTGTCTCTGCTAACTCAATAGCTAAAATGAGTTTGGGTATTTGTGATAATATTTTACTTGCTACTTATTTATCTGCTCGTTGTGCTGTTTATTTTGCGCCTGCAATGGATTTAGACATGTATAAGCACCAAAGTACAATTGAAAATATAAATCGATTAATAGCATTTGGCAACAAAATTATTAATCCAGGAACAGGTGAGTTAGCCAGTGGTTTAATTGGGGAAGGGCGGATGGCAGAACCAGAAGAAATTGTATCGTTTCTTAAAAATGAGTTTTTGAAAACGTTACGATTCAATGGTAAACAAGTATTAATTACGGCTGGTCCTACTTACGAAGCAATTGACCCTGTTCGTTTTATCGGAAACCATTCTACTGGAAAAATGGGCTTCGCCATTGCTGAAGCATTTGCTAATGAAGGGGCGCAAGTAACTTTAATTTGTGGACCTAATGAATTACAGACCAGCAACAAAAATATTAATAGAATTGACATTATTTCTGCTGAAGAATTATTTGATGCTGGAATAAAAGCATTCAAAAAAACGGACATTGCTATTCTTGCTGCAGCTGTGGCTGATTACAAGCCAATCAAGAGGGAGTTCCAAAAAATAAAAAAAGGTACAGCTACTAAATCAATAGAATTAATTCCTACTAAAGATACATTGGCTGAATTAGGCAAGATAAAAACACCTAAACAAATATTGGTAGGTTTTGCTTTAGAAACAGAAAATGAATTAGAAAATGCCATTCTAAAAATTAAAAAAAAGAATTTAGATTTAATTGTTCTGAATTCCTTAAATGATAAAGGAGCAGGTTTTAAAACCGATACTAATAAAATTACAATTATTGATAAATACAATAATTCAAGTACTTTTGAGTTAAAAAATAAGTCAGATGTTGCCATAGATGTGCTAAATGCCATATTTAAATTCAAATAAAAATAAATTGCGAAAATTAATATTAATACCTCTTTTTATAGTTGGCTTAATTAATAACAATTATTCTCAGGAATTAAATTGTCAAGTAAAAATTGAGACACAAAAAATTTCTAATACTGATAAGCGTATCTACAATGTTATGCAAACAGCTATTACTGAATTTTTAAATAATAGAAAGTGGACAAATGATAATTTTAAAAATAAGGAACGAATTGATTGTAATATTTTAATTAACATAACTGACAGACCTTCAAATGAACGGTTTAAAGGAACATTGCAGATTCAATCTAGGCGACCTGTATTCAACACATCTTATAATTCCGTATTAATAAATTATTTAGATAATGATATTAGTTTTGATTATGTTGAAAATCAATCATTAGAATTTTCTGATAATTCTTACCTTTCTAATTTAACCTCTATTTTAGGTTATTATGCCTATTTGTTAATAGGTTTGGATTACGATTCTTTTTCTTTAAATGGCGGAACACCTTATTTACAAAAAGCATTAACGATTGCTAATAACGCTCAAAACAATGATGACGTGGGTTGGAAAGCTTATGGGAACAACAATAATCGTTATTGGCTAATTGCAAATATGCTTGATGCGTCTTTTATCCCGTTACGGGAATGTATGTATAATTATCATAGAAAAGGATTAGATATCATGTATAATGATCAAGAGCTTGCAAGAAAGACCATTTATGAAAGCTTAGAATCATTGAATAAGATATTTGAAATAAAACCATCCTCCTATAATTTAAAAGTATTTTTTACTGCAAAAGCTGATGAAATTGTTAATATATTCTCAAATGCTAATCCAGATGAAAAAGGGAAACTCATTGCGTTATTAAATAGAATTGATGCAAGCAACAGCAATAAATATCAAAAGATATTAGAACGTAATTAAACGATGTAATATTCCAGATTTTTTTTGAAAACTGTTAGTTTCTTTTCTTCAGCTTCATTCAACTAATCCTTTAATATTCTAATTTAGCGCTATTAGGAAAAATAATGATATGTTAAAACAATTATCGGTATACAATTATGCTTTAATAGATCAATTAGAAGTTGATTTTTCTAATGGATTAACCATTATTACTGGAGAAACGGGTGCAGGTAAATCAATATTACTAGGGGCTTTAGGATTAGTGGCAGGGAGCCGCACGGACGTACAAATTCTTTACGACAAAACAAAAAAGTGTGTTGTTGAAGCCGCTTTTAAATTAAGTGATTATTCATTAGCTACCTTTTTTAGCGAAAATGAATTAGATTATGAAGATATTACTACTGTGCGGCGAGAAATTAGTCCTGAAGGCAAATCACGCGCTTTTATAAATGATACTCCCGTTAATTTAAACCTATTAAAAGAACTCACTGAGAATTTAATTGACATTCATTCGCAACATCAAACTTCTACCCTAAATGGAAGTGCATTTCAATTGTCAGTGATAGATGCCTTTGCTAAACATTCGGATTTATTAAAACAATATACTTCTGATTTTAAAAAATTTAAAATACTTGAAAAAGAAGTAAATGATTTAATAATTCGCGAAATACAAGCAAAAAAAGATCTTGATTATTTCCAATTTCAATTTAAAGAATTAGAAGATGCTAATTTAAAAAAGAGCAATCAACTGGAGATGGAAAAGGAAATGGAAACATTAAATAATGCAGAGGATATTAAATTAAATTTATCGAAAGCTGTCTTTGGTTTATCAGGAGGAGAACAAAACATATTGTTATCTATTAATGAAATAAAATCAATTGTTGGAGCTGTTGCCAAATATAAACCGGAGATAAATGAAGTTAATTCAAGAATAAATAGTTTATACATTGAATTGAAAGACCTAACATACGAAATTGAGAATATTGAGCAAAGCATTGTGTATGATCCTAATCGTATAAAAGAATTGACTGCACGGTTAGATCTAATTTATCACTTACAAAAAAAACATCAAGTAAAATCAATTGACGAATTATTGGTTGTGATGGAGGAAATAAGTAATCGTTTGCTTGATCACAGCTCTTTAGAAATTGCCATAGAAAAAGCACAGAAAGAATTGATCGTTTTTAAAAACTCCCTTTCTACAATTTCTCAAAAAATATCAAATAATAGAAAAAACACAATCCCTAAAATAGAAAAAGAAATTACCTCCCTCCTCTCCTCTTTATCCATGCCAAATGCCCAATTAAAAATTGAGCAAACAAATACAGCTGACTTCACTTTAAATGGAATAGATAAAATTAATTTTTTATTTGCTGCAAATAAAGGCAGCGATTTAAAAGAATTAAACAAAGTGGCTTCTGGTGGTGAATTATCGCGTTTAATGTTAAGTATTAAATCATTAATTGTTAAATCTGCAGCGTTACCAACTATTATTTTTGATGAAATAGATACTGGGGTATCAGGTGATGTGGCTAATAAGATAGGATTAATTATGAATGAGATGGGTAATTATATGCAGGTAATTACCATTACCCATTTACCACAAATAGCTAGTAAAGGGCAAAATCATTTATTTGTTTACAAAGAAGATAAAAACAATAAAACATATAGTAATATTAAAAAACTTACTAAAGAAGAACGAATAGATGAAATTGCGAAGATGTTAAGCACCGATATGCCTAGTTCTGCTGCCATTAATAATGCGAAAGAATTATTAAAACAAGGAGTTCATTAATTGTTTAAATTTACACCTTACTAATATTAAGATTAAATTTAATTCTGATATTTTAAACTAGACAATAACTACAAACAATAAAAAAAATAAAATGGCTTATAATTTACTAAAAGGAAAAAGAGGAATTATTACTGGCGCACTTAACGAAAATTCAATTGCTTGGAAAGTTGCAGAAAAAGCCCATGAAGAAGGAGCTACATTTGTATTAACCAATGCTCCTGTAGCCATGCGAATGGGAGAAATAAATGAATTAGCTAAAAAGACAAATTCGCAAATTATTCCTGCTGACGCTACAAATGTTGATGAAATAACAAATTTATTTACGCAATCGCAAGAAATCTTAGGTGGTAAAATTGATTTCGTTTTACATTCTATCGGTATGAGTGTAAACATGCGTAAAAATATACCTTACACAGAAGCTAATTACGATTATTATTTAAAAGGTGTAGATATATCTGCTTTATCTTTTCATAAAATGTTAGCAGTTGCTAAAAAATTAGATGCCATAAGCGAATGGGGAAGTGTGGTTGCACTTACCTATATGGCTGCACAACGCACCTATCCCTTTTATACCGATATGGCGGATATTAAAGCAATGCTAGAATCTATTGCACGAAGTTTTGGTTATCATTATGGTTTAGATAAAAAAGTGCGTATTAATACTGTTTCTCAATCGCCCACCAAAACAACTGCCGGAACTGGAATTAAGGGTTTTAGTGATTTTTTCGATTTTGCAAATTCTATATCTCCATTAGGTAACGCAAGTGCCGAAGATTGTGCTAATTTTTGTATCACCTTATTTTCTGATCTTACTCGCATGGTTACGATGCAAAATATATTTCATGATGGCGGATATTCCAGTACAGGAGTTAGCACTGAAGTAATGGCTAAACTTGGAATAGAATCCTAAATTATTATACTATATAAATTAAAAAAGGATCTGATTCCCAGTTCCTTTTTTAATTTATATAGATAGATGTGCAATGTTGATGGCTTAAATTCTACCAACATGTTTTAAGTGTAAAACATGCGATTTAACAGCACTTAGTAATGTAGGAAACTCCAAATATGGAATTTCAAATTGTGCACATGTTTCTCTTACAAATTGATTTATCTTAGGATAATGGATATGACTAATACGTGGAAACAAATGGTGTTCCACTTGAAAATTTAATCCTCCTGTAAACCAAGAAATAATTTTGCTTTTAGTAGCAAAGTTTGCTGTTGTTTGAATTTGATGAACAGCCCACTCCGTTTGTACTTTATGATTTTTTGACGTTGGAGTTTCAAAAGTAGCATCTTCTACAATATGCGCCAATTGAAATACAACTGCAATAATAAAGCCCGTTACATAAGCTATAACTAAATATCCAATAACTGTTTCTACCAAACCTACCGTAAAAATGGGTACCACAATAAATGCTCCAATGTAAAGAATCTTACTTATCCAAAATATAAAGTGATCTTTTGTATTCATTTTTTTAAAAGGAATGTCTCCTATTTTACCAGTAAAATATTTTTTAAAGTCTTGAACAAATACCCAAAGTAAATAGGTTAAACCATATAAACCTACCCAATAGATGTGTTGAAAACGGTGATACCAATGTTTTTTTTGATTTTCATGAATACGAATCCAAGGTTTAATGTCAATATCTTCATCCATGCCTTCTATATTTGTGAACGAGTGATGATTTACATTGTGTTTGTATTTCCAAAACAACACGCTTCCGCCCATTGCATTTAGTGAATACCCCATAATATCATTAACCCATGTTTTTGTTGAGAAGCTGCCATGTGCACCATCATGCATCACATTAAAGCCAATACCTGCTAAATTAACTCCCAATAAAGTACATAGTAATATTGCTACCCATGGAATGGGAGTAAAAAATACTAAGATGATATATAATGAAAGTGCAGATATACTAAGTAAAATTGTTTTTAAAAACAATTTGTAATTGCCTGTTTGTTTAATATTATTCGACTTAAAATAGGTATCTACTTTTTCTTTTAGTGCATTAAAAAAAACACTGTTTTTATTGTTAAAACTAATTTTTTGCATACGATTTTTGTTCTGATTATTTAACGCTAATTATTTAACAAAGATACGTTTAAAAAATGAATTTTATACTTTTTTTGCTTTTGCTTTCAATGACCAAGTAAATACAAAAGTAGCCACCACATCGCCTACTTCATCGATACCAGTGGCTGTTAAATCAATTACAAAACTTTCTGAACTTTCTTTTGCTTTTTTTATTGTTTCTAATACGCGTAATCCGTCATTACAAGTAAATTTGATTTTACCTATTGCTTTTTTAAAATAAGCAGCTTCATTTTTTACAATAAGCATCGATATCGTGGGTTGCGATTTATAAATGCCATTTAGTAATAATAGCCCTGTTGACATTTCTGCTGCCATAGCCAAACATGCAAAATACATAGATTGAAAAGGATTTTGAGTAAGCCATTTATAGTTAACAGTTGTTATAGATTGCTCATTGGTAAGGTTAGTTACTGCAATACCTGCTATAAAAGCCAAGGGGAGCCTTTTAAGTAAATAGAGCTTAAACATAAAACCATTTTTAACTAATGTTTGAAATTTAGATTTTTCATTCATCATCCTAAATAGATTAAACTATTAATTTAATAACTAGAAAATGGGAAATGTCTGCTCCGCCTGCTTTACTGCGTTAGCAAAAGCGGTTTCATTAATATTTGTATTCACCTTTATTTCTTTAAAATAACCTAATAGTTTTTCGGTCGGCATATTTCCTGTAAGTGTATCTGCTGCCATGGGGCAACCTCCCAAGCCTTTAATAGCACTATCAAAACGTCTACACCCATTCTTGTATGCTGCTTGTATCTTTTCTTTCCATGCCTCGGCAGTGGTATGTAAATGAGCCCCTATTTCAATTTCAGGAAACTCTGGTATTAAATTCGAAAATAAATACGATATATTCTCTGAATTTGAAACACCGATAGTATCTGATAGAGCAATTGTTTTAATACCCATGTTGACTAATTTTTTTGTCCAATCAATAGCAATGTTGCTATTCCAATCATCACCATAAGGGTTACCAAACGCCATTGAAATATACACAATTAATCGTTTGTTATTCCGTACACACAAATCTTGAATCTCTTCGATACGAACAAGTGATTCTTGCAAAGAAGAATTAGTGTTACGCTGTTGAAATGTTTCAGAAATAGAGAATGGGAAACCTAAATACGTTATTTCTTCAAATGCTACCGCATCTTGCGCTCCTCTTACGTTTGCAATAATTGCAAGCAGTTTAGAACTTGTTATGCTTAAATCTAATTGATCTAACACCATTGCAGTATCCCGCATTTGAGGAATGGCTTTGGGCGAAACAAAGCTCCCAAAATCTACTGTATCAAATCCTACTTTTAAAATCGAATTAATGTACGCTACTTTTTTTTCAGTGGAAATAAATTCGTGTATGCCTTGCATGGCATCGCGCGGGCATTCAATTAGCTTCATAGATTGTTAATTTTATGTTTTAGGATAGCTTTATTAATTTGTTTTACTATAGCAGGTCCCTCGTAAATGAATCCAGTATATATTTGAACTAAACTAGCACCTGCATTCAATTTTTCAATAGCATCCTCTCCTGAATGAATACCACCTACTGCAATGATTGGGAAAGACTTCTCTGATTTAGTGCTTAAATATTTTATTACTTCTGTAGCTCTTTTTCTTAAGGGTTTACCGCTTAAGCCACCTGCACCAATTTCTTTTATTTGCGATGTTTCAGTAACAAGTCCGTCTCTTGAAATGGTGGTATTAGTAGCAATGATACCATCAATTTTAGTTTCTTTTACAATTACTACAATATCATCTAATTGTTCATTTGTTAAATCGGGAGCAATTTTTAAAAGAATAGGCTTAGGTTTACTTTTCTTAGTATTCAACTGTTTTATATGATTTAATAAATGTGTTAAGGGCTCTTTATCTTGTAAAGCTCTTAAATTAGGGGTATTAGGTGAACTAACGTTTACTACAAAATAATCTACTTGATCAAATAATTTTTCAAAACACGCTTCATAATCTCCTACTGCATTACTATTTTCAGTGGTTTTATTTTTACCAATATTACCTCCAATAATAACATTCGTTTTACGCTTTTTTAATCTTTCAACGGCCTCTTCTACCCCACCGTTATTAAATCCCATTCTATTTATTAATGCTTCATCTTTTGGCAGTCGAAACATTCGTGGCTTTTCATTTCCTGGCTGTGGTTTTGGAGTTAGTGTTCCTATTTCAATAAACCCAAACCCAAAACAGCCAAGTTCATCAAACAGTTTGGCATCTTTATCAAAGCCTGCTGCAAGTCCTACAGGATTTTTAAAAATAAGTCCGAATAAATTTACTTCTAAACGTTTATCATTTATAGTATATGCATTTTTAATTAGAGAGGATGCGCCCGGAATTTTGCAACAAAACTTAATAATTTTAAATACAAGATGATGAATGGTTTCGGGATTAAATAAAAAGAAAATTGGTTTTAAAAGAGATTTATACATTTAAAAAATATTTATACAAAAATAAGAAGAAAAAACAGCAAGATGTATGTTTGTAGCTTATAAATTAATTTTAATTAACCCAAAAATGACCTGCATTTTTATCATTATAAAAATTACAAGTTATTAAATAATGAATGAAACAAATTTTATATTTTAATAGTATTTAAATTATATTTTAGGCTTACCTAAAAATAAATTAAGAGTTATTTAAATAATAATTATAAATTTGTTTTATTAATTTACAAAAAAATGAATTCGTATACAGAAGAGAATTATTTAAAAGCAATATATAGCCTAATAGATAAAGGTGAAAATGTGGTTAGTACAAATTCTTTGGCAACAAAAATAAATACGAAGGCCGCTTCAGTTACGGATATGCTCAAAAAATTATCGGATAAAAAATTCATAAACTATCAAAAATATCAGGGCGTTACATTAACAGTATTGGGAGAACAACTGGCTTTAATGGTGATTAGAAAACATCGTTTATGGGAAATGTTTTTAGTAGAGAAACTAGATTTTAAATGGGATGAAGTACATGATGTAGCTGAACAATTGGAACACATTCATTCAGATAAATTAATTGATCAGCTAGATAAATTTTTAAATTTCCCAAAAACAGATCCTCATGGCGACCCAATTCCAGACGCAAAAGGAAAATTAAAAGTTAAAAAATCCATCGCTTTATCAAAACTTAAGAAAAATGATACTTGTATAATGATTGGAGTTGCTGACCATAGTTCTTCTTTTTTACAGTTTTTAGATAGTTCAGGAATTACGTTAGGAGTTGAAATTAAAATAAAAAAGATAATAGAATTTGATGCATCTATTCAAATAACCTTAAATAAACAACTTCCTGTATTTTTAAGTCATAAAGTTGCAAAAAGTATATTGGTACAGCCTCTGCTATAAATGATAAAAGTAGTAGCACCTAATGAGATAACTATAATCGTATGAAAGGTAAATCTTTATCAGAAGTTAATGCAAGTGTAGATACTAACAAAAAAGGGTTTTGGAAAAAATTATTTTCATTTTTGGGCCCTGCTTATTTGGTGAGTGTAGGTTACATGGATCCAGGCAATTGGGCCACTGATATTGCTGGTGGTAGCCAATTTGGGTATACCTTACTTTGGGTATTATTAATGAGTAATATAATGGCCTTATTACTGCAAAGTTTAAGTGCTAAACTTGGATTAGTTCAAGGTTTAGATTTAGCCCAAGCGTCGCGTGCTACCTACCATCCTGTAATTAATTTTTTAAATTGGGTATTAGCCGAAATTGCTATTGCAGCCTGTGATTTAGCCGAGATTATAGGCATGGCTATTGGTTTGCAATTATTATTTGGGATACCTATTTTAACGGGAGTATCCATAACCGTACTTGATACCATATTGTTGTTGGTGCTACAGAAGCATGGTATACGTAAAATGGAAGCATTTATTATTATGCTAATTGCAACGATAGGAATCGCTTTTATTTTTGAACTTATTTTAGCAAAACCAAACGGAACTGCGCTAATGAAAGGATTTATTCCTTCCATTCCTAATGATGAGGCATTATACATTGCTATAGGAATTATTGGTGCAACGGTTATGCCTCACAATTTATACTTACATTCTTCGCTGGTACAAACACGAAAAATTGAACGAACCCCCGCAGGTATTAAAGAAGCGATTAAATTTAATTTTATTGATACAGCAATCGCCCTTAATCTCGCACTATTTGTAAATGCTGCTATATTAATACTTGCCGCTGCTGCTTTTTTTAATACAGGAAGAACGGAGGTTTCTGAAATACAAGATGCATATAAATTATTAGAAGATATTTTGGGTACTCATTTAGCACCTACCTTATTTGCTGTCGCGTTAATAGCAGCTGGTCAAAGCTCTACACTTACTGGCACATTATCTGGACAAATTGTTATGGAGGGATATTTAAATATACGTATACAACCTTGGTTAAGAAGGCTTATTACTCGTTTGATCGCTATCATTCCTACTTTTATTGTCATTTACCTATTTGGTGAAAGTGCCACAGGTAAATTACTAATCTTAAGCCAGGTAATACTTAGCTTACAGTTAGGTTTTGCGGTAATTCCACTCATCCATTTAACGAGTGATAAAAATAAAATGGGCGAGTTTGCCAATAAGCTATGGATGAAAATTTGTGCTTGGTTAGTTGCCGCTATTATTGTAGTTTTAAATGCACACTTGGTTGTGAATACAGTAATTGAATGGATAAAAACAGCTGATAACCCTATTTTAATTTATTGTACTGTTGTTCCAATTGTAGTTGCAGCCGCACTTTTACTACTATATATTACATTTAGCCCACTAATTAAAATTATTGCCCATAAAAATAAATTCAATGGTTATAACCTTCCAGAAAGCCTTCAGATTACTGCTAATAAAAAATATAACCGGATAGCTATTACTGTTGACTTTAGTAATAGTGATAGTAAAGCCATTAGTACTGCCATATCTCAAGGTGGTATAAATGCCCAATATATACTCATACACATTGTAGAGACTGCAGGTGCTCGAATGATGGATCAGGAAATTGATGACTTAGAAACAATATCTGATAAAAAAAACCTAGAACAATACAAAGATGAATTAACATTAAAAGGTTATGCTATTGAATTAGAATTAGGTTTTGGAAATCCTAAAAAAAGTATTCCCGAAATTGTAAACAAATCAAATTGTGATTTGTTAGTAATGGGTGCACATGGTCATAAAGCAATGAAAGACCTTATTTTTGGTACTACTTTAAATACGGTTCGGCATCATGTAAAAATTCCAGTTTTAATTGTGAGATAATATAGACTTCTTTAATATTAACCTTAGTATCTATTTTTAAAATTTATACTGAGGTGTTTTAGTATCTTTGACACTTAAACATGAATACAAAAAATATAATTAATATAAAAAATAAAAAAGCATCTTTTGAATATGCTTTTATCGATACATATATTGCTGGTATTCAACTAACAGGTACAGAAATTAAATCAATACGTGAAGGTAAGATTATTGTAAATGAAGCTTTTTGTGTGTTTTTACGAAATGAGTTATATGTTAGAAATATGCACATAGCTCATTATTTTAATGGTACGTATAATAATGTGGCAGAAAAAAGAGATCGCAAATTACTTCTCAATAGCCGGGAATTAGAAAAACTTTCTGGTAAATTAAAAGATCAAGGACTAACCATTATACCCCTTCGTTTGTTCGTTAATGATAAAGGGTATGCAAAGCTTGAGATTGCATTAGCAAAAGGTAAAAAGACTTACGATAAACGCGATGATATTAAAAAGCGGGATATAGAAAGAGAAACGAGCCGTAAATTAAAATAACAACTCGTTCCTTCCTTTTTTATCTATTTATACATTTGAACTAATTCAAGTAACGTATTTTGAGTTGCTTTGTTCACTCTTACCAAAGGTAAACGCACTTGCGAAGAACAAATATTCATCATTTCTAAAACAGCTTTTACTCCTGCCGGATTACCATCTGCAAAAAGTTGTTCAATAATATCGCTTAATTTATAATGCAATTTTTGCGCTTCCAACACATTGCCGGCAATAATTTGACGAACCATTTCTGAAAAATCTTTTGGAAATGCATTTGCCACTACCGAAATAACACCATCTGCACCACTAGCAATTAAGGGTAAAGTAATCATATCATCCCCAGAAATAACTAAAAAATCTTTTGGTTTATATTTAATGATTTTCATGCATTGCTCTATGTTTCCAGAAGCTTCTTTAATACCGATAATATTCTTAAAATCTTCTGCTAACTTTAAAGTTGTTTCTGCTGTAATATTTGAACTTGTACGACCTGGAACATTGTATAATATAATGGGTATAGGGCTCGCTTCTGAAATAGCTTTGTAATGCTGATAAATACCACGTTGATTTGGTTTGTTATAATAAGGCGAAACAGAAAGTATAGCATCGATATGATTAAAATTAGATGCTTTTAAACTATTTAAAATTTCTTGTGTGTTGTTGCCTCCTAGCCCTAATACAATTGGCACCTTAGATTCTACTGTTTCAATAACATGAGCAATTACAGATTGTTTTTCCTCTGTTGATAAAGTAACTGACTCTCCCGTTGTACCTAATACAACTATATAATCCACGCCACCCTTAATAATGTGATCAACCACCTTACCTAATGATTTATAATCAACCGTATTATCTTTATTAAAAGGTGTTACAATTGCTACTCCCGTACCTTTATATTTACCAATTTTACTCATAATAATTTATTTGTGTAGATTTAGTTTCATAGCGTAAAGATAAAATGATTTTTAAATGTTGCTCATAAAGTTATGAGATATTTATACACCATTTAAAATGGATAGGTATTAAACTGGCTTAGTTGATTAGGTTATTTTTATACAAATATAAACGGATTTCATTGATGCATATATATTATTTTTAATTTGATATGCAATCAACACTTATTCGTAAATTCGAAAAATTTGAAACGAAGCACTAGTTATGGAGGAAAAATTTATTAAGATAATACTGAATAAAGGAAAAGATCATAGTTTACGAAGGTATCACCCATGGGTATTTTCGGGGGCTATAAAAAAAATTACAGGTGATGTTAAAGAGGGTGATATAGTGGAAGTGTACTCTGCAGAAAATGATTTTTTAGGTATGGGGCATTTTCAAATTGGCTCTATTGCTGTTCGTCTATTTTCATATACACCCGTTATCCCTGATTATACTTTTTGGAAAAGTAAAATTCAGGCAGCTTATAACTTTAGAACACAATTAAACTTAACCAATAACGATTCAACCAATTGTTATCGATTATGTTTTGGTGAAGGAGATGGTTTACCTGGATTTATTATTGACGTATACAAGGATACGGCTGTTTTTCAAACCCATTCAATTGGCTTACATCTATTAAAGGAGGTATTTGTAAAAGTTTTACAAGAAATAATGGGAAATACCTTGAATGCTGTATATGATAAAAGTGAAGATACAATGCCTAAGAATGCACCAATTAAAGCCCTTAATGGTTATTTATGGAAACGTTCTGCTCTTGAATCTTCTCAAACAATTGTATTAGAAAATAATCACAAATTTTATATCGATTGGGAAGGCGGGCAAAAAACAGGTTTTTTTCTAGATCAGCGAGAAAATCGAGAATTGTTAGGTCATTACTCAAAAAATAAGGTAGTATTAAATACCTTTTGTTATTCTGGAGGATTTTCGGTATATGCTGCCAAAGCGGGTGCTAACAAAGTTGATTCTACTGATATTTCGAAAAAAGCAATTGAGCTTACAGATAAAAATATAACATTGAATGAGATAAAAAATCATGAATCATTTGTTGCAGATACGTTTGATTTTTTAAAACATAAAGAAAATATATATGATGTTATTGTTCTTGATCCTCCTGCATTTGCAAAACATCAAAACGTTAAACACAATGCCATTATGGGTTATAAACGTTTAAATTATGAAGCTATAAAACAAATTAAATCAGGAGGTTTATTATTTACTTTCTCTTGCTCACAAGTAGTAGACAACAATACGTTTAATAGTACCGTAATGGCTGCAGCCATTGAAGCTGGCCGTACTGTTAGAGTTTTACATCACCTTTCTCAACCACCAGATCATTGTGTAAATATTTTTCATCCTGAAGGAGAATATTTAAAGGGCTTAGTAATACACATAGAATAAAAAATAATAATTAATGAATAATCTTCGAATTGTTTTTATGGGTACGCCCGAATTTGCGGTGGCATCATTAGCAATACTTTTAAAAAATAATTACAATGTAGTTGGTGTTATTACAGTGCCTGATAAACCTGCTGGAAGAGGGCAACAGCTCCAACAATCTGCTATTAAAAAATACGCTTTAGAAAAAGGGTTAACTGTTTTACAGCCCGAAAAATTAAAAAATGAGCTGTTTTTATCTCAGTTAGCGTCTCTAAATGCAAACCTTCAAATTGTAGTAGCATTTCGTATGTTACCCGAAGTGGTATGGAACATGCCAAATTTAGGCACTGTTAACTTACACGGTTCATTGTTGCCCCAGTACAGAGGTGCTGCACCCATTAACCACGCAATTATTAATGGCGAAGACGAAACAGGTGTTTCTACTTTTTTTCTTCAGCAGGAAATAGATACTGGTAAAATTATTTTTAGAGAAAAAACTACTATTGCAGCAAATGAAAACGCTGGTGAATTACACGATAGGCTTATGAATATTGGCGCAGCACTTATTTTAAAAACAGTTAAAGCAATAGAAATAGGTAGCTATCCACAACTAAATCAAGCTGATTTGTTACCTGCAAATAGCACATTAAAAAGTGCACCTAAAATATATAAAGAAGATTGTAAAATTAATTGGTCTTTATCATTAATGGATATTCATAATCAAATAAGAGGGCTTAGCCCCTACCCTACCGCTTTTACCAATCTTATAGCTCCCGATGGTAGTGTATATGTTTTAAAAATATTTGATGCGTCGATAGAAAAAGTAAATCACTCACATCCTAATAAATGCATTTTTACTGATTCAAAAAATTATATTAAGATAGCAGTAAAATCAGGCCTTATAGTAATAAGCGAATTACAATTAGCTGGTAAAAAGAGAATGAATACAAAAGATTTTTTAAGAGGTTTTGCATTAAATGATGAATGGCAGTTAAATTAATAAAAATGATAATGACTACTGTTTTATAGCTAATAAAGAGTTTGAAAGCTTTATGCACACTGTAAAGTAGCGATTCCACATCTCCCCTTTCTGGAAATGAAGTATACCTAATCACACAGCCATAGTTATTAACAAATTAACTATTTATCAACAATTGTACATTTTTAATGCGCTGAATGTTGCATAAATAGGGAATCATATTAAATTTGTCTCTGTTTAACCTTAAAACATAACTAAAATGAACAAAGCAGAATTAGTTGAAGCTATTGCTTCAGAAACAAAATTAACAAAAGCAGATGCTCAAAGAGCATTAGATGCATTCGTAACAGCAACTACAAAAGCACTTAAAAAAGGTGACAGA
>JBDTFR010000094.1:0-16536 GCA_039937835.1 Bacteroidia bacterium | reverse complement strand
TTCAGGTTCTGAAATTGTATTATTTTTTTTTAGTTCATTTAAAATATCGTTTATTAATAACCGCTGTCCATGCTCAGTAACGTGTAATTCAGCGGCTATTTGTTTGTAGTTAAGAGCCTTTGTTGGGTTTTTGGATAACACTCTTAGAATTTCTTCGAAAAAAAAGCTTTTTTTCTTTCCAGGGGTTTTAGATATAACTTTTTTTGCCATAGCTCAAATGTGCTACTGATTTATGGGAAATGAAAGTAATTGTTAATAAAAATTTAAAAAAATATTTTTGATGCAACCAAACAATACAACTTTGTATCTTTAAATTAGAAACAAAAATGACAGATGAGCAAATAGTAGAAGGTTGTATTAATAAAAATGCTGTTGCTCAAAAGCATTTATATGAAAAGTATGTTCGCAAAATGATGGGTATTTGCTTGCGATACTGTGACAGTACAGAGGAAGCCGAAGATGTAGTGCAGAATGGGTTTATTAGTGTTTTTGGAAACATACACTCATTTAAAGCAACAGGATCATTAGAAGGATGGATAAGAAGAATTATGGTAAACACAGCGCTTACCAATATTAGAAAAAATAAAAAACTAAAAAATAATATAGAATTAGATCATGTAGAATTTTTATTGCCTTCTACGCAAGTAACAGATGAGTTTGCCGCAAAAGATTTATTAAAATTAATACAAACCTTGCCTTTAGGATTTAGAACAGTATTTAATTTATATGCAATTGAAGGGTACTCACATAAAGAAATTGGAGAAATGTTAAATATTTCAGAAGGTACATCTAAATCACAGTATTCTAGAGCAAAAGCACATTTACAAAAGTTAATCCCCAATAGAAGTATATGAAACAAGAAGAAAATGATATAGAGAATTTGTTTAAAGAATCTTTTACAGATTTTGAAGCAGAGGTGAGCCCTAGTGTTTGGGATAATGTAAAAACAGGTTTAAAAGCTGCAGGTGTAGGTGCTATAGTCCGTACCTTTTTTAATAAGATTGGTACCAATGCAATTGTTGCAGCTGTTTCATCTATTGCAGCAGTAGTAACTACTGTATTTATTATGAATTCGAATAAAGCTGAAGATTCAAAAACTCGAATGATCATTAAACCCACTAAAAATTCGGTAAGTGAAATTAAAACCTTTTTAGCGGTTGATAATAAAAAAGTTGCACTTGCTAAATCGCAAATTAAAGAAGAAACAAAAGATGTATTAGCCAATGTAGAAGAAACAACTGCCCCTATTAATGCGATTAAGAAAAATAAGAAAAAAATTGCTTCTGTAATTAATACGTTTTCAGAAAAACCAATTGCTTCTATTACTTCCAGTCCAGTGGGTGGCACCGTTCCGCTAATTGTTAATTTAGTAAATACAGGTACAGGTAAAGTAAATAAGTGGACGTATGGTGATGGTAAGAAAGGTGAGGTTGAAGTTAATCCGGTGCACGTATTCGATGTTCCGGGTGTATATACAGTAAGGTTAACTTCGACTAACGTGGATGGGAAAGTGGCGACAGATAGTATAAAAGTTGAAGTTACAGGTAATTCTTCTATTGCTTCTATCCCCTCCTCCTTTTCTCCAAATGGAGATGGTATTGAAGATGTTTTTGTTTTTCAAAGTAAAAATATTGTAAGCATGCAAGTAGTTTTATTTAATAAAAAAGGCAAAGTAATTTATACTTGGGAAGGTATTGATGGTAAATGGGAAGGTAAAAATCAAAAAGGCGAACAAGCAAAAGAAGGTCTTTACTTTTATATCGTATCCGCTACGGGGGTAGATGGTAAAAAATATGAACAAAAAGGTTCTATTAACCTCACGAGATAAAAGCTTTCTACTAAAAATTTAAACACCTTCAAGAATATAGTTTCTTGAAGGTGTTTTTTTTGTTAGCCCTAATATCTAGAAAAAGTAATTTTTAAAATATACCGATACTGGCATCTTTTACTTCTGCATTTATTTACTATATATAACTAATAAAAGAAAAAATTATGATTGAATTAAAACCTTTTACTAAATATGATTTTGAAATCTTTAAAAGCTGGATTCTTTGTGAGGAAGAATTATTTCAATTTGCTGGATCTATTTTTTCTTACCCTTTAACGGATGACGAATTAAAGAATTACATTCAGATGACTGACAAAAAACCTTTCAAAGTTATCTTAAATTCAACAAATGAAACCATTGGGCATTGCGAGTTAAATTTTGAAAATGGAAATAATAGATTGTCTAGAATATTAATTGGAAATAAAGACTTAAGAGGGCAAAAAATTGGAGAACAAATTGTTCGCAAAATGGTTCACTTATTATTCCTAGACCAAAGTATTAATGAGGTAGACCTAAATGTTTTTGATTGGAACAGTGGAGCAATTAAATGCTACGAAAAAGTAGGCTTTAAAATAAATCAGGCTAATACAGGTGAGATAACTGTAAATGGTATCGTATGGAAAAGATTGAATATGGTTTTAAAAAGAAAAGCATATACAATCGAGTAGGCAGGTCTACCAGTATTAATTAGCGGAATGCACCACTCAGACTCTTGCCATGTAATGATAGTTTTTAAGAATGAGGTTTTTACACTCTCAGCATAAATTGCATAAACAATTTCGAAACCAGTTAAGGTTTTGAATTTACTATAAATACTTCCAAGTTAGTGTTAGGATATTATCCTAAATAAACTACATTTAGCGGTAGTGAAACTTCACAAAATTTAATTGTACAAACAGATGAACATGTTAAAAAATTTACCAACAGAAAAATTGGAATTGATACTTACTATTTTGTCTGTCATCTTAATATTGGCAATTCCTCAATATGGCGTAATACTATCCTTTATAATTGTTATCGCCTATTTACGGCGAAGCCAGAACAGAAAAGAAGTACTAAAATCTATCGGATTGAGCCAAACAAAAAACGTGATTGCGTTGATTATTGTTTCTGCTATTCTGGGTGGGTTGATTGAGCTAACAATGGAAATAGGTTTCAATCCACTAATCGAAAAAATAACCCATTCAAAAATTGATTTATCTGAAGTAAAGTTAACTAGTATTGCCGATTATTTAATGTGGATAGTGATTGGTTTCTTACTGGGTGGGCTTTTAGAAGAAATTCTATTCCGTGGATTTCTAATTACAAGAATATCAAAAATTTTGAACGTAAATAAAATCAGTGATATTCTTGCAGTTCTCATCACCTCCTGTTTATTTGGACTTTGTCATTTATATCAAGGCTGGAGTGGCGTTATTAGTACAGGAATAATAGGATTTATTTTTGGAATTATTTTTTTGTCATTCAATAAAAATCTATGGTACTGCATCCTCACCCATGGGTTTGTAAATTTAACAGCTCTTACAATTCTTTACGCTGGCTATTATGAAAAATTAAGCTCTCTAATTTTTTAAACCGAAAAAAAACATCCAAAAGTCTAAGAGTATCATGTACATTTAAACTTAACGTAAAAGTAACTATCCTTTTTAAAAGTAGATAATGTTACAATTCAGGACGCGGGCAAAAGCTATTCTTAAACTCCCGTTTTTCATTTCTAAAAATTCCTACTTACAAACATTTGAATAGGCTACAAATTAACGTTACTTTCGTAAGTCTTTAAATTATGCATGATTTAAATAATCTTCTTTTTACACTTTTAATATATATTGGCTCTTGCTCCGCAGGGCTACTCGGTTCATTAACTGGTCTTGGTGGTGGAGTAATTGTTGTGCCAATGCTTACTGTATTATTTGGCGTAGATTTTCATTATGCTGCTGGCGCATCTCTCATTTCTGTAATTGCCACCTCATCTGGTGCCGCATCCACCTATGTTAAAGAAGGATACTCAAATATCAGAATAGGGATGTTTCTAGAAATTGCAACTACCATCGGCGCTATTATAGGTGCCTTGCTTACAGGAATTCTTTCTGTACAAACTATTTCTTTTATTTTTTCAGCTATTCTTTTTTATTCCGCCATCTCATCACTGTTTTTCAAAAAGAACGATAGCAATTTTACAAAAGAAAATAAATATGCAAAAATATTTAAATTAAATGGCCAGTACCCTACAGCAGAAGGAAAGCAGAGCTATTCGGTTCAGCATGTTCCTTTTGGATTTATAGTAAGCAGCTTGGCAGGCATTATCTCTGGATTACTTGGGATTGGAGGCGGCGCAATAAAAGTAATCGCTATGGATCGGGTAATGAAAATACCTTTTAAGGTATCTACAACGACCAGTAATTTTATGATAGGCGTTACTGCCGCAGCAAGTGCAGGCATTTATTTAAAAAATGGGTATATTCATGCAGCTCTTGTTATGCCTGTTATGCTCGGTGTTTTAACAGGAGCTTTTTTAGGCACAAAAATATTGACTGTTTCTTCTCCCAAAAGCTTAAAAATTATTTTTACAATTATTATAGTTGTAATGGCTTATGAAATGTTTAAAAATGGTTTAAAATGATTAAAAAAAGGGGCAACACCGATAACCTAGATAAGGGTATTGAAAAAATTATAGGCAACCTTCTTCTCACAGGTGTTATTATTGCTGCTAGCGTAGTTATATTCGGTGCTATTTTATTTTTAGTAAAACATGGTTTGGAAATTCCTTCTTATGATACTTTTAATGCGTATCATTTTAATCATACTAATTTCCATAATTTACTCACCGGTTTAACAACATTCCAATCTGATTCAATAATGGAATTTGGCATTCTGCTTTTGATTGCAACACCTGTTCTGAGAGTTCTTTTTTCGGTGTTCGCTTTTGCTTATGAAAAGGACTATATGTATGTTATTTTTACAGCTTTTGTGTTCTGTGTCTTGATTTTTAGTTTTCTTTCATAATAAAAAAACACTTAAAAGATCTAACGTTGCACCTCACACACCAACAGCTAATAAGGAAGAAGTAGAGTGTTATGTTGGAGAAGTAAATTCATAAAATTTGAATATACAATCTGAATCCTAGGAGTGATTACCCAAACCTCACCCGTTAATAAATTAAATAAAAAGCCTACTTTTGAATAGCCCAATTAAGAGAAACATAAATACAAAATAACGTTTAACGCGAACATAAAAGAAGTTCTAAGAGCTTCTTTTATGTATAATTTACTATCATGAATATAGAACAAATTCGATTATTATTTCCAATCACAAAAGAAGCAGTTTACCTTAACAATGCATCGCAATGTCCATTGAATACATTGGTATATGATAAACTTCAAACTCTTTTAAAGATAGAATTAAACCCTGTTGATAAAAAAGCGTTTGATCGTAATCAAACGCGCGTTTTATTATCAACGCTATTGGGTGGTTTACCAGAAGAGTATGCTTTAGTAACAAGCACGGGTATCGGTATGGGTATTGTGGCACAAGGCATCGATTTTAAAAAAGGCGACAACGTAGTAATTGCTGAACACGAACATTGGAATAATACCTTTCCATGGCTACGACTTGAAGATAAAGGTGTAGAGGTTAGATTCGCAAAACTAAATGCCGATAACGGCATTGATCCGGAGGCAATAGAAAAACTAGTGGATGATAAAACACGCGTGGTGGCAATTGCGGCTGTAAGATTCAATAGTGGTTTCAGACCAAATTTGGCTGCCATTGGAAAAATTGCTCATAAAAATGGTGCTATATTTATAGTAGATGCGGCTCAAGCAGCGGGTATGATTCCCATTGATGTGGAACGAGAACAGATTGATGTAATGACAGGCTGTGGTTTTAAATGGTTACTAGGGATGCATGGAACAGGGTTTTTATATGTTAGCAAAAGAGTGATTAAAATGATTGATCCTGTATTACCCGGAATGTATGCAGCAGATAACCGTGTGGACAAACTTTGTTATTATGATGATTCCAGAAAATATGAGACGGGTACAATTTCCTACTCGCTTTTTAACGCTTGGTCTGCAGGACTTGAATTACTACTTGATATCGGTATTAAAAATGTTTATGATTCCGTTTTAGATCATACAGATCTTCTAATTGATGGACTCCGAGAAAAGGGTTATCAATTAGTTACACCAACAAAAAAAAGAGAAGAGCGAACAGCGATTGTTCATTTTAATACTGGTTCTTTAGAAACCACTAAAGCACTTTTCGAAGAACTTACCAACAAGAAAATTCTACTGACCTTACAGGGGAATAATATTAGAATTAGCCCAAATTTTTTTAATACAAAAGACGAAATTAAAACATTTCTGAATTTAATATGAGTTTTTGATATGCTGAATACTAAAACAGTAAGGTTATAAAAATCTTGTATATTATTTTATTTAAAAATGATGAGGAGGCAGATTTTTATTAAGGGAAATTGTACTATTAAATTACGGAAAGTTTTAGTTTAACGGAATAAGTTGAATTGACTTACCAGTATAAAATTTGTAGAAACTAAAAAGACTGAAAAATAATGACATTTGATTTTTACTCCTTTATACATTTAATATTTGCAGGTTTTATTGCACTTTTCCCTGTCATCAATCCTCTTGGAAGTGCATTTATTGTAAACCCCTATCTTTCTGGGCTAAATAGAAAAGATAGGGTAAATGCAATAAAACGAATTGCATTATACGCCTTTACTATATGTTTATTTACTTTGCTTGTTGGGCATTGGATATTAGAATTATTTGGAATAACAATTCCAATTATTCAATTAGCAGGTGGAATAATGATTTGCAAAACAGGGTGGGATTTCCTTTCACCACCAAAACAAAATAATACAGAGAAGTCAACAAGCAGGGATGAAAATTTAAGTCAACAAATAGAAAGTAAACTATTTTTCCCTATTACTTTCCCGCTTACTACTGGGGCTGGTACAATAGCAGTTCTCTTCACTCTAAGTGCACATGGTGCCAGCAAAAAAATATCACAATATTTAATCAATACCAGCGCCATACTAATTGCTGTAACGGTAATGTGTTTTTTAGTATTCATTTGTTATATCAATGCAAATAGACTAATTAAGTATTTAGGCTCACAACGAGAGAAAATAATTAATAATGTTATGGCCTTTTTAATCTTTTGTGTTGGGCTGCAAATAGCTGTTGATGGTATTACTCAACTGATTCTTCAGATAATAAAGGTGTTGCATCAGGTAGAGTGAAGTGCAAATTCGATATAGCTCGTCGACTGAAAATAGCAATAAGTTTGACTTTTATAGTTGCAATCCTACCCGAATTCAATCCCTTGCGCGTTTCGATTGACTTGATTTTATGAATCATCCGCTATAAATGCAATATTCGGTTGATTTTTTAGAATTATTGGTTATGAAACGATACAAGGCAACGCAATATCTCTTATGCACTGCAAACATTTTGAAATTAGATTATCTAACAATCAGTAATTGTTTATAGATAGTATTTCCAGAAATAATATTTATCATATAACTACCTGAATTTAATTTCTCTGAAATAATAGTTGTGCTTTTTTTGATATTATCCACAATAAGAGATTCGGAATAAATGTTTCTACCTTGTAAATCATGAACATTTATTAACACTTCTTTACCCTTTAAATCATTGGGTATGTTCATCTGTATATTATCGTTGGTTGATGAAGGATTCGGGAAAATGGTTAACGATTGGTCAGCGATGGCATTTATTGCTATGATGTTTGAATAAGTGAATTTACCATCAAAATCAATTTGTTTTAATCTATAATAAGATTGTCCAGTTAATGGATTATAATCTGTTGTATTATATTTTACCATCATAGTAGTATTACCAGCACCTT
This sequence comes from Bacteroidia bacterium, assembly GCA_039937835.1. Classification (GTDB taxonomy): domain Bacteria; phylum Bacteroidota; class Bacteroidia; order 2-12-FULL-35-15; family 2-12-FULL-35-15; genus 2-12-FULL-35-15. The sequence goes on along the minus strand of JBDTFR010000094.1, from coordinate 8,816 downwards.
TTATGCTTACAACCTTTTCAAAATTAATTGCGTCTGCAGATTTTTCCACAGTAAAATAATCATTGTTTGTTTCAGAAGCCGTAGCCCAATTAACAGCAACGGTTTTATTGTCTTGAAGATGAGCATCAAATTTCAATAAGCTAATGGGCAGCGGTGATAAATTGGTTTTAGAGCCAACATAAAACGTATTCGTACCTCTACCGAGCAAATTTGTTACACTCAACCCTGTTCTATTTACTTGTGGGTTGGTTATCGTTCCTGCTGAAGACGAAAATAATCCAAGAACACCTGAAGATAAAGATAAGTTAAGATCATTTACATTGTTTACGAGCCCAAGGCCTGTTGCTTGTGCCCGCACCGTAAAAACAGAAAGTAAGGAACCAATTCCACTCATAGACATACTCCAATAGGATTCAGAAAGATATTTAACAGTTGTACCTAAACCCCATGTTAAATCAATGAAATTTACAGTTTGGCGAAAACAAGGGTAGATTCCTGTATGAGAAACTGTAATACTTCCGCCGGTTAAAAGCGAAAGGGTATGTGAAACCCAAAAAGGGCGATAATCATAAGCACTTCCTATGGGAAAATGCCCTGCAGCAGCACCTATAACTATGGCGGATGTATTAAAGTACCTTTTAAAATCACCTCCATATAGCCACCCTGCTGTGTAATCTAGTGAACCTGGTACAGCCGATGAAGCTCCCAGTGTAAGGGTGTATCCTGCAAGGTTTGTTTTTCCTGCTGTCATCGTAAGTTTATTTACTACATCGGTGTTTCTCGCTAAGGTAATTTGAGGCGAGGTAGGAGCAGTATTATTGAGGACGAGATTGTAAAATGTTGTTTGAATCAACCCTCCAATAATTTGTGCGCTTGTGCCCATAAAAGTTGCTGTACAAGTGCCACCATTAATGATTCCGCCAGTATTTGTCCAGTTACCAGTAATATTAATAATTGATCCAGCCGTAAATGTTCCGCTGGCTAAAGTAAGATTAGCTGTTGGCGTACTGCTAACATTGATTGTTGTAGGAGCTGTAAAGTTTCCAGTGGTTAAGGTGAAGTTGTTAGTCGTTAAGGTGTTAGTGCTGCCACCTACCGACAGCGTTTGCCCTGAGGTTTTTGCCACCACCACATTATAAAATGTTTGTGAGGTTGCACTTCCATCAATAGCCTGTGCGCCGGTGCCGCTAAAAGTAATGGTACCAGTACCAGGTGTAAAAGTTGCTCCATTATTAGTCCAGTTGCCGTTGACGTAAATGTTTGTGCCTGCAGTTAACGTTCCACTTGTAAGGGTGGTGTTTCCATTAATTGTGAATGTAATAGGTGCATTAAAATTACCAGAGGTTTGTGTAAAATTTTGTGTAGATATAGCTGTAACGCTTCCGCTGAGAATAAATGATTGCCCAACGGGTAAAGCTAAAGTAAGATTGTAAAAGTCTATTGAACTACCAGGAAAATTTAACGTTTGTGAACTGGTTCCATTAAATGTAATGGTACCTGTACCTACTATAAAATTACCTCCAGTAATGTAGCAATTACCTTTTATATATAGGTAGTTTGCGCCAGCTGTATAGGTTCCGTTATTAAGGGTGAAATCTACATTCGTTGTAAGTGAAGGAGGGGCTATAAAGTCACCGTTACTCATGGTAAAGTTATTGGTGGTTAAAGTAGTCGTGTTGCCACTTACCGATAGTGTTTGTAGTGCGGTTTTTGATACAACAAAATCATAAAAGACTTGAGAGGCAACTGTTCCATTAATAGCCTGTGCTCCTGTACCAGTGAACGTAACGGTATTGGTACCCGGTGTAAAAGTACCGCCATTATTCGTCCAGTTGCCATTAATGTAAACGTTTGTTCCTGCAATAAAGGTACCTGCTGTTAACGTAAGGGTAGCAGTTGCTGTACTGTTAATATTGAGTGTAGCCGGTGCCGTAAAATTACCCGTAGTTAAAGTAAGATTATTGGTGGTTAAGGCGATGGTGCTAGTGGTTACTGACAGGGTTTGCCCTGCTGTTTTTGCCACCACCACATTATAAAATGTTTGTGAGGTTGCACTTCCATTGATGGCCTGTGCCCCTGTTCCAGTGAACGTAACGGTATTGGTACCCGGTGTAAAAGTACCGCCATTATTAGTCCAGTTGCCATTAATGTAAACGTTTGTTCCTGCAATAAAGGTACCTGCTGTTAACGTAAGGGTAGCAGTTGCTGTACTATTAATATTGAGTGTAGCCGGTGCCGTAAAGTTACCAGTTGTCAAAGTAAGATTATTGGTAGTTAAGGTGATGGTGCTAGTGGTTACTGACAGGATTTGCCCTGCTGTTTTTGCCACCACCACATTATAAAATGTTTGTGAGGTTACACTTCCATTGATGGCCTGTGCCCCTGTTCCAGTAAACGTAACGGTATTGCTACCCGGTGTAAAAGTACCGCCATTATTAGTCCAATTACCAGTAATGTAAACGTTTGCTCCTGCAATAAAGGTGCCTGCTGTTAACGTAAGGGTAGCCGTTGCGGTACTGTTAATATTGAGTGTAGCCGGTGCGGTAAAGTTACCCGTTGTCAAAGTAAGGTTATTGGTGGTTAAGGTGACTGTGCTGGCAAGCACTGACAGGGTTTGCCCTGCCGTTTTTGCCACCACCACATTATAAAATGTTTGTGAGGTTGCACTTCCATTAATGGCCTGTGCGCCTGTTCCATTAAACGTAATGGTAGTGGTACCCGGCGTAAAGGTACCACCATTATTAGTCCAATTGCCACCTACGGCCATTGTACTAGTACCATTTGTAGCAAGTGAACCTCCGCTATTAAGAATAACATCACCCATTACATTAATTGCCGCGGTACCGTTAAGGATCACACTTCCTCCATTGTTGATGGTAAGCGTACCAGACATCGTAAGTGTTTTCCCTGTATTAATTATTAATGTGCCATTAACGGTAACATTTGTAATGGAGCGATTGTCAGTTAGGGTAACGGTGTTACCAGCGCATATAGTCACATTATCTGCAGCTATTGGAAGAACATCATTACACCAATTAATGCTTCCGCAAGCGTTAGGCGTCCATGTACCAGCATTATTACAGAATAAAAAAAAATATTGCCCCGTTTCATTCCAATTCCCTGAACGATAGGTATTGTAATTGATGGTTGCAGCAAAGCCAACTTGGAAGCTGCAAATAGCTATGAATAAGCAAAGAATATGATTTAACGCTAAAGTAGATTTTAAGAAATTATTTCTTTTGACAAATACAATACCTAATAGGAAGTAGTTCTTTTTTAGTAGCTGGTTCATGATAAATTATCTCAGTTTCTATTAAACCATTATACTAATTATACTATAAAAAGTTTCTAGAACGGCTCATTGCTGCGGGATATAAAAGCCAAAAACTACTTTCATATTCTAAATAATGCAATTAATCTACTTTTTTAGCCTACTTAAAAAATTTAATATAATTTAATTATTTTTTTTATGCCTTTCTTCTAGTTTTTTTACGGGTTTTTTAGAAATTTTAATAACTACTTTAACTAAACAGTTGTAATTGATAAAACAGGCAAGCTTAAAAGAACACTATTTTTCTTGAAATTTTTTGAGATCACTATTATTGTAATTTGGCATTAAGTGTAACCCAACTCTTTATTTTAATTTCATTTTTGGTATCTCCTAAAAATAATTTAATGAAAAATTTCGGTTTAACTCTTTAACCCAAATTATACATTAAAGAAAAAAGGCACCTCGAAAAAATTTGGGATAGTTCCCATTTGTAATTCTATTAACTATTTATACTAAATTTGAGCAATGGTGCTTTTAATCCCACCCAAACACAAAATCCCGTTCGTTAACGAACATGTTGACAAATGAGTAAAAGGAATATTGTAATCTTACTTTTATTGTTTTATGGTTTTAATGTATTCCTAACATTAAACAGACATAGCAAGTCGGGAATTCAAAATTATCACAGTGAGATTTGGGCTGACAAAGGGGGTTATTACATCTATTTACCAGCGTTCTTGATCTATCATTTTCATGCCGAAAAACTACCGGAGAGAATTGATAAGAAGACTGGGAGTGGTTTTTCAATAGCTAATGGTATTATTAAAACAAAATATACGTATGGTGTAGCCTTGCTCCAAAGCCCATTTTTCATAATTGCACATCTCCTTTCAACTACATTCGGTTATGAAAATGATGGGTTTTCGTTAATCTACCATAAAATGATTGATTTGGCAGCGGTAACCTATACTTTCCTTGCACTGATTCTCCTTTACTTATTCTTGAGTCGATACGTCCATAAAAGACTTGCATTTATCTCCGTTGCGTGCATTTATCTAGGAACTAATTTATTTTATTATTCCATTTTCGAAACGGGAATGTCTCACATCTATTCCTTTTTTTTATTTACCTGTTTTCTTTATTTATCATCCTTCATTTTACAACCAAATCAAAACAGGATTATTTCTATTTTATTTGGAATAATTGTAGGGCTTATTATTGTGGTTAGGCCCATTAACGTATTATTTTTTCCAATCTATTTTATATTACATCAATTAAAATTAAATGAGTTAAAGTCGCATCTAGTATCGATATTTTTAATTTTTGGTACTGCAATCATTATTCTTATTCCTCAATTTCTATATTGGAAATATTCAGAAGGAAACTATTTTTTTGATTCCTACACAAATGAAAATTTCAGTAATTTATTTTCACCAAAGATTCTAAATTTATGGTTTTCGACAAATAATGGATTGTTAATTTATAGTCCGTTAGTAATTTTTATTCTGGCTGGAATTTATTATATCAAGAATATTTCACTACAAAAAAGAATGCTCATCGGCGCTTACTTTTTATTTATCTCTTTAGTATTTGCTTCTTGGCACGATTGGACTTATGGCTGCTCCTATGGTTGCAGACCATACGTGGAATATTATTCGATACTTGCATTGCCTTTTTGTTATTTCTTAAAAGAAATAGAAACAAAAAAATACCTGCGGTTTGTTTTTGGATTTTTGATAATTACTACAATTGTATATAATATGAAAATGGTATTTTCTTATGATGGTTGCTGGTATGGTTATGATTGGGATTGGAAGGAGCTATTCAGGATCTTAACCAGTAAAACAAAATAATATTTTATAAAATTGAATAAAGCTTATCTCCAGAATTAAATAAAAAGTGCACCTCTATAATTCCAATGAATACTTATGGCTGCAAAGTTTACTGATTTTAATTATCTAATTTTTTTAAAATAACGAGACCTTCCTTCCATTCACCATAACCAGAAGCGGTGTTAATATGCCCTGCATTGCCAATATCAATGACTTCGCTACTCCAGTTATTTCCAAAATAGTGTGCTCTTTCTACAGATAAATAATCATCGTTGGAACTCATTACCAAGATGCTTGGGAAGGGTAATTTAAATAACGGCATTGGTACAAAACCAGTGGTAGTTTTAGGGAAATCTGCCGCTTCATTGTCACTAGCAGCAACCAACATCGCACCTTTTAATCTTTTATTGTATTTTTTTGCCCACATAACAATGGCTGTGCAACCAAGGCTATGCCCTACAAACAGCGTGTTTGCCAAATCAAGATGCATGGTCTCTTTTTCAATGGTGTTAATCCATTCTTCACAAACGGGTGTGTCCCAATTTTTCTGGCTAATTCTTTTAAATCCATACCTTTTTTCCCAACAGCTTTGCCAGTGGTTTGGGCCTGAACCAGTCAGGCCAGGAATTGTAACAACAGTTGATTTAAAAGTCATAAAAAAATAGGTATGAAATTACATCTTCATTGATTAGATAATTACCAAAATAATTTTAACATTCCTGCGAAATGATACATCATTTTTTCTTCCAAATTATCGACAAACGCCAAAGTTATTAAAAAAATTTCTGACCCGTTCGAAATAAAAGAAGATACAGTAGAGGGAGCTGCTTTAATAGTTAACCAACTTTCGGGTTAACCTTACTGAATCTAATTTTTAAGTATTTTTAATCTTCATAATTAAACTGACCGTCACTAAAATGTTTACTACCAACTTAGCGCATACACTATTTCAGATTATTGATCCACGCCTAAAAAACTTTCGATTCTATTTTTCTCGAATTTATTAAAAGAACTGTATTTACAATTCATGGTAGACGCAAGCGATTTAAATAATTGTTTGTGCTAGCTACTTCTAAAAATTTCGCTTAATTTTCATCTTGCTAGGTGCTTGCTAAATTAATTGTCAACACATCAATTTTTTCCATAGTACAAACCTAAACGCTATTCTATTTAATGAGCGCGCAAACATTTAACATCAACAAGAAGGAATTTTGAAATATATAACACGAACAGTTTGGATTTTATCATTGGTAAGTTTGTTCACAGATGCTGCAAGCGAAATGTTATATCCAATTATGCCCATTTATTTAAAATCAATCGGTTTTTCAATTGTGCTTATTGGAATACTTGAAGGTGTGGCAGAAGCAACAGCAGGATTAAGCAAAGGTTATTTTGGTAAACGCTCTGATACTTCGGGCAGACGAGTTCCATTTGTACAAATAGGTTATGCGCTTAGCGCTATTTCCAAACCAATGATGGCAGTATTTATTTATCCGCTGTGGATTTTTTTCGCTCGTACAATTGACCGTTTTGGAAAAGGGATTAGAACTGGCGCAAGAGACGCCATTCTTTCAGACGAAGCAACAGCAAAAACAAAAGGTAAAGTTTTTGGTTTTCATCGCTCAATGGACACCTTGGGCGCTGTAATAGGACCTGCTTTGGCTTTGGTATATTTGTATTATTTTCCGCACGATTACAAGACCCTTTTTCTTATTGCTTTTATACCAGGGCTATTAGCCGTTCTGACTTCTTTTTTTTTAAAAGATAAAAGAAAAACTGAAATTTCGACGAGGGTTACAACACCGTTTTTTTCATTTTTAAGTTATTGGAAAAATAGTCCAATAGAATATAAAAAACTAGTTGTTGGGCTACTAGCATTTACTCTTTTTAATAGTTCTGACGTTTTTTTACTTTTAAAAGCAAAACAATCAGGGCTAGAGGATACCTTGGTAATTGGAATTTATATTTTTTACAATCTTATTTATGCTTTATTTTCTTTTCCAATTGGCATTATTGCCGACAAAGTAGGGTTAAAAACAATCTTTGTAATGGGACTTACTTTATTTTCAATTGTTTATTTTGGTATGTCCCTTAACGCAAATCTTTACCTTTTTTTCGGATTATTTTTTCTTTATGGTATTTATGCTGCCGCAACAGAAGGTATTTCAAAAGCGTGGATTTCGAATATAACAGATAAAAAAGACACCGCAACCGCCATCGGAACATTTGCTGGGTTACAAAGTATTTGCACCATGGTAGCAAGTTCACTAGCTGGATTAATTTGGTTTGAATTCGGTGCAACAACAACCTTTTTAATAACAGCAATTGCAACAATAGTGGTAGTTTTATACATCTTAACAATTCCTAGACCTGAAGTGGAAAGAACGAAAACATTCTAATTTGAAAAACAAAAAAAAGATTATAATTCAGGTAGTACGAAGTGGAAAATATAAAGTTAATTAAATAAATATGGAGCAACCTTAAAATTTAAAATAGGTATGGCTTTTGAATGCTACTAAATTACTTTAATTAAAAAATTAGAAATTTTATTTTATGAAAATACTACTAACCGGTGTCACCGGATACATTGCACAACGCTTATTGCCCGTTTTATTGGAGAATGGACATGAGGTAATCTGTTGTGTAAGAGACAAAAATAGATTCAATAGAAAAAAATATATAACAGCTAATCTCTCAGTAATAGAAGCAGATTTTTTAAAAACGGATAGTTTACAAAGCATTCCAAAAGATGTTGAGGTAGCGTATTACCTCATTCATTCCATGTCAACACAAAGTGGTGACTTTGAAGATATGGAAGAAATATGTGCAACCAATTTTAAAAACTGCATTGAACAAACCACTGCCAAACAGGTTATTTACTTAAGTGGAATTAGTAATGCACCTGAGTTATCAAAACATTTGTCATCTCGAAAAAATGTGGAGACCATTTTATCAGATGCTACTTTTGCACTCACAACCTTAAAGGCTGGTATTATTGTGGGTTCAGGAAGTGCTTCATTTGAAATCATTCGTGATTTAGTAGAAAAGTTACCTGTTATGATTGCACCACTTTGGCTAAAAACAAAATGTCAACCAATCGCTATTCGTAATGTGGTTGAATTTTTAATTGGTGTAATTGGTAAACAAGAAACGTATCATCAAAGTTATGATATTGGTGGACCAGATATTCTAACTTATAAAGAAATGCTGTTGCGATTTGCAGCAATAAGAGGATTAAAAAGACACATCTTTATTGTGCCTGTGATGACGCCAAAAGTATCTTCCTACTGGTTATATTTTGTTACGGCTACTTCCTATGCACTTGCAAAAAATTTAGTAAATAGCATGAAAATAGAAGTGACTTGCAGACCCAATAATTTAGCAAGCCTACTGGGTATTAAGCCGATTGATTATAACACGGCCATCAAATTAGCTTTTGATAAAATAGAACAAAATCAAGTACTCTCCAGTTGGAAAGATGCACAAACAAGTAATATTTTTCGCGAAGGGTTAACCAAGTTTATTGAAGTACCTGTGAATGGTTGTTTTAAAGATGTTCGTTCTCTTAAGCTAGAAAATAGTGCTGCTTCACTTGAAAAAATATGGGCCATTGGAGGAAAAAGAGGTTGGTATTATAGCAATTGGCTTTGGGAAGTAAGAGGCTTTATGGATCAAATTGCAGGCGGAGTTGGAATGCGAAGAGGAAGAAAAAG
>JBDTFR010000093.1:0-145710 GCA_039937835.1 Bacteroidia bacterium | reverse complement strand
CTACAAGTATGCTTTCTCGATCATTTTGTGTTTGCTGTTGCTCAGGCGTTTGTTCTTCCTCACTAATTTCAATACTATATTTTTTTGCCAAATAACGCAGCGCTTCAGGGTAAGACATCTGCTCTTTTTCCATTACAAAGTTTACCGCATTACCTCCTTTAGCACAGCCAAAACATTTATAAATACCTTTTATAGGCGATACATAAAAAGAGGGTGTTTTCTCATCATGAAAAGGGCATAAGCCAATAAGGTTAACACCTCGCTTTTTGAGCGTAACATAGTCACCCACTACTTCTTCTACCCTAGCAGCTTCAAAAATACGGTCTATGTCTTCCTTGTGTATCAAAAAAAATGGTATTTAAAAATGTGTATAAAGTAAAAGTAATATTTTTTTCATCTCTTAATAAAGAATAGCAGTCATATCTTTAATGCTGCATTTTCACTGAAAATATCCTGAAGAATACTATTGTGTGTTAGATCAATAAAAATAATAGCAAAAAAATATTTTTTAATTATAAAAGAGCAAAAAAATATTTTTTATTCTCATTAAGTATAAATAAAAAACCAAACGTGTGTTCGTTTGGTTTTTTATTTATGTACTTATTTATTTCTATTTTTTTATTCTTTGATATTGGCTACATAAAATTCGCGATTCATACGTGCAATATTTTCCAATGTAATTCCTTTAGGGCATTCTATTTCACAGGCTCCAGTATTGGTACAATTTCCAAACCCTTCTTCATCCATTTGTGCAACCATATTTTTTGCTCTACTAACACGTTCTATTTGACCTTGTGGTAATAACGCCAATTGCGAAATTTTTGCAGAAACAAACAACATCGCTGAAGAGTTTTTGCAAGTGGCAACACAAGCTCCACATCCAATACAAGCAGCCGCATCAAAAGATTTATCGGCGTCTACTTTTGCAATAGGTATATTATTCGCATCTTGTGCATTACCCGTGTTTACAGAAATATAGCCTCCTTTAGCAATTATTCGGTCAAATGCAGAGCGATCTACTGTTAAATCTTTAATTACTGGAAAGGCTGCTGCACGCCATGGTTCAACAACAATGGTATCGCCATCTTTAAATGAACGCATGTGCAATTGGCAAGTAGTAATACCTCTTTTAGGGCCATGCGGTTCACCATTAATAAACATGCTACACATACCGCAAATTCCTTCGCGACAATCGTGATCAAATGCAATTGGCTCTTCTCCTTTATTAATTAATTGTTCATTCAATACATCAAACATTTCAAGAAATGACATGTCAGGTGATATATCTTTTACTTCGTAAGTAATAAGTTTACCTTCTGCTTTTGCGCTTTTTTGACGCCAAATTTTAAGCGTTAATTTCATGTTCCCTTGACTCATGTTTTTTATTATTATACTTATAGTTGCGAATAAAAACTAGTAAGAGCTAGTTATAACACAATAACTATTAGCGTGTTTTATCAATTATTTTTTTTATACGTATTTTTTAATACTTATTTATAAGAACGAGCTGCAACTTTAATTGCTTCAAATTTTAACTCTTCTTTATGTAATTCATAAGTGTTGTTGCCTTTGTTTTCCCAGGCAAAAACATATGAAAAATTCTCATCGTCTCGTAGGGCTTCTCCTTCTGAGGTTTGATACTCTTCACGAAAGTGACCGCCACAACTTTCATTTCTTTGCAACGCATCAATACACATTAGTTCTCCTAACTCTAGAAAATCGGCTACACGACCTGCTTTTTCTAACTCAGGATTAAATTCATTTGCAGTACCAGGTACACGTACTTCTTTCCAAAACTCATCACGTAACTTACGTATTTCTGAAATGGCTTCTGTTAATCCTTTTGCGTTACGAGCCATTCCGCATTTTTCCCACATAATTTTTCCCAACTGCTTATGGAAATGATCTACCGATTTGGTTCCTTTTATTGCAAAAAAATGATTGATAATGGTTTGTACTTCTTTTTCGGTAGTAACAAAAGCTTCGTGAGTAGTTGGAATTGCTTTTGTTCCAATTTCTTTCGATAAATAAGCACCAATGGTATAAGGTATTACAAAATATCCATCAGCTAAACCTTGCATAAGTGCAGATGCTCCCAGGCGATTGGCACCATGATCAGAAAAATTAGCTTCTCCTAAGGAATACAATCCTGGTATGGTCGTCATCAAATTATAATCTACCCATAAACCACCCATTGTATAATGCACAGCAGGGTAAATGCGCATTGGTAATTGATACGGATTTTCACCCGTAATTTGTTCATACATTTCAAACAAATTACCGTATTTTTCTTCTATTACTTGTTTACCAAATTCTTTTAATTGTTCTTCAGAAGGATTGTGTGTTCCTAATTTAACAGCTTGTGTATGACCGTAGCGTGCAATAGCCGATTTAAAATCTAAATAAACAGCCATTTTAGAAGTACCTACTCCATAGCCAGCATCGCAACGCTCTTTCGCTGCACGAGAGGCAACATCGCGTGGCACTAAATTTCCGAAAGCAGGGTATCTACGTTCTAAATAATAATCTCTTTCTTCATCAGGTATTTCATTTGCTTTACGAGTATCTCCTTGTTTTTTTGGTACCCAAATACGACCATCATTACGTAATGATTCACTCATTAACGTTAATTTCGATTGATGATCTCCAGATACGGGTATACAAGTAGGGTGAATTTGAGTATAACAAGGGTTAGCAAAAAAGGCACCTCTTTTATTCGCTTTCCATGCGGCTGTAGCATTGCTACCCATAGCATTGGTAGATAAATAAAAGACGTTTCCATAACCACCTGAACACAATAAAACAGCATGACCAAAATGACGTTCTAAATTACCTGAAATTAAATCACGAGCAATAATACCGCGAGCCTTACCTTCAATGGTTACGATGTCTAACATTTCATGGCGTGCATACATCGTTACTGTACCTAAGCCTACTTGTCTTTGCAATGCGCTGTATGCTCCTAATAATAATTGCTGCCCTGTTTGACCAGCAGCATAAAAAGTGCGTTGTACTTGTACACCACCAAAAGAACGATTACTAAGCATTCCTCCATATTCACGTGCCAAAGGAACACCTTGAGCCACACATTGGTCAATAATATTTGCACTTACAGAAGCTAAACGATAGACGTTTGCTTCTCTGGAACGATAATCGCCACCTTTAACCGTATCATAAAATAAACGATAGGTGCTATCACCATCATTTTGATAATTTTTTGCTGCATTAATTCCACCCTGTGCTGCAATAGAATGAGCTCTTCGAGCAGAGTCTTGAAAACAAAAACATTTTACCTTGTAACCCATTTCTGCTAATGACGCAGCAGCAGAGGCCCCTGCTAATCCAGAACCTATAACGATTATCTCTAAACTACGTTTGTTTGCAGGATTAACCAGAGATACCGATGATTGGTATTTTGTCCATTTTGTCTCTATTGGTCCTTCAGGAACTTTACTATCTAATTTTGTTGACATATATTCACAAATCTAAAATTCAATATTTTTTTAAATGGTACTTCAACTTTTAATTTTATTCTGCGATCTATTTATTTAATCCAACCCATGTAAATTGAAATTGGCATTAATGCAAAAATAAATGGAATGATAATAGAAAATACAGTACCCACTTTCTTAATTAGCGGAGTGTATTTAGGGTGATTCCAACCTAAGGTTTGAAAAGCTGATTGAAAGCCGTGCAGTAAGTGAAAAGATAAAGAAGCAACCCCTAGCAAATATACAAGCACCAATATTGGATTTTGAAATACAGTTACCATAATCGCAAATAAATCTTCGTTTCCATTGGCGTCTTCTGTAGGAATACCAGTAATACGAGACTTTACCCAAAAATTAGCTAAATGCACAACTAGAAATATTAATAATAGTGAACCTAATATTCCCATAGAACGAGAATACCATTTACTATTTGCGTTGCCATTACTTACTGCATATTTAATAGGTCGCGCTTTATTATTGTCAAGCGTTAAAATTAAAGCTTGTACCGCGTGCCATATAAGGCCAATGAATAACACGACTTCCATTATACGGATAAGTGGATTTTCGGCCATAAATTTTGCACCTATATTAAAGGTCAATCCTCCGTCATTAAAAAATATGAAAGAGTTAAGTAAACAATGAATCACAAGAAAAGTAATTAAAAAGAAACCTGTGAGTCCCATAATTAGTTTTTTTCCGATAGATGATTGTAAAAAATTTCGAGAAGTAGTATTACTCATAAAATGGTATAATTGATTATTCTTATGTTTTGCGCTAGCAAAGGTATAACTCAAAATGATTTTAATCAAATAAAATTATATACACCCAAGTAGTTGTGCATTAAAAGTTAATTGTAATTAGCGTTTACTTTGATTTATCTTTTTATTTATAATGATTTTAAATTAGCACACCCTATAGTTAGTAGAGTTAAGTAAAGTGCAGGAATGGAAAGTAAATGCATTAATTGGAGCTAGACTAACATCAGCCTTTAAGGCTGCTATTAGCTAATTTTATGCAGTTTATTGCATTTGTTTAATTGCAATGCCCACTTTGCTGATAGGTAAAAAGTAGAATTAGTGTAATATTTAATGGGTATGGAAATGGGAATAATGATTACGAAAGAATATCTAAAAACGTATTCCTATTACTAATACATCATCTGTTTGGTGCTCTTGGGCTTTCCAATTGGTGAGTGTTAAATCTAATTTTTGTTTTTGTTCATCCATTTCTAATTGATGAATTGAAACTAACAACTCTTTAAAAGGAGCTTGATAAAATTTTTTCCTGTTAGCGCCGCCTCTTTGATCGGTATAACCATCACTAAATAAATAAATGATATCGTTTTTTTGCAAAGTGAGCGTATGGTTTTTAAACATAAAAGATTCGGTCTTATTGTTAGCGCCACCTATGGATATTTTATCTGCTTTTATTTCTATTAACTCACCATTTCTAATTAATAATAATGAATTATGTGCACCAGCGTATTGTAGCTCATTTGTTTTTTCATCAAATGCAATTAATGCGATATCCATACCACTTTTTACGGTTTTAGTTTCTTCACCTTTGGTTTGAACATTTATAATTTCTTGATGAAGTACATCTAAAATTAATGCAGGTTCAACTACATTACTCTTCTGAATAACGTTTCCTAAAATATTGCTTCCTAGTAAGGCCATAAAAGCACCAGGAACACCATGACCTGTACAATCTACTGCAGCACAAATTGTTTTACCAGCATGTTTGCCTATCCAATAAAAATCACCGCTTACGATGTCTTTTGGTTTATATAATATAAAAGCGTTGGTAAAATAAGAATGGAATGTATTTAAAGAAGGCAAAATAACATCTTGAATAGATTTAGCAGAATCTATACTATCCGTAATCATTATATTTTTTTGTTCAATAATTTTTTTCTGATCTTCTAGTACCAAATTTGCTTTTTGTTTGTAGCGATAGCGGCTATATAATGTAAATGAAAGGATAACTAATAAAGCCACAAATCCAATCAACGAAAAGCGGATGATGCGCTGTTCTTTAAAAGATTTTTCTTTTAGCTCATTATCTTTTGTTAAAAGTGCAATTTCTTTTTCCTTTTTGTCCGTTTCGTATTTGGTTTGTAATTCTGCTAATGAAGTTGTTTTGTCTTTACTAAACATGCTGTCTTTTACTGCGGAAGCAAGTTTGTAATATTTTAATGCGTAGTCGCAATTGCCAAGACCCATATAAGTATCCGATAAACCATAATACGATTGTTTTAATGGTTCTTTTGCATCAATTTCTTTACTTATCATTAATGCTTCTTTTTCATACTCTAATGCTTTTGTGAAATATTTCTTTTTTCTATAAATTGCAGCTATATTGCTAAGGACGGTACAAATTTTAAGTTTATCATTTAATTCTTTTGATAATTCTAACGCTCTTAAATTATAGTTCATAGCCTGATCTATTTTATTTGCTTGCAAAGCATTATTCGCTATATTTACCAATACAAAAGAAATCCCATCTTTATCGCCAGCATCTTCAAATGCGTTTAACGCTTTATGATAACTTTTATCCGCTTTATCATATAAACCCAGATTTAAATAAACATTTCCCATATTACCATAAGCACGGCCAAGTAACATTGTATTAGGACTGTCAATCAATGCACGATTAAAGTATTCCAAAGCTTTGGTATAATCTTTTGTGTAGTAATAAATAATACCTATGTTCACTAATAAACCAGCGAATTTTTCTTTTGATGCACTTTTTTCGTAATATTTTTGTGTTTCTAGATAGTAAAATAAACTCTGATTAAAATTCCCCATCATTAAATAAATACTACCCATATTACTGTAGCTATCCCCAATTTTTATTGGATCGTTTATTTCCTTGCGTATAGCAAGACTTTTTTTAGTATACTCTAGCGCATTTACATAGTCAGCTTTGCTGGTATAGATATTACCTATACCATTTAAACAGTTGGACATGATTTGTTTATCATTTATTTTTTGAGCTTTTTCTAATGAGCGATTATAGAGTAATAAGGATTGCTCATAATTACCTTTTGTTAATTCTATATTTCCTAAGCAGAATAGTGCTTGTGAAATTCCTTTTTGATAATTTAATTGGGTAGCTAGCAAATAACCATCATTTATATATTTTGCAGCTTTTTTAGAATCAGAATATTTATATTCCAGATAAAGATTATAAAGGGTATTAACTTTTATAGTATCTTGTTTTGAGTTGTTTAATACCATAGTTAGACTATCAATAGTATGGTTTTGAGCTATACCATAAATATTAATTAACAGTATATTAATAAGCAGTAGGATATTGATTTTAGAAGTATATTTCATTCTTAAATACATTAAGTAAAGTTGTAATTGACAAAATGCTAGTTTAATAATTAATTATTTTAAGATATAATCTTGTAAAATATAATTCTAAGCACTTTTTTTCTTCACAAAATGAAGGTATATGTAAAGACTTACTTCAACGGAAAGTAATTAAAAAATGTTTACTTAATTAGCATTATTATTAATAAATTTACAAGATCACTAACCTTTAAAAGTTATTACTATGAAATACGCTCCAATACAATCAAAACTATTTATAGAAAACCGTAAACGTTTTATTTCTAAATTAAAACCTAATGCGATTGCAATATTTGTAAGCAATGACATCATGCCTACCAATGCCGATGGCTCCATGGGGTTTATTCAAAATTCTGATTTATTTTATTTATCGGGTATTGATC
Source organism: Bacteroidia bacterium (assembly GCA_039937835.1). GTDB lineage: Bacteria > Bacteroidota > Bacteroidia > 2-12-FULL-35-15 > 2-12-FULL-35-15 > 2-12-FULL-35-15. The sequence goes on along the minus strand of JBDTFR010000093.1, from coordinate 138,480 downwards.
AGGAAGAAACCATTTTACTTATTTATCCTGATGCAGCAAATGGTAGTCATAAGGAAATTTTGTTTGTGCGTGAAACTAGTGAAACGATAGCTATTTGGGAAGGAGCAAAATTAAATAAAGAACAAGCAACCCAAATTTCTGGAATAAAAAATATACAATGGGTGGCACACTTTGAGCAACTATTACAAACAATTATTTATCAGCCAGAATTTATTTATTTGAATAGTAATGAACATACCCGAAGGTATATTGAAACAGAATCGGCTGAAATGCGGTTCAATAAAAAAATAAAAGCTCGTTTTCCTTTATACAAAATAGAACGTTCTGCACCAATCATGCATAATTTAAGAGCTGTTAAATCTGACGTAGAAATTGAAGTACTGCAACAAGCTTGTAACATTACAGAAAAAGGTGTTAGAAGACTTTTAAGTTTTATAAAACCTGGCGTTATGGAGTATGAAATTGAAGCCGAGTTAATGCATGAATTTCTTCGTAACCGTTCACGAGGTTTTGCATATAGCCCAATTATCGCTTCAGGCGATAGTGCTTGCGTATTGCATTATCTAGAAAATGATAAAGAATGTAAAGAAGGTGATTTAATTTTGTTAGACATAGGAGCAGAGTATGGTAATTATAAGAGCGACCTTACCCGTTGTATACCTGTGAGCGGGAAATTTAGTACACGCCAAAAAGAAGTCTATAATGCAGTGTTAAGAGTAATGCGTGCTGCTATAAATATGCTAACGGTAGGAAATACGTTTACTGAATATAATAAAGCGGTTGGTAAATTAATGGAAAAAGAGTTAGTAGATTTAGGTTTATTAACTACTGATGAAATAAAAAATGAAAATCCCAATTTACCAGCGTATAAAAAATATTTTATGCATGGCACTTCTCACTTTTTAGGATTAGATGTTCACGATGTAGGAGATTTTAATCGTAAGATGGAAGCGGGTATGGTGTTTACCTGCGAACCTGGAATATACATACCAGCAGAGGGCTTAGGAATTCGAATTGAAAATAATATTTTAATAACCGAAAAAGGTCCAATCGACTTAATGAAAAATATTCCAATAGAAGTGGAAGAAATTGAAATGTTGATGGCGAAAGAAAAAGAAAAAAAATATGCTTAATTACAAGTAATTAAATTGGAGAAAATAACTCAAAATATTGTTTGAAAATTAACGCTTGTTAATAATCGAATAGTGTTTTGAGTTTTTTTTACCCAAAACATTAAATTAATATTTTTAATTATTTTAGAAAAGCAATCGTCTTATCTATCACTTTTTGAAAATCAGCGGGAAATTTTTCTTTATCAAAAGGATGTTTAGCGCCAAAAGCATGGTTTGATCCTTCAATCAAAAATACTTCAGCATTTTTATCCCATTGTTTTAAGTCCTGCGCTTCTTTCACTCCAACAGCTTCATCAGCGGTTCCATGTACAATTAAAAAAGGTATAGATAAACCTTTTGTTGCATTTTCAATATTGAAACGCTCTTTGTTTTTTAAATTATCTTCTACAAACTGATAATACAAGGGCATTTGTTGCTGGGTTCGTACATTCTCGATATAGACGACACCGTTATTTTTCCATGTGGTTAAATCTTTCGGCAAGCGTGCTAAAAAATTAGAAACTGCTGCCCATGTCACTAATTTTTTTATACGTTTATCTTCAAATGCCTTAATAATGCTTATTCCACCGCCTCTGCTGTGCCCAATTAAATAAATTAAATTTTTATCAATTTCTTGCTCTGGTAATTCATCTGTTGTTGTTATCCAATCAAGTACCGTTTCCATGTCGTTTAATTCCTTCGTATAGTTGTTGTTCCCAAAAGCTTCTAAATCTGGAAAATTAACTGGTTCTTGCATTGTACCACCGTTGTGCGAAAAATTAAATTTTACAAATCCAAAATCGTTTTCAATAAAATAGACCATTACTTTATTATAATGTCCCCAATCTTTAAAACTTTTAAAGCCATGTACAAACAATACAATCGGTTTTTTTTGTTCAGTAGTTTTATATCCAAAATCCAACAAAATCGGTTTTTGATTTTTTCCTGGTAAAATGTAGTTTTTTATGATGTTCATTATTTTATCTTTTATTCATGTATTCATGCCATTGCATCAATACATATTTTAATTTATCACCTTCTTTTTTTTTCGAAAATCCATACTCTTAACAAAACAAATACACCTCGCCTTTTTGATTTTTCCAATAATGAGTAAAATGGTTAGGGTTAAATCCTTCTTCTAGTAATTCGTTATTACGAATAACAGCTTTTCCTGCTTTGTTAAAATGATTCAACAGTTGTCTGTTCAATTTTAATTGTTTATCAATGGTAATATATAGAAACTTTGTGCTTTACCTCTATTTTTTTTGATGATGATAAGCTGACTTACAATAAGTGGAACAAAATATTTTATCAAATATAACTTCTATTTTCTCTTTACATTCCAAGCATTTTTTCATTTATCGGTAGAATTGAATTACACGTATAGTTATACGTATAAATGTAAAGATAAATTTTAAGTGTGACTTTTTTGCTTTAAAATTAACCCAATAAAAACTGAAAAATACAGAACCATCACGTTAAAACATTTGCTCATTAATTATGAAAAGCAGATAGGGTTAAAATTTTATCTGATAAGTTAGTACAAACCTTAATTAAAGGGTTACCGAATATTAAGTGGAGTAAGGAATTTGCAATGGCATATCTTAAAAATGGCACGACTAATTTTAATACTATTTTTAATGATTTGAAAGGTATGGCTTGGGTAAACTGTGCTTATTTTTTTTCAAAAGGTAACGCTACTCACAGTGTTCAACCTTATACTGTTGGCGATTATAGAAACAGTATACTAAATAAGGATTTTCGTAAATGCCGAGGAATTTTTGCGAAAATTGGAACTCAAGAAATATGCATTAAACATCGTCAAAATCTTTATTAATTTGTTTGAGTTATTTATTAAATATTCTAAGGAAAAGGAATTAAAAGGTATCGATGAAAATGACATCAGAAACTAACTCCAGCTGATGGTACTACAAAACAAATCGAGCAGCTTAATAAATCAAATAATCAATAGCATTAAATTTTATTATGGAGGTGGTGTTAGAAATGCCAAATCGCTTTTATTTGGTAGAGCGACCCAGAAAACAAGAAAGCTTACCAAAAGTAATTAGTTTAATGGAAGTTCAACTAATTATTAAAAACACCAACAACATCAAACACAGATGTATTGTTAGCTTGTTGTACTCAGCAGGCTTACGAAGAAGTGAATTACTCAACCTAAAGCCGAAAGACATTGACAGTAACCGTATGGTGATAATTGTTAAAAATGGCAAGGGAAACAAAGCCTGTTTAACTATTTTAAGCGAATCGGTTTTAAAAGATTTGCGCACCTATTATAATTTGCGCACCTATTATAAAGAGTGAAAACCAAAATTTTATTTATTTGAACGGAACTGATTTACGATACATTCAAGTTTTGTTTGGTCATAGTAGCACTCGAACTACAGAAATTTACACTCATTTGCCATAAATAATATTAAAGCGATAAAAAGTCCGATTGAATTACTAAATTTGGGGTAAACACATAGAGCGGATATGTTGAATTCAACTTATCCGGATATTAACTAAGATTTTACGAAACAATTGTCCCCAACCAATCGAGAACCTAATTAGGGAAATAATGGAAAAAAATATTTTATCAACAGACAGAGTAAAAATTAATTATAACGAAACAGGAAAAGGAAACAAAACTTTAGTTTTTGTTCACGGTTGGCTTGGAAATACTAATTGGTGGAATAGCCAAGAAGCTTATTTCAAAGAAAAATACAATGTTGTTCAAATAGATTTAGGTGGCCACGGAAAATCCGACAAATCAAGAAAGAATTGGACTAGCGAACAATATTCGGACGATATTAAATCTGTCATTAATGAACTTAATTCATCCGAAATTATTCTTGTGGGGCATTCAATGTCAGGAGCGTATGTAGTTGAAGCCTCAATAAATTTACCTCAAGTTAAAGCAATTATTTTAGTCGACATTTTAAAAGACTTAGACCAAGAATTTACTCCTGAACAAGCAGAACAGTTTATGTTTAGCTATTATCGTGAAGATTTTAAATCAGCGGTAGAAAATATGCTTCCACAATATCTTTTTGTTGAACAAACGCCTGCAAATGTAAAAAAACAACTTCAAAGCGAATTCCTACAAAATGAACCTGAATTAGCGATAAGTGCTCTTGAACCTTTGTATAGAATGGATATTCGTAAATTAGCAAAATTAGTTGATGTTCCTGTAAGAGCAATTAATTCTGACACATCGCCTACAAATATGGAGAATAATCAGAAATACTTTAAGAACTATAACTACAAAATTATTACAGGAACGGGACATTACCCAATGCTTGAAAAACCCAAGGAATTTAATAAAATATTGGATGAAATAATTGGAGAACTCTCTATTAAAAAGAACTAAATAAAACGGCAGCTAACTGGGGTTTTGCAATAATGAGGCGAAACTGCAAATTTCAACAGTTGTTCTTCCGTTCAACATTTGTGCAAAATTGAAACTTTGTAATTCGATTGCCCCACCCTCTCAAAGCCCCAAAACGTTAGCTATGACCCGAAAAAACCAACCAATACTATGAAAATACAATATTTAGCATGTTTTGTTGTATTTACGTTCTTTGTAATGGACTTTATCATTCGAAAGGATAGAAAAGCAACCAGCATAAAAAAGACAGAAGAAGATAAGGGATCAATGAAAATTATTGCTCTAACTTTTCTTGTCATTATTATTTGTACTGAAATTTTAAAATATTTCGGAATAGGAGAATTTAGTAATCTAGTTATTGCAACAGTAGCCTTGATCTTTATGTTTTTGGGGCTTGGAATTAGGATATATTCTATGCTTACGTTAAAAAAATCCTATACAAGAACATTATTGACGACCGCAAAACAAGAACTCATTAGAACCGGACTTTACAAAACTATTAGGCATCCGGGATATTTAGGAACTATCTTAATTTGGATGTTTTTTGGTTTGGCGATAGAGAACTACATTATTACTATTATTGGAGTTTTATTAATAATAGTAGCATATTCATATCGAATTAATAACGAAGAAAAGATGTTGCAAAAACAGTTCGGCCAAGAATATCAGGACTATCAAAAAGTGACTTGGAGAATAATACCCTACATTTGGTAAAAGGAAATGTATATAGCTAGCATTGTATAAGCGTAATGCGGGCTGAACGTCTAAATATAAATATCTTGCAATCAACAAATTTTACTGTAAATTGAAAGTAAGTGTTTCAAAATCCCTCATTAAGCTTATACTTGAAGTTACCATTGATCTAAAAAATTAAATGAAAATATTCCGCATAGCTTTTTTAACATTTTTCTTAATAACAAATTCTTTTGGGCAAAAAATTGAAAAGATTTATCTCAATAAGAATGATAGTACGACAAACCGTTATTTGACAATTTCTCCTCAGGAAATCCCATGTAAGGGATACATGTTTATTATACCAAGTTTGTATGAATCACCGGAGCACGTGTTGGAACAAACTGACTTGCCTATTTTAGCAGCCGAAAAAGGTATCTTAACAATAATACCAACATTTAAAACAGGTCTTGGGTCTTTTGGAATAGATAGTTTAACCCAACTATCATTTAAAGAAATTATAGAAGATGTTCAAATTAGATATAACTTGAAAAATTTAAAATTCTATATCGTAGGATTTTCAATTGGGGGGAGTTGTGTTGTTAAATTTGCATAAGATGCTGTAAAAGACAATTACCAGTATCAACCTGACGGAATTTTTGTGATTGACCTACCATTAGATTTTGTGAGGTTTTATAATTCCAATAAACGTACCTTGAGAATAGCACCGAATTCAACAAATCAAGAAGAAGCTTTATACTTAACAGAAAAAATTGAAAAAGAACTAAATGGAACTCCCATCACTAACAATCAAAACTACATAAAAATTTCACCTTATTGTTTCACTGACATCAACCAAACAGCGATAAAGCAAATCATTGGTATACTGATCCGATACTGAACTCGAATTACTTTGGGAAATGAAAGAATATGGTAGTACTGATTATTCTGATATAAATGGATTGGATGGTTCTTGTATGATTAATGAATTAGTGCTTTTAGGCAACAAAAATGCAGAACTGATACTAACTGAAAACAAAGGATACCGAAGGCCAAATCCTAGTAAACAACCTCATTCTTGGAGCATTATTGACGATGAGGAACTAATTCAATGGTTACAAAGCTTGAAATAAAAATACTGATAACACTGTATAGAGCAAATAGGGGCGGGCGTTCGGTGTTTTCGAAAGTTCAGTGCTATTACCAATAACGCCAAATCGTTAATTTGGTTTTTAAAATGAAAAAGATAAAAACAAAATACAACGTTTTGGCTCAGTGCAAACTTGAAAGTTAATCGCTTTCTACTGCCCTAATTGCCATACGCTGATCGTTAGGGGTAATGCAGCAATACCCGAGGCTCTACACAAGGATCTTTTTTTATTTGGGAGAGGTTGAGTATCAAAAAAAGAATATAAACAATGGCAACTATTTTTTAATAGGCAAATCTCAATGGTTGTAGTTAATTATGCATCTGCTAAATAATCAAAAAAAATAACTAATTTTAAAATGAAAATACCTCTAATTATAAAAGCTTAGGCTAATTTGATAACATATAGTATGAAAAATAAAAATAAAAATTTAATTCAAATTCTAATTTTAATAATAATCAATTTTATGTTTTTTTCTTGTTCCACTATTCCAAAAGGTGCCGTACCTGTTCAATCTTTTGATAAAGGAAAATACTTGGGCAAGTGGTATGAGATTGCTAGATTAGATTTTAAATTTGAGAAAAATCTTAATAACACAACAGCGGAATACACATTAAAGGATAATGGCACTATAAAAGTTAATAATCGTGGTTTTAATGATAAAAAAAATAAATGGGAACAAGCAATAGGGAAAGCTAAATTTGTTAATAAACAAAATATAGGCATGCTTAAAGTGTCATTTTTTGGTCCTTTTTATTCAGGATATAACGTAATTGCCTTGGATGAAGATTATAAATATGCGCTTGTTGCGGGAAAAAATTTAAAATACCTATGGATATTATCAAGAGAAACAACAATACCAGAAAGTATTAAACAGAAATATCTTAAAATAGCGGAAGCAATCGGTTATACTACTTCAAATCTTTTATGGGTTAAACAGGATAAAAGCAAATAGCATTTCTTTTGGGGTTTTATCTTTTTGTTAATATTTCCTTGCTTGTTGCCAACTTTACAAAAATTCATATTACTGATGAATTAGCCTCTGTTATTGCTATAGTACTAACGTTATCATGTATTTTTTCTTTTGTTTCAAATAGATCATCCGATTTAATAAAAGTAAAGGATTTAGAGATTATCGCTGAATATTTGTTGGTAATTTCGCTAATAGGGATTTTAATAATTATTTTAAAAATAGCTTTTAATTTTATTGATTAAATTTTAATAATGGAAATAGATAAAACAACGCTGCTTAAGTCTGGAGATGATCAATTAAAAAAACTTCAACAAATAGTAAAGCAAGCAATTGATGATGAAAAACTTATTGTGGAAAACCTTTTGCACCAGCCCAAAGAATTGCTAAGTAGAGGCCAAACTATTTCCGACAAAGTGGCGGATTTTGGTGGTAGTTGGATGTTTATTATTCTTTTTTCAATTATTCTTTTTTTTTGGATTTTAGTTAATACACTTTTACCTATTAGTGATAAATTTGACCCTTATCCTTTTATTTTAATGAATTTAGTTTTATCTGCAATTGCAGCATTACAAGCTCCCATTATTATGATGAGCCAAAATAGAAAAGAAGAAAAAGATAGAAAAAGAAGTGAAAACAATAAGCTTATTAATCTAAAGGCTGTGTTAGAACTGAGGAGCTTGCACCAAAAAATTGATTTACTTTTAGAGCAACAAATCAAAAGTTTATTCAACAGTCTGGCCGCACAATTAGATATCTTAAAAAGTATTGAGGATAAATTAAATATCGATAAGCGTTGATATTAGCGGTAACTTAACTATTAGCAAACATTTAAAATCTATAAATAGCAATAAAGTGATTAAATAATTGCCTAATTAGCTCTCTTTCCTTCCAAAGTTTTTAACATTTTCTTTTCATTTGGCTTTTATGGTTATTTTTGCAGTGTAATGGAAAATTTTATTGTATCGGCTCGTAAATACCGCCCTGCAACTTTTAATACAGTTGTTGGTCAGGGGCATATTACCAATACACTTAAAAACGCTATAAAAACAGGGCACTTGGCACAAGCCTTTTTGTTCTGTGGACCGCGTGGTGTAGGTAAAACTACTTGCGCACGTATTTTAGCTAAAACCATTAATTGCACCAACCGCACAGCAGAAACAGAAGCCTGTGATAAGTGTGAATCATGCGTATCATTCAATAGTGGTGCATCTTTAAATGTAACAGAATTAGATGCGGCCTCTAATAACTCAGTAGATGATATTCGTAACCTTGTTGATCAAGTGCGTTATGCACCCCAATTAGGAGCTTTTAAAGTATTTATTATTGATGAGGTGCACATGCTCTCATCGAGTGCTTTTAATGCTTTTTTAAAAACATTAGAAGAGCCACCAAAACATGCCATATTTATATTGGCGACTACCGAAAAACATAAAATTATTCCCACGATACTTTCTCGTTGTCAGATATTTGATTTTAATCGTATTCAAATAGATGATATTGCTACACATTTGGCGTATATCGCAAAAAGTGAAAACATAACCGCTGAAAGTGATGCATTGCATATTATTGCCCAGAAAGCAGATGGTGCTTTACGCGATGCTTGCTCTATTTTTGATCAAATTGTGAGTTTTAGTGGAAATACCATTACCTACAAAGCAGTAATTGAAAATTTAAATATTTTAGATTACGATTATTATTTTAAAGTTACAGATGCAATTATTGAAAATAACATTTCAGGTGCGTTACTCTTGTTCAATGAGATTTTAAATAATGGGTTTGATGGACATAATTTTATTGCTGGTTTAGGTAGCCATTTTAGAAATTTATTGGTTTGTATTGACACGGAAACGTTGCAACTATTAGAGGTAGGCGTAAATATAAAAAATCAATATAAAGAACAGTCAATTAAGTGCCAACTTCCTTTTTTAATAAAAGGATTAACTATTTTAAATAAAACAGACATACAATATAAGTCTAGTAAAAACCATCGATTGCAAGTAGAACTCTCGTTGATGCAATTGTGTAGCCTCACTTCCTCAGTAATGGAGGTTGAAAAAAAAAATGACATAAGTGAGCTACCATCAAAAGTTACCATACCCATAAGTGCTCCCCCTATTTCTGATATTAAGAATATTAAAGTCGATGAAGTAATTGATAAATCTATACAGACAGAGGTTGTTGAGCAAAAAATAAATTCAAATGTTACTGGTGCTAGTACAACAACAACTACTACAACGGCTGTAAAAAAGCCTGTAATAAAACACGCCACACCTTCGATAATAGCTCATTTAAATGTCGAAAAAAAACAAGAACAAGCTACAGGTGCCTCACCAAGTGGTTTATTAAATTCTGGAGCTAAAAATAATACGCTCACTATACAAGCAGTTTGTGAAATTTGGGATAAATATGCACAGGATTTAAAAGTAAAAGGAAAATCAAATTTGGGAATTGCGTTATTAAACAAACGACCTGTATTAGTAGGTGATGCAACCATTGAATTTAGTGTAACCAATGAAGCATTAAAAGAAGCAATCAATGAAGATAAATTAAATTTTCTTGGTTTTTTAAGAAGGGAGTTAAACAATTTTTCTATTCAACTAAATTTAGTTATGACGGCGATGGAAGATAAAACTAATTTATATACTGCTACGGATAGGTATAACAGACTAGCCGAAAAAAATCCGATGATTAAAAAGTTCAAGCAAAGTTTTGATTTAGACATAGAGTTTTAAATTTTCCAGTTAATGAAGGAGTTTATAAACTCATAATATCTTTTAATTTAGATGCTTGTCTTCGAGATATTTCTATTTGTTCGCCACCTTTCAATTTTACCATTAACCCACCATTAAACCAATTTTCAATACTTTCTACCCATTTTAAATTAATAATGTGTTTTCTGCTGGCTCTAAAAAAGGTGCGGTTATTTAAGCGTTGATCTAAATTGTTTAACGAACGTAAAATTAATGGCCTATTTTTTTCAAAATGTACCCGTACGTAATTGCCTTCCGATTCAAACAAGCGGATATCACCTAGTTTAACAAACCAACATTTGTCACCATCTTTCACAAACACCTGATCATTGTCATTCAGGGGTTGTGTGTGTTCTTTCGTTTCCTGTTTATCAAAAACATCTTTATTCAATATTTTTTTTACAGTATCAGCAAGCCGGTTAGGTTGTACAGGCTTTAATAAATAATCGAGTGCATTTATTTCGAACGCACGTATTGCATATTCATCATAGGCAGTAACAAATACTACTTCTGGAACACCACTAATATCCTCCAATAATTCAAACCCATTTTTACCTGGCATTTGTATGTCTAAAAAAATAACATCCGGTTTTAATTGTTTAATGCTTTCTATTGCAGTTTCTGCATTATTAGCCTCTGCAACAACATCTATTTCAGGGTAGGAAGCTAACAAATTTTTAAGTTCTTGTCGCGCTAAACGTTCATCATCAATTATTATAGCTTTCATCTTTTAAAGTTTATTTAGTCCATTAATATTTTTTGGTAGTATTAACTCTGTTAACACTACATTTGCTTGTTCATTTTTTATTGATAGCGCAGCAGTGTTACCATATAATAATTGTAATCGCTGTAAGGTGTTTTTAATTCCAAACCCACTATCGCCACTATTACTGTTAATATCTGTTAGTTGACCACTATTGCGAATAGAGATAGTTAAAAAAGTTAGTGATGTTATGGTGGTTATACTTATTATACCGCCTAAGGCTAGTTGTGAAATTCCATGTTTTATACCATTTTCTACAAGAGTTTGAATCATTAATGGCGGAACAAAAAATAAATCACTCATCGGGTCTATTTTTAAAATAACTTTTAATCGTTCTTCGTATCGAATAGATTCTAATGCTAAATAATCATTTACAACAGTCATTTCTTCTTCAAATGGAATTACTTTATTTTTACCCATTTGTAAGGTGTTACGCAATATGTGTGACAATTGAGTAATTGCCTTTTTCGCCTTTAATGGATTTTCATCCACCAATGCCCGAATGCTATTCATGGCGTTAAAAATAAAATGAGGGTTTAATTGTGATTTTAACTTATTTAATTCAATTTCATTAATGGAAGCTTGCCATTTTAAGTTTTCAATTTCGGCTTTTTTATAATTTTCAATAAAGTGAAATAGAAAATAAATTAGTGCCCAAAAAAAGTAAACAAAACTTAAGTTTACAATATTTGCTACGATAGAAATAATTTCAGAATGTTTATTACCAGCTATCTTTAATAACAGTTCTACACCATATTGTGCGTATTCATGTAAAGCAGCAAAAGTAATACTGGCAACAATAACCCTAGGTACTAAGGCCAACGTTCCAATGGTTAACCAATTAGATGTTATAATAACATTACGATACACATGAGATAAAGCAATGCCAAAAATTAAAAGTAAAAATTGACTAGTAATCACAGTCGAATTTAAAATATTACCAAGTTTATAAAATAAACTTTGTAACAATACAAAAAATAACCACCCTACTAATTGGCAAATCCAGTATAGTTTTTTCTTGCTCATGTTTTAAAATATTATTTATTTATCCAAGCATTTCGTAATTTCAATTGAGTACTAGTGGGGTTTTCTGTAAGTACCAATTGTTTTTTACTCGGCGTGGTAACAGCTATTATGCTTGCTTTTAATTTTATTTTATTTATTTTACCTGTTACGTGATTTTTTCTCAATACCGTTATTTTTAAAAGGTCATTTTCTTTAGCGAGAAGAAAATAATTACCAATAACGTTTTGAACATTTTTAGGACTTATCTTTTGACCATTAAATTTTAAAAATTCATCACCTTTTTTATAACCTAAGCTTTTCCCAAAACTATCTATTTTACTTGTATCTACTATCATAATGCGATTGTTAAGTGGATTAATGGCAATCGCTACTCCACCAAAAGTAATTTCTCTTTTTAAGTTGATAGTTGGCTCCACACCAACAAGAGAAAGCATTTCTTTAATAGGCAATGGCTGAGAGCCGGCCACATATTTTTTAAAGAAGTCGGCTACCTCTGGAAATGTAAGTTTTACAATCTGATCAATTAATTCGTCATCTTTAAAAGATTTCTCCTTTCCATATGTTTTAGAGAGGTCTTTAATTAAAGACTGAAGACCGTACTTTCCATTTGAAAGAGATAATAATCTAATATCTAAACACAATGCTATTAATGCACCCTTTTGATATACGTTTCCAAATTGATCTTTATATTTATCCAAACACCCTTTGCTTATGTTTGTAAACGCTATACTATCTATATACGACGTTGAATATTCTATTTTCTTATTTATCAATTTTAAATAATCGGATATAGACATATTTCCATATTTTATTTGTACCAACCCCGCAGCATATTCGGTAGTGCCTTCATACAGCCATAAATGCTCAGACATTTGTGGATTGGTATAATCAAAATCACCAATTTGTTCTGCATGAATACTTAAAGGAGTAACAATGTGAAAAAATTCATGTGCAGAAATATCTTTAATGGTTTGGGTTAAATATTCTTCCTCCATTTCGGGCAAAAAATACACCGATGAGTAGGAATGTTCTAAAGCGCCATTTGATCCAGAGAGGGATTTCTCAGGTGTTAAATAAATAATATATGCATACTTTTTTATAGGAAAAGAGCCACCTAGATATTCTTTTTGAGCGGTAAGTATCTCTTTAATATTTTCGGCAATAAATTTTGAATTAGTTATTTTGTTAATAGAGTATAGAGAAACTAAAATTTCTGTTTCTCCAATCATTAATGTGGTAGTATCAGGAACGTTATACATCATTGGCGCATCCTGCAATTGCATATAATTAGAAGTGTAATAAACATCTGTATTGTCTTTATAAACAACGTTTGTTAAACTACAGGTTCCATAAAAGTTGGCAGGGTGAGTAATACTTACACGATATGGCAAATGAGTCATCCCTTCAAAAAATCCAAACAAACAATGAGTATTTAGCATGAAATTTTTGCCTGCCTCAAAATTACTTCCAGCTGGTTCAAAAACAGCAGAATCTTTATTTGCATCATCCCAAGTATCATTGATATAATACGCTATTTTATATAATTTTTTGGCTTGTGTTATCGACCAGCTGTTTTTATCAATACGGTTTACTTCTAATTCGTTACCGAGGCTGTCAGTTGCATAAAAGCTCGAGACAAATCTACCAAAGTCATAAATTTCATAAGTGCCAGGAACAATTTTTGGTAAGCGATACAAGGCGTTCTCAGTTGATATTCGAGGTGTAATCAATTCAATAAACAATTTGTCATTTCTACATTTGGTGAGGTCTACTGAAAACTTGCATTCGCTTTGAGAAAAAAGTAATACGGATGAAAATAGTATTAGAAAAAGAATGGAAGATCTTTTCATTATTTTTTATTGAAATATTTTTAATAAAAAAGGAACAGTTAAAATACTGCTCCTATTTTTATTTTATTACTTAAAATATGATCATATACTAAGTTAAAAAAGTAAATTTCATATTCAATGTTTTATTACATAAGTGGTAATAATTTGCTATTAAATGGTTATTTATTTTTTATCGTCATGGATTGTAATTTTTTTAATCACATCTCCTTGATTAATTTGGTCAATAATTGGTAATCCTTCCACAACCTTTCCAAAACAGGTATGTTTCCTATCTAAATGAGCGGTTTGAGCGCGACTCATGACAATAAAAAATTGAGAACCTCCAGTGTCTTTTCCAGCATGAGCCATGGATAAAACACCTTTATCATGAAATTGATTATCACCTGTTAGCTCACATTTAATGGTATATCCAGGGCCGCCAACGCCAGTGCCTTGAGGACATCCACCTTGTAATACAAAGCCGGGTATAACACGATGAAAAGTTAATCCATCATAATAGCCTTTATTTGCGAGATCACAAAAATTTTTTACTGTTGCGGGAGCATCTTTTTCAAAAAACTCCACTTTCATTGTTCCTTTTGCTGTTTCTATTTCTGCTGTTTTCATTTTATTTTTTTTAGAAATACAAATATACTTATTACAACGGTTTACTTTTAGTAATTCTAGTTGTAATTATCGCTTTTAGCCTAAGTAAAATAAAACTTATATTTTTACGTTGTGAAACCATTATGTGATTACCATCGTTAAGAGACATAATACATAATTAGAAGCCATTAAATTAACAAATTTTAACAAGGTTATTTTTTAAAAAAAAGCCATATTTGTAATACTAACTGCTATTAACAGTGCTTATTTAAGAGAATTTAGTATGTAAAATTCAATATTAATTATGGGTAGAAAAATTTATTTTATTTTATTTTGCATGCTTTTAGGTATTGTAAAATTAAGTGCCAATTATAGGGGAGGTAATACTGATACCGTTTCCATAGAAAACGGAAAGGATACGCTACCCAACTTCAGCCATTTACATTATGATTCAGATGATTATTATCCTTCAAGTGAATTGTATGGAGAATGGGATACGATCAATACTCATTTTAAAAAATTAAGTTTAGCAGAATTAAATGCGCTGAATGAAAAAATTATTCTTTGCGATGAAAATAGTTGTGGGTATGTACATCCCTTTTTGGGAAGAGTAACTTCTGATTTTGGAGTTCGAAAAAATAAATTTCATTATGGAATTGATATAGATTTAGAAACAGGTGATAAAGTAGATGCTGCATTCGATGGAAAAGTTCGAATTGCAAGAAGAAGCGTGACTTATGGAAATGTTATTGTTATTCGGCATGAAAATGGTTTAGAAACGTATTATGCTCATTTGTCGCAAATAAATGTAAATGTAGGTGATGAAGTATATGCTGGGCAAGCTATTGGTTTAGGAGGAAATACAGGAAGATCTCACGGTAGTCATTTGCATTTTGAAGTTCGATATTTAGGTAACCCTATTAATCCAAATGATATAATTTCTTTTGATGAACAAAAACTGAAACTCAATACATTTTGTGTAAATAAATCAACTTTTAGCGATTACACGAAATATAAATTACACCACAATATGTATGTAGTAAAAAGAGGAGATACGCTTTCTGGTATTGCACAAAAAAATGGTACTACGATTAAATCAATTACCAAAAAAAATAGATTAAAAAATACTGCCGTTCTTCGATTAGGACAACGCTTAACTATTTAAAAATCTTCTTCTTTCCAAAAAAATTGTTTCGTATACAGGTTGTAATACGCTATTTTTTCTTTTTTTTCAATTTTCAGTATGTTTCCTTCTTGTTTAGTTATCGCTTCCATTTCACAAGGTATTAAAGTATTGCCGAGTTGGTCAATAAGTCCTTTTTTTCCAGCAATGGTAGCAATTGTAAATTTCGAATCAATTACTGAAAAGTCCATTATATCATCAAATGCAAAGTCAATAACAATTTTGCCTAATTTATTTATAAATCCTGTTTTCCCATTCAATACAACTTTAGCAATGCCATTATCAAAGTAACTAGCTGATTGGTATAAATAGGGAATTTGTAATTTTAGTTTTCTATCGATATAACCCCATTTATTATTCTTTTCAACAGCCGCTAGATCTTCGCTAAATGCTTCTATTCGGTCAAACTCTTTTGGGGTTATTGATTTACCTTCGATATCAATCAAGCCTTGTTTTTTATTTTTTTCAGCAACTATAAAACCATTTTTGAAAGACAGGAAAAATTTATTTTTTTCTGTGTAATCATATTCTAAAGGTACTAGAACCTTTCCTGTTTTGTCAATAAATCCATATTTTAAATCTTTTACCACCAGTGCATATCCTTCTGAGAAATCTCCAATAAAATCATACTCACAAGGCAATATCGTATTACCCAGTTTATTTATCATCCCTAACTTAGAAACATTCTTAACCTTTGCTAAACCATCTTTAAAATTACTGCACCAATCGTATTCAAAAACTATTATAGTGGTACCATTTGAATTTATGAATCCAGTCTTACCATTAAACTGAACAGCAGCAAGTCCTTCATTAAATTCGCCCGCTCCATTATATTTTATGGGAATTACAAGTTTTCCATTTTGATTCACATATCCATAGGTTCCATTTTTTTCAACAGCGATCAATCCTTCTGATAAGTTTGCTATTTCATCGTATTCAAATGGCAAAATTATTTTTTCCCATCTATTGATAATTCCATATTTATTTTCTTTTTTTACAACAGATAATCCTGATCGAAATGCTTCTTCGTCGTCATAAATAAATGGAATCACTAATTTTCCTGTCTTGTCAATAAAGCCCGCCTTATCGTTTTGTCCACAGCCAGCCAATCCTTCTGAAAATTGCTCTACCCAATCAAATATACAAGGTATAGCTTTATGGCCTGCGGTGTCTATGTATCCCCATTTATTATTTTTTCGTATAGGGTATAACTGCTTTTTACTTAATACCATTTCTTGATCGATATAATCCATATAAGGATAATCAGGAAATTCTTTAGTAAAATTTACCAGCTTTTCATAGCTATAATTAAGCATATAGGTATTATATAAGTAATACCATGCAATATCTACATTTGGATTGTCGGGGTATTTTTTGATAAAACTATAAAATTCTGAAATCGTCTCATTAGGAGTAGATAGTTTGTAAATTGCATTTTTAGCCCGTTCTATGAACGGGCTATTCGGGTGCTGGGTTATAAAGCTTTTAAACTCTTCAATACTATTACTTTTAGTAGATTCTAAAAAGAGAGTTAAGGAATATTGCTCTTGTGCTTTTTTATTTTCTTTAGCGAAAGGATAATCAACCATAAATTGATGATAAGCATTACTTGTATTTTGTTCTCTAGTTTTGGCATACGCTAAACTATTTCTTATATCAATTGCATCAAAACATTGAGGAGCATTAATATAAAAATCAATAAATGTATTCCAGATTTCAATGCTATTTTTATGCTTATAAATTTCGAATGCGGTGGTATTTATTATTTTTATTAACGAATCTATTGAATTTAATGAGATATTATAAGCTAGGTATTTCTGCTTTTTTTTCTCAATTAGAAGTGAATAATTATCATCGCAAAATGTTATGTATTTATAAGCAGTATCTATATTAAAAAATGGATTGTCGGATCGACTATAAATTATACTTAACCCAAATGCCGCTGCTGCTGGTTGCTTTTTTAAGGAATGCTCAAATACTCTTTTGGCTTTAAAGTAGTCATATATCTTTAATGCAGCATATCCTTTAGAAATATTATTTGCATTGATTAAATGGCTACAAAAAAGTAATAATAATATTAATTTAACTTTTACCATATTCTACTTTAAGGCTAATTAAATAAATCTTCAAATGATTTTCAACTTATATGTACATCATTTTAAAGAATCGAGTTTGTTAAATCGAATAGATTTAAATTGTAATTCGACCTGCTTAAATAATGAATAAACTGCTTCTGTTATTTTATTAAGAATCGAGCTTAATATAATTATCTCTTATCAAGTACACAAAATTAAGAATATCTTACAATTTAGATCTGTTTTGATGGTATGTTCCGCTTTTATGGTTTACTTTTACAGTCTCAACTACTATATTATGATTACAAAAGGGCAAATAATTTTTACACTTGTATTTTTTATATTCTTTTTAGTTGCAATTATATTTGCATACAGAAAAGATAAATCACTAAATACCTCTTTATTCAAAGGGAGTTATAAGCTATTGATTTTTATAGTTATTGTTTTTTTTGCATTATATGGCGTCGTTAAGTTAAAGCATTTTTTTGTTCAGTAAATACTTGCTTTTCTCACTTATTTTTGTATATTTGATAATAGCGTTATTTTAAAGTACAAACTAAATACTCTTTTAGATGAACTTAAAAAATAGATTTCTTCCATTATTTTTTATCTTGATTCTTTCTCATGCATATGCTGGTGTAGTTGTTCTTGAAGGCAAGTACCAAAATAAAAATTTATATGTAAAAAATAACTTTGCAGCAAATGGCGTTGGTTTTTGTGCATATGAAGTTCTTATTAATGGTAAAGTTACGGCAGACGAAACAAATTCAAGCGCATTTGAAATAGACTTTTCTGCCTCTGGTATTAAACCAGGAAGCAATGTTATTGTTGAAATAAAATATAAAAATGACTGTACACCAAAAATTATTAATCCAGAAGCTTTAAAGCCTAAAGCTACTTTTGAATTAATAAACAGTCGTATTGATAAAAATGGTTTATTGATTTGGACTACAAAAAATGAAATGGGTTCATTACCCTTTATTGTAGAGCAATTTCGTTGGAATAAATGGGTTAAAGTGGGGGAAATAAATGGTAAAGGAGAGTTAGAGGGAGGTGTTTATTCTTTTCAAACCACAGCTCATTCGGGAGAAAATAGATTTCGTTTAAAACAGATTGGCTATGGGGGCGTAGCCAAATTATCAAATGATTTAACTAATATTTCCATCTTATTACAGCCCACTTATGCGTTAACTAAAAATGGTGATGCCATACAATTTTCTAGTGAAACCCAATTCGAAATATATGATTCTTTTGGCAATGTTTTAAAACAAGGCTTTGATAAAAGAATTGATATTTCAAATCTTTCTAAAGGTAATTATTATTTATGTTATGATAATGTAATAACTGATTTTAAGATACGCAAATAAACTCCTATTTCACTGTGATTATCCTATATTAATAAGTCGAAGTATACCTGAAATAAAAGAATTCTCTTGCTTTAGGATTATTTAAGAACTAGCTTGCTGATGTACTTTCCTAATATATCAAACTCTAAGTTTACCTCCGTATTTATTTGCACGTTTTTAAAATTAGTATGTTGATGCGTGTAGGGTATAATGTGTACTGAAAAAGTATTTTTTTGAGAGTTTACTACCGTAAGACTAACACCATTTACACAAATAGATCCTTTTTCAACAGTAATGTTTTGAAGAGTTGTGTCGTATTCAAAGGTATATGCCCAACTACCTTTATTATCAATTACTGAAGTACAAATTGCTGTTTGATCTACGTGCCCTTGAACCATATGCCCATCTAATCTTGCACCTAGAATCATACATCGCTCCAGATTAATTTCATCACCCTTTTTTAACAACCTTAAATTTGTTTTTTGTAATGTTTCTTTTATGGCGGTTACCGAGTAGGAAGTATCATTTAGTGTAACTACGGTTAAACATACGCCATTGTGTGCAATGCTTTGATCTATTTTTAGCTCATTGGTGATGCTAGATTTAACAGTAATATTTAAATTACTTTGATCGTTTTTTAAATCAATAACTTTACCCAATGTTTCAATAATTCCTGAAAACATAATTAATTAGTAGCCTTTCCTTTGTCTGTTATTAGTTGAATAAATCCTTTAAAATAAAGTGGTGTAATGCCTTCTAATAGAATTTGATTTACGGTACAAACGTAATAATAGGTTCCACTTGAACAAGGTCTTTTGTTATACATATTTAAGCCGTTCCATTTTATGGCAGGATCGGTTGTTTGAAACATTAATAATCCCCAACGATCGTATATTTTTATATCGATGTCTTTAATGTAACGATATCCTGGTAAGGGAGTAAATAAATCATTCTGATTATCTCCATTCGGAGTAAATACGTTAGGTAATTTATAATAAGGGCAATTATCAACGCATTTTTTTACGACAATATTACTTTCATTTCCAACGGAATCAACAGCAGTAATTGCATAACAACCAGCAATAGAAGGGGTACCGTCGAAATCGTAAATATGAGTGTACGTATTTATATTTATATCTGTAGTGCTATATAATAATATCAAGCTGTCCTTTTTAGTAGGCGTAAAATAAATATTGTATTTAACAGCATCATCATTACAATTATTAATTGGATTAACCCATGAAAGTATATTTTGATAAGTATCACAATTAGGTGTTACTGTTAAATCAGGTTGACAGGGCTTCGTTTCATCAAGTGGCGTTTCGCATTTTATTTGTGATGTATTGTAAAGAGGTCGGGGAAGTAATGTATCTGAATAATTACCTCGACTTATTATTTTATAACAATATTGTTTTCCATTTACTAACCTATTATCTACGTATGATGGGGTTTTTGAGCTATCAATTAAAGTATAATTACCTGGTCCTAAATTATTCTCCTTATATATGTAATAAAGATAATTAAACCAGGGCACTTCTTCTTTCCAAGAGAGTGTTACTTTATTATCTGAAGGTGTTGATGTTAAATAAATGGATGAAGCGCTGTGTGTGGCACCACGTAATGTGTCGTTTGAATAAAAGTCTACTCGATAAGTGTAACCATTTACTTCTGTATTCATATTCTCACTTACAAAACCAGTATCTGTTAATTGTGAATAGGTTGAATAAGTAAAGCTGGTAATTTCATTAAATACTAATGCACCTGCAATACCTTGTGCTTGCATTAATTTGTATTTATATGGAGGAGGGTTAGCAATAGTATCTAAATTAGGAGCCAATCCTAAAGGTTTTAACCAATGTATCCATATTTTTCCATTTTGTGTCTCAGTTTTGATAACACTTACATTTGTAATGATAGGGACATCGCGTACTAAATGAGCACAAACATTTTTTGAGGCATAGCTTTCTGAAGCATCAATATAATTAGCCACCACTATGTAAGAGTAATCGATTCCATGCACTAAACCTAACCCTCCATTATTATCAATAAAAGCCGTAGTAATGTAGTTGCTAGTGCCAATAAGTGTATAACCTGTATACGCAGGAACACCCGTTTCGCAATTACTGTGTATAAAAGGCTCACAGGCATTTTTCCTATATATGGAGTAACCTTTTAAGCGATTAATTCCTACGGTATCTTTACATAGTGGAGCATTCCATTTTACAGTTATACTTGCACCATTAGGTGAAGCTACTAAATTAGTTACTGCTGGTGCAATTACACGAATACTGGTTGATTGAAAATTTGCTAATGGTGTATTTGGATAGTTATCAATTACTTTAAAATTTACTTGATATGGTAAATATTGTATTTTAGAACAATTAGGTGTCCAACTAAATGTACCACTTATAGGGTTAGTTAAAGGCGGAGAAATAAAAGTCGCTTTTGGGTTATTAACAAGCGGGCCACCAGTTGCGGTTAAGGTTAATTTATTGGTACTATCAATATCGTGTGCTGTAACTTTAAAAATTAAATTGCTATCAGCAACAATACAAAAATTAGGAATAGGATCAATTATCGGGGCATTATTATTACAAGCTTTTATATCTATTTGCATGTCTCTTAATATCGAGCCAACGTAATATCGTTTACCAGCATATAATTTCCATTCTTCAATAAGTATAGCAACGTTGTATTGGCATATAGATGGAGGCGAACACCATACTAAATCACCAGTGAAACTATTAATACTGCTGGTTGTCATATTGGGTGGTAACACAAATCCTGGTATTTGTATTCCATTGGCATAACAATTAGTCAAGCTATAAAATAAACTGTCTCCTTCTACGTCGTATGCACCTGGGTTGTGCGTAAAACATTCATTTACACATCCATCATCTATCGGTGGATTAAGTAATATTGGAGAACTGTTAGCAGGTAAAAACGGGTTTATATTTAATACAGTACGAAGAAAAAAGGATTCATTTATAGAGGAAGGAATGTTGCAGATTCCCCCATTTCGATTAGGATCCTCCATCGTAATCACATACATTTTTGGACCAGGGTAGGTATGAATAACTTCGTAAATATTTTTTTTAGTATCATTACCTATTGATTCACCCAATCGCTCTCCAGTAGAACAAAATCCTGTCCCATTTATTCTTGGTACAAGAGCGCTATCTCCATCACCAAACTGCACCGTTAAACTGCATTTATCTGCACTTGCACTCGATTCTTTAGTATAAGTAGTGACCCGAATTTTATAGGTGTATTTAGACCCACCAGAAGTAGTAGCGGGTATATGAGTGTAAGTTATTTCTCCAGCCCTGTTATGCGTAGCATAAATATTAAGAGAAGTTAAAGAAATGATGAGGCAAAGTACTAATTTTTTCATCTTTTTATTCTAATACTTTTAAAACTCTAAATTAGGAATTTTATTTTAGCTGCAGCGTCCCTTTTTGTTATTGTTTTATCATAGCTCAACTAATTATTGATAAACGAGAATAAAATAAAAAAGAGGTATTTACACTAATGAATAGCTAATAATTAATTTCTTGCTCTATTAAAGTAGCAGGCATTTCTCGGTATTCGTATTGTTGAGTGCGTAATTGAGGCTTAAAACCTGCGTCTTGTATTGCTTGTTGTATACCTTTAGCGGTGAAGCGATGGGGTGCACCTGCTGCTGAAACTACATTTTCTTCTAACATAATACTACCAAAATCATTAGCGCCTGCATGTAAGCATAATTTAGCCACCTCTTTTCCAATAGTAAGCCAACTCGCTTGTATATTAGTTATATTTGGAAGCATAATCCTACTAAGAGCAATCATTCGGATGTATTCCTCTCCAGTTACGGTATTCGAAATTCCTTTATGTCTTTTTAACAGCGTACCATCATCTTGAAAAGGCCAAGGAATAAATGCTAAAAAGCCTTTTGCATTTTTAGGTTTTTCATTTTGTACCTCCCTTATTAAGACCAAATGCTCAAAACGCTCTTCAATGGTCTCGATGTGTCCAAACATCATGGTGGCAGAAGTTGTTATATTTAATTGATGTGCGGCTCGCATTATATCTAACCACTCTCTACCCGTACATTTTCCTTTTGATATTAGTCTTCTAACTCTATCATTTAGTATTTCGGCGCCTGCCCCAGGCAAACTATCTAAACCTGCAGTTTTTAATTCTTTTAATACTTCTGTATGGGTAGATTTTGCGAGTTTTGTAATATGGGCAACTTCGGGTGGTCCTAATGCATGAAGCTTTAAACTAGGATAAAGCGCCTTTAATTCTTTAAATAGATCGGTGTAAAATTGTAATCCTAAGTCGGGATGATGCCCGCCCTGCAATAACAATTGATCACCTCCATAACTAAACGTTTCTTCTATTTTCTTTTTGTAAGTTTCAATATCTGTTATGTAAGCTTCTTTATGGCCAGGTATTCTATAGAAATTACAAAATTTGCAATTGGCTATACATACATTGGTGGTATTAACATTACGATCAATTTGCCAAGTTATTTTACCACCAATTCCATCTTTTAAAACAGAGTCTGGTTTTTGAATTTTGCGAAGTTCATTAGCGACAAAGATTAAATCGGCCGTAGGTGCATTTTTGAATAGAAACACGCCTTCTTGAATTGATAAAAATTCGAAATTTAATGCACGCTTGAATAGATGTTGAATATTCATTTGTTGTAAGAGCGAAAATACGTAATATTTAATAAATTGAATTTATAATACAGCACATAAACTATACGCTTACACTGTCTGTATACTATTAATCGCTTCTATCGCTTTGATTTGAGGGACAGCACGCTTTATTGACTCTTCAATACCTGCTTTCAAAGTCATAGCACTCATTGAGCAAGACTTACACGCACCTAATAATTCTAACCGCACTACATAATCATTGGTAATTTCAATTAATATTACATCACCACCATCAGCCTGTAAATAGGGGCGAACTTGGTCTAATGCTTCTTCTACTTTAATTTTTAACTCGTTCATTTACAATTTATTTTGTACAATTAAACACACTGATTAATTCTGGGCTATTACCTTTTCTCTTTTTGCATTAATAATCGATACCTGTTGCGCCACTTTTTTTGCCATCTCCATAAATGCGAGTGCTTGAGGTGTATTTTCTTGTAAAACTGCAGGTCTGCCTGCATCACCTGCTTCACAAATACTTTGTACTAAAGGAATTTGCCCTAATAAAGGTACATTTAATTTTTCAGCTAAATTCTTCGCTCCATCTTTGCCGAAAATATAATATTTATTTTCGGGTAATTCTGCAGGAGTAAAATAAGCCATATTCTCTACAATACCTAAAACCGGTACATTTATTTGAGGCAATTGAAACATTCCAACTCCTTTTTGTGCGTCAGCTAATGCAACATTTTGTGGGGTGCTTACTATTACTACTCCATTTAAAGGAACTGCTCCGACTAATGATAAATGGATATCTCCAGTGCCAGGCGGTAAATCAATAATCATATAATCGAGTTCTCCCCAATCTGCATCTGAAAGTAGCTGTGTTAATGCTTTAGAAGCCATCGGCCCTCTCCATACAATAGCTTGTGAAGTGTCGGCAAAGAAACCAATAGATAATAATTTTACTCCATGACTTTCTACGGGTATAATTTTATTTTTACCGTCAATATCTTTAATTAACGGTTTTTCATGTAGAACATCAAACATAATGGTTTGTGAAGGTCCATAAATATCAGCATCAATTAATCCTACTGATGCTCCTTGTTTAGCTAAAGCTACTGCTAAATTTGATGCTATTGTAGATTTACCAACGCCGCCTTTACCAGAAGCTACAGCAATAATATTTTTTACTCCAGGCAATAAAGGCCCAGATGATGCTCGTGCTGTAACATTTGCCGTCATCGTTACATTTACAATCGCTTCTTTATCTACAAAATGTAATACCGCATTTACACACGCTTTATGAATCATTTCTTTCATTGGACAAGCAGGTGTAGTAAGCACAACCGTAAAATTTACATTTTTACCATCTATTTGTAAATCTTTAATCATACCGAGTGTTACTAAATCTTTTTTAAGATCAGGATCTTCTACATTTTTTAATGCTTCTAAAATTTTTTCTTTTGTAATACCCATTTTTATACTATTTAATATCGTTCCCTTTTTCAATAGGGACAAAGGTAGTAAATTTATGTGTAAAAATTGGGCTAAAACAGTTATTATGAAGCGTTAACCGCCTTGGAAGAGAAAATAAATATTGAATTTATAATTCGTAATTTTTTTGATGGAAAACCCCTACAGGATTAGATAAATATATTTTTTAACAATGGCGGTGTTTAACCTAATGTCATTAGTATTTTAAGTAATTTTTAACACTAAAATAAAGCAATTAGCTTTTTTACATTGGTTTGGTTAGAAAAATTATGGAGTAAAATAGCTTCCCGTTTTTGCTTTTCGGCCATATCAAAAGGCAGGGCGAATAGCCTCTTAATTTCGTACACCATGTTATCTACCTGATCTTGTATAGAACATAATTCTTCTAAACCAGTGCCTATAACCATTGGTGAGTTAACCACACAGTGCCTGCCAGTATATAATGCTGCCAAAAGTTTTAATTTAATGCCTGTTGCTTGAAAAGTAGGTAAAACATTTATTTGTGCATTCTTAATAAGTTCATCAATATCTTCGGTATTAATGTTGGCTTTTAATGAAATATGGGCTTGTTTTTGAATAGCATTTGTAAGGGCTGCTGATGGGTTTCGGCCTGCAATAATTAATGGAATCTCTATTTTTGAAAACACTTCGTTTACTAGATAGAGCGCAGCTACATTATTTTCACCTACTTCTAGATTTCCATGATATAAACAAAAATCGCCCGTCCCTGATTTTATAGTCACATTTTCATTGGGATGAAAAGCAGTAATGTGGTGCACATTTTTATACTTACCAGCTAATATTTTTGTATCTGCCGCTGAAATAGTAGCAATGTAATTAGCCTTACTTAATATTTTTTCAAAGTATTTTAGCTTTTTAGCTTCTATTCCAAAATAGATTTTTTTATATAAAGAAGGCTCTACTTTTTTTAAATTTTCGTAATAATCATGTTCTATATTGTGTGTCCGAACAATTTTAATACGTTTTACGAGTCGTTCATCATTCAAATGAAAACAAGAGTGTAACCCTTCAAATAAAATAGGGTATTCATCTCTCAATAAATTTTCCATTAACTTCTCAGATGATCGGGTAATAACTACAAACGGAATTGGGCTAATTAATAATTGCTTATCCATGCTTCGCTTGTAGTAGTATACTTTTTCGCAAATACCTTCTAGAATTAGCGCTTCTGCACGACCATATTCAAAACAATGCAAATGAATTTTTATTCCTTCAGATCGCAAGGCTTTAAGTTTATAATAAATATCAATTACACCTCCATAACTGGGCGGATAAGGTACGTCAAAAGAAATAATATGCAATTGTCTATGCTCCATCTTTTAATAGTCAATCATCAATTAATTAGTTATAAAAAATAATTACATCGAAATTAATTATACCAACCAAACTATATGTATCAATTGATTTTTAGGCAGCAATTTTAACATTTTTTTCTCATAGTTGAACATCTTTTTAATATTTAAGCCATTTTCGTTGAAATGAGAATAATTTAAAATTGATAAATATGTTCTGCAATGGGGGTTAAACTATATAAATGAACTGCAAGAATCACTTATCCACTTTAATTTTTTTAACTGCTAGCAAATGTTCTGATTAACTAATTTTTCTGTTTGTTTACGATAATAAAATTGGACTGTATTAACATTTTCGTATCGTAATTTAACAATAAAAAATATTTTTATGTTTTAAATTATACCAATCGGTATATTTATATATATTTGTAATTACTATGAACAATACAATATGAACAATAAAATTTCAAAATCGGAGCGAACAAAACAATTCATTGTTGAACGAACGGCCGCTATTTTCAATAAAAAAGGTTATGCGGGCACTTCAATTACTGATTTAACAACTATAACAGGGCTTACTAAAGGCAGTATTTATGGTAATTTTGAAAATAAAGATGAAGTAGCACTTGCAGCCTTCGATTATAATTTTAATAGAGTTATGTCATACTTAAAGGGCAAAATTTTATCTACCGAAAATTCCATTGAACGATTGTTGGTTTATCCTGAAGTGTATCGTAATTTTTTAACCATTCACTTTTTCAAACCAGGCTGTCCTATACTAAATACTTCAACGGAGGCAGATGATACACATCCTAAATTACGAAAGCGATCAATAAATGCACTTACATTTTGGAAAACTTCAATAGAAAATCAAATTAAACGAGGTATTGAAAGAGGAGAAATAAAAGAAGATACCAACTCGACTGAAGTTGCGGTTATTTTAATATCCTTAATTGAAGGATCCATAATGCAAGCAAAGGTTATAGGTAAGCCAACAGAATTAAAAATTGCTATGAATTTTTTAGAAAAGATAATACTTGGATTAAAAACATAAATTTTTTTAAAATAATATACCAAATGATATACTATTATTTATGAGAGAAACGAAATTAGAATATTGAAAATGTAGCTGCCGGGGGCTTATTTATAGGGATATAAAAATAATCAACAACAGAATAATGTCATTGCAACAATGCATTGTTTAAGATAAATTAGATGATAAATGATAAATAGATTTTGTTGTTTGTAAGTTGAACAATTAAAATTGAATTAAAATTAAAATAAAATGAAAATCTAGAAATTAAATTGGGCGGGAGTTAAATTAGAATGTGGTCATAAAATAGTGCTTATAGATGCCGTTGAGAATTTTAAGCCTTATTTCCCAGTGTTAGGTAATGCCCTAACTCCAATTGTGAATTTCACAAATGAAATAAAAGCAGATTACATTTTATTTACTCATTTGCATTTAGATCATTTTGATGTGAACGTAATTAAAAATTGCTTAAAAGAAGATGGTAAAATAATTGGTTATAAAAAACATCAAAAAGAAATTTCCAAACTAAATTGTGATTACGTTTTATTAGAAAACGATGAAACTTTTGAAGAAAATGGAATTATTTTTAAATCTGTGTATTCTTTAGATGGAATTGGTGAGGAGCAAACAGCATGGATTGTGAGTTACGACACTACAAAAGTATTTCATGGTGGCGATACTATTTGGCACAATCAATTTTGGAAATTGGGAAAAGAAAACATTGGCATCAACTACGCTTTCCTCCCAATAAATGGAGCCATCGTAAATTTTCAAATCATAGGTTTAGAATACAGCACTATTCCCACTTCGCTAAGCCCTGAACAAGCATTTAATGCAGCTAAATTACTTCATGCAGATAAGTTAATTCCTATCCATTACGGAAAATTCGCTACTCTTTTTTATAAACCTACAATTACAAGCGGGATAGTATTAAATGATTTCTCTGCCATCATTCAACAACCCTTTCAATTATTAAACGATGGCGACTATCTAAATTAAAAATAAACCAAGTTGAAATTTTGAACTCAACAAATCATTAGAAATTATTGAAAATACTCTAATTGTTATTTTGTCTTTATGGATTATATTTGCGAGTAATCGACATCAAAAAAAGAGGAAAACAAGATGGGCAACAAATGATATTGTTGCCCACGGTATTGATTTCGAAAAACGAAGTGACTTAAAAAAGCAAAAAGTATATTGTTTAATTCATAATATAAAAGCCTTATTCTTATTGATAATAAAGTACATTTGAATTATCTAAAATATATTTTTATGCAATTATATTTTTTTTTCTGGATTTGTTTTTTTCATAATTTCATCTACTGTTTTCATGAATTTGCTTACTCCTTCATCTGCGTAAGATCCGTAAGCATCTGATAATAGCCCTCTAAGACCATCTTTGGTTTCAATTGCATATAAAATAGCACTATCCGATGGATCTGTTTCTCCTTCAAAACGATAAAAATTTAATATCCTCACTTCCAATGGATCATATTTACCACCTGTATCTACTCCATGTAAAAAACCCTCTTTAACCATAAAATTTTCTTTAAATCCATCATTATACAAGGTATTCATGCAGGACGCTAGTGTTTTTAATGGTGTTTTTTCGTATGGTTCCATAATTTTTTATTTAGTTAAGTTCATACCTAAAAAAGCTTGCCAAAATTATATAATTACAGATAATGTATACACTTGTTAAGCATCAATGAGTTAATATACTTATGTTTTTTATATTGATATTAAAAAGTGTAGATTATGTTACCCTATTATTTAGTTTACTACTTTTTTTCTACATTTTTTAAATTGAAAATAGTTGTAAAAATTAATTCATTTATTTATAATCTTGTTTTTAAGAGATCACTTTTTAGTTTCTATTAAGAATTTAACAGCATTTTTTACATTTACAAATCCTCCAGAAATACATAAAGAGTTGATTTTTTTCTTAACTCGTTTTTGCCCTAATTTTTTTATTAAACGAAGTTTGTATAAACCTGGTACATAAACTTTTTTATTATAAAGTTCTACGTTATTCATTAAAGTAGATTTTACTTCGTAAGCAGAAAGTGATGGAAAATATTCAAGTAAGATTGCTGCAGATCCTGTTGTACTAGGTGCGGCCATTGATGTGCCAGATTCATCCGTATATTTATTATTCGGTATAGTGGAATAGATATCTACCCCAGGTGCAAATAGATCTACCGTTTTTTCACCATAATTCGAAAATGAACCAATTATATTTTCCCCCTTTTTATAGCTACTAGCACCTACTTCTATCCAATTAGGGGCAATTTCACCAGTTAATAAATTACGAGTAGGGTAGGAGGTTTCTATGTCTTTATTTTTCGATTCATTGCCGGCAGCATGTATTAATAGGACATTTTTTGATTGAGCATATTTAACAGCAGCATCTACAGCTGCTTTTTCAGGAGAATAATATTTTCCAAAGCTCATATTAATTACTGAAGCTCCATTATCTACTGCATATCTTATGGCATTTGCTACATCTTTATCACGTTCATCTCCATTTGGTACAGCGCGAATACACATTATTTTTACATTATTTGCAATACCTTTAATGCCTATATTATTATCTCTGATGGCTGCAATTATTCCTGACACATGTGTTCCGTGGAGTGCAGAAGAACTTTCTATGTGGTTATTACCATAAAAACGCTCCTCTAAATTATTTATATCATCTCCTACTATATAGGAACGTATTGAATCTGCATTCATACTGCTATATTTTAGTCGATTGGAAGTGTTTTCTTCTGCTTCTTTTAATTGAGCTTCTATTTCTTTAAGCTTTAAGCCAAATAATAATCCTCGCTTAAAGCTTTTTTTTATACGAGCCTCCATTTCATTTTCAGGCTTATAATTTTTTAATGCTTCGTTAGTAAGTGTGTCATTATTTTGAGTTTTTATCTTTTTTAAAAAAGAAGAGATAATTAAATAAAAATTTAATTGCTGCTCATCTTTTGCTTTTTCATCAAGATATTCTGTTGCTATTTTTTTGTATTTCTCATATTCTTTTAGCTCTTCATTTTTAAGGTTAGATGTATCCTTTGCTGCAAATATTTTAGTATAGCGTTGATATAGCCTAGATAGTTCAGTTGCTTCATTTATGATATCTCCATTTTTACCACCTAAAAAATTCCAACCGTTTACATCGTCTATATATCCATTGTTATCATCATCAATTCCATTGTCTGGAATTTCTGCTTTATTTACCCATATAACCGATTTTAAATCTTCATGGTTAGGGTCAACACCACTGTCAATTACCGCAACTATAACTGTTTTCGAGGGTTTGTTTTTCAATAATTTATAAGCTTCCTCTGCTCCTGTTCCGTATATTTTATTGGCTACAGGGTCTAATGTTTGCCAATTTTCAGGTCCTTTATTTTGTGCAACTGTTATTGTTACACAAAATAAACTTAAAATAATTAACTTCTTTTTCATCTTTAATTTCGGGGATTTATAATAGTTGCTAAAATAGCAATAATAAATAAAGCTGCTTTAATACTTCGTATTAACAGTTATTTTATCACATAAAAGGTATGGTAAAAGGATAGAAGGTATTTAAAAAAAGCTCCCGATAATCTATATTATTTCGGGAGCTTTTTATTTTAATTATTTAGTGTTTAGCAAAATTCATTATAAGCCATTTGTAAATTATCGGCAATCATTTGGGCGCTTCTACCTTCAATATGATGACGCTCAACAAAATGAACTAACTTACCATCTTTAAACAAAGCAATGGAAGGTGATGATGGTGGATAAGGTGCAAAATGTTTACGGGCTTCGGCTACTGCTTCTGTATCAAAACCTGCAAAAACGGTAGTAATTCTATCGGGTCTTTTAGCACCCGCAACGGATAACTTCACCCCAGGTCGAGCTGCTCCAGCTGCGCAGCCGCAAACAGAATTTACAACCACTAGTGTGGTACCTTTGGCTAAAATGGCTTCATTTACAGCGGTTGGAGTTGTTAAGTCTTCAAAACCAATGTTTATTAGTTCTGCTTTCATCGGTAATACTAAATTTTCGGGATACATGATTTTTTATTTAGATATATTATACACATTTTTCTTCTCTACAAAGGTACTAAAAATTCAGTTTTTAGGTACTTATTATTAAAAAATCATTTATTTGTGATGGGATAAAAAGCGTCTTGAATATGGTTAATTTGAGGAATGGCATAGCCAATAATAATTGAAATAATGTCAAATCGGACTTCTAAATCTAATTTATTACGATTAATATATTCTTGAGCTGCCTGTATCAGATTCTTTTGCTTTTGTTTATTTACAAAAGTCTCAGGCTCACCAAAGTGATTATTTTTTCTTGTTTTAACTTCTACAATTATTAATGTTTTGCCAGTAGAAGCGATAATATCAACTTCTAAATTTTTAAAACGCCAATTGGTTTCTAAAACTGTGTAATTTTTACTTTTTAAATAATTAGTAGCTAGTTCTTCTCCTTTAATACCAGTATCATTGTGATTTGCCATATCACAAATATATTATAAATTCCGCTAAGTAGATGAACTTTCAGATGAAAGCTTCTTTACATGTTAATTATGATTAATATACCATTTATTATCAAGCTTAAATAAAATATAGCCATGCACCATTTTGCATCACCCTGAGCAATAAATAAAGAATTGGCTGCCATTGAAATTGCTGCGCAGGTAATAAGCATAAAATCCCCGCCATTATTTTCTAAAATTAGCATACACGCGATAGACCCTACACAACTGGATATAGTGATATATATGGCCATCCATCCAAATCTAGTTTTTTCGAAGTGATCTGCTTGTTTATTAAACCACTTTATTATGCTAAATGAGTTTGAATCTAATTCATGAGATTTAAGTTCTGAAGTTGTTGTGGTTTTCATATTTCTCTGGTTTTGTTATTAATATATAAAGATCTTAATATCTTTTATTACGATAAATTTTTGCTAATGTTTTAAAAAAGTGCTCCCATCTTTTAACCCAAGTGATAATTCATATAACGTGGTCGTATCTATCATTTTTTTTAAATCTTCTCTTACTTTCTTAAACTTATTGTGTACTGGACAAGGATGCTTTTCAGAGCACTTTTTTAATCCCAATCCACATCCTTCGAAAATGCTATCTCCATCAATAGCTTTTACAATTTCAGTTAATGTAATTGTCTCTATTTTTTTCTTATTTATATCAAAGCCTCCACTCGGACCTTTTACAGAATCTATAATTTTACTTTTTGCAAGTTGTTGCAATATTTTAGCCGTAAAAGCTTCTGGTGAATCTATCTCCTTTGCTATATCTTTAAGGCTTACCCTTACATTTTGTAAAGATTTTAAAGTAATATAAATAGAAGCTCTGATACCATATTCGCAAGCTTTTGAAAACATCTAGCTATTATTTATAACAAAATTATAAAAATAATATTAAATTCAGATAAAATTATCCGATTTTATTTTAGGAGAAATGAAATAAAAAGAGGTTTGTTTTTTTACGATCTCGTTATTTAAACAAAGTAAATAGTTATAATGATATGGGAAGCATGGTATTACTTTACTTTTTTAGCGTTGTATTGAGCATTTAGCCCTTCTACAATTTCATTGGTTATATCAAGGCTGTCATTAGCTACCATTACAGGACTCATGGTACTATTGCTATAGGCTAAAATAAAATTATAACCACTATTTTTATTATATTCTTTTATATAATCCAATACTGTTTTTAATACTTTTTCATTATCTTTTTGCATTTCCTCCATCAGTATTTGTTGTTTGGCTTCCATTTGTTCTAACTCCGCTTTGTCTTTTCCAAGTTCCTTTTGAGCAACGGCGCCCTCATTTTCTGATAACAAACCTTGGCTTGCCTTTTGTTGAAAGGTAGCATACTTCTTCTGAAATTCACTTCCTTTCTTTTGATAAATAGCTTCTAAAGTTTGCAATTTTGCTTTTGCAACATCCGAAAGTTCTTTTACATAATTGTATTTTTCATTTAATACATCGGTATTTATATAAACAATTTTAGATGCTTTAATTTCTTTCGGCATTATAACAATGCTTTTAGCAGCAGATGTTGAATCATTGCCATTGATTTTATTGGCAATTGAATGAGTGTTATTGTTAAAATGTAAATAGTATAATACAGCAACTGCAAAGAGTAATACTACGTTAAGGACAAGTGATAAACGATTATTCATAATTGATTAATTAAAATAATATAAATCGCCCCATTAGAACAAATGGAGCGATCAGTTTTGTTAAGATTATTTTTATTGAGCCGCTAAATAGCTTGCAATACCTTCATGAGAAGCTTTTAAAGCGGTATCGCCTTTAGTCCAATTTGCAGGACAAACTTCTCCATTTTCTTCATTAAATTGTAGTGCATCTACCATTCTTAAAGCCTCATCTACATTACGCCCTAAAGGTAAATCATTAATTAATAAGTGACGAACAATGCCTTTTTTATCAATAAGGTAAAGTCCTCTATAGGCAATCATAGGCCCTGTTGCAGCTATGCGATCATTTTCATCTATTTCATATTCACCGAAAAGTACATCATAATTAATAGAAATAGTTTTAGTTGTGTCAGCAACAATAGGGTAATTAACACCTTGAATACCTCCTTTTGATTTTGGTACTTGTAACCACCCCCAATGTGATTCTTCTGTATCAGTGGAACAGGCTACTATTGCTACATTTCTTTTCTCAAATTCTTTAATTTTTTCTTGAAATGCATGAAGCTCTGTAGGGCAAACGAATGTAAAATCCTTAGGATAAAAGAAAAAAATCACATCTTTTTTGCCAATATATTGAGCTAATGAAAAATCTTCAACAATCTCTCCATTTATAACTGCATTTGCTTTGAATAATGGTGCGGGCTTTCCTACTAGTGACATGATGTTATGGTTTTGTTATTATTAATATATAATTTAAAGTGCTAATGTAAGAAATATCCTCCATATAAATGGGTGCGGGACGTTATAAAGTACCTATTCTTTTACATTATTTAACAAATAATGTAAATTTAAAATAAATACTTTTTTTGTGAATTAAAACAAAATAGCAAGTGATGCACCTAAAATAATAATAATAAATTTTAGCAAATTGAATCGATGATTTTCACTTGATTCAAAAAGGATAGTAGTAGAGATATGCAAAAATATACCCACCACTACGGCCATTATTCTATCAAAATAAATAGAAAAATTACCGATCATATTTTCGCCAATAGCATAGCTTGTAAACGCACCTAAGGGAGTTATAAGCCCAAAAATAACTAGCCAGCCAATTGCTTTTGTTTTAGTAATATTTGATTGTAATAACATGGTCATTAATGCAATAGCAATAGGTATATTGTGCATAATGATACCATTAAATAAAGATAGATGCGCTTCTGTATTTATATTTGCTAATGGCATCCCTTCTAAAAAAGAATGAATGGATAAGCCTACCATCATTGCATAAGGAAAAGAACTTTTAGCGTGATTATGTGAATGAATATGAATGTGTCCGTGCTCTATTCCTTCTGAAAAAAATTCTAGTAATATCTGAATGAAAAAGCCAATTAAAATAAATATCCCTATGTTAGGTGTGCCCGATAAATAAATTTCTGGAATAAGATGTAATACACTAATAGCAAATAAAAATGCTCCACTAAAAGATAAAAGTAGTTTTAATCTTTTAGTGCTGATATGGACATACAATACGCTACTACCGCTAATAATAACAGATAAAAAGAGCCATACATACATCCAGTAATTCATAAAAGTTGTAGGTGATTAGATATGCTAAATAGTAATTGGTTTGTTTTTTTCTGCAATAATAATAAGCCGTTCCGAGCTTTCAGGGTTAAAATAGTCTAACTCGTAATTGCCCAGCAAATGTACTATTTTAAGATAGGAGGCAGCAAAATATTTTTCAAAATCAGCTAGTGTAAGTGCTTTTACACGCTCCTCAAAGGCGTAATCTTTTCCTTTATCAGAAAAAAGAATACGCTTAATAATAAAATTGTTTTCGATGCTTTTATAGATATTAAAAGTAATACCTTTTTTAATCTGTACCTCATGTCGAGGTAACTCAGCAATTACTTTTTGAACATTCATAAAATCAAGTACTATAATGCCTTCAGGCTTTAATGCTTTTTGTGCAGCAGTTAGTGCTGCAATGTCATCTTTATTGTGATCAAAATACCCAAAGCTGGTAAAAAGATTTAATACATAATTAAAATAATTAATGCGAAATGGTTTACGCATATCTTGTATGTAAAATTGCAGTTGATCGTTTGTAAATTGTTCTGCAAAAGCAATGCTTTCTGGAGATAGATCAATTCCAGTAACCGAATAACCTTTTTTATTAAGATATACAGAATGTCTTCCTTTTCCACAAGCAAGATCTAAAAAAGATGCATTTTTAGGAGGCTTTAAAAAATGCAATAAATTATCAATAAACAATTCCGCCTCTTTATCGTCACGTTTATTGTATAAAATATGGTAGTATGGAGAATTAAACCAATTTTCAAACCATTTACCCTCAATACACGTATTCATGATATAAATTTTTGGCAAAAATATAAATTTAATACGTTTGCACGATTTAATAATTAAACATAATCAATCTAAAATGCCTTATAAAGCACATTCAGAGCTTGTTGACTGGAAACACGAACTGAACGTTACCGCATTTAAATATCATGTATTAATTGCATGGGTAGCAGTTGTCTTAAACCCTATATGGGCTATTGCCGATTATTATAACATCCCAGCTTATTTTAGTAAATTTTTAATTTTTAGGTTTACTACAACATTTTTAATTTTATTGGTTATTTTATTTAAAAATAAATTTATTAAGCGACCTCAAATTATTGCATTTGTTCCTTTTCTTACTATTTCCATTCAAAATGCATACATGTATAGTGTTATGAATGTATCGGAAATTCAAACTCATACGTTCGCATACATTGCGCTTTTTATAGGAGCAGGAATGTTCGTGTTGTGGGAAACAATTTATTCAATTTCAATTGTAATACTATCATTTTTGGTGAGTGGTATTTTGTTTTATACAAATAGCGGTCTCCAATTAAGCGAATTATTAATTAATGGCGGTATGTTAACAGCTTCGGTGGCAGTTTTTACCATTCTGTTAATATATACTCGTACCAATCTTACAAAAAAAGAAATTATAGCACGTTTGGCATTGGCTAATTCTAATACACAGCTAGAAATAAAAAATAAAATTATAGAGGAAAAAAGTAAAGATATACGAGATAGTATTAATTATGCAGAACGTATACAGCAAGCCATATTGCCCTCTTTCGAGAAAATAAATACGCAGTTGAAAGATTATTTTATTTTGTATAAACCAAAAGACATAGTGAGTGGAGATTTTTATTGGTACGCAAATGTGAATACAACAACAGTTGATCCTGCCTTATCAGAAAATATAATTGTAATTGCCGCTGTTGATTGCACAGGGCATGGAGTACCAGGAGCCCTTATGAGTATTATAGGAAGCACACTACTTAATCAAACGCTAACGAATGCTGCAGTTAATACGCCTGCAGAAGCGCTAGAATTTTTAAACCAACAGATTAATAAAACATTAAATTCAATAAAAGATGGAATGGATATGAGTTTATGTACTATTAATTTAAAAAGAATGGAATTACAATATGCGGGAGCTAATAATTCGATATACCTTATTCGTAAAAATCAATTGATAGAAATAAAGGCAGATAAACAATCGATAGGAGCAGATATAGAAGATTCAGAAATAAAGAAATTTACAAATCATATTTTACCACTAGAAAAAGAAGACAACCTATATTTATATACCGATGGCTATGCAGATCAATTTGGAGGCCCTGCTGGTAAAAAATTTAAATATAAAAAATTTCACGAAGTTCTGTTGGGTGTGCAAGAGCATCCAATGAAAGAACAAAAAAAATTTTTGAATAAATATCTTGAAGATTGGCAGGGAAATTTAGAGCAAGTAGATGACATACTTGTAATTGGTATTCGAATTTTATAAACAAAATTTTATAAACAATTAGATAGTTAATAAAAAATTAAAAAATCAGTTCAACACTAGTTTTCAATGCGAAACTATTTATATATTTGTTTAGTTCAGATTAAGGCGATATTATAAATTAGTTGTTTCATCGAATTTAATAAATCATTTAAATGGTAAACATATACGATTTTTACGATAGAATGGAACGCAATAATATTATGCTTTCATTTAAAGGTGATATTACTTCTGAACTATTAACTTCTATACTCCAAATAATGGAATCGAAGTTAGATACCATGCAAGAAGAACCTAAAATAAAAAAGAAAGTATACAATATTTTAGTTGAATGTCTTCAAAATTTATACCATCACTTAGAACGAGTGGAGCCTGAGCTCGAGTTGATTAATACAGAAAAAATGCGTGCTGCAATTTTTATGATCGGTAAAGTAGAAAATCAATACACTGTTATTACAGGCAATTATATTAAGAATGAAAATGTAGACTCATTAAAAAGTCGTTTGGAAGAAATTAATCAATTATCAAAAAACGAGCTTAAAGAATATTATAAAGTAATATTAAATAATGGTGAAATGTCTTCAAAAGGAGGAGGAGGTTTAGGAATGTTAGATATAGCACGTAAAACTGGACAAAAATTAGATTTTAATTTTGAGCCAGTAAACGAAACTTTTTCATTTTTTAGTTTAAATATAAAAATATCTCAATAAATGCTAAACGATATGGAAATAATTTCAATTGAAGGTACGCCCAAAACACCAACTATTACATTTGATACAGGTAAAGGTTTTTTAGAAATTAAAGGACGTTCAATTCCTGAAAATTCTATCGAATTTTATAAGCCTGTAGTTGATTGGCTTGAAAAATACATGTTAAAACCTCAAGCATCTACAAATGTTAAAATACAGTTGGAATATTTTAATACGAGTTCCTCGAAATGCATTTTAGATGTTTTTAAAAAGTTAGAAGCAATTAGTAAGGCAGGTAGCGAAGTTATTATTAATTGGTATTATGAAGAAGACGATGAAGATATGCTTGAAGCGGGAGAAGACTATCAGGCTATTATTAATGTACCCTTTAAAATGATACAAATTGCTATATAATACCTATACTAATATATATAACTGTATTGAAAAAGACAATACTCGGTAATATATTTCTGTAAACAAATAAAATGTATTTCGTCTATTTTATAATACCCTTGTAACAATGAGTTATTGTAAAAAAATAAAAGACTTTGTAAATCTACGTAGCCTTTTACTTTTCAATTATTTATAAAAAATTATTTAAAAATTCTTATTTGCTTTTTTATTCCTTTAAATTAGATTGAAATAGAGTCTGTTTATACAGCTTTTATCATTAAATTGAATAAAAAAAATTTCTATAATAATCTTCTATGTTCTTTTAAAGATAACTTCTTAATTCTTTCCTTTTTAATAAAAGATTACAATTTTTAGATAATTGTTGTCAATACTTAACAGACAAACGTAATAAAGAGTATCAATTTATTATGTTCGTTTTTTATTTTGTTGAGGTATAGTATAAAAAAAGGGTTCTATAAACTATCTAAGAAAGGAAATGGTGAAACGATTATGGTCTAATAACCATTATTTACCGCCCTATTATTTTTATATTACTTGCCTTTGTTCGTTCTTTCAACCAATTCTTTAACTGTGTTTGATCAATTCTTTTAGCTCTTCGATCCATATCATAGTATAAAAATGTAATCGTGTCATTTTTAAATTTATCATTCATTAATTGCGTTTTAGTAATAACAAGTTCTTTTGGTTTTCCGAAAAGTGCTGCAAACTCTTTGTAGATAGATGTGTCAACAGAGGCGGCTTGTTCATGTTGCTTTAATTGTAAAGTGAGTGCAGTAATCTTTTCTTCTCGCTGAATTAATTGTCTCTCCAGTTCTATATTTTCCGAAGCTTTAAACTCAGTAGATGGGAATGGTTTTTCATCTGTATTAAGTGTACGCTCAATTGTAATGTCAGATTTTTCTAATCCATAGTTTTTTTTTCTGGAAATGATTTCCTTGGCTAAGCTATCCGTACATTTTTCTCCATAGATAACCAGTTTAAGTGTTTTTTTTCCTGCGTTTAATGTTTGATCAATTACAAATAAATTTTTTGCTTTTATTTCGTTATTTATAAACTTCTGAGTTTTCTGTTTAAAAAATTCTTCTTGAACAAAACGATATGCTAGCAAAACACTCGGTAAAATGGTGAGAATTGCGATTCCCCATATGTATTTCCGCACCTTGGTTTCTGTTTGTTTATCAACATAATGTGCAGATTGAAATTTTAAAAAACGTACAATTATAAAAGTAGAGATACTTATAAAAACGCAATTGATCAAAAACAAATAAAAAGCACCAATGAAATAATAAAAATTTCCAGTGCCTAGCCCATAACCTGCTGTACACAAAGGAGGCATCAATGCAGTTGCTATCGCTACACCGGGGATAACCGTACTAGTATTTTTTCGTGAACTGGCTACAATACCTGCTAGCCCGCCGGCAAAAGCTATCAAAACATCCCAGATCGTTGGGGTAGTTCTAGCCAATAACTCAGATTGTGCTTCATGCAAAGGAGTAACTGCAAAATAAACCGTAGAGGTTATCAAGCCGATGGTAACTGCTACGAGCAAATTTTTAAGTGCACGTTTTATTAACCTGAAATCAAAAATCCCCAGACCAAGGCCTATTCCCATAATTGGACCCATTAAAGGAGAAATAAGCATGGCTCCGATAATCACGGCTGTGGAATTTACATTTAAACCAATCGAGGCAATGAAAATAGCGAACATGAGTGTCCACAGATTCGCACCTCTAAATTCAATTGATTTTTTTATTGACTCAATGATCTGAACTTCATCTGCCCTATCTTCATCTAAATTAAATCTGTATTTCAATAAACTTATAAGGGAAAAATTCTTTTGAGAATCAGCCATAACAATTATATTTTAGTACAAAATACAAAAAAATAAGAAAATGATTTTTATAATTGTACCATTAAAAAAAGACACGACTATTGAAATAGTTACCTTGCATTTAGATTTTTAAATTTAATTTGTTTCAGCATGTCGTTATTTCCTGCTATTTCTTTAATTATTACATTATCGGCTTTGCTTAGCTATATTAATAATAAATGGTTGAAAATGCCTTCTACCATTGGTGTAATGACTTTAAGTATTATTATTGGTATTCTATTAAAGCTAACAGGTCATTTTTATCCAGAACAAATTGCACCGATAAGAGAGAGCTTAAGCTCATTTAACTTTAGTTATTTTGTATTAAATATTGTTTTGTGTTTTTTACTTTTCGCAGGCTCATTGCATGTTAATTGGTCACAATTAAAAGAAACAAGAGCTTCCGTTATTTCCTTTGCAACTGTTGGAACGTTAATTTCTACTTTTCTGCTCGGGTTTCTTGCAAAATTTATATTAACCACCATTGGGTTTGATGTAAGCTTTATAATCTGCCTTCTTTTTGGAGCACTCATTTCGCCAACAGATCCAATTGCGGTAATAGGTATTCTTAGCAAATATTCCATACCTAAAAAATTAAAAATGGAGATTATAGGGGAGTCTCTTTTTAATGATGGTGTTGGAGTGGTATTATTTACTATTATATACAGCGTTATGGATTTGGGTGCAGAAAGTGTAACGGGCATTAATATTTTAAAAATTTTTTGTTTAGAGGTTTTTGGAGGTATTGGTATTGGTCTGTTGGTTGGGTATTGTGGTTATCTACTCATTAAGTACATTGATCATTATCAAACAGAAGTATTAATAACGTTGGCCATTGTTATGGGTGGATATTCAATAGCAAGTGTCATTCATGCCTCTGGTCCCTTGGCAATGGTCGTGGCGGGCCTTTTAATTGGCACCAAAGGTAAAAAATTAGGAATGTCTGATATTACAGCTTCTTATGTAGATAAGTTTTGGGAATTGATTGATGAGATATGCAATACCATCTTATTTGCATTAATGGGCTTGGAAGTATTCCTGTTATCGTTTGAGGTGAGTTATTTATTTATTGGTTTGTTGTTTATCGTTCTTGCATTAATAGTTAGGTT
This sequence comes from Bacteroidia bacterium, assembly GCA_039937835.1. Lineage (GTDB taxonomy): Bacteria > Bacteroidota > Bacteroidia > 2-12-FULL-35-15 > 2-12-FULL-35-15 > 2-12-FULL-35-15. The sequence continues at coordinate 97,006 of JBDTFR010000093.1, read as the reverse complement.
TATTTCACTTCTTCCTACTTATTTAATTTTCAACAAAAATGAAAAAGATAAAATGTTAGGATTAAAAGTGTTGACTTGGGGAGGACTAAGAGGAGGCATTTCTATTGCACTTGCACTTTCACTTTCTGGTAAAACACCTTATGATAAGTTATTTTTATTTATTACATTTTGTATAGTCGTGTTTTCAATAGTGGTGCAGGGGCTTTCGTTTAACAGGTTGTTAAAAAAATATCGTTAATTATAAATTTATAAAACATACATGTATATAAGTGCCCCAGCTAGATAACCTACAAGAGCAAGAAAGGATATATTTTTTACATACCAAAAGAATTCTATTTTTTCCATTCCCATTGCTGCTACTCCTGCAGCAGAGCCTATTATTAAAACACTTCCTCCAGTTCCTGCGCAATACGCTAAAAATTCCCAAAAGTAATGATCAGGAGGATAAACGCTTAGGTCATACATTCCTTGAACAGCAGCTACAATCGGCACATTATCTACAACAGCAGATAAAATACCAATGGTAATTATGATGAGGTTCATATTTTTAATATGTACTTCTAAGAAAGTTGCCATATGAATTAATAGGCCAGTAGACTGTATAGCAGCAATAGCAAGTAAAATACCTAAAAAAAATAACACACTTGGAACATCTACTCTTCTTAGTGCATGAACGACAGAGAATAATCTTTTATCTTCTTCATCTTTATCCTTATGAATAACCTCTGATAAAATCCAAAGTAAACCTAGTCCAAAGAGCATTCCCATATAAGGTGGTAAATGGGTTATTGTTTTAAAAAAAGGAACAAATAATAAAACAGAAAGTCCTGACCAAAAAACAATATTCCTGTTTTTTAAACTTGTTGTTTTATCGTCTTCTTGCTCTTCTTTCTTTTGAAATTTTCCATTTATTCGAAATGAAACAATGATCAAAGGAACCAATAAGCAGGTTAAACTGGGCAAGATTAATCGAGTCATTATATTCAAGGGGGTAATTTGTCCACCAATCCAAAGCATAGTAGTAGTTACATCTCCAATAGGGGACCAAGCTCCTCCAGCATTGGCGGCAATAATTACAATGCATACAAACATCCATTTATCCTTTTTTACTGTTAACAGTTTACTCAACAAGGTTACCATTACAATAGTTGCAGTAAGGTTATCCAATACGGAAGATAAAAAGAATGCAACAAATCCTACAATCCATAAGAGCGTTCTTTTATTGGTAGTGTTAATGCGGTTGGTAATTACATCAAATCCATCATGTGCATCCATCAATTCTACAATAGTCATTGCTCCTAACAGAAAAAATAAAATAGATGAAATTTCTCCGAGGTGATGATTTAATCCTTCAAGGGCTGGATGACTATTATTGTTTGGTAATTCTGGCGAAAGTGCAATTACTACCCAACATAAAACACCTGTTAAAATAGCACTGGCTGCTTTATTAATATTAATAGAATGTTCGAAGGCAATCGCAATATATCCAACAATAAAAATGGTAACAATTAAAATTTCCATAATGCAATTATATTGTATAAATATAGTAAATGTAGAAGAAAATAAGTCGTTTGTATTTTAGTATAAATACACTATTTTTTCTATATTTTTTGATTTAAGAATGATGATTTTTCTGCTACGAACGATTAATCATATTCTTTGATTGCAGGAATTCTTTCGCTGGCAAACTATTTAGAATAATTTTTTTTATGATGATTGTTCTGTAATTTTAAAATCAAAGAAATTGAATTACTTTATATAATATTCAATGTCAAAAATGAATTTATAAAATTTATTAAAATGATGAGTAAAGGTTTTAAAATAACAGCAACATTTCTTTAACTCCTTTTTCTTCCTTTATAGATAAAATTAGGATTAAATTTAGGTCTCTCGGTATTATTGGAAACCTTCCAAGAGGTGCGATACATCCAATCTGTTACTTTTTTGAGCTTTGGATAATTAATAGTATTTGCTTCATCTTTAGGAGTGTGATACAAAGTTTCTAAAAGTGTTGTAAAGAACACACCTGGAATCCCCTGCTCTATAAACGAAGCATGATCGCTACGATATAAAAAGCTTTGAGGATGTTCTGGCTTATCCCACAAAGTATCTAATTTAAATTTAGGCCCTTCCATATTTGCTTCCATTGCCCATTTCGATAATAGAGGCGATACATTATGAGGCCCTTGTGTACCTAATATCGCAGCGCTATCTATATTATTACCTCCAATAAGATCAGCATTTAAAACAGCAACAATATTTTCTTTTTTAATTGTTGGATGGTTTACATAGTAATATGAACCAAATAAATAAGGTTCTTCCGATCCAAAAGAAATAAAGAGTTGCGATCTTTTTGCAGGTTGTTGATGATAGGCTCTACCTATAGCCAGCATTGCTACACAGGCACTCGCATTATCATCAGCACCATTATAAATAGAATCTCCATTTTGCGATTCTCTAACACCCATATGATCTGTATGGCTTGTTATTAGAACATATTCCTTTTTTAACTCTTTATCTGTTCCTTCAATTTTACCAATAACATTTACGGAAGGGTATAAAAAAGTCTCCGTAAAAATATGAGCTTTAAACTTATTGTCTGACTTTAACAAGTCTGTATTTTTTGCTTTCATCCAAAACATAGGCATTGTAGCAACGGGTGGAAATTTGTTTTCATCACCATCATCTAATTTGTAAGTACCAAGTTTTAAGAATACATGTGCTTGATCTTCCCAACCGCGTATCATAAAATCATCGGCTGCAATAAATATAAGTCCTTTTACTTTTTTTTCAGCTAATAATTTTTCATATTTATTACCAGCTAAATTTCGAATAAACCTTCCACTAGCAAATGATATGTTAAGATTTATATCCTCATAGGTAGGTATTAAGGCAACTATTTTCCCTTCTAGATTCTCCGCATCAATATTTTCTTTTGTTCCTTGGCCAATATAAATAATGTCAGCATCTACATCTGCTTGAGCAGTTTGAACAACTAAAATATCGCTCCAAAGTTTTAATGGTTTTGCGCCAATGGAAACAGTACTTAAAGGAGAGATTTTATTTCTTTTTAAATTAAAAAATTGAAAGAATGTACTATCATCCCCAGCAGGCGTCATACCAGCATTTCTCATTTTTTCTGCAAGCCATACTGCCGCCTTTAACTCATCAACCGTACCGAAACCTCTACCACGAAAATAATCTCCAGCAAGATCATAAAGATCTTTTTTTAAATCACTTTCTTTGATGGCTGCTAATCCTTTAGCGGGAGCAATTTGAGAATAAAAAGAGGAAGAGATTAATATAAAACAAATAAAAAATAAAAATTTTAGTTGAATCTTATTTTGCATGGTATAAAATTTAGTAAGTAAAATGATGGTAAAAGTAAATATTTTTTATGAAATGTAGGGTGTCTAATTTTGATCTAAAAGTTAAGCGAGCAACTAAATTAAAATGATTTCATTCATTTATTTTTCTACTAAAAATAAATCACTGGCTATTTTATCTGCAAATAACTTTCCTTCATCTGTTAAGTACAATTTGTTATTCTCATTTATCACATAATTATTATTGATGGATTGTTTTACCTCTTTTAAACAATAAGATAAGAAAGGATCTCCAAATTGTTTTTGAATATAATCTAAATCAATCCCCCACATGGTGCGTAAAGAAGTTAATACATATTCATTATAGTGTTGTTGGGGTGTTAGAAATTCTACTGCAAAGCGTTTATGGGTAGCTTCATTTTGTAATGATTTTATATAAATAGCATTGTTAGCAATATTCCATTGTCTGCTAATTCCATTGTAAGAATGAGCAGATGGGCCTAAGCCTAAATACTTTTTTTTTAACCAATAATTACTGTTGTGTTGTGAATAAAAAGATTCTTTACAAAAATTAGAAATTTCATATTGATTGAAATTCTTTTTTTTCAAAATAGTTAACATGATCTCAAACTGTTCTGAGCTATGTTGGTCATCTACGTTTTTAATTTTACCCGTAGCTATAAATTTTGCTAAGGCCGTCTTGGGTTCTACTGTTAAACAATAGGCAGATAGGTGTTTTATTTTTAAATCTGTTGCTGTGTTTAAGTTGTTTTCCCATTTAGCATGACTTAAAGTAGGTATCCCGTATATTAAATCGATAGTAATATTATCAATACCGTTATCCTGTACTTTTTTTATTGCATTTATTGCTTCAATAGCATTATGTGCACGGTTCATCAATATTAAATCCTCATTGTAAAAACTTTGAACACCAATACTTAAACGGTTAATAGGAGTTTTTTTTAATTCACTTATTTTAAGATCCGTTAAATCATCTGGATTTGCTTCTAAAGTAATTTCAGCATTTTTATTTATATTATAATGAATAGTAAGGGTGTTAAAGATATCCTCCAATTCTAACTCAGAAAGCAAGGAGGGCGTGCCGCCGCCAAAATAAATAGTATTTATTTCTTCCCCTTTCAAATAATTTTTTTGCACCTCTATTTCTTTTTTTAATGCTAATAAAAATTCAGGTTTGTTTTTTAGAAGGGTAGAAAAATGGAAGTCGCAATAATGACAAGCCTTTTTACAAAAGGGAATATGAATATAAATACCAGCCATTTTTAATATAGAGTAATCTGATTTAATTAAGTTGAATTAATGCTGAACTCTACTACTTATTTAATACAATTCGTAGCGTTGTGCCTTTGTTTATTTCAGAACTTTTCACAAATATTTTGCCTGAATGGTAATTTTCAATTATACGTTTGGTAAGGGATAGTCCTAGACCCCAGCCACGTGCTTTTGTGGTGTAACCAGGTTCAAATATGGTTTTATATTTTGACTTTGAAATTCCCTTACCTGTATCAGCTATATCAATGTATATAAATTGAACTTGATCTAAAATGGTAATCGTTATAGCTCCACTACCATTCATTGAGTCTACCGAATTACGAATCAAATTTTCTATTACCCATTCAAATAAAGGGACATTTAATTTTGCCACAATTGTATCAAGATTCATTGTATCTATTGAAAATAGCACATTTTTAGAAGTTCTTAACTTCATGTAATTGGTGGCATCGGTAATAACCTTAATTAAATTAACCTCATCTAATTTGGGTATAGAACCAATTTTTGAAAATCGTTCTGTAATTGTTTCTAAGCGTTTAATGTCTTTTTGTATTTCAAGGGCGGTTTCAGTATCTAAGCCTTTTGATTTTAAATATTCTAACCAAGCAATAAGTGATGATAACGGAGTTCCTAGTTGATGGGCTGTTTCTTTAGCCATACCTACCCATACCTGATTCTGTTCTACTTTGCGAGCGGTACTAAATAAAAAGTACGCTACTACTAAAAATAAGCCTACAGCCAATAGCATTATATAGGGGTAATATTTTAGTTGAGTAAGTAAAGCAGATTCTTGATAAAATATATAACTTTTTGTTCCATTGCCAAATTCCACTTCTATTGGTGTGTTTTCAGAAGCCATGGTATTAATAGTTTTTTTCAAAAACCCGGGATCTTTTATTTTAACGCTATCGATGTTACCAAACTCAATTACGTTTAGTTTGGTTGAATCTGTATAAATAACAGGCACTGATGCAGAGTTAATAGCTACTTCAGAAATAAATGATTTTATTAAATCATCCATAACATTCTTTAACTCTGAAAAGAGTTTAGAATCTTTATAGTATAAATAATTTTTTTTACCCTTGTATACGCTAATTTCTATAGGTTCTTGCATGGCTCGCATTGCTTGCATCTGATTGATAAGATAACTTACGTTATTAGATTGTGTTGAATCTAAGTTTCGTGAGCTAACTGGCATACCACTTTCATCTGCAAGTATTACGGGTACTGTAGTATTATTAGATACCACGCTTAATACAAAGCTGTAATCGACTAAATCATGCGAGAGTTGGCGAGTGGCTTCTGCCCATAATTCTACCTTTTTACGCTCATCGGCTTTAATTTTGTCAAAAAGATCGTTGGTGTATTTTACAAGATTCGCTTTTTTCTGAATGGCCTCCGCCCAAAGTTTTACTTTTACTCGTTCTTCTATTGCAATTTTATGTACAAGAGTGTTGGTATACCATAACGAAATTGCAATAATTAAGACTGCTGTAAACAAGAGTCCTAATTTCCATTGTTGTTTTTTTGAATAAATGTTCACTTATTGCATCTTTAATTAACGAATTTAATCTTTTTTAAGTAATAATGCTACAAGCTACTAATGTTCACCTTATTAATAAAAGTTCTGAAAATGGATACTAATTTTAAAAATCTTCTTCTAAATCAGCTTTCTTTGGTTTTTTTAACTCCTTTTTTTCAGTATTTTTATTCTTATCTGCTTCTCCCCATTTTATTTTAAACTTTGGGTTAATTTCTTTTTTTGTTTTATTATTTAATGTTGTATCTTTTTTAAATAATCCAAATTCCTCTTTTAAAATAGTTTTAAAATTTTGTTTTTCTTCTTTTATATCTTTTTTTACATTTTGTACGGCACTTTTTGAATCATATTTAATGTTTGGTTTCTCAACAGTACCTGTCATTGATAAAAAAAGGTTTGTGCGCCCTAGGCCATCGTCTGCGACTTCGCCAAAATCATTATTTTCTTTTTTTGCTTTTTTTGCTTTACGGGCAAGTAATTCATTTAATGATAACTTTATTTTATAATCAATGGCGTTGTTAAATGTATGAGTTCCCAATGCTGTAAGATTTATTGCACTTGATTTCACTTCCATTTTAGAAAAATAAATTTTTTCTTTTTTTATTTCTATTTGATTCTTTAAAGTGGCAAAACGAATATTTTCTAATTCTTTTAGATCTATAAAGCGAGATAGGCTTTTCATTGCGTTTACATTATTTAATTCTCCATTTTCAATATTCATATCTAATGAAGCATTTAGCGTATTCATGTCCATTTCTAATTGAGGACTGAATTCAGACGATAATTTTATCTTACAAGTAGTAATACCTTTAATATTTTTATCCATGATGTAATTTTGTCCAAAATTTTCTAATGAATAAAACATCTGTGTAATATTTATTTTATCGATATCAGCTAAACAAGTAACTACTATTTTTGTACTATCATTAGCATCTATTAATGCGTTGGCAGTAATTGTTCCATTCATGGTAGAAAAAGAAATAGGATCCATAATTAGCTTTTTCTTTTGTAATTTTATAACACCCTTAATAGAAGAAGCTTCAAATTTTCTAAATTTTAAAGATTGAACTTCTGTGTTTATATTTACATTTAAGTGCTCTGAGAATTTAAGTTTATACTTACTATCCGCTTGTTTATTTTCTTCTTTATTTGCAAGTAATTCATTTAAGTTAATAAAGTTTGAATATAAGCTAGCTTCTATACTAACATCTTCTTTGCTATGTAAAGCATAAGCAATTATATTTCTAAAAAAACCTTTTAGTTCAAAATCGCTGCTGGATATATTTCCTTTTAAACCATCTACAATTAAATCATTGTTATTAAATTTAAAATTGCCAGTAATGTTTTTAAATTGTAACGCATTATTTTTTAATTTTAAATTCACATTATTAATTTTTAAATCGCCCGAAGTTCTAATATCATTATATCTTTCTGTTGGCATACTATTTTTATTTTCCCCAAATACAGCATCTACTTTTAAATTCCCCGAAATAGTTTGTATGGTATCTATTTTTAAAAAGCGTTGCAATTCACTCAACTCTATGTTGGCTTTTATTTTACCACTAATAATAGGGTTGTCTAAATTATATATAGACAATGTACCTGCAATTGCATTTTTATTTATAAATGCTGAAAAGGGAATTAAGGTTAAAGAGGAGGGTGTTTTTTTATTGCCATTTGTATATTTTCCTGTTAAATTCACATCGCTTAAAACGATATCTTCTTTTATTTCAGTAATGGCTGCTTTTTTAATTCCAAAATTTGCAATAATTTCAGGAGTATCTATTTTACTAAAATTCCCTTTAAAAGTAGCATTAACATAAAATTCGCCATTACTTTTATAATTTTCTATTTTGTTTTTATATGCTCTAGGAATTAAAGACAGTAATGTTTTAATATTCATATTCTTGCCTTGTAGGGCGATATCAACAGCCATTTTTTCGTTATTAACTATATTACCTCCAACTTCAAATACTAAATCTTCTATTTTTATTTTGCCATTTTTTATCTTATAAATGGCAGTTTGATTATCAACTTCCAAAGTAAAATCGGTAGATACATTTTTTTGATTTATATAATTAACACTATCTATTTTAATAGAATTTACAAATAGATGAGAGTTAGTTTTTAAGGAATAATTTGTATTTGAAAATTTTCCTGCTAATTCCCCTTTATTGATAAGGGCATTAATAAATTGATTTTTTTCAAAATTGTTGTAAACAACTTCTATATGGTTTAATACTATTTTTTCTAATGCGAATGAAAAATTGCTGTCCCCCTTTTTTGTGTTGTTTTTCCAAAAATGATAATTATCATTCCCGTTTTCATCTACATGTATATTTATTCTTACATTTTCAACTTCTATTTTTTTAACATGATAACTTTTTCTAAAAATGTCTAATAAATTAAATTGAAAAGAAATTTTTTTAGCATTAAATAATGTATCTTTTTTTTTATAATTTCCTGCATCAAGCGCTTTTAAATTATTAAAATCGACGGATGCATAGGGGAAATTTTTAAGCAATGAAAAACTTATATCCTTACTATTAATAATCACTTGTGTATTTAATTGACTGTTTACCTCGTTAATTACATATTGCTTTACCTCTTCTTTATAATAAGTTGAAACAGTAAACAAAATAATAATCAATAAGAAAACGAGAACAGAAATTGAAATAAATATGCGCTTTAAAAGACGATTCATTTTAAATGATAATTTATTTTAGCGGTTGAACTAAACGGATTATACATTCCGATTAATGACAATTACAAAGTTTAAAAAAACAAAACGTATTGTTACACATCTTATAAACTTGTTATCAATAACGGAAAGTGAATAAGTTTAGTATTAAATAATGCAAAGTGAAGTTTAAGTGCTTTTTATTTATTTTTAAATATAAACGGAGTTAATTATTTGGTTAAGCTTAAGCCTAACCAAATAGCAAATAAACTAACTACTATGCTTGCTGCAATATAAAGCAATGCACTTAGGTAGTTGTTTGTTTGTAATAACATCATATTTTCAGAAGTGAAGGCAGAGAAGGTAGTATAGCCACCACAAAAGCCAGTAAGTAATAATAGCCTTAAATGTTGATTGGGTTGAATGCTATGTTCAAAAACTCCAATTAATAAACCAATGATAAAACAACCTAAAATATTAATAATAAGGGTGGCTAAAGGGAATGCATTGGAATAAAATTTAGCAGTTAATAAATAGGTTAAATAGCGCAAAATGCTTCCTATAGCGCCACCTAAACCTACATAAATAACTGATTTTATCATGTTATTGCCAATAAAGAACCCACAGAAACTGCTATGCTAATAAGGCTCTAGAAATTACAATTTTTTGAACTTCTGTTGTTCCCTCATAAATTTGAGTAATTTTTGCATCGCGCATTAATCGTTCTACATGATATTCTTTTACAAAGCCGTATCCACCATGCACTTGAACTGCCTCCACAGCAATATCCATTGCTATTTTTGAAGAAAATACTTTTGCCATCGCACTTGCTTTATTATAATCAAGATGTTGATCTTTTAGCCAAGCCGCTTTTAAGCAAAGTAGTCGTGCAGCCTCGATTTGAGTAGCCATATCAGCTAACTTAAATTGTATTATTTGATGTTGATTGATTGTTTTGCCAAAAGCTTTGCGTTCTTTTGAATAAGCCAGTGCTAATTCATAAGCACCCGACGCGATACCTAGCGCTTGTGAAGCAATACCAATACGGCCACCGGTTAATGTTTGCATTGCAAATTTAAAGCCGAAACCATCTTCGCCAATTCTATTTTCTTTTGGTACTTTCACATCCGTAAACATTAATGAGTGTGTATCAGAACCGCGTATTCCCATTTTATTTTCTTTCGGTCCAATAACAAAGCCAGGCATACCGCGTTCAACAATTAATGCATTAATACCTTTATGTCCTTTTTCAGGATGTGTTTGTGCAATAACTAAATAAATAGAAGCGGAGCTACCGTTGGTAATCCAATTTTTGGTACCGTTCAATAGGTAGTAATCTCCTTTATCGATTGCTGTTGTTTTTTGCGATGTAGCATCACTACCAGCTTCTGGTTCCGATAAACAAAAGGCACCAATAATTTCGCCTTTTGCTAATCGAGGTAAGTATTTTTGTTTTTGTTCTTCCGTGCCAAATGTTTCTAAGCCCCAACATACTAAAGAATTGTTAACAGACATAATTACAGAACAAGAAGCATCTACTTTTGATATTTCTTCCATTGCCAATACGTATGAAACGCAATCCATTCCGCCACCTCCGTATTTTGGATCTACCATCATTCCTAAAAAACCTAATTCGCCCATTTGACGAACTTCTTCCTTTGGAAACGTTTGATGTTCATCGCGCTCAATTACACCTGGTTTTAATACATCATTTGCAAAGTCGCGCGCTGCCTTTTGAATCATTAAATGTTCTTCTGTTAAGTTAAATAGCATATTGTATAGTTATTTCTATTATAAATAATTTATTTTTGAGTTCACAAAAGTAATGCTTTTAAATTTAAAATTTATACACTTTATGAAAATAAGCAACCCTACTTACAAGGTTATTGGTTTAATGTCGGGTACCTCATTAGATGGATTAGATATTGCTTACTGTGAATTTTCATTGATTAATAAAAAATGGTCTTTTCAGATAGTGCAAGCAGAAACACTTCCATACCCTGAAGAATGGAAACAGCATTTAATTAGCCTCGAAAATACCAATGCTGCTACTTATGAGTACTTAAATATGAAATATGGGTTTTATATAGGTTATAAAGCATCTGATTTTATTATAAAAAATAAATTAACGGTAGATTTTGTTTCTTCACATGGTCATACCATTTTTCATCAGCCAGAAAATAAGTTCACCTCTCAATTAGGTTCGGGTGCTGCTATTGCTTCAAAATGTAAATTACCAGTTGTGTGTGACTTCCGCTCGCTTGATGTTGCCCTCGGCGGACAAGGAGCACCATTAGTACCTATTGGAGATCAGTTATTGTTTAGTGAATATGCGTATTGTTTAAATTTAGGAGGCTTTGCAAATGTGTCCTATGAATATGAAAATAAACGCATAGCTTATGATATTTGTCCAGTAAATATTGTAATGAATGCGATATGCGAATTAACAGGTAAATTGTATGATAATAACGGAGAATCGGCCCAGTCGGGAATGATTAGTCAATATTTATTAGCAGAGTTGAATGAATTAGATTTTTACAGAATAGCTATAAATATGCCTAAATCATTGGGGAAAGAGTGGGTATTAAAAAATATTCATCCCTTGATAGAAAAATATGAACTTTCTGAAAGTGATTTGTTGTGTACTTTTTGTGAACACATCGCAACGCAAATAGCGAAGGCTATCAATCATCGCCCCATAGGGAAACTTTTTATTACTGGTGGTGGTGTATATAATGGGTTTTTAATATCCTGTATTAAAAAACAAGTTGTGCATGAAATTTGTATTCCTGATAAAAAAACAATTGAATTTAAAGAAGCATTAATATTTGCATTTTTAGGAGTATTGCGTATGCGAAATGAAATAAATTGTTTAAAAAGCGTTACTGGCGCTTCAGCAGAAAGTTCTTGTGGTGCAATATATAACCCAAATATTATAGAATATGAATAGCAGACTAACTATAAAGAGCAGTTTTTCGAATTACAAAAAACTGCTCTTTTAGTATTAACATATAATTATACGTTTAAAAACCGTCGTCTTCAAAAAATTGATCGTCCTCTTCATCGTCATCTAAATTGGTGTTTAATGTAACATCATCTTCATCTAATGTAAAATCTTCTTCCTCCTCATCTAAATTGTTTTTCCAATTTTTCTTTTCTTTCTCTTTTAAAGGTTTAAGTTTAGCTGGCTTTCTTAATTCGCCGGCTTCTTTACTTTTGTCTGCTGTTTTTTTTACAGGACCTTTTTTAATGTTGTTTGGCTTTTTCATGTAAATCGAAATGTTTTACAAAGTAGGGATTAAGTTTGTTATTTATTTTATTAAATGATCGTGTTACACAAATCTCTGAAAAATTTATTCTGAAACAAAAAATATTTTTATAATATTTTAAGCCCTATATAATCTATTTGAATTTTGACTATTATTGTTAGTATAAAAAAATAACCAATTGATAATTAAATATGGATTTGATTCTGCAACGCACATTCCTTGAGAATACGCTACTTTCTTATATGTTGTTTTTTAGTATTCTATTGCTAGGTCTTCTTCTTAAGAGGTTTTTATCCAAATTATTAGCATTAGTACTCTTTAAATTTTTTAAAAAATATACTGAAGAAATAGGCTTTGACAAATTATTAGCATTATTAAGTAAGCCTTTTAGTGCCTTTATCCTTTTAATGACCTTTTATTTTGCTTTTCACCAATTGAAATTTCCTGAATTTTGGCATTTTGCTTCAATTGAAGAGTTTGGGTTAAGAATGTCTTTATCTAGCATATTTCAGATAGCTATTATCATAGCCATTACTTGGATATTTCTCCGAGTTGTTGACTTTTTGGGGTTAATATTTTCTTATAGAACATTGGCTACTGAAACCAAGTTGGATGATCAATTAGTGTCATTTTTAAAAGATGCTATTAAGATACTTCTTGTTATATTTTCTATATTTTTTATACTAGGCACCGTTTTTAAATTAAATATTGCCTCCTTAGTTGCGGGATTAGGTATTGGTGGTTTAGCAATTGCCTTAGCGGCGAAAGAAACTGTCGAAAATTTAATAGGGTCATTTACTATTTTTTTAGATAAGCCTTTTACTTTAGGCGATACAATTCGGGTGGGTACGTTGGAAGGCACAGTTGAAAATATTGGTTTTAGAAGTACCCGAATTCGTACACCCGATAAAAGCTATGTAACCGTTCCTAATAAGCGGTTGGTAGATGGTGAATTAGAAAATCTTTCATTACGTATACAAAGGAGGGTAAAATTTAATATTACGCTTATACCACAAACAAAAGAAGAAAATATTAAAAGCATTGTAGCAGATTTGCAAGTGTATATTGGTAACCATGTGCATATATATAAACAAGAAATATATGTACGTTTGTACGATTTTGGCACTGCTGGTAGTAGCATTTTGGTCATGTATTTTATTGATACTATTCAGTTCGATGTATATTTAAATGTAAGAGAAGAAATTAATTATAAAATTATAGAGGTACTTAATAAATACGAAAGCGGTATTGCGTATGCAAATCCAAGTATTATATCCACTATTGTAAATAGTAAATAATGTTTTAACGGATAAATAGAGGAAGGATTGATGTTACACAATAAAGTTAAAATAATCACGTATTAATATTTACTACGCTAATTCGCTACCTATTCGTAACAATACTACCATAGATAACTCACATTTAAGTATATTGAAAGTAAGGAATAATCCAGTTAATTTATTTAAATAAACAATTTAGTGTTTATAAGTATCTGTTGTATGAAAATAAATATGTTTATCATAGCTGTAATTTAGCAATTATATAGGTAGTGATTTAAAAGCAGTCAATTGAAAATCTAAAAATAAAGAATATGCTTCATCCCATTTTATTGCAAATAGTAACTGCTGGTACTGCCGCAGCCAACCAAGTAGTTGATACAGCAAAAAGTGTAGCACAACTACCATTAGCAACTCCCAAGCAAGCTTCACTTTCTTTGCTTGATTTAATTATGAAAGGTGGATATATTATGTATCCTATTGGTTTATTGTCGATAATCACTATTTATTACTTTTTTGAACGCTTTATTACTATCAGCAAATCATTAAAAATAGATAGTAATTTTATGAATAACATAAAAGATTATATTCATAATGGTAATTTAGATGCTGCCAAAGCCCTTTGTAGAAATACAGCTGCGCCATCTGCTCGCTTAGTAGAAAAAGGTGTTTCCCGTATTGGTAAACCAATAAAAGAAATTGAAGAATCGATGGAAAGTGTTGGTAAATTAGAAATTAATCGATTAGAAAAGAATTTAGGAATATTAAGTTTAATTGGTCGTATAGCCCCCATTTTTGGGTTTATTGGAACAATTTTCGGTGTAATTAAAATATTTTATGATATTTCGTTAACAGATAATATTAGTATTGGTGTTATTTCTACCGGTTTATATCAAAAAATGATTACCAGTGCTTCGGGTCTAGTGGTTGGTTTACTTGCATTTGTAGCATATTATATTTTAAATACAATGATTGATAAGAGTATTCATAACATGGAGAAAACTTCAGTAGAATTTATAGATTTATTGCATGAACCTCCTAAAGCAAAGTAATTTAATAAAGTATCTCTATAATTCAAAATGTCGATTTTCAAAACATTCAAATTTTTTAATTAATTAAAAATGAAATTAAAACGCAGACATAGAGAAGCAGCGGAAATAAGTACAGAATCGTTGAATGACATTATGTTTTTCTTGTTGTTATTCTTCTTGATTATTTCTACATTAGCAAATCCAAGTGTTTTAAAATTAACACTGCCCAGTTCAAAAACCGCTGAACAACTAGTAAAGCAGCAAGTTACAGTTGAAGTTGACGCTAACCACCGATACATTGTGAATAAAACACCCATTGCTTTTGCTGATTTAGAAAATGCTTTGAAAATAGAATTAGCTCGAACTATGTCTCCTACTGTTATATTAAAATTAGACAATACTTTATCTATTCAAGATTTAGCTGATGTGATGCAAATAGGTTACCGCTTAGGGGTAAAAATGGTATTGGCTACAAAAGCTACAAACAAGTAGAAAAATGGAGAGTTCAACAGAAAATAAAAATAAATATCAAGCATTGGGCTTTACGCTTTTGTTTCATGTGCTTTTATTTTTGCTGTTTATTTTTACGGTCTTTATAACTCCTATTCCCCCATTCGAAATAAAACCAGTTCCAGAAATTGAAATAGGCTTGGGTATGGAAGGTCTTGGAAATAAAGATGCTGGTGGTTCAGGTAAAAATGATAAAGAGCTAACTACTGCTACACCTGACCCTGTGAAAACAGAAAGTACGCCAGTAGTTGAATCTCAAACAAATGAGGTGCTAACTGATGAAACAGAAACAGAGGTTGTTATAAAAAAAAGCCCTAAAAAGCCCAAAAAAATAACTAAAGTAGAAATTGAAACGCCTAAAGTAGTGGTGGACAAGCCAAGTTCAGAGTTATCGAATGCTTTAGCAATATTAAAAAGTAAAAAGAAACATTCTGGAAATGGTGAAGGAAGTAATGATACAGGCGGCTCAGGAAATGGTACCCAACAAGGGGTTGGCAATGGAAGCGGCACTGGCCATGGTAATGGACAAGCAGGTGGAGGAGGAACAGGGGGGTATGATTTAAAAGGACGTTCATTATTAAGAAAACCAGCTCGTATGACTGATTCTCAAGAAGAAGGAATTGTGGTGGTAGAAATTATAGTGGATGAAACAGGTAAAGTAACAAAAGCTACACCTGGTCAACGGGGTTCAACCACTACGAGTGCTAATTTATATGCAAAAGCAAGGCAAGCAGCATATCAAGCACGTTTTAACTCTAGCCCTGAAGGTATAAAAGAACAGCGTGGTTCATATACTTTCGTTTTTACGCTCGAATAATTTCTATTAATTTTGAGTGTCGTATCTTTTCAATAGCAATATCTTCTATGACCTATCAAGAAACACTCGATTACATGTATGATCAGCTGCCCATGTTTCACAGGGTGGGTATTGCTGCATACAAACCAAATTTATATAATACAATTGCTATTTGTAATTTACTAAACAATCCTCAACATCAATTTAAAACTATACACATTGCCGGTACTAATGGAAAAGGTTCTACCTCTCATTTATTGGCTTCTGTTTTACAGCGTGCAGGATTAAAAGTAGGATTATATACATCCCCTCATTTAAAAGACTTTAGAGAGCGTATAAAAATAAATGGTGAAATGATTCCGCAACAACAAGTAATTAATTTCATCACCAAATACAAAAGTGATTTCGAAAAAATACAACCTTCTTTTTTTGAAATGACCGTGGGTTTAGCATTTAATTATTTTGCATCTCAAAAAGTAGACATTGCTGTAATTGAAGTAGGTTTAGGAGGCCGGCTAGATTCAACCAATGTTATAAACCCCGAAGTAGCAGTAATAACAAATATTAGCTTTGATCATATATCATTACTCGGTAATACGTTAGCAAAAATTGCAGCAGAAAAAGCTGGAATTATAAAAAAGAATATACCTATCGTTATTGGCGAAACACAAGCAGAAATAAAGGATGTTTTCATAGGAAAAAGTAAAGACGAAAATGCACGTATCGTTTTCGCTGATAAAATTTATAAAGCGCGGAATGCAAATCACGTTAATAAAAATAATAAAACGTTCTTGTGTATGGATGTATATAAACAGGAAGAACTGCAATATGAAAATTTAGAAGTAGCATTGCCAGGTTTGTATCAATTAAAAAATATTCAAACCATATTGGCTGTAATCGATATGCTAAATGAAAAAGGTTATCAACTAACAGAAAACATTGTTCGGGAGGGCTTGAAGAAAGTAGTGAGTCAAACAGGTTTGCAAGGGAGGTGGCAGGTGCTCGCTGAACAGCCTCTTATCATAGCGGATATCGGTCATAACGAAGCGGGAATTAAGGAGGTGGTAGCACAATTAAATACAACATCATACCAAGGCTTACACGTTGTATTAGGTATGGTAAACGATAAAGATGTTTCAACCGTACTAAATTTATTACCTACCAAAGCTACCTATTACTTTTGTAAAGCAGCTATTCCTAGAGCAATGGAGGCTGGTGCTTTAGCGGTATTAGCTAAGAATAAAAAACTGTTAGGAGATACGTATTCATCTGTATTCGAAGCACTAAATGCAGCAAAAACAAAAGCAAAAGCAAATGATTTAATATTAATAACAGGAAGTACTTTTGTAGTAGCGGAAGTTATTTAAAATTAAGAATATGAATAAACTTTCTCTTCAATAATTTCACTATCATTTATTTGTTTAATTATATCGTGCAGCGTTTTTAAAGATAATTGTTGACGAGTTAAAACATTTTTTATTTCGGAGGAAATGCTAAGTTCATTTATTACATATTCATAGGCTTTTTCAGCAGCCTCTTCATTAAAATCCATAAAATTAAGAATCGATATTCGATCTTTAGCTATAAAAACACTCTTTAACTTTAGCCATATTCTATGCGCCTTCCCACTAATATAGGTATATGCCAGTGAGCAAGCAATTTTATTACTTAAATTTTCAAGTTCCATGTTATTTACTTGTGATTGATATATAATTTTATCACAAACAGCATATATATCTAAATTAGCCACTTCTAATTCATCTGTTATTTTCCTATAATCAGTTATACGTTCAGAGTTAATCTTAAGAAGATCATTTAAACTTTCAAATAATTGCTCTTTTATTTCCATAAGGGATGATTTTAAGTTTTAAAGAATAAGTGGCTTTACATAAACACTGTCAAAATCCATTCCTTTTTAATAAAGTAAGGTTAAGTGCTGATTCACTATAAATCAGTGTTATATATGTAGAAATTATGCAACAAAAGGAGGATAAAAGCATTCGTTTATAAATTCAAGAAAAATAAGCATCAAAAGATTTTGAGGTTTACAAAAAGTGATTATCTTTGCAGCCCATAAATAAGTGATTATCTAAATGGAAAAGGGAGCTTAGCTCAGCTGGTTCAGAGCATCTGCCTTACAAGCAGAGGGTCACTGGTTCGAACCCAGTAGTTCCCACATCAACAAAGACAAGCCTTTCAGGAAACTGAGAGGCTTTTTTGTTTGAGCATGGTACAACAATGTTATAATAGTTAAATTTTTTTCTTAAACTTTTTTGTTCTAAGTCCGAAAGAAACTTCACTTTTTTATAAAATCAACTAAACTAAACGGATTTTATGTTTTTTAAAAGACGACATTACACCAATTAGAAATTCAAACCTTAAATTTGTATTTTAAAGTGGAAAGTAAAAGTGACGAAAAAAAGTAATTAACGCATTACTTTTGGTGCACAAAAATTTACAAATTAAAATTGAGGAATTAAAAGAATTAGTTGATGCCTATTTCAAAATAGAATATATTAAAAAATAAATATTAATAAAAATAATTATGAACTCAACAAACCCACAACCGAAAAAATCAAGAAAAGGTATTTATGCTATAATTATTGTGGAGATAGCATTAATAGCAGGAATTTGGATTTGGAAGGAAATAGAATTGCGCTCCTTTAAAAAGGAATCGGCTAAACATGCTACAGAAATGGAATACCAGTTTACTCAACAAATTCTTGAAATGCAAACTCACAATTTGAAGTCAATGATTAAGCCTTTAGTTTGGGCCGTTAGAAGCGAGATGCTAAAAAATGATGTGACTGACATTAATTTTTATATTAATGAATTAGTGAAAGAAAAGGGATTTCAATTTATACTCATTACTGACGATAAAAATAATATTATTGCTTCTACCAATAAAAAATGGGAGGGAAACCCTTTTAATGTTACAGGTCTTTCATCAAACGTTTTAGGTGATAGCACAATTGTTAATATGACAAACAATAATATTTTCTTGGCGAGCGCACCAGTCATGGGGTTTAATAGGAGGTTAGGTGCTGTAGTTATAAGTTATAGTGGTACACCATCTTCTTTCAAATAATTATTACAAAACTATTTTTGAGGTTGTTATGAAAGAAAGTGGATATATTGTTGCAATATCGTTTTGACAGAAATTAATAAACTTATTAAAAAGTATATCTACATTAGTAGAATCGGCTTACAATAAATATTCATGTTACAAGAACTAAAAGATATTCTTTTCGATCCCACTATTGGGAAGATTACAACACTCATTATAGGTACAATTATAATATGGATACTTGTAAAAGTATCACAACGTACTCTTTTAAGTAAGATTAAAAATGGAGATAATCGCTATAAAGCAAAAAAATTTGCATCGTTTTTTGGCTATGTCTTTACAATAATACTAATAACAATAATATATAGCAATAAACTAGGCGGACTTACCGTTGCTTTTGGTGTTGCAGGTGCTGGTATTGCTTTTGCATTGCAAGAAGTAATTGCATCCTTTGCAGGATGGCTTGCTATTATGTTTGGTGGGTTTTATAAAACAGGTGATAGAGTTCAGTTGGGTGGAATAAAAGGAGATGTAATGGATATAGGAGTTTTAAGAACTACAATAATGGAAACGGGGCAATGGGTAGATGGGGATTTGTATAACGGACGGATTGTTTTAATTGCCAATAGTTTTGTTTTTAAAGAACCTGTTTTTAATTATTCAGGCGATTTTCCATTTTTGTGGGATGAAATAAAAATTCCTATTTCATACGGTAGCAATTATGACAAAACTAAGTCTATTTTATTACAAATAGGGAAAGATGTGGCTGGAGATTTAACCGAACTTTCAAAACAAACATGGATTACACTTCAACACCAATACCGTTTAGAGGATGCACAGACAGAGCCAATGGTCTCATTAGTGGCAAATGATAACTGGGTTGAATTTACTTTACGTTACGTTGTAGGTTTTAAAAAAAGACGCTTCATAAAAACGGAACTTTTCACACAAATCCTTAAGCAAATTGAAGCAACGCAGGGTGAAATTAAGTTCGCTTCAGCAACTTTCCAAGTTGTTGGCATTCCTGATTTAAATGTAAATATAAAAGCCGGCGAGCCGATTATTAAAAAATAATCCCTAATCTTTTGTTAATTGAATTTCTAATACCTAATCAAAATTTTTTCTATGTTTCTTGATTAACCTCTCTTTATTTTTTCAACGCTATAGGCTTTAGTTTAAATGGGAGGGTTGTATTATTAAATATAATAATTTTGACAACTATTTTATTTTTTTTAACAGTCAACGATATAAAAATAAAAGATGAATTACAACTCGCAAATACATCACCGCAGGTCTATCCGATTAAAAGGATACGATTATTCGCGGGCGGGTTTGTATTTTATTACCATATGTTGTAATGATAGGAAGTGTTTATTTGGAGAAATAAGAAACAGGCAAATGATATTGAATAAATATGGAACAATAGCCTATAATGAATGGATAAAAACATCCGAAATACGAAACAACATTGAATTGGATGAATTTATTATAATGCCGAACCATATCCATGGCATTATTATTTTAAACAATAACGGTAGGGGAGAATTGCATTCGCCCAATAACCCAACAACAAATAATATAAATGAAATACATTCGCCCAATAATAATTTAACCAATATTATACAGGGCGAATGCAATTCGCCCCTACGTTCACCATCCAATACGATTGGTGCAATTGTTCGGGGATATAAATCATCGGTAACAAAACAATTAAATTTGTTAAACATTGGTTGTGTTGTATGGCAACGAAATTATTACGAAATCATTATCCGTGACGAACAATCGTATAAAAACATTTCCAATTACATTATTAATAATCCAGCAAAATGGGCAGCTGATAAATTTAATAGAAAATGAATAAAGGTGAAATTCATTTAAACTAAAATGGCAAAAGTCATTTTTTTTGCACTGTTTTTATTTTAAGTCTTTTCGCTTCTTTAAGACTATTATTTAATATCCATTCTATTTGACCATTTACACTACGAAATTCGTCGGCAGCCCATTTTTCAATAGCTTTCATTGTTTCTGAATCTACACGTAATGCAAATGACTTCTTCTCTGACATTTTATTATTGATTTAAAGTACCCGTATTTATTACTGGTTTTGTCTCGCTATCACCACAAAGCACAACCATTAAATTACTTACCATTGCCGCCTTCCTGTCCTCATCAAACTGAATAATTTCTTTGTCAGCTAATAGTTTCAACGCACTTTCCACCATGCCTACCGCGCCTTCTACTATTTTATGACGAGCTGCAACAATTGCCGATGCTTGTTGTCTTCTTAACATGGAATGAGCTATTTCAGGCGCATATGCTAAATATCCTATTCTCGATTCTATAACTTCTATTCCAGCAATATCTAATCGTTCAGAAACTTCACGTTCAAGAGCCTTGTTTACATCATCAAAATTAGTACTTAATGTAATTGTAGCTCTTTCATCTTCAAAATGATCATAAGGGAAAGATCCAGCAAGCTTTCTAACAGCCGAGTCGGTTTGTATTCTAACAAAGTTTTCATAATTATCAACCTCAAAAGTAGACTTAAAAGTATCTTTTACTTTCCATACTAAGATGACGCTAATTAAAATAGGGTTTCCCATTTTATCATTTACTTTAATCTTTTCACTTTCAAGATTTCTTGCTCGTAAAGACAAACTGGTTCTGTCATAAAAGGGGTTTATCCAAAACAAACCGCTTTGCTTGATACTTCCTTTATAATTTCCAAACATTAATAAAATTTTCGAACTATTAGGGCTTACTACAATTAAGCCCTTTATTAGTAGAATAAACATTATAAATGATGTCGCTCCCAATATTATGTTGTTTGAGTTTAGGCCATAAAGTGCTAATACTATTAGTGCTAATAGCATAATAAAAACCAAATAGCCATTGAACGGCGTTACAATTTTTTCTGTTTTCATAAGAAGTAATATTTAAATGATATCATATTGATATCACAAATGTAGATATTAATTTAATACAAAAAAATTTTTTTATTATAATGTGGTGTTAAACAATTAGCCGTTTGTAAATAAATAGCTAAACGGAGTAACCCAAAAATGCTGGCATCGCAATATGGTCATTTAATTGGGATGAAAATTATAAAGAATAAAGGTTGGTAAGTCCGCATACTTATGAATGACTATTATAATACTTGAATAATAAAGCTATTGGTAATAGAGGATAAAAATGTCCGAAATAATTTCATTATATAAATAACACTATTTATCTTTACTGTTGAATACTTCTTCGTTAATAAGCGAATTTTTCTTAGCCTATTAATGCTGCTATTATTGAAGTTGCAGAAAATGACAGTTCTTAATCTAAATAGTATAATAAATTATAATTAAATCAAAATGGAAAATAAAGTACAGACAGAAGAATTGGATATGCGTGTGCATATTCCTATCGAAAGACATAAAAAATTAATACAGCTTTTCAAAGAATTATCTGTTGATGATAGTTTTGTTTTTATCAATGATCATGATCCGATTCCTCTCTTTTATGAGTTTCGTTCTATTTATGGAGACGTAGTTGAATGGGAATACCTTAATCGTGGACGAAGAGAATGGAAGGTAAAAGTTACTAGGAAAGGAGCTTCTCAGGGTAGAGTTTTTACAGATATCTCCACCTTAATTGATCTTCGAAAAGCGGATGAAAAAGAGTGGAAGCAAATTGTATTTCATAGGTACGGAATGATGGAGCAAGACGATGTAATGGAAATTATTTCTGCGGTAGATCCAAAAGAAATTCATTCTATTTTTGTGCAGAAATTTGATGGACAACATTCCTGGATCTATAAAAAACAAGAAGCGAATGAATACGTTGTTCATATTACTAAAAAAGATAAAAGTGGCTTAGGTGAGGATGGCTTTTCTGTGGTTAACGAATTTGATTTACGACCTTTTCCGCCAGCAGAACGACATGAAATGTTTTATAAAGCGTTTGCCGATATAAAACTTGGTGAAGCTTTCGAATTTATTAACGACCACGATCCTTTGCCGTTGTATTATCAAATGGAAGCTGAAAGTAAGGAACCTTTTAAGTGGGAATACCTTCAGAAAGGTCCTGAAGAATGGAAAGTGAGAGTGATTAAAATAAAAAAGTAATCGCTATTAAAGGCTTAAGGAAGGAGAACACCTTCCTTTTTTTATTTTTTTAAGTATTTAATTGATGGCTAATCGCTATGGAGTGTAAGAATTTCATCAAAATCATAGTTGGCTCGCTTTAATGCTCGTTTAGCTGCTTCGATGGCAATGGGTGCAGGATTTGGAGGGTGGATAGGAACTTCTTCAGTTACTATAAGTTGCTGTAATAATTCCTGCGTTTGCCCTTTGGTTAATTCCTCACAAGTATCGTATAAACCTTCCATTGCTTCTTCAGCGATATTATGCTTTTTTAAAATATATATAATTACTTTTATCAATGATGGAGTAGGAGGAGGCACCATTAGGGCAGTGATGGCTCCATGTTCTAGCCGGTACTGAGGGAGAATTTCTTGCATTACCGATTGATTTGCTTTTCTTGCTGCTGGAAAAAGTATTTTCTCTTCCATTTTAATGTGTTTCAATAATTGCGCTCTAAATTGATTGTAATAATTCATTTCAATTCGGTCTGGTTGTTCAATTGCCTTATTAAACAACTTCTCAATACGTTGATGATCTTTTTCGAAAAATTGGTGTAGGGACTTATGCATGTTCTTTAATTATTTCGAATAAGAATTGTTTTATCAGCACTATTGATATCTTCTTTTAATGTAACCATTACCAGCCTCTAACCAATATTACTCCCAAAAATACAGCCACTAATGCGAGTATAAAATTCGCTCTGCCTAATTTACGCGAAAGGTTTCGCAAGGTAATCGTTTTGGGACTATAGGGGTCCTTTTTCCAAGCTTCAATAGCATTAGTGCCTATATAATAATCATGTATAAGGCTAATGGATAAGATCAGTGTAAATATGATAATTTTTAATCCTGCAATAGTACCAAAACTGGAGTTCGTAAAGTATTCCAAGTTCCATTTTACTCCTCTATATTCCAGTTGAAGTACACCGGTAATTAACAAAACGATAAGTGCAAAAATACCAGCAATTCTAAACTTCATTGATACCGCAGCAATTAAATTTATTTTATCAGGATGATTTTTAATGCTAGGAATTAAGGCTAGTATTAAGAATAACATACCACCTAACCATAAACATGCTGCGATTATATGGAGGAAAACAGATAATATGTAGATTTGATGACTCAAGAAATTAGTTTATTAAATACATTTATTTCCCATTAACTTATTTTTAAAGGGTGATAATTTTAATGTATCAACCATTTAAAAATTTATTACCCTCCTCTGAAATCATACTCACATTCCAAGAGGGATCGAAAATAAGATTAACTTGTATCTTATAATCAGAAAAGGATTGTTCCATGGCCTGCTTTGCAGAGTTTACAATTGTTTCACCCATTGGGCAGAATTCGGTGGTTAACGTCATGGTAACAACAATTTCTTTATTCTCCTCATTAAAATCAATTTCATAAACCAATCCTAAGTCAACAATGTTTAAACCGATTTCTGGATCAATTATATTGTATAGGCCAGCTAAAGCTATCGTGCTGTGAATATCATTATTTGTTTTTACGTTCATTTTGCCTTATGTAATAAGATTTTAAATACATTTAAATTATATAATAATGCAGTAATGAGCAAGAGGGCTGCTCCAATATTTAATACAATTACATTTGTAATAATGATTCCGAAACTTAACATTACAAAACCGATCACGTAGGTTATTCCGCTAACGATGTAAACGTTGTTGTTAAAAAGTTCTTTAGGATTTGGTGTTTTACCTAAGCCCGCAATTTTGCTATATACTTTATTCCAAATAATAAACGGAAGTGTTTTAAATGTCATTCCTAAAATAATGGCCGTTACCCACCCAAAAAAAATAGTGAATCCGTATAATAATACAAATTTCATATTACCAATGGAAGCGAGCGTTATAAGGATGCCTATTAAAACAATTAATGGGATGATCATAAAGGCAACGGATAGCATCGAAGTTTTTACCTGCTCATCTACTTTTTTACGAATACGATCGGTATATGATTGATAGATATTTAATGCAAATAAGAGAACACCAATACCAATTAATATAATTGATAAAATACTTATTTCTGATTTAGCGGAAGAAATAAAAATAAAAACAAAACCTATTAACCCAATATTGATTAGTGCATACGCCCACCACAATCTTTTAGCATTTTCATATTTAGAAATTAGAAACATGGGTATCAATCTCGATCCTACACCAATTACCATTAGTAAAAACCAGCCGATAATGCCCATATGTGCATGAAAGGACAGATAATGGATTGAGTTTTTTGAGAGAAGATCATGTGTGAAATTATAAACTAACAATAACCCTAGTCCCGTAGTTAACAATAGCCAAAAAGCAGCTGTAATGGCAAACATAGCATGTACATTTTCTTTTTTACTTTGAGATATACTGATGGTTAGATTAACGATATAGCAGAGTACGGAAAGATTGATAAGTATAGCACCCGTTTGAGCTACAATACCCATATCGAAGTTATAAAAAGAATAAACCAATAAAGGAATACCAATTGCAGCAAAATAGAATGATAAATTAGCCAACAAATCGCTGTACAATTTACCTTCAATTAGTACGGGGAATAACTGATGGCTAGCTCCTAAAATCATCATAGTGCCCCAACCTAATGCCATAATATGGGTAATAGCCAAGGTGGGTGGGTTAAAATAATGCTGGGTAAATAAAAGAGTATTTTGCATTATTAAAATTGTTGCTAGCAAAAAAGACAAAGAAGCATAACCATAAAAAGGAATAACCACTTTGTAGGAAGTATTTTTAATGGGGCTATTGCTACCAGCGATTAACATACTAATTTTTAAAAATTAAAAGTTGAACATTGCCGTCACTGATTTCTTTAATACGATACTCAAGATTTCTGTCAGCCAATTCAGGCAATAAAAAAACAGGTATACGTTTATGATATACCTGCAATGCTTTGTCATCAGGTAATTTATCAAGTTCAGCTAAAATGGTGAGCATGGGCTGGGGCATTTCTAATTCTCTTACATCTACCGTAACTAGTTTTCCATTGAATTTAATCAACACTTCATCCCAGCCTTTATTTGCATTTGCTGCGGGCTCTGCAGATACAGTATTCTTATCTGTTTGTTTATAAAAATAGGTTTCCACCAATTCTTCACTTATCATATCGGTATAAATAACAAATCCCTTTTTCTCTAACATCTTTATCAGTGGCACTGGTTCAAAGGTATTTATGATTTTTAATACTTGTCCCGCTTCCACCATTTTAATTTTATCTAATATTAATGTGAGTGGATCTTTTCCTGAAGCGAGTAAATCGCGCACATCAAAATCGATAATTTGCTCCTTTTTAAGGGATGTGATAAATGCGGGCAACTCTTTTGCTTTTTCTTCCAAAGGCAATGTTGCTGCATCTATTTTAAAGCCCAATGGTTTGAGCTTATTAAAGAAATCATTCACATCACAGCCCGCCATTTTTGCTGCCATTGCTATGCTTGTACGCCCAGCAAGTAGCTTTCTGAGTAGCGGATTCCTAAGTTTTTCAAACTTAGGGTTGATACTAATTATAGTATCGAGCGCGTCAGGATGCTCTTTTAAAAGATGAGCAATTTTAGTGTTGGAATTAATTATCATACTTTTTGATTTAGCATAATTTTATTTCAGCTACAATAACTACTTGGTTTTATTTTTTTTTGATTCTGGATGTTTACAAGTAGTCTTGTTTGCTGGAGAATATGCTTCTTTTTTTTCAGTACCTGCTTGATAGGTTCTTTTCTCAAGAACCATTCCGCAGTGCGGGCATTCACCAGGTTTAGTTGTTGTGTATACTGAACAGGCCTGACAGCATGGAACACAGCCATAATAAACAGAATCGATTGGTTGAACGGTATTGGTGATCAGTACATCACTTTTTTGGATTTCTTTTTTGCTGGGTGTAAAAGCAAATGCCGCACTTAGTATTAAACCAAATAGAGCTACTACTAATATTCTTGATTTCATATTTTATCGATTTTAAAAAAATTAATTTACTATATTATTTAAATATGGTTATTTGATGTTCTTTTCCAATGCAATCGCCTTTGGAAATAAAATATTATTTTCCAAATGGATATGCAGGTGGAGGTCTTCTTCAAATTCATCTAACATACGATACAATAAACTATAGCTGGCACAAGAATCTTCTGGCAATGTATAGTTATTTGAAAGCTTTCTGATCGTATCCAAATTTTCCCCTACAATCACATGTTCATTTTCATACTTGTTTATTGTATCTTGTAGCGATTTACCATTATTTACTTTTGACGTAAGGGTGTTTTTATCTGCTCGCGCTAATTCTTTAATAAAAGGGAACAATATCTTTTCTTCCATTTCTAAGTGTTCCGTTAGTTCAGCGTTTACAGCTTTTACCAGTTCATTAATTTTCAACAACTCTGGGTGAAGGGCACCATGAACCTTCATTACCTTATTCGCATACGTAGTAATATCGGGTAATTTTTTTCGAACATAACGGTGATGTGTGTTGATGATGTAATCCGCAAGAAAATCCAAATTCCATTCATCATAAGGTATCGGATGTGAAGCAGGTGCCCTATCTGTTTGTTGCAATTCATGTTCTACTTTGGTTACATCAAGCCCCTTCTCTGCGCAAGCTTCTTTTACTGTTTTTTTTCCACCGCAACAAAAATCTAAACCGTACTTTTTAAAAACCTCTGCTTTGCGTAAATCTTTTGTAGCTATTTGTCCGAGCGTTTCGTCACTTTCTCCTGAAATAAGTTTTCGTATTTTAACTTTCCACCACGTTGGTCCTTCTTCCAAATACTCCCATGTAAATACATTTCCTCTTTCTCCAAGAAGTTGGTAATAAAGTGGCTTAGGGTCATGATCATTATGTATCGTTAAACTTTCCCCTTCTAGCAGTTCGTCGTATCGAGCAAATATGGTTGGGTGTTTCTGCTTAGGCTCTAATAAAGTAACGTTTAAAATATTATCGAGAGTTGCTTCCATTTTGATTGATTTAATTTTTTAATTATTTATTTTTAGTGATTTTCACTTTCCACCATTCCGGACCTTTTTCTAGATAATCCCATGTAAAGGCGTCCCCTTTTTGTGAAACAAGTTGGTGGTATAAAGGCTTTGGGTCATGATCGTTATGTAAAACAAAGTGCTCTCCTCGTTTAAGGTCATCGTAACGTCCAAAAATTGTTGCGTGTTTTACTCTTGGTTCTAGTAATGTTGCATCTAGAATATTGTTGTTTGAATTTTCCATTATATGTTGATTTATTTAGTTACAAATTTTATTTCAGATTCAATTTCCATGATAACATTTGCTTGGAAATCTTCATTTATGGTTAATGTATGTGGTTCTTTAGCAGGTATAATTGTGGACTCATTAGCTTTTAAATTAATTTCTTTATTAGGTAACTTTAAAACTGCTTCGCCTTTTATAACAATAATAACAGCTTCTCTTGTGCTGATGTGCGAAGGCATTTCCATTCCTTTTATACCCTTTACTTTAAGTATTTTAAAATGTTCTCCTATTTGAGAAACGGTCATTTCGGGCTTGGTTAGTGTTTCTTTGTTCATGATGTTATCGTTTTAGAAAAGTTATTCCGTTATTAATATCGTTTGATAAATCTAATAAAGAAGTAGTTTCAAGCATTTGTTGTAAATCGTTTCGTATTCGTTTAAATTTATGATGAACAGGGCAGGGTTTGCTTTCATTACATTTATTAAATCCCAAGCCACATCCCTTATAAATTGAATCTCCGTCGATCGCGGAAACAATTTTACTCAACATAACTTTTGCAGTTTTATTTTTATTAATTTCAAAACCTCCATTAGGACCTTTAATAGATTCAATAATACTACTTTTTGTTAATTGTTGTAAAACCTTCGCTGTAAATGCAAGTGGAGAATTAATTTCTTTTGCTACTTCATTTAAACTCACTCTGCTTTCTTGATGAGATTTAACAGCAATAAACACTGCCGCTTTTATTCCATATTCACATGCTTTTGAAAACATAGCTAATTATTTATGATACAAAGATAATGAAGTTATTTAATAAAGGATAAAATTGTCCGAATATATTTTATTTATTTTATGATGGTAAATAGAATGTTTAGTTTGTTCATTAAGCATTTTCTATAAATTGGAATTATCGAGGAGAGGGTTTGTTAAATTTTGTTAATCATTTTTTTGCTTTAAGGGCTGTCAATAAAGAATTGATATAATATTATTAAAATGAATTTATTTTAAATAGTACTTCTATAACCATCGTAGAAATAGTAGTAACTTTGATTGCAGTGATGATGATTATATTTTAACTCAGAGTAAAAGCAAGTTCGTAATATTTAAGAATAATAAGGCATCAACCTTTAACAGGTAAAGAATAAAAAGCTTCGGAAATAAATACTAAATTTTTTATTAATAAATAATTTTCAACTAGCACTTAATAATATGAATACAGAAACCATTAAAGCATTCGGAACAACAGCACCCAATGTTGATTTAAAGCAAATGACGATTAAAAGGAGAGAGATAACAACTAATGATATAGAAATTGAAATTCTATATTGTGGAGTTTGTCATTCTGATTTGCATACTGCAAGAAATGATTGGGGTGGAACAATTTATCCTGCTGTACCTGGGCATGAAATTGTAGGGCGCATTAAAAGGGTTGGAAGTGGAGTAACAAAATTTAAAGTAGGCGATTTGGCAGGTGTGGGTTGTTTAGTTGATTCTTGCAGAACCTGTAATAGTTGTAAGGAAGATTTAGAGCAATATTGCAGTAATGGTTCTACGGGAACATACAATGGAAAAGATAAACATTTAGGAACACAAACCTATGGTGGCTATTCTGAAAAAGTAATTGTTGATGAGCATTTTGTTTTAAAGGTACCTGAAAACCTTGATCCTGCGGCAACGGCGCCGTTGCTTTGTGCTGGCATTACAACATGGTCGCCATTAAAACATTGGAATGTTAAAAAAGGAAGTAAAGTGGCAATAGTAGGTTTAGGTGGTTTAGGGCATATGGCTATTAAACTTGCAAAAGGACTTGGTGCGGAAGTAACACTATTTTCACGTTCAGAAAATAAAACGCAAGACGCATTAAATTTAGGCGCACACCATGTTGTTATCTCTACTAAAAAAGAAGAGATGACTGCTGTATCAGGAAAGTTTGATCTGATCATAGATACAGTTCCGTATGTTCATGACATCAATCCATACTTAGCTACTTTGGCAATAAGTGGTACAATAGTACTTGTAGGATATTTAGGACCATTAGATCCATTCTTAAATTCGGTACCAATGATATTGGGTAGAAAATCCGTTGCAGGTTCTCTGATAGGTGGCATTGCAGAAACTCAGGAGATGCTTGATTTTTGCGGAAAACACAATGTTGTATCGGAAATAGAAATCATCAATATACAGGATATAAATAAGGCATACGAAAGAATGTTGAAAAGTGATGTGAGGTATCGTTTTGTAATTGATATGGCATCATTAAAAAAATAATAAGCATATTCTTATAGTTAAATTTATTTATAATTAGTAGTGTGTTATTAATGATCAAAAGAAGAGTTTTTTTTAAACTCCGCTTTTGATCATTTTATTTTAACGTTACTAATACCTTCTAAATATAAATAATACAAATATAGGGATGAGTGTTTTTAATTGCAGTCGACCCGAATTTTTTAATGTTGGTATAATGCACTATTAAAATATTAATAGAAGAATCTACTGAGTCAAATTCATAAAAGTAAGCTGTAAATAAATTTGTTTTTAGCTGATTTAGATCATCTTTTACAGTATTCAAAACTTTAAATGAATTAACTCGTAAAAGCATTACATAAATTAGCTAAATGAAGATGATAACATTAAATTTATCATCGTATTTCTGTGCTCATATAGAATTTCCTTTTTTTAAATTCGGTTAGCTGAATAGTTATATTTATGATTATTACTTTAAAGTAGTTTAAAATTATTTATTTCTAATGATAAATAAAATGGTTTTTGCGAATGACAGTAAAATGGCTAAGCTCATTTTGGAAAAGGATTGGTCGCAAACTCTTTTAGGTAATATTCTTGACTGGCCATTAAGTTTAAAAAGCGCTGTAAATATTTGTTTAAATTCAAAGATGCCAATTGTTATTTGGTGGGGGGCAGATTTAATTGGAATTTATAATGATGGGTATAGAGACATTTTAGGAGATAAACATCCATGGGCTTTAGGCGCTAAAGGAAAAGATGTTTGGGCAGAAATATGGCATATTATGGCTCCTTTACTGGAAATACAAGTGTTTAAACAAGGAAAAGCAACGTGGTTCGAAAATCAATTATTTTTCTTAAACAAAAATGGGTATCGTGAAGAAAGATATTTTACTTTTTCTCAAAGCCCTATTCATAACGAGATAGGTGAAATTGATGGAGTTTTTAATATTATTAATGAGAGAACTCAAGAGGTTTTGGATAAAAGGTATACAGAAACTGCTCAGCTTTTAGCTAAACAATTATCAAAAGAAAAGTCTCAAGATAAAATTTATAAGAATGCGATTGCTATCATCGAAAAGAAGCTACCTAATTTTTTTTACACTTCTATATACACCTTAGAGAATAAAGGATATAATTTAAAACAAATAGCAGTTACAAGTGGATTTAATGAAAGCGAATTTGATAAGTTTATTGACCTTTCTAAAAATACAGCACGTGTAAAATCGATTCAAAAAGTAATTGATACCAAACAACTTTCTGTTTTAAACATTAATATTAATATTAAGAATAAGGAAAAACAAATTTTATCTTCGACTCCTTCTCAATTACTTATCCCTATTTTACAAAAAGAAGAGGTAGTGGCAATATTATTTATTAAAATAATTAATAATATAAAAATAGTTTCTTTTTATATAGATTTTTTTAAGCTTGTTTCCGAGCAAATTAGCAAAGAAGTAACCACTTTGTTATTTAATCAATTAGAGGCTGCTGCTGATGTAGTAATTACCCACAAAAAATTAGAAGAAAGCGAAAGAAGATATAACCGACTTGTACAAAGATATAGGGACGTTGTTCAGGGCTTACCAGTGGCAGTATTTACTTGTGATGCTGAAGGTAAAATAATGTTATATAATTCTAAGGCGGTAGATTTATGGGGAAAAGAGCCTAAAATATCACAAGATAAATGGCATCAGTTTTGGAAAATTTATAAAATAAACGGTGCTGAATTAACAGAATATGAATGTGCACTATCAAAAATACTTCGGGGAGTAAAAACTACCGTTAGCGAGAATCTTCTTTTAGAGAATATAAATGGTATACGTAGAATTATTAAATTTTATCCACAGGCAACTTTTGATAATGCAGGCAAAATTATGGGTGCAGTAATTATGTTAATTGATATAACAGAAAGTCAAATTGCTGAACGAAAATTACGAGAAAGTGAAGCTCGCTTTCGCATTGTTGCAAATACTGCCCCAGTGATGATTTGGATGACTGATGTGAAAGAGAATTGTATTTTTATAAATAAAAACTGGAGCGATTTTACAGGAATGTCAGTTAAGGATGCTTTAAATAATGGTTGGACAACGGTTGTTCATCCAGATGATATGCATGCAACTAATAATGCTTTCAAAAAAGCACATGAAACCTTTTCACCCTACTCGTATGAGTTGAGAATAAAAAGAAAAGATGGAAAATATAGTTGGATCTTAGATCATGCTGTCCCTCGTTTTAGTGCCGAAGGGGAGTTTCTAGGTTATATTGGCTCTTCTATAGATATAGAGAAAGATAAAAACATAAAACAACAACTAGAAAATCATGTAAAAGAAAGGACTATAGCTTTAAGAAAATCGAATGATCAATTGTTAAGAACAAATAAGGAATTAGAGCAATTTGCTTATGTATCAAGTCATGATTTGCAAGAACCATTAAGAAAGATTCAAACGTATTCTCAATTGCTCTCTTCTAAAATGGAAAATGCAAAAGAAGAAGAAAAGAATTATCTTTTAAAAATTAATAATTCTGCTCATCGCATGTCTTGTTTAATAAAAGACTTACTTGATTTTTCACGGTTATCTAAAATAGATGAACAATTTGTTGATACTGATTTAAATAAAATATTTAAGAATATAATAGATGATTTTGAGGTTTTAATTAAACAAAGAAATGCTAAAATTAATATTCAAAATTTACCAACTATAAAGGTTATTCCTGTTCAAATAAATCAATTATTTTATAATCTTATTAGTAATGCAATTAAGTTTTCGGAAAAAGATCCCGTAATAGATATTTGTTTTTCTATTCCAGTAAAGAAAGACTTCCTTAACTATAAATTGGATGCCTCAGTTAAAGATAAAAAATATATAAAAATCACTATTAAAGATAATGGTATTGGATTTGAACAGAAATATGCTGAACAAGTATTTATTATTTTTCAACGCTTAAATGATCGGAAAAAATATGCGGGAACTGGAATTGGCTTAGCCATTTGTAAAAAAATTATTGAAAATCATAATGGATTTATTTTTGCCGAAAGTATTGTTAATAAAGGCACAAAATTCACTCTTTTCCTACTCAATAGGTAATAAACGTATTATTATCTTCTATTTCAAATAATTATTATCTCAAAATTGAATAAAACCCTTATTTAGCAGCTATCAAAGGGTTAAAAATGTTTATAAATAAACCATACTAATGCAACTGAAAGTTTTAATAGTCGTATAAATTCTTTAAAGTACCAACTAAAAAGAATGGCTAAACGATTAAAGATATGGTTAATCGGTATTTTACTTTCACTTTCTTATAATGTATATTCAACACATATTGTAGGAGGTGTGTTAACGTATATACATAATGGAGGCTCTAATTATACAATCACTTTAAAACTTTATCGTGATTGCAGCCCAGGTACCGCGGCCTTTCCAAATTCAGTAACCATAAATGTTTTAGGGTATAATGGTACTGCTTTGTCACCCAGTAAAAATTTTAGCATGGCGTTAAATACAAAATCTTCTGTGCCATCTAATTTAGATAAATGTGCAATACCGCCCAATCCTATGCCTTGTGGGCAAGAGGCAATATATACCACCACAGTTAATAATTTACCTCCTGTTTCTGGAGGGTACCATCTTTATTTTCAGATATCAGCACGTAACCTTAGTTTAACAAATGTAAATGGTACTTGCAATTGTATTGGAGAAAGTTTTTATGCAGATATTCCTGGTTTGCCCTTGCATTGGAATGAAGATTTTTCATTACCGAACTTGACTACTGTTGATAATGGTGCAACCGCATGGAGTATAACACCAGATGCAGTAGCGCCTACAACTGCAAATGTAAATAATGCTGTTTTTGAAATTACAGGAAAAAATAATTCAGGATTAACATGGCAATCTTCCTCTATAAACATTTCTTCGTTTACAGATGGTGTTAACTTAAGTGTTGATTTAGCTAAAGCTGGAACATTAGATGCTGGCGATTCTTTGTTAGTATATTACCGATTAAATGGTGGCCCATTAACTTTATTTTCAACCAATGGCATCACTAACGGTAATTTTGCAAATAAAATAGCTACTACCAATTCATTAATAGGTAATACTGTTCAACTAGTTATTCGTGTAAAGTTTGACGGTGCTTCGCCAACTAGTGAAATATACAGAATTGATAATGTACTTGTTTATGGAAGTACATTTTTAAGCAATAATAATCCTGTTTATGATTTATTTCCTCCACTTTTTCTTTGCGCAGGAAAACCTTTTACGTTTAATCATGCTGCTACAGATGTTAATGGCGACTCTTTATTCTACTCTTTTTATACTCCTTATGATGGAGATAATTCTACACCTTTAAAGCCCGTTTTTGTAGATAATCACGCAATTTTTCAATCTGTTTTATGGCAACCAGGATATTCGACAACAAGCCCTCTTGGAGGTTCTCCTTTAAATTTAAATTCTTCAACTGGTTTGTTATCGGGTACACCCAGTATGATAGGTCAGTTTGTAGTTGGTGTTATGGTTAAAGAATATCGCAATGGAAAATACATGAGCCAAACATTAAGAGATTTTCAGTTTAATGTAGTAAGTTGTCCGGAACAAATTAGCGCAATTCTTAAGCCTATTAAAATTTGTAGTGGAACCAACGTTAATTTTTTTAATTCTGGAGGAAGTACTGGAAACAATTGGTTATGGGATTTTGGCGACCCCTCCACTAAAGCAGATACATCTAAACTCAATTTTCCAAACTATACTTATCCTTCAACAGGTAATTACATCGTAACTTTAATTACTGGTTATAAAACCAATTGCGCAGATACTTCAAAAACAACTGTTACTGTTGGTTGGGTAAAAAGTAATTTTACAAACGATGCTCCTAAATGTGAGGGTTCAAGTATCTCATTTACCCAAACGGCTACCAATTCAGCTAATATTAATATAGTTCAATCTTTATGGAATTTTGGAGATGGCAAAACAGCTACTGTCGCTAACCCCACTCATGTATATGCTTCAGCAGGTAGCTATACGGTAACGTTAGTCGTAAATACAAACGCTACTTGTTCAGATACTATAAAACAAATAATTATTATTGATCCAAAGCCCATTGTAAATGCTGGTGCCGATCAAACGGTATGTGCAAATAATCCTGCTGTAACTCTTAAAGGAAGTATTACTAATGCTACCGGAGGAAGTTGGTTTAGTGATGGAACTGGTAGTTTTTCGCCGAATGCGAATATATTAAATGCTACTTATAACCCAAGTGCAGCAGACATTATAAAGGAAAGTGTGATGATTATATTAACCTCTACTGGAAACGGACTTTGTGCGTCAGTTAACGATACTATGTTTATAACTATTTCAAAGTCATCTACAGCAGCCTATGCAGGAGATGATCAAACA
The DNA here is from genome assembly GCA_039937835.1 of Bacteroidia bacterium. Taxonomy (GTDB): domain Bacteria; phylum Bacteroidota; class Bacteroidia; order 2-12-FULL-35-15; family 2-12-FULL-35-15; genus 2-12-FULL-35-15. The sequence continues at coordinate 61,237 of JBDTFR010000093.1, read as the reverse complement.
ATTTGTGGGGTGTCAACTGCTACCTTGTCGGCAACTGCACCAACAATTGGCGCGGGTAAATGGACGATCGTTTCGGGCACTGCCACCATTGCAAATCCTAGTTCCTCTAAAAGTACTGTAAGTGGTCTACTACCTGGTATGTCTTACACTTTTCGGTGGACGGTCTCTAGCGCATTTTGTATTCCATCAACAGATGATGTAATTATTAATATGGACTTATTAACCACTCCAGCCAATGCGGGGGCGGATATAATTATATGTAACACCACTTCCACTACCTTAGCGGGGAATACACCAATTGTAGGTACTGGAATGTGGTCTGTGGTATCGGGTAGTGCCACTATCAGCAATCCTACTTCACCAACAAGTGCCGTTACCGATTTAATTGTAGGAACTACGGTAGTTTTAAAGTGGACAATAACAAAAGGTGTTTGTAATAATTCGCATAATGTTACGATTACTATTAATAAAACACCTACCGTAAATGCAGGAAAAGATCAATCCTTTTGTGTTGCAACACCCATAAAACTAAAAGGTGTAGTGCAAGGTATTACCACTACAGGTGAATGGAAAACGTTGGGTACGGGAGTATTTATTCCGAATACAACTACACTGAATGCTACTTATATTCCTAGTAGTGCAGATAGTCTTAATGGAAAAGTTACCTTAATCTTAACATCAACCAACAATGGAGTATGTGCTGCAGGTAGTGATACGATGTACGTATTTTTTACTGGATTTATCGGTACAGTAAACACCGTTATTAAAAATGCAAGTTGTTATGGAAGTAATGATGGAACCGTTGAGGCTAACGTTACAGGAGGCATAAGCCCATATACTTATTTTTGGAATACCTCACCAGCACAACTAACAGCGAAGGCAAATAATTTAACACCTGGTACTTATATATTGACCGTTAATAATGGTAAAGGGTGTAGCACATATGCAACAGTATTAATTACACAACCTGCGCCTCTAGCTGTGAATGGAGTAGTAACAAATGTAAGTTGTTATGGTTTAAATGATGGTTCTATTGCTATGTTACCAACGGGTGGAACGGCACCATATACTTATTTATGTACCCCTGGAAATCAAACAGGAGCTACCATTAGTAATTTATCAATAGGTACGTATACGGTTATAATTACTGATGCCAACGGTTGTAAACTTACCTCGATTTATACCGTTACTCAACCAACGCCTTTATCAACCTCATTTACGATTGCAAACATAAGTTGTAAAAATGGAAGTAATGGTATAATTAATTCTCTAACTACGGGTGGTATTGCTCCTTATACCTACAGTTGGGCGCCTAATGGTGCTAATGCTCCAAATATATCAGGTTTGGGAGTTGGCACCTATACGTTAACGGTTACTGATAAAGTAGGTTGTAGTGTAACTAGTTCTACTTTAATATCAGAACCACCGGCTTTGGTAGTTTCTATTGTAACTACCAATCAAAGTTGCATCAATACAATTAATGGCGATGCAACAGCAAATGTATCGGGTGGTACACCAGGGTATACTTATAATTGGCAACCTGGTGGGAAAAATACAAACCTAATTAATAATCTGGCAGCAGGCACCTATACACTTACCGTTAAAGATTTAAAAGCATGTGCTTCCATCAATGTAATTACCATCACTAAGCCAACTGCGCTCAGTGCTAATTTAATTAATCAAACAAATGTAAGTTGTTTTGGAGGCACCAATGCCAGCGTAACAGCAAATCCTTTAGGTGGTACACCTAATTATACTTATTTATGGATGCCAGGAGCAACAACTTCTGCAACAATTAGCGGAATAAAAATAGGTACCTACACCGTTACAGTTACCGATGCTAAAAATTGTGAAACTCAAAAAATAGCTGCTATTACAGAGCCTACGGTGTTAACAGTAAGTGCTACAATAAAAGATGCAACTTGTAATGGAGGTAAAAATGGATCAATAACAGCAACCTCTTCCGGTGGTACAGCACCTTATACTTATTTTTGGCAACCAGTAAATAAAACAACCAATGTAATTAATAATCTTGCTGCTGGCACATACACGCTTACGGTTAAGGATGCGAAAGGATGTAGCATTACCAATAGCTATACCGTGGGGCAACCATCACCCATAGTAATTACTTTTACCAATAATAACGTTTTGTGTTTTAATGGAAACAGTGGTAATTCTACTGCGCATGTTTCAGGTGGTACCGCTCCTTATACCTATAGCTGGAACACAGGTGCTGCTGTGCCAACCATATCTTTTTTAAAAGCAGGAACCTACACACTTACAGTTACTGATAATGTAGGTTGTGCTGTATCTAAATCAGCAATAATAACGCAACCGCAATTATTAGCAACTAGTATTAATTTAACAAATGAAACGTGTAACTATTTAAATGATGGTACGGCTACCGTTTTGGTTTCGGGTGGTGTACCTGCCTATTCCTATTTATGGCAACCAGGAAATTTTGTAACCTCTACCATTATGAACCTTGCTTCGGGCTCTTATTCTGTTACTGTAACTGATTCAAATGGTTGTAGCACAAAAACAGGACTAGTTATTAATGAGCCCAATTCCTTAACTATTGCTTTTAAAAATAAAATAAATGTAAGTTGTATGGGTAGTAACGATGGCTCTGTAATGTCAAATATTAGTGGTGGTACGGCCTCATACTCGTACTTATGGATGCCAGGTGGCTATACATCAGCAAACTTAATAAACATGAGTGCTGATACTTACACACTTTCTATTACTGATAAAAATAATTGTACGGAACAAAATAGTGTAACGATTACACAACCTGCATTGCCTGTTTCAATGGTCGTTTCGTCTAACCCTACCGCTTGTTTTGGTAGTAGTAATGGATCTGCTTCAGCAATAGCAACGGGCGGTACTGCTCCTTATACTTACTTGTGGATGCCAGGTAATAAAAGTGGATCAACGGTTACTAATCTTGCTGCAGGCACCTATACAGTAACTGCAACAGATGCTTTAAAATGTGTAAGTATAAATACTATTTCCGTTTCCGGGCCTGCAAAAATAAACATTTCATCTATTACAATAAATGCAAATTGTGGTTTCGCAAATGGTAAAGCCACTGCAAATGTTACTGGAGGATTAGCTCCTTACACGTACAACTGGTCTCCTTTGGGTGGCACAGATAGCATGGCAACAGGGCTTTCATCGGGACCTTATATAGTACAAGCAACAGATATGAATGGTTGTAAGACTTCAAAATCAATCAATGTAAGTGATGATGGTACACCAGACCCAACTATTTTCTCAGTAGTAAATGTGATCTGCAATGGCGCTGCAACTGGTTCTGCATCCGTTTCTGTTACAGGCGGTAAAGGCCCATTTACTTATTCTTGGTCACCAACGGGAGGTAACAGCTCTGTTGCTATTAATTTAACGGCAGGTAGTTATACAGTAACGGTATTAGATGCAAATGGTTGCCAGTCGCTAGCCACCACTAGTCCTGATATTACACAACCATCTGCCATTATACCTCAATTAACAACTACCAATGTAAATTGTTTTGGAGGTACAAATGGTAGCGCGACTATTTCAGCTACCGGTGGTAACCCAGGATACAGTTATTTTTGGTTACCTAGCGGAAGTACTTTAAATACAATCAATAATTTATCAGCAACTACTTATAGTATTCAAATTAAAGATTTAAGTAATTGTATTAAAATAACCCCCTTTACTATTATACAGCCTCAAGTACTTAGTGTTGCAGTAAATTCAAAATCAACATCTTGTTTCGGTGGAAACAACGGGTCTGTATTTGCTGTTGCAATTGGTGGTACAGCACCTTACAATTATAATTGGATGCCAGGAAACTATAGTGGAGATAGTATTTCAAACCTTACAACGGGCACCTATACCGTTACCGTTACAGATGCTATGGGTTGTAGTGGTTTTAATTCCGTTGTAGTTAATCAACCAACAAAAATAGCGCTGCTAACAGGTAGTAAAAATTCCCTTTGTGGTTTTTCAAATGGAATCGCGTACGTAAGCGCATCAGGGGGAAGCGCGTCTTATACCTATAAATGGATTCCTAATGGTGGTACAAAGGATACAGCGATTACTTTGTTCGCAAACAACTATACAATAAAAGTAGTAGATGCTAATAAATGTGAAGCATCAGCAAATATAACGGTTAAAAATACGGGTGGACCGCAAACAACTATAATTTCTATCAGTAATGGATTGTGTAATGGAGCAAACAACGGGACAGCAACATCCAGTGTATCTGCAGGCACAAAACCTTATACCTATTCTTGGGCTCCAACAGGTGGGACAGGCTCTGCAGCGAGCGGTTTAGCTCCTGGAAGTTATACACTTACTGTTTCAGATTCTAATCATTGTCAATCAACTGCAATTACCACTACCGAAATTACAGAACCACCAGAATTATATATTAACACCACCATTTCAAACGTAAGTTGTTTTGGTGGAAATAACGGTTCGTGTTCAGCAATAGTAAGCGGTGGCGTTTTACCTTATTCCTATAAGTGGTCTTCTAGTTTAACAACAAATGCTACGTTAACTAATTTAGCTGCGGGTAGCTATACGCTGCAAGTTACTGATGGAAATAGTTGCGTAAAAACAGCTATAGTAGCAATCACAGAGCCTTCTCCATTATCCTCTTCCATAATATCATTTACAAAAATAAATTGTTATAACGAAACTACTGGTAATGCAACCGTAGCAGTAAGTGGTGGTACTCCTTTTTATAATTACAATTGGTTACCTGCGGGTGGTAATGGTCCTAATGCAGAAGGTTTAGCGGCTGGTTCATATACGGTAACCATTATTGATAATAAAGGTTGTACAACGTCCTCCACGATAACTCTTACGCAACCATCACAATCGTTGGTGCCAAATGGAGTGGCTACTAATGTAAATTGTTATGGAGGTAACAATGCTTCAGCAACTGTTTTTGTAATAGGTGGTACGCCTGCTTATACTTATAAATGGACTCCGAGTGGTGGAACAGGGCCTACTGCTAGTGCATTAAAAGCGGGTAATTATTATGTAGAAGTAACTGATCAGAATGGGTGTAAAACATACGATGCATTTATAATATCTCAACCACAGGCATTACTAGCAACTACTATAATTTCTCACCCGTCATGTAATGTTTCTAATGGCTCTATCATAGCAGAAGTTGATGGAGGTACTGCTCCATATACCTATTTATGGCTGCCCGATTCATTAAAAATACCTGCTATTTATGGATTAATGCCTGGTTACTATCCATTAAAAATTACAGATAAAAAAGGTTGTACAACCTCCCTTTCAACTACATTAGTAAATATTCAAGGGCCTGAATTGAGTATAAAAAATTTAAAAAATGTTTCTTGTTTCGGATATAAGGATGGTTCGGCTTCCCTACTTATTAATAAGGGTTCTGAGCCATTTACTATTACCTGGTTACCATACGGAGGCAATAATTTAAATTCTGATAATTTAATTGCTGGAGTTTATACTGCTAGGGTGATTGATTCATTGGGTTGTGAAGCATCCATACTCACTACGATAAAACAACCCGATCCACTTCAACTTTCTTTAATAACTTCTAAAAATGTTTCTTGTAATAATGGAAAAGACGGTGCTGCAGCTGTTAAAGCTATAGGTGGCACGCCTAGCTATAGTTATGCATGGAGTCCTATCGTTTCTAACTCAACGAATATTAGTAACCTTACTGTGGGCACTTATACCGTTACCACGAATGATAAAAATAATTGTACATCTTCTGTTTCTGTTGATATTAAACAACCTACGGCACTTACAGCTACATTAAAAAATATTAAAAATAATAATTGTTATAACGATACAATGGGTAGCGCAACTGTATCCGTAAAAGGAGGCACCATGCCCTACGATTATTTATGGAATACCACACCATCACAAATTGATACAAGTGCAATAAATTTAAAAGCAGGAAATATTAGTGTTACTATAACAGATCGTAAAAGTTGTATATTAAAAATAGATACAACCATTACACACCCAAAACAATTAATTACTAGCGCAGGTAAAAATGATACAATATGTGTTGGTAAAGTAGCTAAATTAACGGCAAGTGCATCTGGTGGATCAGGCACTTATTATTTTTTATGGCATCCTATAGATTCTGTTAATCTAGGTACATTAAACGTTTCGCCTACTGTAAATACAAAATATATTGTGGTTGCTTATGATAAAAAGGGTTGTGTGGGTACACCAGATACAGCACAAGCACTTGTATATACGCTGAAACCTGAAAATATTATTATTTCAGGAACATCACCTATCTGTAAAGATCAACCAATTACGATCGCTGTTAAAACAACAGGCATTACAGGTGCATTAACCTATCAATGGAATAATAATTTAGGCAAAGGAGCTGGACCTTATACGGTTATTCCAAAACAACCAACTCTCTATAAAGTAACTGTTTCTAATGCTTGTGGTAGTTCTGTAAGCGACTCGATTCAAATAAATTTTAATCCACCTCCTACATTGGTATTAAGTTCAGATACAAATGCGATATGTGCACCCAATGCGATTCAATTTTTCGATCATTCCGTTACTGGAAATAATACTGATCCAATAAACAATTGGCTTTGGGATTTTGGCGATAGCACCACTTCTAAAGAACAAAACCCAATACATACCTATCTGCATAGAGGTACTTATTATGTGACTTTAACTGTTTACACCCTTGGGGGATGTAAGAATAATAATGGCATTACACCACTAAAAATTGAAACTCATCCTTCTCCGATAGCAAAATTTATTGTTAACAGTACTGATTTACAATTGCCACAAGAAGAATTAAAATGTATTAATAAATCAATAGATGCTTCTTATTATAATTGGAATTTTGGAGACGGGTACACTTCAATTATTGAAAACCCTAAACATACTTACACATCCATCGGTAAGTTTTATTTACAACTAATTGCTAGTACACCTTTTGGTTGTGCAGATACGGTAGGGACAGAAATTATTACGCATGCCGATGTTATTTTTCCAAATGTATTTACACCAGATTTAAATGGATCTTCAGGAGGGAGTTATGATATTAAGAGTTTATCGAACGATGTTTTTTTCCCATACACTTCTGGTGTAACTGAATTTAAAATGCAAATATTTAATCGCTGGGGTGAGTTAATTTTTGAAAGCTTTGATATTCAAAGAGGGTGGGATGGTTATTATAAAGGGATATTGTGCGAACAAGGTGTTTATATTTATAAAGCACATTTAAAATTAAATAACGGAAAAGTATATAATAAAACAGGCGATGTTACACTACTTAGGTAAATCAAAAATTTTATTTTTTTGTTTAATGTTAACGGCAAAGTTTTTAACAGCGCAGCTATCATTTATACAAACAGAACAGCTATGGATAAAAGCAGATGAAGCCTTTGATAATGGCGATTATTTTAATGCACTTAAAATGTACGAACAATTAAATGCAAAAGATAGCACTAGTAGTGAACTTAATTATAAAATGGGAGCGTGCAACTTTGAAATTAAAAGTTATAGGAATAAGGCCAAAATCTATTTTGATAAAGTGGATCTTCGCAAAAATAATGAAACAAATTATTATTTAGGAAAGCTAAGCCATCTTCATGGAGATTATGAAAAAGCTATTTTTTATTTTAACCAATATAATCATTCTAAAAAAATTAACCAGCATACCATAAAAGAAGTAGATGATTTGATTGCTAAAAGTAATACCGCAATTAATTTTGAAGCAACTAAAAACAACACTATAAAAATAGAAAATTTAGGCGAAAAAATAAACACGCCTTATTCAGAATATGCCCCATTAATTGCTATTTCAGAAGATAATCTAATATTTACTGCCAGAAGACCAAACAACCTTCATGTTAATAAAGATCCTTTAGATGAATATTTTGAAGATGTTTATTTATCTAAAAAAATAAATGAAACTTGGCAATTGCCAATATTGTTAGATACAACTATCAATACTCCTTTACATGATGGTTGTACTGGCTTATCAGCCGATGGTAAAAAAATATTATTATATAGAACCAATGCCGATTTAAAGAGTGGTGATATTTATGAAAGTAATTTAGATTCTACTTATGTGAGTACACCAGTTATTATAAATACACAACTTAATTCAAAAAAATATTTAGAAACAAGTGCCTGTTATTCGCCTGATAACAACACAGTTTTTTTTTCAAGTAATCGCCCAGGAGGCTACGGAGGAAAGGATTTATATTTCATGAAAAAACTACCTAATGGCAAATGGGGGCTTCCATTCAATTTAGGGCCCAACATAAATACAGAATACAATGAAGATGCCCCTTTTATTCACCCTGCTGATAATGTATTGTTTTTTTGCTCTGAGGGACATGTTAATATGGGCGGCTATGATATTTTCAAGTCTAATTTTAATGAAGAAGGACAATTTACAATACCTGAAAATATTGGATATCCTATTAATACAAATGACGATGATATTTTTTTTGTATTAAATGCAAATGCAACTGATGGCTATTTTTCATCAGATAGGACAGGAGGCTTTGGTTTACAAGATATTTATAAAGTATCATTTAGCGATCCACTACCACTTAATGTTTACCATGCAATAGTAGTAGATGAAAACAATGAAGTACTTCCGAAGGCAGAGATTACTCTTTCTGATATTGATTCACACAAAATAATAGGTACCTACAAAACAAATACTACTAGCGAAAAAATATTAATTATTGCAGCCCCTAATAAAACATATAGTATAACTGTTACAGCAGAAAATTACATACCGTATCAAACCACCTTATTTTTAAATGCTGCGGCTAATTTAAGATATCAATTAAATCAACGTGTTAAATGAAATCAATTATTAAATTGACTTTGGTTATACTGCTAATGAGCGCTACTAAGCTAGTGAGTCAAGATATTCATTTAACACAATTCTATTCATCTCCAGTATATCTAAATCCAGCATTTACGGGTGGAGATGTATGTTCACGCGTGTCCTTAACCTATCGTAACCAATGGCCTGGTATTTCAAAAGCATATAACTCCTATCTATTTTCAATAGACCATTATATTCCTACTCAAAAAATTGGTATTGGTTTATTAATCGGTACTGATGTTGCTGGTAGTGGAGGTTTAACTACAACGCTTATTAATCCGCTTATAGCGTATGAGTTAAAAGTTACTAGAGCATTAGTAATACGTTTTGGAGTGCAACCTGGTTTAGGTATAAAAAGTATTAGTTATAAAAATTTATTATTTGGCGATCAAATTGTGAGAGGAGGAGGTGTAGCTACCATAGAGCCTACAGCAAATAGTAGAACATATTTTGATGTAGGAGCAGGGGCTTTAGCATACACCCAAAATTTTTGGATTGGTACTTCATTTTATCATTTAAATACTCCAAACGAGGCATTAAAAGGAGAATATGAAAGTGTATTACCCATAAAATATTCTGTTCATGGTGGGTATAATTTCTCCTTGAATAATGAAGATGATGACGAAAAAAATAGTTTTATTAAGAAATCGCTTTCAACAGCTTTTAATTATAGAGGTCAACAAAAATTCGATCAGTTAGACATTGGCGTTTATTACATGCAATACGTTTTTAATTTAGGTTTGTGGTATAGAGGAATACCATTTTTAAAACAATATCAACCAGGATACAGTAATAACGATGCTATTGCTGTGATTGTAGGTTTAAAAGCAGAACGATTAAATATTGGTTATAGTTATGATTATACTATTTCAAAACTCACCAATGCTTCACATGGTGCGCATGAAATATCCATTGCTTATCAGCTTTGTAAAACCAATTATAATAAGAAGAAAAGAGTAAGAATTCCTTGCCCTAAATTCTAAGTATATCACTTTAAAAAGGATACCCAATTGCAATATTTAGAACTAGATTATCTTTTCGCCATCCAGAACTTCCCATGTTAATTTTATTAATAACCCATCGTTCGTTCTCTGGCAGATACGGTTTTCTTAAAGGTGCCGCTAAGTCAAATCGTATTACAAAAAAAGAAATATCTATACGTAAACCAAAACCAGCACTCACCGCAATTTGCTGTTGAAATGTATTAATTTTAAATTCTCCACCTGGTAATTCACTATTCTTATTAACTAACCAAATATTTCCAGCGTCTATAAATAGGGCACCTTTTAAAACACTTACTATATCAAAGCGATACTCTAAATTTGCTTCTAATTTTAAGTCACCTGCTTTATCTATCAATAATTTAGAGTTATCACTTTCTACTGTTTTAAAAATCCCTGGCCCAACTGTACGAGGTAAAAAACCTCGAATGCTATTTGATCCACCACTAAAAAATTGTTTTACATATGGCAAAGTAGTGGAGTTTTTATAAGGAATTCCTGCACCAATAATTAAACGAGTTGCAAGTCTACTTTTTTTATTTAAGGCTAAATAATAACGGGTATCTGTAGATAACTTTGAATATTGAGAATAGGCATAGCCGCCAATACTGTATGAACCGTCAACTGTTTTTTTACTTTTTAACGCGGACTGAATAAAATACATTGTATTTCCAGACAAATCAAGTGTAGCATTAAAATAATATTGATTTTTTTTAGGTTTACCTATCAATGTGTTATAGTTAAATGAATAGATAGAGCCAATTGTAAATTGTTGTTCAAAGCTTTTTCTCAAATAACTATTTTCGTTTAAAAGTGCTTCAAAGGCAGTGGTGGTTTTCATTAATTTTGCAAAATTAATTGCAATTGGGGTAATTTCATATTCTTTTTGAGCTGATTCTTTCCAAGTGTATCCGTATGAAATATTAAAAGAGCGCATATTAAAAAATAATGCTCGATGCATTAATTTAAAACCAATATCAAATTTTGTTTTTGGAACAAATAAACTCGATGGATTTTTAATTTTAAAAGGAGTAATAAATTTGGGAATGTATAATTGGGTATTAGCACCAATTTCAAATGAATAAAGCCCTTTTTGCCTATTTGTTAATTGTGTTTCGAAACTACCAATGATATTGGCTACAAATAATTCAGACCCTTTAAATGCATTCCTATCCTTATAACTTAAAGTAACAGCAGGACCAGTAAAATTATTTGATTTTGTTATCGCTTCTATTTGTAATTGTAAAGATTTTTTTTCAGTTTGAGTTAAATAAATAAATGCATCTAAGGTTGCATTATTATTAATGATTGTATCAACAAATTTAATGTTTACAAATTTGAATACGCCAATGCCCATTAACCTACTTATTGTTAAATTATGCGCTTTTCGGCTGTATTTATTCCCTTTTTCTAAAAATACAGATCGTATTATCGTTTTGGGATAAAACGAGCTATCAGTATTTAGGTAATAATAATTATCAATTTTTATAGTATCAAGCTTGTTGTTAAGACTGTCTTTATTTAAATGATAGGATGGAAAGATATAAATATTATTGAAAGTATAAGCCTTTTTAGCCTTTTCGGGAACATCAGATTTTACAGTTAGTATAAGTGTTAATTCGTGTTTGTTTAATGAACTATCTGCTTTAAAGAGAAGGTAGTCAGGATTAAAAAAATAATATCCATTTTCTTTAAGTTGATTATCAATTCGAACTCGTTCTTGTTTAAGAATATCTAAATTATATTGCATCCCAGCCTTTAGGAGGCTTTTTTCTTGTGAAGCTTTTATTTCAACACTTAACGGATCAACTTTAGAAGGAAAAATAATTTTATTAACGTGATAAGGTTCATCAACTGTTGCCGTATATTCTATTTGCGCTTTTTTATTTTTACTAATTATCTTATAAACTACGTCTGCTTTAAAATACCCTAAATTATGTAGTTGGTTAACCATCACTTCAGAAACTTCTTTAGGATGTTGATCACTTAGCAATGTAGGCTTTTCACCAAATTTTTTGTTTAGCCATTTTTTTATTCTCTTTTCTGGCTGTTTACTAGTTACATTATAAATCCAAAGTTTTGTTCGTATACCAAAGAAAGCTTTATTGGGCTTTGGTCGAGCAATACTTTTTAGTTCACTTTTTAAATTTTTTTTATTTTTTATAGTTACTTCTGAATTAATTTTAATAGTTGACCCTATGTACAGTTGGTCATTTTTGGGCAAGTATTTAATATTACTACAACTATATAAAGTAACAATTAAAAATAAAAGAAAATATGGAATAAATCGCTTTTTTAAATACATCATATCTCTATTCTTTTACTTCTTTACTTTTTGGTTTTGAAAAGAGCTGTTTAATCTTATTGTAATTGCGAGTATACATTATTCCAAAACCTGTTTTTATCAGTTCACCCTCGATGGCATTTTCATATTCATTTTTTCTAAATCCTCTTAATTTATATCGGCCATCATCCGTGAGCTTATATTCAATTACAACATTGCCTGCAATATTACTAGCATTGTTTTGTGTGGCTTTTTCTCCTTCTACATCTATATTACCACCTACATTTACAGTTACTTTGTTATCAAATAATTGCTTTGAAATACCAACTTGTAATTGTGTTCGGCCTTCTTCTTTTCCACTAGAATAATCATCATAGGAATTTACACCTAAATTTAAATCTACCCCTTTCACATATTTTTGTGAGAGCTGATTTAGTTGACTAGTTAGTATTCTACTAGCACTTGATCTAGTTGCAGAGGATAGGCCGCCACTTTCGTTTGCACTTTCGAAAGGATCCTCAGCAATAAAGCGGTTAATAGTAAGTAAAGCAAATACCTGTTTATTTAATTGATTTTCGTTTTCTCTTAATTGATTTAATTTTGCGTTTACAGCTCCGTTCATGGCGCCCTTTTCATTTGGTGGTTGTTGTATATCAAAGCTAATTTGAGGATTAGCGACAAAGCCTTCCATTTTTAATTGTACTAAAAAAGTAAGCAAATTTCGATATTTATTTTTTTCTGCCGGATTCAAGCCTGCAAGCTCATCTTGAACAAGATCAATAGGTGACGTTTTGATTTTATAAATTGCTATAATATTAGCGTAAGGGTTCACAACATTTCCTGACCAAGATACATAACTCCCTGAGCCCACTTTAAAATCTTTTTCAATAAAATCATTTAGTTTTAAATGATAGCCCCCATCATTTATATTGTATTTACCTACAAGGCTCATTGTTCCATTAGGATTTATATTTAATTTTAATTTTCCTTCGCCTTTTATATATAATGAGTCACCTGAAATTGGATCAACAATCATTTTTAATTTAACATCTGGGTCAAACTCAATACTTGCTTCTAAATCCATTCCCTTTATAGTGTTAGTATTGTCTTCTATATTTTCTTTCATAATAATATGATTCACAGGAATAGTATCTACAAAAAGAACAATGCCAGTGTGTTCGTTTTTTTTCAATACATTTTGTGGTTTCAAATATGTAACTTCCGAACCTTTATTAATTTTTACGTTAACATTCAATTGTGGACTATCGGGTGAGCCTTTTAAATAAATATTACTGTTTAAAAATATAGTACCAAAATATAATGAATTTGGTTTTTCAGTAGTGCTAAGAGCTAAAAAATTATCTGTTTTTAATTGTAAATCGAATATTATCTTTTTTAGATCATGAATATCTACTTTCCCATCAACTGTTGCACTATGATTTAAAGAGTCTGTAATTTTGAACTGATTAAATCTTACTTCCTGAGACGAGAGGCGAATTTTAGAATCGGCAATTTTTACGATAGAGCTTGTGAAGGTAGGCCTTACAATACAATCTTTAAAATTGATTACTCCATTAAAGATAGGAGCCGCAGCTGCACCTTCAATATCTATTTTACCATTTATTTTACCAGATAGATTCTTTGCTTGTCCAAACGTATATGGTTCTACACTAGCAAGATTTAAATTATTCAAATCAACTAAAAAATTTAAATTATTTTTGGTAGTACTATCAGTGTTATAAAAACCCGTTACATTAATATTATTTTGGTTGCCATTAATAGTTAAATTCACATTATATTTTTTCGCATTCTCGGTGTTATTTACTTTTAATGCAATGTTGCCTAAAGGAATTGTTTTAAATGCAAAATCTTTAATTAATAAATCAGAAGTTATTTTAAGTTGTTTAGCTTCTGTTTTTAACACAATTTTCCCATCTAAAACACCTTCTGCTAGCGTCGTATCATTTTGTATTATTTTTGATAACGTCTCCATTTCAAAATTCTTAAATTTTATTTCTAAGGGAGCAGGTATTTCCTTAGCTATACTTTGTATGGAAATGGATTGTTGTTTATCTAATAGAATGAGATTTTCTGCTCGCAAACCTTCTGAAGTAAAATCTAAGTGATTTCCTTCTTTAACTGACCACGTTGTATTATTTAGAATTAAATTAGGATGAAGTCGAAGCACAAAGCTTTTATCAATACTTTCTAATATGCCACCCAAGGCAAGCATTTTAGTACTATCATTTTTTGATGAATTCAATTGGAAATCAATTTTATTATTTTTTACATTTCCATCAAAATGAATATTTTCCATTTTTACCGAATTCGTAAAAATGTTTGCTAATTGTAATTTGTAATCAAGCTTTTCTTTATTCGAAGTAATATTCATTTGAATAGTATCCATGGTAATACCGCCATACTCTAATTTTGAAATACTTAGGGATATTTTTATCTTTTTCGCCTCGCTATCATAAATACCATCTATAGAACTAGGAGAGATGGTTTTTAAATTTGGTATTAAATTATCTGTAAGAATAGTGGGATCAATTAGCTTAATGTTAAACTTAAATTTTTGGGGTTTTACATATCCTCTTTTATCTTCTTGTTGTGTATTAAAATAAGTATTCATATGATTTTTTAATACAACAGGGAGTTGCTTTAATATAATATCACCTGTGAAATTTGCTGTAACAATAGGTGATTTTAAACTGATATCTGCTATTCCATTTGAATAAGCGGATTTTAAAACAATTGATTCAATGGAAGACTTATTACCATCTTTTATAACTAATAAATTTTTTATACTTGCTTCACCTACTATATTTTCATCTTTAGCACCGTTTAAATCACTTGTTATTAAACCGCTTATTCGCATGTCTTTTTTTGACAGATTGAGCGCCATTAAATCTGCTCCTTTCAAATCTAATTTAAAATCATATTTAGGATGCCTTTTATTCATATCAATTTCTCCATCGAAATTAAAGGCCAAATTCTTATCCACTATTTCTATATTCCCAATAAACGCCTGTTGGTGTATTTCACCATTAATAAACATGTTTTTATATTCATATTGGTTGGCTACTAGACTTTTTATCGTTGCATTTAATTTGGCATTCACTGTATTCGTATCTATACCACTACCCAAAATACTAGCATCCATACTTAATAGACCAATCATATCAGGCTTGTTTAAAAGTTTACCAAGGTCAAATTTTGAAATCGATATTTTTGCATCGTAAGGCTGTTCTTTATTTCCTGCATCGGGATTCATTTTTATATCCGTATTTATTTTGCCGATTGAAGTAAGTAGAGTCATGTTAGTATTAAAATTTTTTAGATAACCCTTGAATGCACCTTCTATTTTTATTGTTTCGGGTAAGCTTATGGTTGGAGGAATTACTTTCTTTTCTACTAATTGGCAAATATCATTTTTTGTTGTTTCAATATCAATGGTAGTTAAATTAGCAAACATTAATTTTGGAGTTCTAACGTTTTTTATTGTTCCTTTTAAATTTATAATAGTATTTTGCTGAGTTGAAATCTCTAATTTAGTTAGCTGTAAATTGTCAACCAGCCCATTTATGTTTGCGTTTATACTGACTATAGTATTTTCATTATTTTTTATATTCGAATTTTGAAGCAAATCAGGCTTAAAAAATAAAATATCCTTTATGGCAATGCTTGTTTTATCCAGATTTATTTTTGTAGATAAGCTGCCAATTGAATCTTTTAACAGTTTTATATCTTTAAATTGAATACCAATATAATTCCCAATTTTACTGTAATTAGTTTTTAAATCTAAGTTTGCAAGTTCAATTTTATGCTCTGAATACAGAATATCTGCGTTAAAGTTTTTGAGATAAAAACCACATTTCTCTTTTAAATTCATTTCCGTTAATGAAAGCGTTGTTTCTTGTGGAGTAGCAGAAATAGCTTTTGCTTTAATAGTGGTGTTATATAATGTCAAGTGGTTAAAATCCATTCCTTTTTTTAATAGTACTTCATTCATATTATTATAGCCAACCGAATTATTTTCTAAATTTAGCTTAGCAACCATAAGTTTCCAGCTTGCCTTTCCGTCTGCTGAAGCGGCTTTATTTTCTGTTATTGTTTTTGAAAGCGTATCAGCAATTACCACTTTTTTATTCAATGTGTAAATTGCACTCGTTTTAGATAGTGATATATTCTCAATGTCAGCTTGTTTATTTTTAAAATCTAGCTTATTAATGTTAACTAGTAAGCTACCTAAGTCAACCCTTAAATCTGTTTTTTCAATACCGTTTAAATACGTCGCTTTTATATTCGATAATGCTAATGAATTTAATTGTATGTCAAAATCAACCGATTTTGATTTCTTTATTTCTTTTTTTAATGGAGTATTTTGAACGAAGGTTGTATTGGTATTTTTAAGTTCAATATAATCGATGTGTAATTTATTTTTTTGCAAATCAAATTCATTTATTTTCGTTTTCAACTGATCCAATGCAATTACAGCATTAATACCAGTTAAAGTATCTTTATACGATAGGTTTATTTTTTTAAGTGTAACTTTTTTTATCGAAAAAGACCAAGCACTTTTATTTGTGTCGGCTACTACATTTACTGTCTTTTTATCTTTTTGTTTAAAAGCATTGGGTATAAAACTATAGTTAAAAGATGTATCAGGATATTCTCTATATACATTTGCAGTTAATCCTTCCAATAAAACATCATTTATTAATATTTTTTTTGATAACAACTTCCATAAATCAATATCTACTGTTAATTTATGAGAATATAAAAGTGTATCTTGATGAAGATCTTCGACATATAAATTTCTTAAAGCAATAGATTTAGGAAATTCAATATTTATCTCGCTAAGCTTAACCTTGCTTTTTATTTTATTAGATATATAAACGGTTGCTTTTTGTGTGAGGTAGTATTGTGTTTTTGGAAATTGCAATACGACTAATGCACTAATTGTTAAAAATATAATCGCGGCTATAACCCATAAAAACAACTTCAATATAAAAATGGGTATTTTTTTTCTCACTACTATACCTTTTGTATTCACCAATTCGATGATAAAATAAATTAAAGACTAATATACTACATTAACAATTATTGCACCATTAACCCTCATAAATATAAATAGGTTGTGTGATAATTTTTAAAATTTATTTTACCTTATTGATAATAATTGATAAAATAGAATGCACGCTTAAGAAATTATAATAATGTTATTGTTAAAAAAGCTGAAATCGAAAATTAGAAGTCTTTAAAGTTTATATAATTTAACCATTTATGTAAATAATTTTTTTTAAGTAAGTAAAAATGTGAAACATTTACTGGGGAAATAATTTATTAGTTTTAATAAAAGTGTATTTGAATGTCTGCACGTACAAAATAAATTTCCATTTTAATTTTAATGTTATTAAGTGATACTATTTTTAAATAGGTCTTATAAATTTATCGTGAATGAATTATTCCGCAATTCCTAAACGATAATATGGACTATGACACAAGGCACTTTTTATTCGCTTTAGTAATACGATTTTTGCGATTGTAACTAATTTTTAAACTACTGTACATTTTCATCCAATAACTTCAAATATAGTTTTTGTTAATTGGGCATAAAATCGTAATTTTGCAGCGCAATTTTAAATTTGACCAATACCTACTGATGAAAGATTTATTTGAAAAAATAAAAGCAAACCGCGGCCCTATTGGAATGCATGCAAAAGAATCACACGGATATTTCACGTTTCCTAAGCTAGAAGGAGATATTTCTCCTCGTATGTTATTTCGTGGAAAAGAGTGTTTAAACTGGAGTTTAAATAATTATTTAGGATTAGCGAATCATCCAGAAGTACGAAAAGCAGATGCAGATGCAAGTGCTGAATATGGCTTTTCTACACCAATGGGTGCTAGAATGTTAAGTGGTAATACCAAAGAACACGAACAATTAGAAAATGAGTTGTCTACTTTTGTGCAGAAAAAGGATACTATACTTTGTAATTATGGTTATCAAGCTATGGTTTCGGCCATTGATTGTTTAGTTGATCGTCATGATGTGATTGTTTACGATGCAGAATCACATGCTTGTATTTTAGATGGTGTAAGGCTTCACATGGGTAAACGATATGTTTATAAACATAATGATATAGAAGATTTCGAAAAACAATTACAAAGAGCTACAAAATTAGCAGAAGCTCAAAATGGTTGTATATTAGTAATTACCGAAGGTGTTTTTGGCATGAGCGGAAGACAGGGGTGTTTAAAGGAAATTGTAGCGCTAAAGAAAAAATATAATTTTCGTTTATTTGTTGATGATGCGCATGGAATAGGTACCATGGGAGCTACTGGTGCTGGAACTGGAGAGGAGCAAGGTTGCCAGTCTGGTATAGACATTTATTTTGGAACATTTGCAAAATCATTTGCTTTAATTGGAGGGTTTATTTCGAGTGATGAACAAGTAATAGAATATTTACGTTATAATATGCGGTCTCAAATATTTGCTAAATCATTACCATTGGCAATAGTTAAAGGGGCATTAAAGCGGTTAGAATTAATGCGCACCCACATTGAATACAAAAATAATTTATGGAAAATTACTACTGCATTGCAAAATGGATTAAGAAATGCAGGGTTTGAAATTGGTAAAACAAATTCACCAGTAACGCCTGTCTATTTGAATGGATCCATACCAGAGTCTACCAACATGATACTTGACTTACGTGAAAATTTCAATATATTTTGTTCAATGGTAGTATACCCTGTTGTACCAAAAGGAATTATTATTTTACGGATAATACCAACCGCTGTTCATACCTTGGAAGATGTTAACTACACGATTGATGCATTTTCTAAAATAGTAGGTAAATTAAAGTCGGGACAATACATATCTGAAAAAATTGCCGCTTTTTAAAATTCCTTTACCATCCATTACAATTATTTAATAAGATAAAACACCCAGTAATAGTCGATTATTACTGGGTGTTTTATTATAAAATGAGTAAAGATTTATGCTCTTCTCACGTTAACAGCATTTACTCCTTTTTTACCTTCAGCAACTTCAAATGTTACTGAGTCGTTTTCTTTAATTTTGTCTGACAAGCCTGTTGCATGAACAAAAATTTCTTGACCTGAATCTACCTTAATAAAACCAAAACCTTTAGCTTCATTAAAAAACTTTACTGTACCTGTTTCCATTTTTAAAATTTTAATAAGTTATAAAGCAAATATAAAATGCAGTTTCTATAATTCCTAATAAAAAAAGAAATAAGTCGATTTATTTTGGCATAATATCGATAATATAATCATTTTCAACGAAATGATGTTTGGCGCTCACCAAAAATTTTACTTCCTATGCGTACCATATTACTGCCATTTTGCAATGCAACCATATAATCATTACTCATACCCATACACAAAATCGAAAAATGGATATTATTAGTAGCTATATTTTTATGTTTGGTGTAAAAATTATTTAATTGATTGAATTCTTTTGCAATCATTTCTTGATAATTGTTATTACTTGCCATACCCATTAAGCCAATAATTTTTATATTTTTTAATTCGCTTAATTCTTTTGAATTTAAAATTTTTTCTGCTTCTGCATAATCTAACCCGAATTTACTTTCCTCTTTTGCAATATATATTTGTAATAAACAATTTATAATTCTATTATTTTTAGTGGCTTGTTTGTTTATTTCTTTTAATAAATTAAAACTATCTACTGAATGAATGAGAGATACAAATGGAGCAATAAATTTTACTTTATTAGTTTGTAAATGCCCAATTAAATGCCACTGAATATCTTTAGGTAGTTTTTCATATTTATCTACCATTTCTTGTACTTTATTTTCACCAAATAAACGATGCCCTGTTTCATATAATTCTTCTAATTTTTCAACGGGGTGAGTTTTTGTAACCGCTATAAGTGTGGCATTAGGAGGTAAGGAACTAATTATTTCATGAATGTTATTTTTAATAGACATTATTATAATGTATTAAAATGATTGAGTATTAATGATTGAGTATTAAATAAAATAGAGAGCATACGGCTCCCTATTTTTTATCGTTGTAAATTCAACAATTAATGAATTCCAGCACAACCAATTCGTGTACCTGAATTACCAGAAGTGCCAGTGTAGTCATCTACACCAGCATGAATAATAATGCTTCTGCCAACAATATTATGACTAGCATCGTCGCCGTTAATGTTCCATAAATTGGTAGTTAATTTAAAAAGAGCGTGTCCAGTTGAATCTAAATTTATATTACCAATATCTCCAATATGAAAAGAGGCAGATCCCCATTTCCCATGATTAGCACCCGTCGGATTCCAATGTGCCATTGCCATTGATCCATTATTTCCACAATCGGCCATTTCATGCAAATGCACCGCTACGCTTTTATTGGCTCGAGAAGGAATTTTAATATCTAAAGATAATGTTACTTCTTCATTGTTTTTCTGAGTAAATGTAGCTGTACCTAATACCGGTATTGTGTCAAAAGTTGGTTGAATGGTAGCTATAGCCGTTTTATTTACATCTTGAGTTTCTTCTTTTTTCTTTTTACAAGAATAAAAAGATGTGCTGGTTATTAATGCGCCTGCTGCAAATAAGGTTAAATTAACTAATTGTTTTTTTACTTGATGTTTCATAGAGATGTTTTAAATTGATAAATAATATAATGAATATAATAATAATTTTAATGCAATACTTACTGGGTTAATCTTGCAGGCTGTAAATAATTAAGCCACTTCTAATTTTTGGTTCTATCCAAGTGGTTTTCGGCGGCATAATATTATTCGTGTCTGCAATTTGTTTCAGTTGTTCCATTGCTACAGGATACAAACCAAATGCTACTTTAAAGTTCCATCTATCCACTTGGTTTTGTAATTCTTTCATACCTTTTATACCTGACACAAAACCAATTCGGTTATCTGTTTTAAGGTCATGAATATTAAGAATTGGGCCGAGTATATGCTCTGAAAGAATAGTAGCATCAAGGCTTCCTACAGGTTCGTTATTATGTATTATTTCTTTTTTTGCTTCCAATGAATACCAGTTACCATCAATATACATACTAAAATTATGTTTATGAGTAGGTTTGTATTCTTCTTTACCTTTTTCTATAACAATAAATTTTTGGTTTAATTTTTCAATGAAACCTTTTGCGTCTAATCCATTTAAATCTTTTACAACACGATTAAAGTCAACTATTTTTAATTGTGTTTCAGGAAAGAATACTCCTAAGTAAAAATTAAAAGCTTCGTTGCCAGTATAATTTACTTTTTTTTCTCTTCGTGCTTTACCAAGTAGCGCTGATGAGGCTGAACGGTGATGCCCATCAGCAATGTAAATATGTGGAATAGTTGAAAAGCGGGATTTAATTTTTGATATGGTGTCCTTATCATTTACCAACCACAATTTATGTTGTACTTTATCAGTTGTACTAAAATCATATAGTGGCTCGGCTTTAATAATTTTAGTTGTTAGTTGGTCAATGATTAAGTCATTTGGATAACTAAATAACACTGGTTCCGCGTTAAAATCACATACTTCTAAATAATGCATTAATTTTTCTTCACGGTCGGTAATGGTTTGTTCATGTATTTTAATTATACCATTAAAATAATCGTCAATACTGCTGCAACCAATAATACCTGTATAAACATTCTCATCTTTTTTTTGCTGATAAATGTAATAGCAAGGTTGCTCATCAACAGTAAAAACTTTTTCAGCTAAGAACTTTAGATATTTCTTTTTAATTTTTTCTAATCGCTCTATTGATCCAGACTTAGTCTTTTTGCCTTCACTATAATCAGGATTAATAACATGTAAAAAAGAATAGGGATTACTTGCTAATTTATCATGTAACTCAGCAGTATTATACCCATCAACTGAACGGGAAGCTACTAAATGCACTTTATCTTTAACAGGACGAATGCCTTTGAATGGAATAATATTGGCCATTTTTATGACAATTTAGCAATTATTAATTCAGCTAATTCAATTCCAATGCGAGCCTGGGCTTCTTCTGTAGCTGCACCGATATGTGGAGTTAGAGATATTTTAGGGTGAGTTAGGAGTTTTATATTTGGTGTAGGCTCATTTTCAAAAACATCTAAAGCAGCATGTGCTATTTTTCCAGCATTTAATCCGTCAATTAAGTCATATTCATCAATAACACCACCACGAGCGGCATTAATAAGTATTACCCCTGTTTTCATTAAGTCGATTTCTTTTTTTGTAATTACTTTACCTCCGGGAACGTGTAATGTAATAAAATCGCTTTTACTTAATAATGCATCCATTTCAATGGTATGTATCTTAACAGAAGGTTTTGGATTAACGCCGTCAATATCTATAGTTATCAATGCTTCTTTTAAGAAAGGATCATAAGCAACTACTTTCATTCCACAGCCCAAAGCAACTTTGGCAACAGCTTGACCAATACGTCCAAAGCCAATAATACCAATAGTCTTGCCTTTTAATTCTATTCCTTTTGCATATTTCTTTTTAAGTATATCAAATTCTTTTTCACCTTTTAAAGGCATTTGACGGTTACTATCATATAAAAAACGAATACAATTAAATAAATGTGCCATTACTAATTCGGCTACCGAGTGGGAAGATGCTGCTGGCGTATTTACTACTTCAATGCCATTGTTGCGCGCATAATCAACATCAATATTATCCATACCAACGCCACCTCTGCCAATTAATTTTAAATTTTTACAGGCGTCAATAATATCTTTTCTAACCTTGGTGGCACTGCGAACGGTAAGGCCAACATAGTTTTGTTCATTAATAGCTTGCACGAGTGCATCCTGCGCAACTTTTTCTGTTATTACTGTAAACCCTGCTTTTTCAAGTAATGCTTTGCCTTGTTCGTCAATACCATCATTTGCTAAAATTTTCTTTTTCATATTTATATTTATTAAAAAATTATAATTGGACGATTACTCTTTTATATGTAAGTGCAGATCACAAAAGCTAACACATTTCATAAAGAAATATATTCATTTTTTTGATCAGTATTTTTTATTTGTTAATAGTTTTTTTTGAAAGTTATCTTTTTCTATTGATTGTAAAATAAAAATTCCGCGATGTCGCGGAATTTTTATACTGATTTTTTACTATGTAATAAATTCCTATTTTACAGATTCAACTACTGCTTTAAAAGCTTCTGGATTATTCATTGCAAGATCAGCCAGAACTTTGCGGTTAAGGTTGATGTTTTTTGTATGAATTTTACCCATAAATTGAGAGTAAGATAAGCCATGTGGCCGAACACCAGCATTGATACGTTGTATCCATAAAGCACGGAAGCTACGCTTCTTCTGCTTTCTATCACGATAAGCATACGTTAAACCTTTTTCAAGTACGTTTTTGGCTATGGTTAGCACATTTTTTCTTGCGCCCCAATATCCTTTTGTTTGTTTTAGAATTTTTTTTCTTCTGGCTCTTGAAGCCACCGAGTTAACCGATCTAGGCATTTCTTTTTAGTTGTTTTGGTTTCAGCGTTCTTACAGTTAAAAGAAACTTAATACTGAGTACCTGGTTATTATTAATTAAACTGTTTTTTAATTTTTTATCAGTAAGTATTATTTACCGATACATAACATTGCTTTTACTCTAGGCATATCTGTTTTATCTACTAAGCCAGCGTGTGTTAAAGCACGTTTTGCTTTGGTGGATTTTTTAGTCAGAATATGACTTTTGAAAGCATGCTTTCTTTTTACTTTTCCTGTTCCAGTTAAAGAAAATCTTTTCTTCGCACCAGACATTGTTTTCATTTTAGGCATCGTATTATTATTTATTATTTGTTGTATTATTTATAATTGATATTTAAATATTCTGGTATCAAATAACTAGGAACAGCAAATGCAACTCCCTCTGTGTTTGCACCAATCAACTTTGAGGTAACAACGCCAATTAAGCTTCCTTCTTTATCAAATAAGGGACCACCGCTATTACCTCCATTTACGGACATTGATAATTGTAATAAATGATTATTATTGGCTTTACGCTCATTAGATAATAGACCAGCGGTAACAGATTGCCCTAATTCTACTGATTTTGGAGCACCAATGGTAAATACGTCTTGAAGCGCTTTAAAGGACTTTACATTTTTGATAACAAATGCTTTGTTAAACTTTTTTTCTACTTTAAGAAGTGCTAAATCGCGGAAAGGGTTTGTTCTAACGACTGTAGCCTCTAGTTCTTCGCCTGATGAGGTAATTACTTTGATTTTAGATGGTTTGTTAATAATCTTTCCAGCAATAACATGGTAATTGGTAATGATATATCCATCTTGAGAGATGGCAAAACCACTACCATGCCCATCAGCATTTTTTACAATTACCGAAGCTTCAGCAGCATCACTTTTATCAGTAATGATACCTACTGGAGGATTAAGTGATAATAAATTATCAGTAATTGAAAAATTAGTGCTTTGTTTTAAATATTTTGTTAAATGGGTATTCTTATGAAGATTAAGGTAGGCAATATCTATTGCATCACCGAACATTTTTTTAGTACCATTATCTTTAGCATTATCATTAATAAAATCTCCAGATAATTGTTGCATTTCAATAGAGTCTAATTTTTCGTCGTAGGTATTTTTAACATACCAAACCATATCTAATTTAACTTTGTTATAATTTCCAAATCCCATTTTGCCCTGAACTTCATAAAAACGTATTTTTTTAATTTTACCTTCTAGAACAAGTGTATTGTTATTATCAGAAAAAATCTTGTTTATGGTATCAATAAAACCACTAGTTTTAAGTGTTTTGTAAACATTTTCAGTGAAAATAATATCTTCTGCTTTAATTTTGTCGTCTTCCTCTACTAACTTAACACCTTTTTTCTTTTTTTGATTTTTTTTAAAGGCCATCATATCTTCCTTTGCTGCTTTATCATTTTTCTTTTTGTCTGCCTTTTTGATGGCATCCACCATATCGGGTTGCCAATTTACGTATGCAGTAGAAATGTCTTTATCTTTATTTTTAATATCAATACTGATATTGGAGATATGAATATATTTATCGGCAGGTTTTCGGATGACAATTTTATCTTCTATTGGAATATCAGTAACTTTTTCAAAAGAAGCATTTTTATAACTTAAAGGATCCAATAGAAATCCGTAGCCAAAGTTGAGGAAGTTTAAAGGTTGCAGGCACCAATATGCAATAGGCCGATGGGTTTGAACAATTGCGGCATACTGATCTTTGTAACCAGGGGTTTGAACCACTATTTGATGCCCTTCACCTTTTGTAACTTTTGTAGTTGTTGAAGTACCTTTACCAATTTCTTCCTTGTCTAGGTAGATTTTTGCTTGCTTGTTATTGGTAGTAAAAGTTACTTTTTGCTTTTTAGGCATAAACATAGATGCGCAGCTGCTCAACAATACAGCGGTTGGAATAAAAAGTAGCAGTTTTTTCATTTATTACAAGATTTAGTTTTTTTATTTTTTTTTCGGTGCAATCACCATTATCATTTTTTTCCCTTCAAGTATGGGCATTTGTTCTGCTTTCCCATATTCTTCTAATTCACTTACAAAACGTAATAATAAAATTTCGCCTTGTTCTTTAAATAATATTGATCGTCCTTTAAAAAATACAAAGGCTTTTACTTTAGAACCTTCTTGTAAAAATTTCATTGCATGATTCTTTTTAAAATTAAAATCATGCTCATCTGTTTGAGGGCCAAAACGAATTTCTTTAATAACTGTTTTCGCAGCTTTCGCTTTTAACTCTTTTTGTTTTTTCTTTTGATCATATAAAAACTTTTTATAATCAACTACTTTACATACAGGCGGTTCTGCATTTGGTGAAATTTCTACCAAATCCAATCCTGCAGCCTTAGCAATTTCCAATGCTTTTTCTAACGGATATACATTAGGTTCAACTCCATCAGCGATTAAACGAACTTCTTTTGCTCTTATCCGTTCGTTTATAGCGTGTAAATCTTCTCTTCTTCTTTGACCGCCTCTACCAAAACGGTTATCAGGGCGAGGCCCTGTAGTGGCAGGTTTAACGAATTTATTTCCTGCAGGTTTCGGTTTATTAAATTTATTTCCGGTATTGTTAATTGGCGCTGCTATTGGTTGATCCTCCTTTAATGTTTTGTTTATATTTTATTTAATTATAGGCAATTTTTGAATACGGTTTTCAATTTCTGAATTTATAATCTCAGCAAAATCTTCAATACTGAAACTACCCAAATCTCCCTCTCCTTGTTTTCGTACTGAAACCTTATTTTCCTCCTCTTCTTTTTCCCCAACAATAAGCATGTACGGTACTTTCTTTAATTCAGTATCGCGTATTTTTTTGCCTATTTTCTCATTTCTATCGTCTACGAGCCCGCGAATATCGTAATTATTTAGCAATTCTAAAACTTTTTTTGCGTAATCGTTATATTTTTCACTAATGGGCAGTACGGCAATTTGTTCTGGTGTTAACCATAATGGAAATTTTCCTGCACAATGTTCAATTAAAACGGCAACAAATCGCTCTAATGAGCCAAATGGCGCTCGGTGAATCATCACCGGCCTATGTTTTTGATTATCACTTCCAGTATATTCTAACTCAAACCGTTCCGGTAAATTATAGTCAACTTGAATGGTTCCTAGTTGCCATTTACGTCCAATGGCATCTTTTACCATAAAGTCTAATTTAGGACCATAAAAAGCAGCTTCTCCATATTCAATAACAGTTTTTAATCCCTTTTCTTTAGCAGATTCTATAATGGCTTCTTCTGCAAGTTTCCAGTTTTCGTCTGAGCCAATATACTTTGTTTTGTTGTTCGGATCTCGTAAAGATATTTGTGCCGTATAGTCATTAAAATCGAGTGCTTTAAACACATAAAGCACTAAATCAATTACTTTGCAAAATTCTTCTTTTACTTGATCGGGACGACAAAATAAATGTGCATCATCTTGTGTAAATCCACGTACACGTGTTAACCCATGTAGTTCCCCTGCTTGTTCATACCGATAAACAGTACCAAATTCCGAATAACGAACAGGCAAATCTTTATAAGATTTAGGTGATGTTTTATAAATTTCACAATGATGTGGACAGTTCATTGGTTTTAAAAAAAACTCTTCTCCTTCATGAGGTGTGCGAATGGGCTGAAATGAATCTGCTCCATACTTTTCATAATGACCAGAGGTAATGTATAAATTTTTATTACCAATATGAGGGGTAATAACGGGTAGATAGCCCGATTTTATCTGTGCTTTCTGTAAAAACTGAACCAAACGTTCTCTTAATGCAGCACCTTTTGGAAGCCATAAAGGTAAGCCCATTCCTACTTTTTCAGAAAAAGCAAATAATTCTAACTCTTTTCCTATTTTTCGATGATCACGCATTTTCGCCTCTTCTAATAAAATCAAATAATCCGTTAAGTCTTTTTGTTTAGTAAAGGTGATGCCATATACACGAGTAAGCATTTTATTTTTTTCATCTCCTCGCCAATAGGCGCCCGCTACGTTCATTAGCTTTACTGCTTTTATAAAGCCAGTATTCGGAATGTGAGGGCCACGACAAAGGTCAATAAAATTACCCTGTTCGTAAAAAGTGATGGAGCCATCTGTTAGTCCTTCCAGAAGATCTAATTTATATTCATCATTTTTTTCTTTGAAATACCTGATTGCATTCTCTTTAGAAATCTCTTTACGGATATACGGGTTATTTAGCCTAGCTAATTCAAGCATTTTATCCTCTACGCGTTTAAAATCTTCTTGTGTAAAAATCTTTCCACCAAGGTCAATGTCATAATAAAAACCATTTTCAATAGCAGGTCCTATTCCAAACTTAGTTCCAGGATACAGTGCCTCTATCGCTTCTGCTAAAAGATGGGCAGAGGAATGCCATAAAGTAGATTTACCTTCTAAGTCGTTCATCGTTAATAACACCACCTTTGAATCTGTTGTAATAGGTCGAGTAGCGTCCCAAACTTCATCATTTACTTTGGCTGCTAAAACATTGCGAGCTAAACCTTCTGAAATAGATTGAGCTATTTGCAGCGAAGTGGTTCCATTCTCATATTCACGAACCGAATTATCAGGTAATGTTATTTTTATCATACTTCTATAAGATTTAATCCAACCATCCAAACAAACGGATAGCGGTTAAGAGCCTATTTAAATAAATAAAATTTAAACAGGCTCTTAATGTATTTATTTTTTAATGAATAAAAAATGGATAAAAATTATTTAGCTGCTTTTGCATCAGCAATAATTTTTTCTCCAATTTTTACATAATCATCATTTTTTGCTTCTTTTGCTAATGCAATTACTTTTTCTGCAGTAGCAATTGCTGCTTTGTTATCTTTTAATTTTAATTCAATTTTTGCTTTTTGAGCTGCCATCCAAAATGCTTTTGGATTTTGTTCAGTTGCTTTGTTAGCCCACTCTAATGCTTTATTTAAGTCTTTACCTGATTCATAATAGTAACTTGCAGCTTGAAAATAAGGACGGTTATCAGCAGCTAAAGAATTATCTATATTTTTCATTATTTTAGAATCAATATCTGCAAGAACTTCAAATGATACTTGTGTTTGCTCCCAATTTAATTCAATGTTAGCAGTATTTGGAGTAATATTCGCAACATTAATGGTAAGAGTTTCTGTTTTATTTGCCATTGTTGTTGGCTTTACTTTGATGTGTAACACTTCGTTTTCTGCTTTGTAATCAGCAACGTTGCCTCCTAATGTTAAATCTTTATTCAACATAATTTCCCAATTATCTTTATTTGGTATCGTGTAAAGTGAATAAGTTCCAGCGGCTACTGCATTGTTTTGAATTTTAACGGCTTCGCCAAAAGTAATTTGTGTGCTATTATTAGCACCAGTACGCCAAATTTTACCAAAAGGAACGAGATCACCGAAAATTACACGTCCTTTTGCACTTGGACGAGAATACTCAATAGCAATGTTAGATAGGGCAAAGGCTTGATCCAATTTTTGCAATGGGCTTGGAGCTGGCAATTTTAAAGATTGAGCATTAATAGTTGAGCTAGAAGCAATAATCGCAATCGCTATTGCAGTAGTTTTAATGTTTTTAAGTTTCATAAGATTAAAAAAAGGTTTAATGAGTTAAAATTTTTTTTCGAAAACAAAGTTAGAAATTTAAAAGAATGTACTACCAGTTTTTTATGTTATTCATTTAGAGACATTAAAAGCGTACTTAAGCAGTCTAGATATATTTTGCTAAATTTACCGTTCCTAAAAAATTAGTAGAGTAGAAATTACG
Source organism: Bacteroidia bacterium (assembly GCA_039937835.1). Classification (GTDB taxonomy): domain Bacteria; phylum Bacteroidota; class Bacteroidia; order 2-12-FULL-35-15; family 2-12-FULL-35-15; genus 2-12-FULL-35-15. Next base: position 31,815 of record JBDTFR010000093.1, on the reverse strand, counting down.
AATTGATGTTTCGTCCATTCATCACTACTTCTTCTTATTTTGGATAGTGTAGCAGAAAAAACAATTTTTTTCGTTGCCATAATTTATTACTAACGATGTGTAGATTATACTAAAAATGATTGAGAAAAAGTTAAGAATAGATGCTCCTATTTCTGAAAAAACATTACTTCAAGCTTTTGAGTTAATGTGTACGGCTAAAGCAATGGCAGAATTATATGAAGCCAATAAAGAAGTAACTGCAAAATATGTACACGCTACCTCACGTGGTCACGAAGCAATTCAGTTAGCTTTAAGTTTACAGTTAAAAGCACAAGATTATTTATCAGCTTATTATAGAGATGATAGCATGTTATTGGGTATTGGTATGCAACCGTATGATTTGATGTTACAACTTTTAGCAAAACGCGATGATCCTTTTTCAGGCGGTAGAACCTATTATGCACACCCTAGTTTACGCAGAGACGATATGCCGAAAATACCCATGCAATCATCTGCAACAGGTATGCAAGCAATACCCACTACTGGCATTGCTTTAGGGTTACAATACTTAGAAAAACAAAATTTATTACCTAATGATGGTGATGAAAAACCTATTGCTGTTTGTTCTTTAGGTGATGCTTGTATTACTGAAGGTGAAGTAGCAGAAGCCTTTCAAATGGCTGCTTTAAAACAATTACCTATACTTTATTTAGTTCAAGATAATGAGTGGGATATCTCTGCACATGCAGGAGAAATTAGAGCTCAAAATGCAACAGAATATGCCGAAGGTTTTAAAGGAATAGAAACACGTACCATTGATGGTACAGATTTTTTAAGATCGTATACCGTTGTAAAAGAAGTAATTGAATTAATTCGAAAAGAGCGCCGTCCCTTTTTAATTCATGCAAAAGTCCCATTGCTTAATCATCATACATCAGGTGTTCGTAAAGAATGGTATCGTGATGATTTGGAAGAAGCACAAAAACGCGACCCGTACACAAAATTTAAAAATCAATTATTAGTTGGTGGTGTTGATCAGGATGAATTAATTGCTATTGAAAATAAAGCAAAGCAAAAAGTGGCAGGCGACTACCAAAAAGCATTGTTAGCTGAAGAGCCTCGTCCAGAAGATTTATTTACCCATGATTTTGCACCAACCCCTGTTACAGAAGAAAAGGGAGAGCGAGCACCGAAAGGGAAAGAAAAAACAGTAATGGTAGATTCAGCCTTGTTTGCTATTCGAGAATTAATGACCAAACACCCAGAATGTTTGTTATATGGCCAAGATGTTGGAGCACGCTTGGGTGGTGTATTTCGGGAGGCTGCTACCTTGGCACAAACATTTGGCGATCATCGTGTTTTTAACACACCTATTCAAGAGGCTTTTATTATTGGCAGTACCGTTGGTATGAGTGCCGTGGGTTGCAAACCAATTGTGGAGGTTCAATTCGCTGATTATATTTGGCCAGGCTTAAATCAATTATTTACAGAGGTAAGCCGATCTTGTTATTTATCAAATGGTAAGTGGCCAGTAAGTTGCATAATTCGTGTACCTATTGGTGCTTATGGTAGCGGTGGTCCTTATCATTCATCAAGTGTGGAAAGTGTATTGGCAAATATACGGGGTATAAAAATTTGTTATCCTTCTACTGGTGCCGATTTAAAAGGTTTAATGAAAGCTGCGTATTACGACCCTAATCCAGTAATAATGTTAGAACACAAAGGGTTATATTGGAGTAAAATAAAAGGTACCGAAGATGCTAAAACTATTGAGCCCGATGAGGATTATATTATTCCTTTAGGACTGGCAAGAATAGTACAAGCTGCAGAACCTTCTATCGATAAGCCTACGCTAACAATTATTACTTATGGAATGGGAGTATATTGGGCAAAAACAGCTGCAAAAAAATTTTTAGACCAAATTGAAATTATTGATCTAAGAACCATTCATCCTTTAGATGAAGAAACAATTATAACTTCAGTAAAAAAACATGGAAAATGCATTGTGCTTACCGAAGAGCCCTATAACAATGGTTTTGCACAAGCTTTAACAGGTAGAATTTCTAAAATTTGTTTTGAATTTTTAGATGCACCCGTTGAAGTTATTGGGGCAGAAAATTTACCAGCAATACCATTAAATTCCATATTGGAAGAAACGATGTTGCCCAATGCAAAAAAAGTAGAAAAGGTAATTGAAGAAGTATTGAACTATTAATATATCGATTATGATATCAATTATATTCAATACGATTTGTGATAATACATTTTAAAAATAAGATACAACTCTTATTATAATAACAAACAAACGCTGCAAATATTAAAACAAATGTTAACCAATAACGACATATTAAAAAAGATACGGGTAGCACTGGAATTGAAAGACGAAGACGTGGTAGCAATTTTAAAGTTAGCTGATTTTGAAATTACTAAAAGTGAGTTAAATGCATTATATCGTAAGCCCGATCATGCTAACTATAAAGAATGCGGCGATCAATTATTAAGAAATTTTTTAAACGGTTTAATTACTTATAAAAGAGGTCCAATGCCTCCTAAAACGGATAATAACAATAGCATAAAAAAATGACCTCGCCGTATACTGACCCAGCCATCTATGTGTCTAAATTTATAAATCATACCAGTAAAAACGTATTTCTTACTGGTAAAGCGGGCAGTGGTAAAACAACCTTATTAAAACAAATAGTTAACAATACATTTAAAAAATGTTTAATTGTTGCACCTACTGGTATTGCTGCTATAAATGCAGGTGGAGTAACTATTCATTCTTTATTTCAATTACCATTTGGTTGTTTTATTCCGGTTAACCAACCAGCACCAACTCAAACCTACATTAAATTAAATGACCCTATTTCTGTAATAAAAAATTTACAGATGTACGATAGTAAACGTAAATTATTAAGGGAAATAGAATTGCTAATCATTGATGAAGTAAGTATGCTTCGTGCAGATTTGTTGGATGCCATTGATTTGGTATTAAGACATGTGAGAAGAAATGGTTTTCCATTTGGTGGTGTACAAGTTTTATTTATTGGAGATATGCTACAACTGCCTCCTGTAATAAAAGACAATGAGTGGGACGTATTAAAAACACATTACAAAAGCATTTATTTTTTTGATGCAAAGGTATTGCAAAAAAGTAATCCTGTATATATTGAGTTGGATAAAATTTATCGGCAAACAGACGAACGTTTTTTAAATTTATTAAATCACCTTCGTGATAATAAATTAAACCAGCAAGATTATGATCTTTTAAACACGCATTACCAACCTAATTTTAAATCAGAATCAGCAAATGGTTGTATTACCCTTACCACCCATAATTATAAGGCAACCGAATTAAATAAAAATTTATTAAATCAGTTAGCTGGTAAATCGTTTTTTTTTGATGCCAGCATTGAAGGTGATTTCAACGAATACGCTTATCCATTAGAAAAGACTTTAGAGTTAAAGATTGGTGCTCAAGTTATGTTTGTAAAAAATGATCCTACTGGTAGCCAACGTTTTTTTAATGGCAAAATTGGTAAGGTATTTAAAATTAATGATGACTTAATTGAAGTAAAAGATGCAGAGAATACACTTATAACCGTAAGTAAATACGAGTGGGCGAATATTAAGTATAAATTGAATGCCAGTAGTAATGAAATAGAAGAAAATATTGTTGGCACATTTACTCATTATCCATTAAAATTAGCTTGGGCCATTACGGTTCATAAAAGTCAAGGGCTTACGTTTGATAAAGCAATTATTGATATTGGCGAAGCCTTTGCTCCTGGTCAAGTATACGTTGCATTATCTCGCTTACGTTCGCTAGATGGGCTCATCTTAAAATCACCAATCCAAACTAATAGCGTTCAATTAGATGAAAAAATTCATTTTTATGCTAGTGAACAAACATCAAAACAAAATTTAAATGAATTATTAAATAAGGAAACTTATTTATTTCTAAAAAATTATTTATTAAAATGTTTTGAGTTTAGTGCATTTGTTAGAAAGGTAGAGGAGCATACAGATAGCTATACAAAAGATGAAAAAAAATCAATTAAAAAAAAGTATCATACTTGGGCAAAAGACATTGAAAAAGAAATTAAAGAAATAAAACCTGCAGCAGATAAATTTAAACAACAAATAATTACTATTCTTGATTCCCAAAAATACGATCAGTTGAATTATATACAGCAGCGCGTAACGGCGGCATCTGCTTATTTTTTACCATTTTTAAAATCGTTTTCGAATGCAATATTTAGGCATGCGGAAATTGTAAAATCGGAAAAAAAAATTAAAACCTATTTTACTGAACTTATAGCATTAGAAGGGGTGATTTTTGAACAACATTCCTTAATAAAAAAAGCCTCGTTATTAATAATTGCTATACTTACAAATAAAGAAATAACCAGCGAAGAAATTAAAAAAGCAGTGCATGATATCCATCGGGCAGAACAAATAAATCAGCTATATAGCAATACCACTAATTTGAGCCCGAAGGGTAAAACCATTGCTGAAAAAGGAAAGAGTGAAAAGAAAGCGTCTCTTACTCAAGTTGAAAAAGTGGATACCAAAGAAGAATCATTAAAGTTATATAATGCGGGGAATACCATAGATGACATAGCTAAGTTAAGATTGTTATCTAATACAACGATTGAAGGTCATTTAGCTTATTATGTAACAAAAAGTAAATTAAAAGCTACCGCTTTTGTATCAGATGAAAAAATAGAGAATATTCTCACTGTTTCTAAAACATTAAATACGCTAAATTTATCACCCATAAAACAAGCATTAGGAGATGACTATTCGTACACCGATATTCGATTTGCAATAGCATCTCACCTTTCAAATGAATAAATTCCAGATTAATAACTAGATCAATACAACAAATAATTTATTGTATTTAAAAAGATTGGTAGAATAAGGTAATAATCATAAAATAATAGCGAAATTTGTAACTATAAGAAAGTATATTTTATTTATATTTAAGAAACCAATCCAAACTAACTAAAACCATGGAAGATGCCCAACAATTAGAAGCTTTTGAAGCAAAAATTGCATCCGGACAAAAAATAGAGCCCAAAGATTGGATGCCCGAAGCGTATCGCAAACAATTGATTCGAATGATGAGTCAACATGCACATTCGGAATGTGTAGGGATGTTACCAGAAGCAAATTGGATAACGCGCGCTCCTAGTTTACGAAGAAAAGCTATACTTTTAGCAAAGGTGCAAGATGAAGCAGGGCATGGTTTGTATTTATACAGCGCTACTGAAACATTGGGTATAGATCGATCTGAATTATTAGAACAATTACATACGGGGAAAGCAAAATACTCTAGCATATTTAATTACCCGACATTAACTTGGGCTGATATTGGTGCAATAGGTTGGCTAGTTGATGGTGCTGCTATTATGAACCAGACAGCATTAGCTCGTGGCTCTTACGGACCATATAGCCGCGCAATGATTCGTATTTGTAAAGAAGAAAGTTTTCATAATCGTCAAGGATATGAAATTATGATGACGCTTTCATTGGGTTCTCCCAAACAAAAAGCAATGGCACAAGATGCTTTAGACCGTTGGTGGTGGCCATCAATTATGATGCTTGGCCCTAGTGATGACCAGTCTCCGAATTCTGAACAATTAATGCGATGGAAAGTAAAGATGGAAAGCAACGACGATATTCGTCGGCGTTTTATTGATAGAACAGTTCCTCAAGCGGATTTTATTGGATTAAAAATTCCTGATAAAGATTTAAAATTTAATGAGCAAACAAGCCATTATGAACACGGGCCTATCAATTGGGACGAGTTTTTCGAAGTAATAAAAGGCAACGGACCTTGTAATGCAAACCGTTTGAAAGATCGGGTAGATGCTGATCAAAAAGGTGCCTGGGTTCGTGAAGCGGCACTTGCTTATGCGCATAAACATAAAGTAGTAAGTACTGCGCAATATGTATAACGTTTTTTTGTAAAAAACAAAAGTTATACTAAACCTTCAAAACTAATTTTAAGATACCAATATAATATTCAAACATTCATAACAATATGAGCACTACAACACAATGGCCATTATGGGAAGTTTTTGTACAAGCAAACCCAGGAATACCTCACAAACATGTTGGAAACGTACATGCTTCTGATGCATTAATGGCAATGCAGAATGCACGTGATGTGTATACTCGTAGAAGTGAAGGTATAAGTATCTGGGTAGTTCCTGCAAATGCAATCTCAGCGTCAAGCCCGGAAGATCAAGGCGCATTTTTTGAACCTGCTAACGATAAAGCTTACCGCCATCCTACATTTTATAAAATACCAGAAGGTGTTAAGTATTTGTAATTCGCGGCATATAACGTTTAATGTAATCGAAAGTTCAACAGCAAATATCAAATAATGAATTTACAAGAAGCAAAATTTGAATATCTACTTCGTTTAGGCGACAGTAGTTTAATTATTGGTCATCGCCTTTCTGAGTGGTGTGGACATGGACCCATTTTAGAAGAAGATATAGCACTTACTAATATGGCGCTTGATTTTGTTGGCAATGCAACTGCTTTATTAACCTATGCTGCACAAATAGAAGCAAAAGGCAGAACAGAAGATGATTTAGCTTATCTGCGCGATGAACGGGAATACAGAAACTTATTGTTAACAGAACAACCCAATGGCGATTTTGCAGCTACCATTACCCGTCAATTTTTCTTTGATGCATATCTTTTTTTTCTTTATGAAGGATTAAAATTAAGTAAAGATGAAATGATTGCCGCGCTCGCTGTAAAAGCACATAAAGAAATTACCTATCACATGCAGCATACAACAGAATGGATGTATCGCTTAGGCGATGGAACAACAGAAAGCCATCAACGATTACAAAATGCCGTAAACGATTTGTGGGCATACACTGCCGAATTGTTTGATATGGATGAGGTAGATGCCATTTTAATTAAGGAAGGAATTGCAACTGATTTAAATAAAATAAAAACACAGTGGGAGCATTGTGTAAATGAAGTATTAACAAAAGCTACTTTGGAAAAACCAACTACCACATTTAAACAAAAAGGTAGCAGAGAAGGAAAACATTCTGAACATTTAGGTTTTTTATTAGCAGAAATGCAATATGTATATAGGGCTTATCCGCAAGTGAAATGGTAAATAAATTTTAAAAGGGTAGGCGAGGAATGGAATAAAAATAGAATGACAACACACTATTCATCAGAACAACTTTTTAAATTACTTTCAGAAATACCCGATCCAGAAATACCGGTGATTAATATTGCTGAGTTAGGTATATTAAGAGAAGTAAAATGGAATGATAATTTATGCACAGTTGTTATAACTCCTACTTATTCTGGTTGCCCTGCCATGAAGGTGATTGATGATGATATCAGAACAAAGCTTAACCAAATTGGCATTACAAATATAGAAGTAAAGCTTGTGTATGCACCAGCTTGGACTACCGATTGGATAACCGATGCAGCCAAACAAAAATTAAATGCTTATGGTATTGCGCCGCCAGCCCATTCTACCGTAGATAAACGTGCCTTATTAGGTAAACTGCATGAATTAAAATGCCCTCTTTGCCATTCAAAAAATACCGAAATGATTTCTCAGTTTGGTTCTACTGCCTGTAAAGCCCTTTATCGTTGCCTCGATTGTAAAGAACCCTTTGATTATTTTAAATGTTTGTAGACTATTCATTTATTAGGCATTCAGAGAACTTCAAGTCATCAATAAAAAATTAATTAACTTTAACTCCTTCATCACATACCCTATTTATATGAACTTAATTAAAACAGAAATAATTGAAAGTGTTTTAAAAATAACACTTAACAGACCTGATAAATTTAATAGTTTTAATCGCGAAATGGCTTTGCAGTTTCAAAAAGCATTAGACAGCGCACTTACCGATAGTTCCATACGGGCTGTTTATATTACAGGTGAAGGGAAAGCTTTTTGTGCCGGACAGGATTTAGCAGAAGCAATTGATAACAATGGTCCTGGAATTGAAAAAATAGTTCGTGAACATTACAATCCGATAATAGAGAAAATTCGTAATTTAGAAAAACCTGTGGTGTGTGCTGTTAATGGTGTTGCAGCAGGCGCTGGTGCTAATATTGCGTTGGCTTGCGATATTGTAATTGCTGCCAGTAGTACGTTCTTTATTCAAGCATTTAGTAAAATAGGCTTAATACCAGATAGCGGAGGAACTTTTTTTCTACCTCGATTAATTGGATTCGCAAAAGCTTCCGCATTAATGATGTTGGGTGATAAAATTTCAGCAACCGATGCAGAAAAAATGGGAATGATTTATAAAGTGGTGGATGATGCTATTTTGCATCAAGAAGCGTTTGCAATTACAAAAACATTAGGTTTTATGCCGACGAAAGCGATTGGTTTAACCAAAAGGTTATTAAATCAATCCATGTTTAATACCCTAAGTAAACAATTAGAATACGAAGGAGATATGCAAATACATGCTGCAGCTACTGCCGATTATGCCGAAGGAGTAAATGCTTTTTTAGAAAAAAGAAAACCCGTTTTTAAAGGAGAATAAATAATTATATTGAAATAACATTTTATATTTTAAACAAAATGATTTGCTGCCTTTTTAAAAATGGCATAGTGTTTAAAATAGTTTAAATTAATTAACATTGAATATCTAATATACTATATCATGTCTGTTACTACCACTTCTACAATTAATAATCAACCACTCCATTCGAATGTTCAAATAGGTATTATTGGTGCTGGCGCAATGGGGGCAGGTATAGCACATGTTGCTGCTATGGCAGGTTATAAAGTAATGTTATATGATAATAATAAAACAGCATTAGATAAATCAATTAAAAATTTAGATGCTACTTTAATAAAACTTGTTGAGAAGAATAAAATAGATGCAGCAACTTCTAAAAAAATTAAGGAACGTATTCAATTTGTAAATGAATTAAAAAGTTTTACTAATTGTAAGTTAGTGATTGAAGCCATCATTGAAAATTTAGAAATTAAACAAAAAATATTTTCTGAGTTGGAAACGATTGTATCCAATGATACTATTTTAGCAAGTAATACCTCATCACTATCCATTGCGTCGATTGCATCTGCCTGTAAAAACCCAGAAAGGGTTATTGGTATTCATTTTTTTAATCCAGCACCTATAATGCCTTTAGTAGAAATAATTCCAGCCATTACAACTAAGTCACTTTTTGTAGAAAAAGCAACATCAATTATTGATAGCTGGGGTAAAACAACCGTATTAACAAAAGATACACCTGGTTTTATTGTTAATAGAGTAGCACGTTCTTACTATGGAGAATCCATACGCATATACGAAGAAGGAATTGCAGATTTTGCAACCATTGATTGGGCAATGAAAAGCGTAGGTGGTTTTAAAATGGGCCCTTTTGAACTAATGGATTTTATTGGTAATGACATTAATTATAAAGTTACAGAAAGTGTATGGGAGCAGTTTTTTTATGAACCTCGCTTTAAGCCATCCTTAACTCAAAAACGTTTATACGAAGCAAAATTATTCGGAAGGAAATCTGGAAAGGGTTACTATGATTATTTTGCGGGTGCAGTATTACCTTTACCAAAAAAAGATGAAGAGTTAGCAAAGAATATTTTTTACCGAGTAATCGCGATGCTTATCAATGAAGCAATAGACTCCGTGTATTTGGGCTTGGCCACGAAAGAAGACATTGATTTAGCCATGGTAAAAGGGGTGAATTATCCGAAAGGATTATTAGCTTGGGCCGATTCATTAGGGTTAACAAATATTCTTGATCTTTTAACAAATCTTCATAAAGACTACAATGAAGAGCGTTACAGACCATGTATATTACTGAAAAATATGGTTAAAGAAAACAAAACTTTTTATGCCCAACAAGATACCCCAGAAGGTAAAAAAGTAATTAAATGAAAAAAAATTTTATCGTTTAAGGAAATCTCTCTATATTAGCACCATGCAAAAAATAAGCAATACTTATTATTATTATTACTATTATTCAATGTCACCCATTGGAATGGTAATGTATTGCAGCTAGTTTAAAATACTACAAACAAAAACATAAAAGCCCATTCCGAAAGGAGTGGGCTTTTCCTTTTTTATTAATCCATCAATTTAAAAATTAATCACATGAGACCAACTGAACAAATTTACAGCAATTACAACGAGTCCGATTTTCTGGTATGGAAAACATTATTTAATCGTCAAATAAACGTTTTAAAGCCAATTGTTTGCTCGTCTTATTTAAGCGCTCTCGAAACAATAAAATTTTCAGCGGATAAAATTCCTGATTTTAAAGAAATAAAAGCGTTGTTAAAACCACTAACTGGCTGGCAAATAGAAACAGTGCCTAATATTAGTCCACAAAAAGAATTTTTTCAATTCTTATCCGAAAAAAAATTTACATCTACTTGTTGGTTAAGAACCATGGAGCAACTGGATTATTTAGAAGAGCCCGATATGTTTCATGATGTTTTTGCACATATACCCTTATTAAGTAATGCTCATTACGTAAATTTTTTTAAAGGGATAAGTGATATTGCGTTAAAACATATAGACAACCCCAAAGCCATCGAATTATTGGGTAGAATTTATTGGTTTACCATTGAATTTGGTCTTATTAGAGAGGATAATGCAATTAAAATATATGGTGCAGGTATTATTTCATCTATGGGAGAAACATTGCATTGCTTGAGTGATAAGAGTGTACACATTGATTTTGATGTGCAACAGATATTTAATACAGACTTTCGAACAGACATTATACAGGAAAAATACTTTGTAACCGAAAGCTTTGAACAACTTTACAACTCATTGCCAGTGATAGAAAATGTACTAGAAACAATGCTAGAACAAGAACTTGATTTTATTTCTTAGCAGCAATTCTTTTGGTAACTTTGTTGCATGTCTGATAAAAATAAAACTGCAATTACGATTGTAAATAAGATGCTTGCTGAAGATAAATTCAGTAAATGGTTGGGTATTACTCCACTGCTAATTGAACAAGGTCACTGTATTCTTAAAATGAAAATTAGGGAAGAGATGATAAATGGCTTTGGGATTGTTCACGGCGGAGTTACTTTTTCTTTTGCTGATAGTGCACTTGCATTTGCTTCTAATGCTTATGGTAGATTAAGTGTTGCCTTGGAATGTTCTATTTCATTTGCTGTTGCGGTAAAGTTAAACGATGAACTTATCTGCAAAGCAAAAGAATTAAGTCTTACGAATAAAACGGGAACCTACCTAATGGAAATTACGAATCAAAAAAATGAAAAAGTTGCTTTTTTTAAAGGTACCGTTTATAGAACTAGTAAAAATTGGGAGTAGAACCTTTTTTAATTGTATATAAGAACAGCAGTGTTACTTGAAACGATGCATTAAATGTTGTACTTAATAAATAAAAATAGAATGAAAAACGCATACATAATTGATGGCATACGCACTGCAATTGGTAATCTTGGAGGTTCATTAGCACCAGTACGAACAGACGACTTAGCAGCTATTGTTTTAAAAGAATTAGTAAAAAGAAATGCTACAATTGATGTAAAACAAATTGGTGATGTATTATTGGGTTGTGCAAATCAAGCTGGTGAAGATAATCGTAATGTAGCACGAATGGCTCTACTATTAGCAGGTTTGCCTTATAGCATTCCAGGTGAAACAGTAAACCGTTTATGTGCTTCTGGTTTATCTTCAAGCATGGCAGCAGCACGAGCCATTATGATTGGTGAAGGAGAGTTAATGATAGCAGGTGGAGTAGAGAATATGACACGTGGTCCATTGGTAATGTCAAAAGCGTCTGCTGCATTTGGGCGCGATCAACAATTATATGATTCATCATTTGGGTGGCGTTTTATAAATCCGAAAATGAAAGAATTATTTGGTGTGGATGGAATGGGAGAAACCGCAGAAAATGTAGCAGAGCTATATAAAATAAGTAGAGAAGATCAAGATGCATTTGCATTGCATAGTCAACAAAAGGCAGCTGCAGCACAATTAAAAGGGCGTTTAGCAAAAGAAATTATAGCGGTGGAGATTCCTCAAAAAAAAGGGGAATCCAAAATTTTTAATAAAGATGAGTTTATTCGTCCTGATTCTACTCTAGAAGGGTTAAGTAAACTAAAAGGAGCATTTAAAAAAGAAGGCGGAACAGTTACTGCTGGCAATGCTTCTGGTTTAAATGATGGAGCTGCAGCTATTTTATTGGCTTCAGAAGATGCTGTAAAAAAGTATAGTTTAAAACCTAAAGCTAAAATCATCTCAAGTGGTGTGGTAGGTGTAGAGCCACGTATTATGGGGATTGGTCCTGTGGAAGCAAGTAACATGGCATTAAAGCGTGCAGGACTTACTTTAAAAGACATCGATATTATTGAGTTAAATGAGGCTTTTGCGGCACAGTCGCTTGCTTGTTTGCGTACTTGGGGTTTAAAAGATAATGACGCTCGTGTTAATCCTAATGGTGGTGCAATTGCATTAGGTCACCCATTAGGGATGAGTGGTACACGTATATTAAATTCCGCAGCAATAGAATTACAAGAGCAAAATAAACGTTATGCGCTAGTTACTATGTGTATTGGTGTAGGGCAGGGGTATGCAGTGGTAATTGAAAATGTATCTTAAAATTAATAATGAGAAAAGCATTTAGTATTATGAAGTGTAGATTATTAATTTGAAATAAGGGTAGGCTGTTTTTTCTAACCCTTTCTAATCACACTTTAATATAAAATATTTTGCAATTTATTTTAACGCCTAACTTATGATATACGAATTTAATGGTTATAAACCTGTTATAAATGAAACGGCATTTATTCATCCGCAAGCGGTAATTACGGGAAATGTAATAATAGGTAAAGATGTTTATATTGGCCCAGGTGCTGCTATAAGAGGCGACTGGGGTAAAATAATAATTGAAGACGGTTGTAATGTTCAAGAAAATTGTACTATTCATATGTTTCCAGGTACTACGGTTACCTTAAAAGAAGCAGCCCACATTGGTCATGGAGCAATTATACATGGAGCTACCATCGGTAAAAATGTTTTAATAGGAATGAATTCGGTAGTGATGGATGATGTGATAATAGGAGATAATTGTATTGTTGGTGCACTTTGTTTTGTGGCGGCAAATACAGTTATTCCAAATAAAAAAGTAGTGGTAGGAAACCCTGCAAAAATCATCAAAGAGGTTAGCGAAGAAATGATTGAATGGAAAACAAAAGGTACAATGCTGTACCAACAATTACCAGCCGATTGTAAAGCTACTTTAAAAGAATGCGAACCCTTGAGAGAAATTGAAAAAAACCGACCCGAACAACAAGAGATTTATAAAACTTGGAAAGCCACAAAATTTTAAGATCAATTCTTTAACAATAACACCGTTTTTTCTACAGGATTTTAGTCCTAAAAAAAATTATAGTTGATGAAATTTTATTTTAATGGAGCATTTAAAATTGAAGCAAAAAACATATTAAAAAATAATAAATGAATTTACATTTACATTTTATTCTTGTTAACTCTGAATTTAACCAAGGCCTTGCGCAAGACTTGTATAACGGCGAAGAGTCTGAAGATAATATTAAATATTTGTGGGAAGATGAATTAAAAGTATCGGAATTTATAAAAGGATTTAAAATTGTACACAATGCTATTTACACATTAGCAGGGCATTTTTCTGATGATAAACCTTTTAGTTTTGAAATTTGGGATACAACCATTGTAGAATGTATTACCGAAGACAATAAAAAAATACAATTTGTTGTTTCTAAAAAATTAATTAAAAAAACAGAGAAAGTAGTAGACGATAAAAATAAGGAGACCCATTTATACTTTTATTTAAAAGATAAAACTCCTTTTGAAAATCCGATGAATGGAGTTTACATTCTTAAGTCTGATTTTCCAAAGGAGTTATCTCAAAAAACGAAGCCTACTAATGAATCACATTAGGTAATTTCATCGAAGTTTTTCCGTTTGATATAATTCTCAATGATTTAAAACCATTTGTTGGGTAGGTGAACTTACAGGCCATTTATAAATTCGATTATCTGATCTACATTTAATACATAATTTACATCCACATTTAAAATGGCCTGCTCTGGCATATAAGGTACTTCTGCCGTTTCGGGATTTTGAACGATAACTACCCCACCGTTATTTTTTATTGCTTTTAGCCCATTCACTCCATCGGCATTTGCGCCAGAAAGTAAAATGGCGAGCGCATTTTTTTTATACACATCAGCAATTGTTTCAAAAGTAGGATCAATACTCGGTCTACTGTAATTTATTTTTTCAGAGTAATCTAAAGAAAATGTATTGTTGCTTTCTGCTAATAAATGATAATCTGGAGGAGCGATAAATATAGTGCCAGCTGTAATAATATCTTTATCTTCTACTTCTCTAACAGGGAGATCTGTTCTACTGTTAAGTAAATCTAAAAGAGTAGTATCGCTTGTTTTTTTTCTGTGCAAAACAATAACAACAGCGAATTTTAGTGTGGTCTTTAAATTAGGTAAGATTTTTAATAAAACCTCTAAACTGCCTGCGGAACCTCCAATAGCGATAATATTGCAATTATTTTTCATTTAATTTTTCTCCAAATTTTTTCTTTGCCATGTTGCACATAATTATTTTCGATTTTAGAAAACCGAATCGTTTCTTTTGATCCTAAACATAGATAAGCTAATTTCCCTAAACTAGAATCAAACAGTTTAAATACTTTTTCTTGTAACTCTTGATCAAAATAAATTAATACGTTTCTGCAAAGTATCAAATGAAATTCGTTGAAAGATGCGTCACTTACCAAATTATGGGTTGAAAAGATCATCTTTTCACGAAGATCAGCATTAAATATAGCCCTGTCATAATTAGCGGTATAATAAGAAGAGAAATCATTAGCGCCACCTGTAGCAATATAATTTTCGGAGTATAACTGCATTTGACTTAGCGGGAATATACCACCTCTAGCTTTTACAAGCACACTGGGGTTAAGATCAGTTGCATAGATTAATGATTTTTGAAGTAATCCAGCTTCTTTTAATAAGATGGCCATTGAGTATACTTCTTCTCCTGTAGAGCAGCCAGCATGCCATATTCGTATAAATGGGTGTGTGCCTAATGAAGGCAGAATTTCGTTTTTCAAAACTTTGTAGAAGGAGGGATCCCTAAACATTTCTGTTACATTCACCGTTATTTCTTCAACAAATCTGTTTAAGTAATGAGGGTCTGAATTTATTTTGTGACGAAATTCCGCAAAACTTGGAAATTTATCCATAATAAATAATCTATTTAAACGCCTTTTTAAAGAAGCTTTAGAATATAAATTAAAATCATAACCATACAGATCGAATACATCCGTTACTATAATATTAAGTTCTTCTTCATCTATCATAAAATTATTGTAAATAGTTGTTCAATAATTCCATCAATTTATCTACGTTAATAGGCTTAGAGATATAATCATCGGCGCCTGCTTCTAAACATTTTTCTCTATCACCTACCATTGCTTGCGCTGTAACTGATATAATCGGAAGCTGGAGATTATTTTTTAATGCTCGGATGGCGGGAATAGCATCATAACCATCCATTTCTGGCATCATCATATCAATAAGTACAATATCTACTTCTATGTCTTTTAAAACTTTCAATGCTTCGATAGCATCAAAACAACTAAGGCAATCAAATCCTTTTGCTTTTAAAGTAGCTTTTAATGCAAAAATATTTCTTGCATCATCATCGATAATCAATATTTTTTTTCGAGTCATTCTTATTTATGATAGTACTGTTTTTTTATCATAGAGCCAAACCCTTAGTAACGACAGTAGTTGGTCAATATCAACTGGTTTTGTAATGTAATCTGAGGCGCCAGCTTCAATACATTTTTCTCTGTCGCCACTCATTGCTTTCGCTGTTACAGCAATTACAGGAAGGTTTTTCCATTTTGGGTTTTCTCTTATTTTTTTTGCTGTTTCATAACCATCCATTTGAGGCATCATCATATCTAGCAAAACAATATCTATGGATGGGTTTTCTTTTAATTTTTGAAGTGCTTCTTTTCCATCTACTGAAGTTATTACATTTAGCTGAATGTTTTCAAGAGCCTTGCTTAATGAAAAAACATTCCTGACATCGTCATCTGCAATTAACACAGTTTTGTTTTTTAATACATCAGAAAGAGCACCCGATTTTTTGTAATTATTTTTAGCCGTTGTCATCTTTTGATCTTCTACTAAATGTAAAAAAAGTGACACTTCATCTAACATCCGTTGGTAAGAATGAGCTGTTTTTATAATGATAGAATCAGCATATTGCTTAATGCGTTTTTCTTCGGTTAATGATAAGCTTTTACCAGTAAATACAATAATAGGTAGGTTTTCAAAATTTGCATTTTGTTTTGCTTCTTCTAATACTTCATAAGCAATGTTTCCTGGCATACCCATATCTAAAATAACACAGTCTAATTGATCGTTCTTTAATGCAATTACACTGTCTGTTAAATTATTTTTTACATCTGTATTTATGTTATAGGTAGATAAGAAATAAGATAATGCTTGAGCATGTTTATTATTATCTTCAATGATTAAAACCTTTTTAGGATCCCTTTTCAAAACCTGCTCAATTTTTTCAAATACCTCTTTCATTTGCTCAAAAGCAAAAGGTTTTTCAATAAAATCTACCGCTCCTTTTAGTAAGCTTTCCTTTTTCTTTTTATGTGATGACATGATGTGAACGGGAATGTGCCTCGTTTGTGCATCATTTTTTAATTCATCCATCGCTTCCCAGCCACTTTTTATTGGTAATTGTATATCTAATAAAATCCCTACTGGAGCGTATTTTTTTGCAAAAGGCAATGCTTCATCCCCACGAACAGAAACAATTCCCTTATATCCTTTTTTTCTAGCATATTCTAATAACGATTTTGCAAATGGTACATCGTCTTCTACGATCAGAATACATTTATCATCAGCCGTAAGTGTTGCTCTATCATCATCAATACTTTTAGGTATAAAGGATGAAATATATTCAGTAGATCGTTCTGTACTATTTTCTTTTTTAATTTCTTCAGTTGTACTAATTGCTGTGGGTAGTGAAATTAGCGTTTGATTTACATCTGTTTTTACAATTGGAATATAAAGAGCAAATTCACTACCTTCATTTGGCTCGCTCGTTAATTTTATTTCGCCTCCTAATAGTTTTGTTAACTCTCTACTAATGGAAAGCCCTAAGCCAGTACCGCCATATTTTCTTTTTGTAGAGCCGTCTGCTTGTTGAAAAGCTTCAAATATCAAATGTTGTTTGTCCGATGGTATCCCTATTCCCGTATCTTTTACTTTAAAACAAAGCATTTTTTGATTAAGTGGAGATCTTGTAATTGTAAAAGTGATACTACCTTTTGACGTAAATTTAAACGAGTTAGAAAGAAAGTTTTTTATAATTTGTTCTAATTTTACTTTATCAGTTTCTAAGGATTTAGGAACTGCTTTATCTACTTGAACAGTAAACTCTATTTTCTTTTCTTTTGCTAAAGGCTCAAATAACGATTTTAAGTCATCTGCAACTTCTTCAATAATCACATTATCAAATTCAATATCCATTTTACCAGACTCAATTTTTGAAAGGTCTAAGATCTCATCTATCAAATTCAACAATCCATTACCAGATGATTGAATTACTCTGGCATATTCTATTTGATCGATATTTAAATTCTTCTCATTATTGTCACTTAATAAGCGACTTAATAATAATATCGAGTTTAATGGAGTTCTTAATTCATGAGACATATTTGCTAAAAACTCTGATTTATAACGAGTACTTAAAGCAAGCTCTTGTGCCTTCTGCTGTATTTCTATATTCCGTTCTTCTAATAAGGAAGATCGTTCTTCTAACTCGCCGTTTGTTTGTTGCAATTCTTCTTGTTGAACTCTTAATTCTTCTTCAGAAGCTTGAAGTTTTTGTGTTTGTGTTTCTAGTTCAGCATTTATGTTTTCCATTTCACTATGCTGTGCTTGTAATTCTTCTCCTTGTGCTTGCGTTTCTTCCAGTAATTCTTGTAAACGTTCATAATCTAATGCAGCATTTATAGCAATACTAATTGCTTCAGCATTTTGATTTAAAAACAATACTTCGATTTCTGTTGGTTTTTTTAATAGTGCAAGTTCTAATACGCCAATACTGGTATTCCCATAAGTAAAAGGTGTAGCAACAATAGACAAAGGTTTAGCTATAACTAATGAAGAGTTAATTGTTAAATACGCTTCTGGAATGTCTTCTAAAATTTCAATTTTTTGACTTTTTAAAACTTGTCCTAATATACCTTCTCCAAAATTAACAGAACGTTGTAAGTCTTTTGCTCCATAACTGTTTGCCAATTTGTATTCATTATTTTTATTAATAATATATAAGGTAGCTAAGGGTGAATCTATTATATTAGTAATATAATTAACGATATTTTCGGCTAATTTTAAAACATCTTTTTCTTCTCGCATAACATCGTTAAGACCTACTGCATTTTTTTCTAGCCATAATCTATTTTGTAATTCAGTGAAGTTTTTTTCCAACGAATCTCTCATTGAGTTTAGTGCAATACCAATTCTTCCAAGTTCATCATCACTCTCATCCATGCTTTTGGCAGAAAAATTATTGATAGCAATTTGGGCTGCTACATTTTCGATTGCACCAATTCGTTGGGCAGTGTTTACTAATTTATTTTCTAATTGTTCTTGTAAATCTATGCGAGTCTTAACATCATTTTTTATTTTAAAATAAGCAAATAAAATAATTAATATTGCTAGAACACCTGTAATAGTTATTAAGGTTGGACTATAAGCGGTGTATTTTTCAAATTCGATTTTTCTTTTTTGTAGCAAAAGTTGTTCTTCCGTTTTAATGAGATTTATTTGATTTCTGATCTCATCCATAATAGACTTACCTACTTTTATATTTTCTACTTGCTCATTAGCAGCATAGGTTTTTGATGGTAGCTGTTGTTGATGATTTATACTTTTTTCTAACTGTAAATATTTAGCATCAATTAATTTTTTTAAGGTAATATAATTGATTTGTTGTTGAACATTATCAGCTGTTAAGATTTTAACGCTACTTAAAGTATTTTGTAGCTCGAATTTAAACGAAGTGTAGTTCTTTAAAAATTCAGGTGCTAGTGTTAACAAATAACCTCTTTGGCTGGTTTCAGCATCTTTCATGGATGACAAAATACTTTCTGTTTTTAAGATCACATTATTGGTGTGATTTACCAATTCTGCTGTTTGCGTTTGTTTTTGGGTATTGTAAATACTAGCTAGTAGGCCTATTACTAATAATAAAATAGATATTGAAAATATAATTTGGAGATTACGGATAATGTTCTTAGTGCCTGTGATATTAAACATAGTATTAATTTTGATGAATAGGTAATACAATAATAAAAGTAGTGCCTTTATCTAAGGTGCTTTCTGCGGTGATAATGCCATTGTGTTTTTCAACAACTTTACGAGCAATGGCTAAACCGATACCCGTTCCTTCGTATTTATTTCTACTTTCTAGACGTTGGAAAATTAAAAAGATTTTATCTAAAAAAATTTCATCAAAACCTATCCCCTTATCTTGTACTTTAATTCTACAATAGTCTCCACTTTTAGAAACCTTACTATTAAAATCTAATGTGGCTACCAGTTCTGATTCAATTTTCAATTTAGGAGAAATATTGGGTTGTATAAATTTTAATGCATTACTAATTAAATTTTGAAATAATTGTCTTATTTGGCTACCTATAGCATCAATTGTAGGTAGATCGTCTCTTTGTATTTCCGCGTTTTTATCTTTTATTTCCGTATCAAAGTCAAAAAGGATATCATCGATAACCATATTTAAATTTGTTTTTGAAAACTTATTACTTGCTGAAAGCTTTGAAAAATCGACTAAATCATTTATTAAATCTGCCATACGATCCGCAGCCTTAATTACTTTATTAAACTCTTCAAAGGCAGCTTCATTATTTGTTAAATATTTATCCCTTACCAATGAACTAAATGTTTTCATTTTTCGCACAGGTTCTTTTAGGTCATGCGAAATAACCCAAGCTACTTGTTGAAGTTCTTGATTAGAGTTTTCTAGCTCTTCATTTTTATTTAGCAACTCATGGGTACGTTCTTCTACCTTTTGTTCTAATAAGCGGTTAGCTTCTTTTTGTGGGTTTATATCTGTTAAGGTACCAACCCATTTAATAATTTCATCATTTTGAATAACAGGTATTATTTTGTATAAAAAATAACGAAAGGGATGTTCGCCTGTTTTCTTTAATCTTACTTCAGCAGTAAAACCCTTAGTTTTATATTCTGATTTTTTCCACTCGCCAATAAAATCATAATCTTTGGGATGTGTTTCTGGAAACGTTGTTAAATCTGGTGAATATTTGTACCATTTATTATTTGCATAATCGATCTTCTCATCTTTGTTAATGGTAAAAGCTATTTGCGGAAGAGATTCCATTACCGAATGAAGCTCTTCGTTGTTTTTTTCAATTTCTTGTTGAGCCTGTTTACGTATTTCAATTTCTTTAATTAAAGAGGCTTGTGTCTTTTTTAACTCTATTTTTTGTTGAGAAAGCGTATAAAATGTTTTTACTTTTAAAAGTAAAATATCAGGATCAACAGGTTTAGTAACATAATCTATTCCGCCAGAAGTATATCCTTTAGTGATAAATTTTTTTTCTTTATTAACTGCCGATAAAAATATGATGGGCGTGTCTTTTGATTTGCTATATTGAGACATGAGTTGAGCAACCTCAAACCCATCCATATTAGGCATTTGGACATCTAAAATCACTAAAAAATAGGTATTTTTTAATATTTTTTTTAATGCTTCTTCTCCAGATTGAGCAACATCTACATTAAAATTATTTAATTCTAATGTATGTTTTAAAGCAAAAAGATTATCTTCTCTGTCATCAACAATTAAAATCATTATTTTAAATTAAATTAGTGGACAAAGTTAATAATAACTATTTTTATTTATATAGTTATATCTATTTCTAATAAAATTAATTTTAAACGATTATTTCATAAACCATGCCATTGATAGCATCTTTTTTTGCACTAATAGCTTTAAATAAAACGTATATATTTCTCAAATATATTCTTTTTTCTAATCAAATCAATACCTTTTAAGTTTTCACTAAGCGAGATATAACAAGAAATCAGATATTAATAGATCTAGGACAAGAGTGAAGTACGTAAAGTTCCCTACAAAGAATAGTACTAAGAGAAATGAAGAAATAATTTTATAATCCAATAGTTAACCCAACACGAATTATGGGGTTAGCGTATGGAGTGTAGGCAGATTCTGTAAAGTTATACAGAATCATAATATAGATACCCGAATTTTGAGCAAATTTTTGCAAATAACCACCACCTGCCATAACGCTGCTAACGTCTACTCTTCTTCTGGGAATAAAATCAAATGCCTCTAAATTTAAATATTCATATTCTCCATGCGCAAATAAATATTCTGTAAAATAATAACGGCCGAACAGCCTCCCACCATACACATTTGTTTCTAAATCGTAATATTGATCTTTGTAATGATAATATTGATAAGTAGCACCAATACCTGCATGTATTTTTTCTGTAATACGATACCCTATTAAAGGAGAAACTTCAGCAAATGTAATAGTCCCAAATTGAAAACCAACATTGCCACCAACGAACACTTTATTCCAAAAATTGTTCTTGGGTTCTTTTCTAATCATGGTGCTATCTTGTGCCATCATAGGTTGTGATAGCAACAGTAATAGTGAAAGAAGGAGAGGAAAGAAAAAGTTGCGGCTATTTATCATTTGTGTAAAGTTAATTAAAAATTGCTTTTCTTTGAGGAGATATAAATTAGATAAAATAAATATGAATATAGTTGTTACAGGTGCAAGTAGAGGAATTGGTTACGAATTAGTTAAATTGTACAGTGCGAATGCAAATTATACTATAATTGCGTTAGCACGTAGCGAAAAAAAATTACAAAAATTAAAAGAAGAGTGTGAATTAATTAATCCCACTTCAAAAGTAATTATTATTCCTTATGACTTAACTAGTAATAACTTATCTAAAGACGTTATTGAGGAAATTACTAAACACATTTCATCTATTAATATATTAATTAATAACGCTGGAGCAATAATCAACAGACCATTTCAAAACATAACAATTGAAGAAATGGAATACGTGTATAAAGTAAATGTTTTTTCTGTGATTCGTTTAACACAAGCCTTGTTGCCGATAATGGGACTAAAAGAGCGTTCGCATATTGTTAATATTAGTAGCATGGGCGGTTTTCAAGGCAGTGCTAAATTTGCTGGACTATCCGTATATAGTTCAAGTAAAGCAGCCTTGGCGTGTTTAACAGAATGTTTAGCAGAAGAATTAAAAGAAAAAAATATAACGGTTAACTGTTTGGCTTTAGGAGCTACGCAAACTGAAATGTTAAATGAAGCTTTCCCAGGTTATAAAGCACCTCTTAGTGCAAAAGAGATGGCAAGTTATGTTGCAAATTTTTCTTTAAATGCACATCATTTTATTAATGGAAAAATATTACCCGTATCCATGAGTACTCCTTAAAATTTAATTAACGAGGATATTCTACCCTTACATGATAAATATTCATTAATTTCTTTTTAAATATCTTTTTAAGGATATTAATGTCTTTAAAGGTAATAGCCGTATTAACAAATTGATTCTGCTCAATTTGAAAGTTAATAATTCGTTCTACTAATTGATCAATTGTTTCAGCATCGTAAGTTTTTAAACTACGCGACGCCGCCTCCACAGAATCCGCCATCATTAATACAGCAGTTTCTTTAGAAAAAGGAATAGGTCCAGGATAATGAAATCTTGATTCATCAATTTCTTCTAATGGAAATGTATTTTTAAATGATCTATAAAAATATTCCGTTATGGTAGTTCCGTGATGGGTTCGAATAAAATCAATAATCAATTCTGGTAAATTATGTTTTTTTGCAATTTCAATTCCTTTTATAACGTGGTTGATAATGATGGTAGCACTTTCATCAAAACTTGTTTCATTATGAGGATTGATACCATTTGTTTGATTTTCTATAAAATACATGGGCATTTCCATTTTTCCAATATCATGGTATAATGCCCCGGTACGAACCAATAGGGCATTGCCTCCAATTAAATAAATAGCTTCTTCCGCAATGTTTGCTACTTGCAGGGAATGCTGAAAAGTGCCAGGAGCCCTTGATGCAAGCTCGCGCAATAATTTTCTATTGGTATCAGATAATTCAAGTAAGGAAACATCAGAAGTAAATCCGAACATTTTTTCAAACACAAAAATTAGTGGAAAAGAAAATAAGGTAAGCATCGCACTTACACCAAACCAAGCAAAATCTACCCAACTAATTAAGTCTTTACCGCCTTCTTGTATAATCGTAATTGAAACATATGCAATGCTGTAGGTTAAAAAAATGAGTACTGCAGAAATAAATATTTGAGATCGATTACGCATATTTAAAATGCTAAAAATAGCAACCATACCACCGAATAATTGTATAAACATAAATTCAAACCGATTAGGGGCTATAATAGAGATAAGAAGTATGGTAACCCAGTGTACAAATAAAGCAATACGAGTATCATAAAATGCTCTTATAATAATAGGTAAAATACAGAAGGGAAGTAAATAGATGTTAAAAGAGTGTGAGTTGGTAGCCAAACTGACCATTAGTACTTGTAATATAATTAACAGGAGAATAAAAGTAATTTTTGTATTATTTAAGAAAATATCTTTTCTATAAAATGCTAAAAAAATTATCAGTATAAATAAGCATAAAGCCACTAAAAGTATTTGTCCTGTTAAAATCAATAGATAGCTGGTGCTATTTCCCGATTGATCTTCATATTCTGCTTTTAGCGATTCTAATATTTGAAATTTAGCATCGTCAATAATTTCTCCTTTCGAAATTATATTTTGATCTTTTAAAATAATGTCTCGTGTTGGGGAAATTTCATCAATGGCTTGTTTTACTACCCTATCGGAAGTTATTTTATCATAGAAAACATTATGGGCAATGCTGTTTTCTAATAAGGGAGATAAAAATTTAAGATCAATAACGTGTTGATTTTTTATAAGTGATTTTTGAATGTAATTGAAGGCAGTTTGAATTGTATAAAAATGTTGAATTTCATAATCTTCTGCTACATTTTTATATAAAATGTAGATAGAGTAATTATTGGGCTTGCCTTCAATAATATCGGCAGGAGCAATGATGCCTTTGTGGTAAATGGAATCAATCAAAGCATTACCAAATGCTAAATTGATTTCTTTAAATTTTTTATTCTTTTGTGAATTCCAAATAGTATCAAATGATGTTATAAATTCATTTCTCTTTGCAGCAACTATTGACGTGTCAAATTTAAAATACGGCTTAATGTTTTTGAGTATGGCCGCCTTTTCATTCGCCAATTCCTCATTTGTTTTTTTTATAGAAAAATCAAAAGGTGCAATTAAATCTTCGTGGTACCAAGGTTTGCCTTTTAAATTGTGAAATTCGTATTTAAATTTACCTTGTTTAGGGAAAACATAAACAATAATGGCAATACTTATAATAAACAATAAAATTTTATACATTTCGGAATGCCCGTTGCGTATAAATGTTAAGAATTTTTTCACATGAAAATTTTAGGCGAAATTAACTATTAAAATTAAAATATATTAATAACCTCAGAAGCATTTGTATTTTAAATAAAAATCTATTCCTAATCAACTTTTAAACACGTTATTGATAAAAAGATACTTTATCAATATGCTATCTGCTGAATAACATTAAATTTGTATTAAAGAATTAAAATTAAAAATACGTAATTAATAATCAAAAAATAAATGAAAGAAGTTTACATAGTTTCGGCAGTGCGTACACCAATTGGTAGTTTTGGTGGTTCTTTATCTACTATTTCAGCCACTAAACTAGGTGCAATAGCTATTAAGGGGGCACTAAAAAAAGCAAACGTTGATGCAAAAGAAGTGCAAGAAGTATACATGGGATGTGTATTGCAAGCAAACTTAGGGCAAGCTCCCGCTCGTCAAGCTGCTATATTTGCTGGATTACCAAATACAGTGCAGTGTACTACTATTAATAAAGTATGTGCTTCGGGTATGAAAGCCATTATGATTGGAGCTCAAAGCATCATGTGCGGAGATGCAGACGTAGTGGTAGCAGGAGGTATGGAAAATATGAGCCAAGTGCCTTTTTATTCTGAAAATTTGCGTTGGGGTAATAAATATGGTAATGTAACATTGGTAGATGGAGTATCAAAAGATGGTTTAATAGATGTGTATCATAATTATCCAATGGGTAATGCGGCAGATTTATGCGCTAAAGAGTGCAATATATCAAGAGAAGATCAAGATAAATTTGCTATTGAATCCTACAAACGCTCACAAGCTGCATGGTCTGCTGGTAAGTTTAAAGATGAGATTGTTCCTGTAGAAATACCACAACGTAAGGGAGATCCTATTATTTTTGCGGAAGATGAAGAGTACAAAAACGTACGTTTCGATAAAATACCAGAACTTAAAGGAGCATTTTCCAAAGACGGTACCGCCACCGCGGCAAATTCATCTACCATGAACGATGGTGCTGCTGCTGTAGTTTTAATCAGTAAAGAAAAAGCAGAAAAATTAGGTATTAACCCGATCGCTATCATTCGCGGTTACGCTGACGCAGAACAAGCTCCTGAATGGTTTACTACAACACCTGCTATTGCTGTACCAAAAGCAATTGCGAAGGCAGGTTTAAAAATAGAAGACATTAATTATTTTGAATTAAATGAAGCTTTTTCAGTAGTGGGAATTGTAAATACTCAAAAAATGAAATTAGATCCTACTAAAGTAAATGTAAATGGAGGAGCTGTTTCTTTAGGTCACCCTTTGGGTTGTTCTGGAGCACGAATTATTGTTACACTCATAAATGTGTTAAAACAAAATAAAGCAAAATATGGCGCAGCTGGTATATGTAATGGTGGAGGAGGGGCGAGTGCTATGGTACTTGAATTAGCTTAAACTCTTATTAATTACCTTATAGCTAGCAAAATTTATTTTAAGATTAAATTTTATTTTTAAATGTTATAAAAATGCCAAATATATTTGTTTGAAAAGTAAACAATTTGAAAATTTGGCGAAAATCTTTATATTCAATAAAAGGAAAAGAAGGTCTAAAAAATAAATTCAACTCCCGTTTTTACTATGTATGGAATTTGTAATTTAAGTATTGTCCCTTGTCGCAAAGAGCCTTCAGATAAAAGCGAACAGGTAACTCAACTTTTATTTGGCGATCATTTCGAAATAATCGAAGTGGAGAATAATTGGTTCAAAATAAAAATTGCTTTTGATAATTATGAATGTTGGATAGATAAAAAACAAATGTTATCTATTCAACAACATACATATGATATTCTTAACGCTACAGAATATTTTAGTACAAATGAATTAATACAAATTATTGTTAATAAAAATACTAATATACTTTTTCCCTTAGTGATTGGTAGTTTACTTCCTAACCTTGATAATGGAGAGTGCGCTGTTGAAAATCAAATTTATTTATACGATGGTAACTATTTAACAGGCAAGCTTCCATTTAGTAAGAGTAATATAATAGATACAGCTATGCTTTATTTAAATGCACCTTATTCGTGGGGAGGTAAAACACCGTTCGGTATTGATTGTTCAGGCTTTGTACAAATGGTATACAAAATTAATGGCGTTAAATTATCTAGAGATGCCCACCAACAGGCTAATCAAGGTGAAGCCCTAAGCTTTGTTGAAGAAGCAAAAGCTGGTGACTTAGCATTTTTTGATAATGATGAAGGACGCATTGTACATGTAGGAATTGTAATGGATGATAACAAAATTATTCATGCTTCGGGCTGCGTGCGCATTGATGGTTTTGACCATCAAGGAATTTTTAATAGCGATAAAAAACAATACTCCCACAGACTACGGTTACTAAAGAAAATAGTATAACTGAAGTAGTGTTACTTTACAAATAAATTTATTAATACAAAAATAGCAAATACTACCCCTGCAATACCATTGGTAGTGGCAAAAGCTAAATTTACTTTACTTAAATCATTTGATTTTACAATGGCATGTTGGTAAGTGAGTAAACCTATAAATACTACAACCCCCGTCCAATACCAATTGTTAAATGAAGCATATAGGCCAGCATAGATAATAAATGAGGCACTTATAATGTGCAATACAGTGGATAGAAATAATGCACCCTTTTTGCCTAATAAAACAGGAATTGATTTTAAATTTATTGATTTATCAAATGCTTCATCTTGTAAGGCATAAATAATATCAAAACCACTTACCCAAAATAAAACACTGAAAGAAAAAAATAAAGGCAGCCAGTCAAACTTACCACTAACAGCAAGGTAAGCTCCTATTGGTGCTAAAGCCAAGCCAAGCCCTAAAACTAAATGACACCAAGAGGTAAAACGTTTAGTAAAACTGTATCCTAATATTACCATTAATGCAATAGGCGATAAAAAGAAACAAATGTTATTTATAAAAAAAGTACAGACTATAAACAATATGCAATTTGCAAATACAAAAAATAATGCATTGTTTGGTTTAATGATACCCGCAGGTATTTCACGAACGGCCGTACGTGCGTTTTGCTCATCAAAGCGCCTATCAATGTACCTATTAAAAGCCATTGCAGCGCTACGGGCAAAAATCATACATAAAATTACTAAGCCAAATAATTTAATATCAAATGGAGATTGCGTATAGGTTATACCTAAAAAATAACCAATTACAGCGAAAGGCATCGCAAATATAGTATGACTGAATTTTACTAATGATAAATAATTTTTTATAGTATTAATAGAGGTAGTTGCCATTATTTACGTAAATAATTAATGATCAAAAATGATAATATAAAAAGTACGGGTAATGAATTTAAAGCCATACCAATGATGCCGGGGGTAATGTTTTTTTTATTTAGTTCGTTCTTAGTATCAATATAAACATAAATACCAGAGCATATCATTCCTAGGAAACCTAAGGGAATAGCAAAAAATAATCCACGTGGTGTTATACATAATATACCAGCAATAATTCCCATTGCAATGGAAACGTTACCTAATATTTTTATTTTTTTAGTCATAAAAAAGGTTAATGGCCTTTTTTTATAAATTTTAATCAGGCTCTAATAATAGCTACAAAATTACCAATTTTTTAGTAGCCCAAACACGGTTGTTTATTAATAACTTGCAAAAATAGATTCCTTCGGGTAATTCTGTTTGTAAAGAAATTGATGCGTCATTTACTACAATCGTTTTAATAGCTTGCCCCAGGTTGTTATAAATAATAATTTTTGTTTTTTCGTTAGTATTAAAGGTTGTTACATTAAAGGTAGTAGTACTATTGCCAGTTGAAGGGTTAGGGTAGATTACTAAATTATTTTTATTTTCGGCATAGGTTTTAATACCGGTTATGGCACAATCCGTCAATACATTAAAAGCATCTATTTTGCCATATCCCCAAATAGTATTTGGTAAATGATATCCTGTAAAAGCATCTTTTTTAGTACAGCTGATAATGGCATTTTTTACTTGCATTGCAGTAGCGGTTGGATTTTTTTGTAAATACAAAGCCGCAATCCCAGAAACACTTGGTGCAGCGTTTGAAGTACCGCCCCCATTTACATGATAGCCTCCTTTAGCTAATGAATTAGGCTTGTTTGTAATTAGTCCAGGTACGGTTGATAAAACAACAGCAGCTAAGGTATTGTGCCCGGGTGCTGCAATGTCTGGTTTCATTCTTCCATCGCGAGTTGGCCCCATGCTAGAAGTGGCAGCAATGGCTCCAGCTGGTGCTGTAAAATCAACTACTAAATTATTTTTATAAGCCACATAGGTGTTTCTATTGGTATAATTGGCTACTGTTATTACATTATCAAGACATTGAAAACTACTGGCTATGGTTTGGGCGGTATTGGGTAGTTGATAATGAGTGCTATCAGGCATGCTACTCAGGGGTGGTAAATTAGATGCAATTCCATCAAAGCTCCATAAATCAAACTTGCCACTTCCTGTTGTCAGGAGACGCCACGCATAGGTTGTAGAATCTGGTAAGATGTTAAACTCTATACTATAAGTACCACCTAAAATGTCAGCATAGCTTTGTACACGACCAATTCTTTTTCCATTTATTTTTAATGTATCCTCTTTTATAAACCCTAATTGATTATTAATGGTTGAAAAAGGAATTCGCGCTCGGTATTGATGAGTTGGAATCATTTTATCTGCTCCTATTGAAAAATGAACATTTTTAAAATTGGCAGTATCGGCCCACAATTGAATGTAAATAGAATTAGATGAGTAGGAGAACAATGTAAAATTAGTATCAGCAGTAACGGCATAACCCACATGACTTTTTTTATTTCCATCATTTCCAGCAGCGGCAACAAATACTTGCCCCGCTCGCTGATTTATTAAATTACTTATTAGTTGGGCTTGTAAATCTAACCCATCATGCGACCCATATGAATCACCTATACTCGCATTAATTACACATGGTTTACCCATTGCTAATGCTTTTGAATAAATGTAATGAGTAGCATCTGCTATAATAGTAGGAGAGGTACTTTTAAAATCTAACGCTACCATAATAATATCTGCTTTTGGAGCAACGCCTTTAAATTTTTTAAGAGCTAGCCCATTACCCACTGCAATACCAGCTGTATGAGTCCCGTGCCCCCAGTAGGCGAGGTCATTATGAGCAGTTGCTTTGCCACTATCAATTTGTAAATTATTCCATTCTTGACCATAACCATATGGTTGAGGACTATTTTGAGCTTTCGGTAATGTTTGATCCCAAATAAAGCGTATTCTACTTTTTCCTAAACTATCTTTAAAATCGGGATGTGTAAAATCAATACCTGAATCGATAAACCCTACTACTACACCGCTACCATCGTATGGTTGAGTAAGAGGATACTGTGCAGCATATACTGGTAGAATATTATTGTTGATAACCATTGTATCGTTTAAAGGTTGGATGTGCTGTGGGTAGGCTTCGATGCGTTCAATAGCCCTGTTGTTAATTAATTTACCTATTTGTAAGAATGATAAATTTACAACGGCAATATCACCAGCAGCATATTTAAATATTCCATTATTTGAAGTTACATATTCTTTAATTGTTTTTATATTTCCTTTTACAAAAACATCAATTGACGTATTTCTTTTTTGTGTTATTCTTTCTGCTAAGGAAAAATTTATCTTACTTTGTGCCGCAGTTAAGAAATGAATTAAAATATAAGTTAGCGTAAAAAAAATATTTTTTTTCATTTGCTTGATTTTTGAAATTTGAATATGAGCTAATTATACACTAATTTAGTGGTATGATACGAAATTTTAAACATTAAGTTGATTGTTTTTAGTTAAAAAATCTTTTGATACTAAGCAACGGTAAATGATAGCATAATTGGATTAAAGTTCATGAAAGTATAAAGTAGCTAGGTATAACCCAATTAAAAGTATAGAGAATATTGTATGAAAAAGATTTTTCTAATTTTACCGATTTTAATTTATAGTACATTTATCAGTATTGCTCAAAAAGATTCAATACCCTACACCAAAGATTATGAATTTAATGAAGGCGTTTATGCTACCATTAAAAATTTCAAACAAAATAACCCAATAAATAAAGTTGTTGTGGTAACAACTATTCCAAAAAGCCAACTTGATTTTTATAAACAACTAGTGGAAAGTAGAGTAATTGCCTATAAAGATTCTACAGGTAATGAACAACAAATAGAGTCCAGTACACTTTGGGGCTATTGTCAAAATCGCAGTATATACGTTAATTTTAATTCTTCTTTTCAACGATTAAATGTGATTGGCTCTTTATGTTATTTTACAGCGAGTGTTAAATCAGTAATGAGTTATAATGATCCCACAAATTATGGAATGAGTAATACGCATACCGAATTACGGCAATATGTGTTAAATACACAAACAAATGAGATCGTTGATTTTACTGCGCAAACCATGGAGGCGATTTTAATTAATGATAAGCCTTTATATGATGAGTTTATGAAATTTAAAAAGAAAGATAAACCAAAACAAATTTTTGTATACCTCCGAAAGTACAATGATCGACACCTTCTTTATTTAAAATCAAACGATAAAAAGTAGCTTATAATAAGCTAAGAAACACTAAAAAATTTCATAGTAAAATTAAATTTCCATCAGTCCTTCAAGTACAATATGTGCATTACTGCTAACCTCTAGCGTGTTATCGTTAATTATTTTAAGTTTCATAAAACCTCCTCGTTTAGAAAGTTGATAGGCGTGCATCTCTGTTTTTTTTAGTTTGTTACCCCAATATTTTGCTAAAACCGAGTGAGATGAACCCGTTACAGGATCTTCATTGATTCCTATCCACGGACAAAAACACCTAGAATAAAAATCATATTCGGAGCTCTGCGTTGATCGACAAGTAATTACTAATTCTTTTATTTCAGGAGTGCTTTCAAGTGCTTCTGCAAAATTCGGCTGAATGGATGACAATGTTTCTTCATCTTTCACTTCAATAATTAACATGCTTAACTCTTTTGAAAATAGACTACTAATTGGCTCTTGTATACCAAAAGCAGTATGCAATTTTTTATTGGGTGGGTATTCAACAGTATCATACAATGGAAATTCCATGGTTATAGTTTCCCCTTCACTTATTGCCTTAATAACTAATTGATGGTAGGTAGTGAAAATTACCATTTCTTTTTTTAATCGATGTAAAATGAGTTTAGCAGCGGCTA
>JBDTFR010000092.1:0-14675 GCA_039937835.1 Bacteroidia bacterium | reverse complement strand
TCCGGCGATAAAACGCTGCTCGACCCTGTTTTTAATCCGCTTGAAAAATTGTTTTATCGTTTCAGCGGTATCGACAATAAAAGGGAAATGAACTGGAAAGAACACATGGTTGTATTACTAACCATTAACCTTGTTTGGTTTTTGCTAGGTATGTTCATTTTTATGAATCAATCTTGGTTACCTTTTAATCCTGATGGCAATCCAAGTCAATCGCCCGACTTAGCGTTTAACACAACAATTTCATTTTTGGTAAATTGTAATTTACAACATTACTCTGGAGAAACTGGTGTAAGTTATTTAGGACAACTATATTTAATGTTTTTGCAGTTTGTTACTGCAGCAATAGGAATGGCTGCTGCTGCAGTTTTATTCAATGCATTAAAAAATAGAACCACTGATAAGTTAGGAAATTTTTACGACTATTTTGTAAAGTCAACTACGCGTATCTTACTTCCAGCTTCATTAGTTGTAGCGATTCTTTTTTTATTGAATGGAATGCCAATGACCTTTGATGGTAAAGATACAATTACGAACATGCAAGGCGATACTGTTCACGTATCCACTGGTCCGGTAGCAGCGTTTGTTCCCATAAAACATTTGGGTACGAATGGAGGAGGATTTTTCGGAACCAATAGCGCGCATCCTTTTGAGAACCCAAATTATGTCACCAACATGATTGAGATGATTGCGCAAATGCTTATTCCGTTTGCAATGGTTTTTGCTTTTGGCTTTTATTTAAAACGAAAACGATTAGCTTGGATGATGTTTACTGTGATGACAATTGGTTTCTTATTACTGGCCATACCCAATGTAATGATGGAAATGAAGGGCAATCCTGCAATAACCAGTTTGGGTATAGATAATTCCTTAGGTGCAATGGAGGGCAAAGAAACGCGCATAGGCGCTGCCGCAACAGGTTATTGGAGTGTAGCAACTACCGTTATTTCAACAGGATCGGTGAATTCAATGCATGATAGTACCATGCCACTTTCGGGTATGAATGAATTATTAGCGATGATGATCAACTGTTTTTATGGTGGCGTTGGTGTGGGTATACTCAACTTTTTTATATTCATTATTCTTGCTGTATTTATTAGTGGGTTAATGGTAGGAAGAACGCCTGAGTTTTTAGGTAAAAAAATAGAAGCGCGTGAAATGAAAATTGCCATGATCATTGCCTTACTTCATCCATTTTTAATTTTGGTGGGTACGGCATTGGCAGCAGCCTTTCCACAGTATACTTTAGGCACACTAAATAACCCGGGCTATCATGGATTTAGTGAAATGCTTTATGAATATACGTCAAGTTCAGCAAATAACGGCAGTGGTTTTGAAGGATTAGGAGATAATACTCCTTGGTGGAACATCACTACAGGATTTGTTTTAATCTTAGGTAGATTTCTTCCTATAATAGGACCCGTAGCCATTGCAGGTTTGTTAGCTGGCAAAAAATACATTCCTGAAAGTGCAGGTACACTCAAAACAGATACGTCCACTTTTGGTTTAATGGTATTTGCAGTGATTGCAATTGTAGCTGCACTTGCATTTTTCCCTGCACTTACATTAGGACCAATTGCAGAATATTTTCCAATGAAATAATTTTAATAGAAACACGCATATGAAAACTCAAAATACATCTCTGTTTCAAAAAGACCTTATGCTGGATGCATTGAAGCACTCTTTTGTGAAACTGAATCCCAAAATAATGATACACAACCCAGTGATGTTCACGGTTGAAATCGGCACCATCATCATGCTGCTGGTTAGCTTCTGGACATTGGCTGGAGAAAAATCACAAGGTACATTCACGTACAATTTTATCGTTTTTATAGTGCTACTACTTACTTTACTATTTGCAAATTTTGCAGAAGCAATTGCAGAAGCACGTGGGAAGGCACAAGCAGACAGCTTGCGTAAAACAAGAGAAGAAACACCAGCAAAAAAAGTACGCGTGCTGGGTAAAACTGCTGCAGATCAATTAGAGAATGTTCAATCTTCTCAACTTAAAAAAGGAGATCTGTTCTTTTGTGAAGCAGGAGATATTATTCCTACGGATGGTGAAATTATACAAGGCTTAGCAACGATTGACGAGTCTGCCATTACAGGAGAAAGTGCACCAGTAATTCGTGAATCAGGTGGCGATAAAAGTTCTGTAACTGGTGGAACAAAAGTATTGAGCGATAAAATCACCGTGAAGGTAACAACAGAACCGGGTGAGTCATTTCTTGATAAAATGATTGCGCTGGTGGAAGGTGCTTCTAGACAAAAAACACCGAATGAAATTGCATTAACAATTTTACTTGCTGGATTTACATTGGTGTTTATTATCGTAACCATAACCTTAAAACCGTTTGCTGATTATGCTAAAATTCCAATTACCATTGCATCTTTCATTTCGTTGTTTGTATGCCTTATTCCTACTACCATCGGCGGCTTACTTTCGGCCATTGGCATTGCAGGTATGGATAGAGCATTGAGAGCAAATGTGATTACCAAATCTGGAAAGGCAGTGGAAACAGCAGGAGATATTGATGTGTTGTTGTTGGATAAGACAGGTACTATTACCATTGGTAACCGCAAAGCAACTAATTTTTACAGAGCAAATGGTGTTGAAGAAAATCATTTTATTAAATGCGTTGCACTAAGTTCCGTAAGTGATGAAACACCAGAAGGAAAATCCATTGTTGAATTGTCAGCTTTAAAAACTTCAGACCTTCAAATTGCAGATGCAAAATTTATAAAGTTTACGGCAGAAACAAGAAGCTCAGGAATTGATTTCGGATCTACACGCATTAGAAAAGGTGCTGCAGATTCTATCAAACAATTAGCGAAAAATGCAGGAAATCCATTTCCAGCAGAAGTAGCAACGCATGTTACAACGATAGCTAGTAACGGAGGTACCCCGTTGGTAGTTTCTGAAAATGAAAAAATTATCGGTGTCGTTGAGTTGCAAGATATTATTAAACCTGGTATTCAGGAACGTTTTGCACGTCTTCGTAAAATGGGTATCAAAACAGTAATGGTTACTGGTGATAATCCTTTAACCGCAAAATACATTGCTGAAAAAGCAGGAGTAGATGACTTTATTGCAGAAGCCAAGCCAGAGGATAAAATGAATTACATTAAAAAGGAGCAGTCGGAAGGAAGATTAGTAGCGATGATGGGCGATGGTACCAATGATGCTCCTGCCCTTGCACAAGCCGATGTTGGTGTAGCAATGAACAGTGGAACGCAAGCTGCAAAAGAAGCGGGTAACATGGTAGATCTTGATAACGACCCAACCAAGTTGATTGAAATTGTTGAAATTGGTAAACAGTTGTTGATGACACGTGGTACGCTAACAACGTTCTCCATTGCAAACGATGTAGCGAAATATTTTGCGATAATACCAGCTTTGTTTATTGTGGGCATTCCTTCGCTACAACCATTAAATGTAATGAACTTGCACAGCCCAGAAAGTGCTATTCTTTCTGCTATTATATTCAATGCGATTATCATACCGCTGCTTATTCCCCTTGCATTAAAAGGAGTTGCTTACAAACCAATTGGTGCAAGTGCGCTGCTAAGAAGAAACCTGTTGATTTATTGCTTAGGCGGTATTTTGATTCCGTTTATTGGTATAAAAATTATTGACCTTTTTATTTCACTATTTTTTTAAACTTAAAATACCATATATTATGAAAACACATATTTTCCCAGCAATAAAATTAACACTATTACTTCTTGTGCTCTTATGTGGAGTATACACGCTAGTGGTGTTAGGCATCGCGAAAGCGGTACCGGGTTCAGGTAAAGGAGAAGTCATTGAGCAAAATGGCAAAAAATATTACGCCAATATTGGTCAGCAATTTACGGAGGATAGGTATTTTTATTCACGTCCTTCCGCTGTTGATTACAATGCAGCAGGCTCAGGAGCGAGTAACAAAGGGCCATCTAATGAGGAGTATTTAGCAACAGTAAGTACTCGTATTGATACTTTCTTACTACACAATCTGGGTATTAAAAAATCAGAAATTCCAGTAGACTTGGTTACTGCCAGTGGTAGCGGTTTAGATCCTGATATTTCTGTTGCAGCAGCAAAAGTTCAGGTAAAACGTATCGCAACATTGCGCCAGCTATCACCAGAAGTGGTTTTAAAAGTAATTGATCAACAAACAGAAAAACCTTTTTTGGGCGTTTTTGGTCCCGAAAAAATTAATGTATTAAAACTCAACATTGCATTGAATGGTTTAAAAAAATAATAAAATGAAAAAGAATATAGTATTAATTACATTCGTGTTGGGTGTAACCCAAATGAAAGCGCAAGATTCAATAAAAGTAAACCCATTAACCATTAGTGGATACGTTGAAGCATATTACAGCTACGACCTTGGAAACCCATTTAATCACGAGCGGCCATCCTTTTTTTATTGCTTCAACAGACACAATGAAGTGAATTTAAATATTGCTTTTATTAAAGCCAATTATAATACAGATAAAGTGCGCGGTAATTTTGCGATCATGGTAGGAACATATCCGCAATACAATCTTTCCGGCGAACAAGGTTTGTTAAGGAATATTTTTGAAGCGAATGCTGGCTTCAAAGTATCTAAAAAACAAAATATTTGGATTGATGCAGGAATACTGCCTTCGCACATTGGTTCTGAAAGTGCAATCGGTAAAGATTGCTGGACGTTAACACGTAGCATCGGAGCAGACAACTCGCCGTATTATGAAGCAGGTGCTAGATTAAGTTATACCAGTAAAAATGAAAAATTGTATCTCGCAGCCCTTTACTTAAACGGTTGGCAAAGGATTCAAAGGGTTGTGGCAAACAATACACCAGCATTTGGAACGCAACTGACGTACAAGCCAGTTTCTAAAGTTACATTGAACTGGAGTTCATACGTTGGGAATGATTTACCTGATAGCATGATGCAACTGAGAATATTTAATGATCTTTATGCACAATTTCAAATTACTGAAAAGTTTGGTGTGTTGGCAGGTTTTGATTTCGGAATGCAACAAATAAATAAAGACAAAAGTGGGATGAATAATTGGTTTACACCAGTTTTAATTGTTCAAGTGAAGCCAACCGATAAAATACGCATTGCGGCAAGAGGAGAATACTACAAGGATGAAAAAGGAGTAATCATCTCCACTGGAACTCCGAATGGTTTTCAAACGTTTGGTTATTCTTTAAATGTTGATTACGCTATTAGTAACAATGTTTTATGGAGAGTGGAAGGTAGAGGCTTAACTAGCAAAGATAAAGTGTTTTTGAAGGAAGGAAAAGCGTCTACAACAAATTATTTTTTAACCACTTCATTGGCTATAAGTTTTTAATAATGAATAAGGAGCAAAACGTGCAACATTTTCTCGATTTGATTCAAAAATCAAGGCGCGGAAAATTTAAGATATACATTGGCATGAGTGCCGGCGTGGGAAAGACCTATCGAATGTTGCAAGAAGCGCAAACACTTTTGCGAAATGGAATTGATGTTAAAATTGGCTACGTTGAAACGCATAATAGAAAAGAAACGCATGAATTATTAGCAGGACTTTCCCTTGTTCCAAGACGAACCATTTTTTACAAAGGAAAAGAGTTGGAAGAAATGGACGTTCAAGCCATAATTAATTTACGACCCGAAGTAGTTATTGTAGATGAACTTGCGCATACGAACATAGAAGGAAGTAAAAATGAAAAGCGCTGGCAAGATGTTATTGAAATATTGGAAGTGGGAATTAATGTGATTAGTGCAATCAACATACAACACATTGAGAGTTTAAATGAAGAGGTAAAAAAAATAACTGGAATTGAAGTAACGGAAAGAGTGCCTGACAAGGTAATTGCCTTAGCTGATGAGGTGGTGAATATTGACTTAACCGCTGATGAATTAATTACAAGGTTAAAAGAAGGAAAAATATATCAGGCAGAGAAAATTGAAACCGCACTGAAAAATTTTTTTAAACCTGAACACATTCTTCAATTGCGCGAACTGGCGTTGAAAGAAGTGGCCGCCCAAGTTGAAAGAAAGGTAGAGATTGAGGTACCCAAACACGTAGGATTAAGACGTGAGCGATTTTTAGCGTGTATTAGTAGTAATGATAAAGTAGCAAAAGCAATCATACGAAAAACAGCACGATTAGCAAGTTATTATCATAGTCAATGGTTTGTGCTCTATGTGGAAACGCCCGATGAAAATCCCAACAAAATTGCCTTGGATAAACAGCGACATTTAATTAACAATTATAAACTTGCAACAGAATTAGGTGCTGAAATAATTAAAGTAGCGGCTAAAAATGTGGCCAAGGCAATTGCAGAGGTTGCAGAGGATAGAGAAGTTACCACCATATGTATTGGTCAACCTCGCGTTAACCTAATTACTTTTATACTTGCAACGAATGCCTTTAACCAATTATTAAAAAAATTAAAGTCGCTCGACATCGATATTATAATTTTATCCTAACAACAGTTAGGCTTTTATCCAAATTAAATTTATATGAAAATTAAATTAAAAATTACATTAGGAGTAGGGCTTTTGTTTTTACTTATTATTTTGCTTTCCGTACTTGGCGCATATTATATTCATGCCATCAATAAGGATACGCAAAACATTCTTACGGCTAATTATAATACACTTGATTACTCAAGAAACATGTTGATTACGTTAGATGAAGATTTATCGAAAACAGAAACAGTTCAAAAATTCAGTGTTAATCTCCAGAAGCAGCAAAAGAACGTCACTGAAATGGGTGAGAAAGAATTAACAAGAAAAGTTTCTCTAGATTTTGAAAGTTTAAAAACAGACCCCGCTAATAGCGCATTATACATAATAATTCGAAAGGACTTGACAGATATTATGATGCTAAACATGCAGGCAATTGAACGTAAAAGTAATGTAGCCAAAGAAACTGCAAATGCTGCAATATTGTGGATAGCGGTTACAGGAATGGTCTGTTTTTTAATTGCATTTATACTTCTTGTAAACCTTCCAGGAAACATTGCAAATCCTATTAAAGAATTGACTCGAAGCTTTAAGCAAATTGCAGCAGAAAATTATAAAGAGCGCGTACATTTCGAAGGCCACAATGAATTCGGTGAATTGGCAAATGCTTTTAATGTGATGGCTCAAAAGGTTGAAGAGTACGATAATAGTAAACTGGCTAAAATATTATTTGGTAAAAAGAGAATAGAAACGTTGATAAATAAAATGCATGATCCTGTAATTGGCTTGGATGAATTTAATTTTATACTTTTTGTTAACGAAGAAGGTTTGCGTGTAACAGGAATGAAAAGAGATGAGCTTATTGGAAAAAATGCAAAGGACATTTCGATTTCGAACGACTTGATGCGAAAATTATTGAGAGAAATTATCGATGATAATATAGTAACGGAACAAGTAAAACCGCAGCCATTAAAAATATTTGCGAATGGAAAAGAAAGTTATTTTGAAAAAGAGTTGATTGATATATCAGTTGCACCTGCAGGAGAACACATAATGAAAAATATTGGGCATGTGATTATTCTTAGAAACATAACCCCTTTTAAGGAATTAGATTTTGCGAAAACAAATTTTATCGCAACCATTTCGCACGAATTTAAAACTCCAATTTCATCCATAAAAATGAGTGTTCAGCTATTAAATAATGGTAAAATAGGAATGCTAAATGAAGAACAACATCATCTTATTGAAAGTATTCAAGATGATGCAAATAGATTACTAAAAATAACTGGAGAACTGCTAAATATGACACAAATTGAAAGTGGTAATATTCAGATTTCATTAACCTCCTCCGATCCGAAAGAAATAATTCAATATGCCATCGAGGCCAACAAAATCGCTGCGGAGCAAAAACGAATTAAATTTGATATCTATTATCCAGAAACCGTTCCAAACGTTTTAGCAGATAGTGAGAAGACGGCTTGGGTAATGACAAACCTAATTTCTAATGCCATTCGATATTCGTATGAGAATTCGGTGATCCATATACGAATAAAGAATATTGAATCGAGTGTGGTGCTTTCGGTAGAGGATACAGGCCAAGGAATTTCACCTGAGTATACCGATAAAGTATTTAACAGATATTTTAAAATTCCAGGTACAAAGAAAGAAGGCACAGGCCTTGGCTTAGCCATAAGCAAAGAGTTTATGGAAGCTCAGGGCGGAGAAATTTTCGTAGAAAGTGACTTTGGCGCAGGAAGTATATTCTCCATTAAATTAAAAGTAGCCTAAACATAAACTATTTACTTATCAAATAAAATGATAAATAAATTCTTTAAAATAGTCGAATATACTCTTACAATCATATGAATTTATTAGGATGGTAACTCTTATTTTGATTTCATCAATAATGTTATTGAACTATTATCTTTTTATTCAACAATTGATCATCAATAGTAAGTTGTATTAAGTACATTCCTTTGGAAAGAGAAGACGTGTTAAACTTTGTATTGAATGATGCAGTAGCATTAACAAATTTTTCTTCTTGAAGAACAGATCCTTTAATATCAATTAATTTGATAACAACTGTTTTAGGATGAGGTAAATTATTAATGGCAATGTTCACTTCATCACTAGCCGGATTAGGATAAATGGAGACATTACGAATTAAAAAATATTCATCAAAAATACCTGTTACTGTAAAAGGATCTGTTTCATATGATGTAAAGCCGCAGCCATTTTGTACGCGAAGTGAAACAAGTCCATTATACTTCTTCATATCAAAAGTATGTGTTACTTTGTAACCGCTTGTATCATCAAACTGTATATCACCAAAGCTCCAATTATAATTGTCTGCAAGTGAATCTACCGCTTTAAAATCAAAAATATTTAAATTTCCATGACGCTTAAATGTAAATGTAGCTTCTGGAATTCCAACTGAATCTGGGGGAAGAGAAATCATTTGTGTTAGGGTTTTAGTTTTGTTTCCCTTTTTAACAACCAATTTTACAGGAAATTTTCCAGTATTTTTAAATTGATACGTTGGAAACGTATCGGTAGATGTAGTATTATTAGGAAATGTCCATACAAACTGATCGGCACAAGTTGAAGTATTGTCAAATTCATTTATACATTTTCGATAATAAAAACCCACATTTGTAATTGTATCTACTAATACTGTTCTTATTTTAAAAGCAATGTGGCCATTATCTGCAGTCTGACAAATATTATAGTATCCTTTTTTCTTGAAATAATATTTTGCATTTTCTGTATTTGCTAAATATAAGGTATCTCCTTTATCATTTGTAATTGCCCAAGAGATATCTCCTATGTTGGTTTTACTAATAAAATAAGTGGTATCTCCGTAACATAAACCAGTTATGTAAAAATTAACGATGGGAGGCGGGTGTAATGTTTTTTCATTCTCTTTTCTTTTAACTGCTGATTGGGCAGAAAGACTCATTGATACTATAGTAGTAAAAATGGTGAAAAAGAAGTTATAAAATAATTTTTTCATTCTAAAAAATTTAAGCTTCACGATAGCTATTGAATAATGAGGGGTTTAATTCTAGTATTTACTCCATCAGTAATATTTATAAAATATATTCCTTTGGGTTTATCACCAAGCATATACGTTTGTGTTATATTGCCATTTTTATTTACTTCTTTTGAATTTAGAATTTCTTTACCAAGAACATTGTATATGCGAACATTTATTTGCTTGGCCGACGTATTTATTAGCATTGTAAACTCCCCACTAGAGGGATTAGGATAAATATTCACGTTACTTAATAATTCGTTTTCATTTACGCCTAGTTTAACCGATGTTTTGAATGTAAATGGACCATTGAAATTATTAGTTCCAGCAGGGCAATTTGATTTAACAAAATAGGCATAACTAGTATTGGGTGACAAGTTTCTTAAATATAAACTATCTGTAAATGTAGAATCTGGTATTCCTTGACCTAACGTAAACCCTTGTAACCCCCATTCCACATCTGATTTGTAACCATTCCCCTTCCAGGTTAATAACGCCGAATTTTCTGTGATATGGCTTGCCATATAATTACTTGGAGAAAGACAACTTTGCGAATAGAATAAAAATGGACCAACCCAATAACTTTCTGACGAAGCCGTACATTTATCTTGAACATAAAATTCATAAAACGATCCAGCTTTCAATCCCATTACTTTTTGCGGGTTTAATGTACTATTAGTGAGCGTTTGACCTGTTCCTAATTCAAAACCTTGTTGCCCCCATTCTGTATTCCAATTTAATGATCCGCTTGTCCACCCAACTAAACAAGATGTGTCTGTTTGCACTCCCATTTTAATTGCTGTTGAAGCATTACAAAGTATGCCTGTTTTTGTTCCAAGTATATACTCTCTTTTCCTTTCAATATTTTGTTTTGTTATTATTTTTTTATCATTTTCTACTATGGCCATATAATCACTCCACAGGTGATCACTATTTTCATTGCGTGTAAATAATTTAAGATCTTTTTCATCCTTAACGGCCTTTGCATAAGGTGTATAATCAAATTCAATATCATATTTACTGCTGTATGTAACACCAGCCAGAAATACACCATAGTAAGTTGAGTTATCAGAAAATGTATTTAATCCCATCAAAGAATTAGGTTTTTTATTTACTTTATACAAATGAAGGCCTTCTACCCCAAGTATGTTTTTTATTTTCATATTACCAAAAAGAGAATCTTTCAAAGCAAGCTCCTTACCGTTCCAATCCTGTGATTCAGGATACAATGCAATACTCATATCTCCAATAGCTGCTCCAGAAATTTTCCAACTGGAAGGTATTCCTTTGATCCATTTTCCTTGATTCAAATTTTTTAAATCTCTTACCGCATTACCAGAAGTTGTGTCGCAAGAATAGTATGCATATAGATTGGGGGATAGAGCTGAAATTCTTTTACACATATTTTCTTTTATCTGCTCCTCAGTACGTTCTACTTTCCAGAAACGTATTTCATCTATTTTTCCATCATAAGGAAGCAATACA
This sequence comes from Bacteroidia bacterium, assembly GCA_039937835.1. GTDB lineage: Bacteria > Bacteroidota > Bacteroidia > 2-12-FULL-35-15 > 2-12-FULL-35-15 > 2-12-FULL-35-15. The sequence goes on along the minus strand of JBDTFR010000092.1, from coordinate 3,728 downwards.
TTGTTATTATCTGAATAAGCTCCTGTTCCGTCCTGACCCAACTTATAGGTATATGGTGAAGCAAATGAACCTAACAACAAATTCTCAACATAAGTGGTATTTTTAAGTATTCCATCAATATAAACTTTTAAAGTAGTAGCTCGATCTAGCGTTACAGCCAAGTGAAACCAACCTCTTCCAATTGCATCGATAGGAATAATAATATTCTGAAAACTACTGTTTGCGGACTTTAGGTTGATTCTTAGTTTTGTACCATTATCATGAACATCAAATACAATTCCTGGGTTACTTCCAGCAGACCAGTCTTTGTTACTAAAAAAAGCAGGGTCTCCTTTACAAGTATTTACATTTACCCACATCTCAATACTGAAATTACCTGTATCTATAGCTACTAACGGGCCTAAATCAACGTAACTACCCTTGGTCATATTGGCCGTAAAATCAAGGCAATATCCAGCCCCGGTAGTAGCGGCATTTCCTTGTGCTAATAAATTTCCTTCTGAAAATAGAAAAAGAGAAAGAATAATTGAAAAAATTATTCTTTTATAGAATGATTTGGAAGGTATATGAGAAAGCATATAGGTTAATTTGAAGTAAATTTTTTATTGGTGTACAATTTTTTTAGTTGCTTTCTGATTATCAATCAATAGTTCTAAATAATAGATAGCTTTTGGTTGATCACTGAAATCAAGGTTTAATTTATTATTGCTAATACTACTTGCAGTTAAATTTACTTTCTCTCCCATCGCATTAAGTACTCTGAAAGTTATTCGTTTTTGATTTTCATTTTCATACCAGCATGTAATAATATCTGTACTAGGGTTTGGAAACAATTTAACTTCTAACTGTTTTTTATTAATGTCTACGATTCCACTGGGAGTATCGGTATGAAGAGAGTCTAACCATGATTTTCCGTCAAACCCCCATGAAGGATTCAAAGGAACCTTGCAGGGTGAGTCTCTCAGCAAATGATCTAATGCTGTAACAGCAATATCATATTGTCCTGGATTTTTTGCCCCTTTCACGGGATCATAATTGTTCATTGCTATGCTTCCTGGGTCTTGGGTACTTGAAGGCTGATGTGAACCCATTCTATTACCTACACCAACCCACCAGATAACTCTTTCCTGATCAGTATTGGTACCATGTGTTGTTCCAATACCGCCATAATCTGTTGTTAACAAAATAATCCAATCTTCATTGGCATAATCAGGTCGGTTATGTAAAGAAGTAATTATACTATTAATATGTGTATCCACAGTTTCAATTGCTTTAATGTAGTCTGCATTATCTGGACTAAAACCAGTATTGTGTCCCACAATATCCGCTTCATCAAAACATACAAATAAAACATCTAGATTAGAGTTAGCCAGTTGAGTTTGCGCAGCAGATACACTTTGATCTCCCGCACCATAAGCTACTTTTATCGACCTACTCCAGAAGTCCTTTGGAAGGTTATCAGACATGGGCGCCCACTGAACAATTTGTGCAGAATATAGATTTGGAACACATGATTTTGCCCTCGCCGTAAAATAAGGATAATTGGCATAGTTATTTCCTGTGTAGGTATTGTCTTCCACTTTATGTTTTTCATATTCTACTCCGCACATGATAGTGGACCATGCTGGTGCTGACAATGTATGACCTCGATGCCAAGAAGTATAGGTATAAAAACCATTGGTAATAAGACCATCAAGAGTAGGTGTATTTGCTTTTTGAAGTGCATCAGAACGTACGCCAGCCATTCCGATGATAAGTACTTTTCTTTTTTGTGAGGCATGAACAGAAATCGAAAGGCAAAGCAGGATAAAGAGGTAAAGTTTTTTCATTTTAATGGTATTTATAACATTTAAAATTACCACTCTTTTATTCAGAAAAATATAAATTTTATATTTTTAACATTTAGAAGGATTTTAAATAGTTAATTTAAAACCTATTTGAGTTTTGAATCGATAATATTCTACAGATGATGTTCGCCAATATTGTCCTAAATATTTTCTTTCAGGTGAATTTAAAAGATTATTGGCTTCTAAATAAACGGCACATTTTTTATTTATAGTGTAGGTTATTTGATAATCTAAGCTATAGTAGGAACTCATGTATATATCGTAGTCACTGTCTTTATGAAGCAGTCCTGTTGCATCTCCCGCTAAATTTATCTGCGAAAGATAACCACCATTGTATCCAAATTCTAATTTTGCCTCAATCGATTTTCTTTCATAGCTCAGTCCAAAATTCAGTAACAAAGGGGTTTGTTCTGTCATGGGTTGAGATTTATCTCTTCCTGGAACTTTCATACGGGACATAGAATAACTAATGTTTGCATCCACTCCAAAATCTTTCCAGATACCAGGTAAAAAAGTTAATTTATGTTTAAATACACCTTCGAATCCAAGTACCCAAGAGTTAGCTGCATTATCAAATTTTTTAATTAGAATTCCTGAAGATGGATCAATATCCAAAGTTGCGGTAGGGAAAATATGATCTTTGATTTTTTTAAAGTAAGAGCCAATGGACCATAACCCATTCAATCCAAAAAAATGTTCAATACTTGCATCTAAATTGTAAGAAAATGTGGGTTTTAAATGTGGATTACCAAACGTGTATTCTAAATCATTATAGCGAATAACTGCATACCCAGGCTTTGTTTCTTCGAAGTTAGGGCGATGCATTGTTCGTGAAAGTGCGATTCTCAAATTACTATTCTCATTTAAATAAAAAGTGGTATTAATAGAAGGTAAAATCCCAATGTATTTTAAGTTCGTATATCGTTTTTCTGGCAAATAATAATAAGTGGAAGAAGCGGTATCAAAAGCAGTTTTGGAGGTTAATGTATCCGATTCTTCCCACAATTTGGTATGCTCTACTCTTAAGCCTCCAAGAATATTCATCGTTTTACTACTATAATGTAATTGCGCATAACCAGCAGTTTGTTGTTCAGTATAATCATAATTAGAACCCACCCATAATTTATATTCAGGATTTAACTGATTCATGTATACTTGTCGCAATTGATCATCGTAATTGGTAACAAAATTAGTAAGTGCTGCATGTGTAAGAAAAGGCTGTAACAGCTGCTGATAGTTGGCTCCCATTTCTTTTAAAAATCCACCTTTATTGGGCGAAAAATCTTCTGTTTCAAATTCACTTAGTTTAATGGGCGTTGTTGAATTGGTAAAATCCTGAAACCAATCATGTTTTGTTATATGACGATACCCTTCTTTGTCGCGATATTTAAAGCCAATTTGAAATTGCAAAACATTGTTAATTTTATAGTCGGCATCTGCCTGTGCTATCAGTTTATCCCGCTCCCAAGTCGTATTTCCTTCTGTGTAGGATTGTGAATAACGAAAGTCTTCTGCATTTAAAACATTGGTGTAATGTGGCTGTAAATTAGTAGGGGAGTCTCCATTACCGTATGGATTATCCTTACCCATCAATTTTAATAATACATAATTATTTGAATTAGGATCTATAGCCTTTCCACTCTTATCTGTTTTTGCCAAGTCTGTATATTGAATAACGGGACTCATAAATTCCATCACATACATACCATTTCTAGCATCATTGCCTTTATAGGGAAAAGAACCATAACTAAATTTATTGTCATATGATGCTATACGTGCTTTAATTAACAAACGATCATTCGGTTTTATTTCTGTATAAACATCCCCTCCATAAATTCTTCTGTTCAACTGACCATATGTATTCTGAATACGTATGCGTTG
>JBDTFR010000091.1:0-49337 GCA_039937835.1 Bacteroidia bacterium | reverse complement strand
TAATAGAAAGATAAAAAATGGCTATTTTTACAATCTTAAAAATGCATTATTAATAAACGATATACCTAAATGTTAGATTTTTTCACCAAAAACGTTTCCAAAATCTTTGGAACCAAATCAGATAGAGATTTAAAAGAAATACAACCCATTGTAGAAAAAATAAAAGAAGCCTTCCCAAAATTGGCTGCTTTAAGTAACGATGAGTTACGTGCCAAAACAATTACTTTTAAACAGCGTATTCAAGATTATTCTGCAACAGAGAAAAATCAAATTGCAGAAATTCGCAAAAAGATAGAGACCGATGAAACCATTGATACAGAACAGAAAGAAAAAATGTATGGAGAGATTGATGAATTGGAAAAAACAATCATAAAAAAAAATGAAGAAGTATTAAATGAATTATTACCCGAAGCATTTGCTGTGGTTAAAGAAACAGCAAGACGTTTAAAAGAGAATCCCACCTTAGAAGTTACCGCCACCCAATTAGACAAAGACTTAGCAGCGAAACGTAAATCGATCGAAATTAAAGGAGATAAAGCGTATTGGAGCAATACTTGGTTGGCTGCTGGTAATGAAATAACATGGGATATGGTACATTACGATGTACAGTTGATTGGTGGGATTGTATTACATCAAGGTAAAATTGCAGAAATGAGCACGGGTGAAGGTAAAACATTAGTAGGTACCTTGCCGGTATATTTAAACGCACTTACTGGCAAAGGCGTTCATATTGTTACGGTAAATAATTATTTGGCAAAACGAGATTCTGAATGGAATGGTCCTTTATTCGAATTTCACGGATTAACGGTTGATTGTATTGATAAACACGAACCAAATTCAGAAGAGCGCAGATTGGCGTATGCTGCTGATATTACTTTTGGTACAAATAATGAATTTGGCTTTGATTACTTACGTGATAACATGTCTCGATTACCAGAAGAATTGGTTCAACGGAAGCATAACTATGCTATTGTGGATGAGGTGGATAGTGTATTGATTGATGACGCTCGTACCCCTTTAATTATTTCTGGACCTACCCCTAAAGGCGATAATCAAGAGTTTGGCCCTTTAAAACCTCGTATAGAAAAAATTGTGAATGCTCAAAAAGCATTTGTAAATATGGCTTTAACAAATGCTAAAAAATTAATCGCAGAGGGCAAAACAGGAGAAAAAGAAGAGGAAGGAGGAATGGCACTTTTAAGAGCGTTCCGAGGATTACCTAAAAACAAAGCACTTATAAAATTTTTAAGTGAACCTGGCGTAAGAGCCATCTTGCAAAAAATAGAAAATCACTATATGCAAGATCAATCACGTGAAATGCATAAGGTAGATGCAGAGCTGTTTTTTGTGATTGATGAAAAGCACAACTCCATTGAGTTAACCGAAAAAGGATTGGAATTAATTTCTACTTCTTCTGAAGATGCTAAGTTTTTTGTGTTACCCGATATTGGTGCTGAAATAGCAGATCTTGAAAAATCAACTATGTCGATAGAAGAAAAAGTAACAAAAAAAGAAGAATTAATAAGAGACTATTCCATAAAATCGGAACGTGTACATACCATCAATCAGTTATTAAAAGCATATACTTTATTTGAAGTAGATGTAGAATATGTAATTATGGAGGGTAAAATTAAAATTGTAGATGAGCAAACGGGTCGTATTATGGAAGGGCGAAGGTATTCAGATGGTTTGCATCAAGCCATTGAAGCCAAAGAAAATGTAAAGGTAGAAGCCGCGACCCAAACGTATGCAACCGTTACATTACAAAATTACTTCCGTATGTATAGCAAATTGGCTGGGATGACCGGTACTGCAGAAACAGAAGCCGGCGAATTTTGGAGCATTTATAAATTAGATGTGGTAACCATTCCTACCAATAAGCCCATTAAACGTAATGATTCAGAAGACTTGGTTTTTAAAACCAAACGCGAGAAATATAATGCTGTAATCGATGAGGTAGTAAAATGTGTAGGATTAGGAAGACCTGTCTTAGTAGGAACTACGTCTGTTGAGATATCTGAATTGTTAAGCCGAATGTTAAAATTACGCGGTATTAAACACAATGTATTAAATGCCAAGATGCATCAACGTGAAGCCGAAATTGTACAAGAAGCGGGGCAAACTGGAACTGTTACGATTGCAACTAATATGGCAGGCCGTGGTACCGATATTAAATTAGGGCCTGGAGTAAAAGAAGCAGGAGGGTTAGCAATTATCGGTACGGAAAGACATGAGAGCCGTCGGGTGGATCGTCAGTTACGTGGACGTGCAGGTCGTCAAGGAGATTCAGGTTCTTCTCAATTTTTCGCATCATTAGAAGATGATTTAATGCGACTTTTTGGTTCTGAACGTATTGCTAAATTAATGGATAGGATGGGTATTGTAGAAGGGGAAGTGATTCAACATTCTATGATTACCAAATCAATTGAACGTGCTCAGAAAAAAGTAGAAGAAAATAATTTTGGTATTCGTAAACGATTAATCGAATACGATGATGTAATGAATTCTCAACGAGAAGTTATTTACAAAAAAAGGCGTCACGCTTTATTTGGAGAGCGTCTTTCAGTAGACATTGCTAATTCTATCTATGATACCTGCGAAACGATTGTAAATGAATATCATGATGCAAAAGATTTTGAAGGTTTTAATATTGAATCACTTCGTATCTTATCTACGGAAAGCCCATTAATAGAAAGTGATTTTATGAAAATGCCCACCCAAGAAGTGGTGCAACGCCTATATCACCAAGCAGAAGCATCTTATGCTAGTAAAAACGAATTAATTAGTAAGAATGCATTTCCTATCATTAAAGATGTGTATGAAAACCAATCTCAAAAATTTGAGAACATTGTTACTCCCTTTTCTGATGGAATTAAATCGTTGCAAGTAGTTGTTAATCTAAAAAGAGCTTTTGAAACAAATGCAAAAGAACTGGTATTAGGATTGGAAAAAAGTACAGCCTTAGCAATGATTGATGATGCTTGGAAAGAACACTTACGTGAAATGGATGAGTTAAAAACATCAGTACAAAACGCAGTATATGAGCAAAAAGATCCATTGTTAATATACAAATTCGAATCGTTTGAATTGTTTAAGCGAATGATGAGTGATGTAAATAAAGAAATGATTTCTTTTTTAATGCGTGCGAGTTTGCCAAATGAAACACAAAATAATATTCAACAGGCAAGGGTGCAAGCGCCTAAAAGAGAGTTAACACAAACGAGCCGAAGCAACGAGGTAAATGAAAATGAAGAACCCCCTAAACAAAAAGCCCAACCCGTAAGAGTAGAGCAAAAGATAGGGAGAAATGACCCTTGCCCTTGTGGAAGTGGAAAAAAATATAAAAATTGTCACGGACAGTAATTATTACCCTCTTATAACAAACGAGCGTTGTGTGCATAACACAGCGCTCGTTTTGTTTTTTTTAATAAGTTCATCACTAAAAAACTACCTACTACTTTTAAAAACCTAAAATTTATGACACCTCATCATTAAGTGCCTACTTTAATTCTTTTAAGAGAACAAGGCAGCAAATTTATTTTTATATCTTTGGTATAGTTGCTTTAGGCATAGCTGCATGAAATCACAGATGTGGAGTAATTTAGATGCATGTAATAAAAAGAATGGAAATTGCTCATTTTAAAATAGCTGAGGACGTTCTTTTAGTGAGCACATACAATTCAAAATTCAATTTGTCAAAAATTCTATTATTGAATAGTAGTCATCTTGCAAAACAAAATAAAAATGGAGTATTTGATAATTGAAAATAAAGCTTTTGATAAAAATAATTTTACACAAACACTTTTATTAAAAGCAGAATATGAAAGCTGTACATTTACTAATTGTGATTTTTCTAATACTAACCTAAGTGATATTAAATTCTTAAACTGTGAATTTTTAAACTGTAACTTGAGTTTAGTAAAATTGAACAAGACAGCTTTTAGAGATGTACAATTTAAAAATAGTAAGTTGGTAGGATTATTATTTGAAAATTGCAATAGTTTTGGATTATCGTTTAGTTTCGATAATTGCAATCTTCATCTTTCATCTTTTTTTAACACAAAAATAAAAAAAACCATTTTTAAAAACTCACAACTACACGAAGTCGATTTTATTAAATGCGATTTAACTCAATCCGTTTTTAGTAATTGTGATTTAAAAGATGCTAAATTCGAAAATACAATACTTGAAAAAGTTGATTTTCAGACAGCTTTTAATTACTGTATTGATCCAGAAATTAATAAGATAGCAAAAGCCAAATTTTCTTCACAGGGGTTAGCGGGTCTTTTATATAAATACGATATTGAAATTAATTAAATTGAAAAACAAATGTTGTTCAATTACATTAATAGTAGTCAAACACCTCTCAAACATTATTATTTTTTTAAATAAATAATAAATGAAGCAACTTAACAGTTATTAAAATGATTTTTAATCAATACAAAGTGATTATGATTGGAACATACTATTTACAATGACATTTAAAAAGCGGATTTATTGTGTTGTTTTTTATTTGATGACGATCAGCAGTTGCATCCATGCGCAAAAGGAATCGTTATATTCAAGAACAATAATGAAACATCGCATTAGCATAGGGCCTGTCTTTTCGTTTTATAAAATAGAACCCAATTTTGCTATTGAGGTAAAGTCAAGAATAGGAATTAACATTGCTTATAAAGGTGAATTTTTTTTGGGAAGAAGAACGAATGTGCTCATTGGTGTAGAATATTTAAATGAAGGAGTAACTTTTAAAAGTTATTACGAGGCTCCTGGTTATACTTATCTGTTTGATAAGTCATTTGCCTATTTTCACGATGTACGATTACAACGTGTAAATTTACCCGTTTCACTGAAATTGTCATTTAATAGTGAAAAGAGCAATACTCTTAGTACTTATGGGCTTTTGGGAGCAGGAGCCACGTATCTATGTAAATCCACTACTTACATTGAGTCAGATTCCACTAAAAATTCCGTGTATGAGGGGAAAACAAATGTAAGATTTGAAAATTACAGAATTTCAAAAAAATTGAGTGGATTTTATTTATTGGGCTTGGGAGCTCAACGAAATAATAAGATAAATGGGCGAGCTTTATTTCTTGAGCTAACGTATAATCATGGTCTATCGCGCTTACATTATGAAGGACACGAATATTCTAATAAACTAGAAATTAAGAATGCGCTTCTTGCTTTTACCTTTGGCGTACGTTTTTAATTTTTTATTTTCGATGTTAAATATTTTTTTTAACTTAGTACAAATAAAAAACTCGTTACGAGTTGTAACGAGTAATATTAATATATTAGAAAGTCTCTAAACCAAATCTAACTATTAAAATTTTCTAATTAACGCAAGCTGCTGCTTATTATAAAAATTTATTTAAATACGTTGCAACCTACAAATGCTAATTATTTAATATATACTATTATAAAAAGCGCTATAAATTTTGAAATCATGAGAACAAAATAGTACAGCTGCAAACTTGCGTTAATTATTTTATACCAATATATTGTCTACTTCCAGTATTTCGTAATTCGGGTATTTCAATGCTTTTCTTTATTATTCGTTGTTTTGGGGGGATGTTTAATAACGAATTCAGAAACAAAATTAGTAGTTTTTTTTAAATGAGCAAAATTTATCGTTAAATAAAAGTTATTTATCTACGAAATAAACTTTAATAACGATTTAACTCATTAGTAATCATCACGTTTATTTTTTATTTCTCAGTCCATTTTTTCATGGAGAGCTTGGTATGCCATGACTGTTTCTTGTTTGAGTTGCTCAATGATACGTTTACAAGGTATAATATCGTCAATTAATTCTACACTTTGCCCTGCACACCATAAGTTCTGATAGGTACCTGGTTGAATAGATTGTTGTAATTTTTTCATTCCGCTCAGTTGTACCCACCTTTTAAAATACTTTTTCGTGGTAGCATTGTTAGAAAGCATTCGTTCTAACCAATTCTGTTTGTATCCTATCTTTTTTGCGAACGGCGTATTAATTATGTTACAAGGGGTACCAGATAATTTTTCAGTTAAAACAATATCATTCATGTCAGAATTTACAATGGCCTTTTTATATTCTTCACTTACGCTGGCCTCTAGACTGGCTATAAATCGGGTGCCTATAGAAACCCCCTCCGCACCTAAAGCTAACATCGATAAAATACCGTTTCCTTCAGCAACCCCTCCGGCCGCAATGACTGGGGTATTAGGGAAATGATGATGCAAAGAGGGAACAAGAATTTGCAAGGGGGCTGGTCCCGCATGCCCACCTGCCCCTTGACCCACTGCAATAAAACCATCGCAGCCTTCATCAAAACATTTTTTAGCATGTTTAATTGTTGTTACATCACAAAATACTTTTGCTCCATAACGGTGCGCCTTTTCAATTACTTCTTTTGGATTTCCAAGAGAGGTTATGTAAAAAGGAACTTTTTTATCTACACATATGGCGAGGTGTTTTTCATAAAGAGGGTTTGTTTTTTGTACAATAAGATTTACTCCGTAAGTTCCTTTACAGTTTATATTTTTTAATTCATTATTAAGTTTATCTAGTACTATTTTTAATTCTCCGTCAACTCTATAATTTAAGGTTGGGAAGGTAGCAGCGATACCATTATTTATTCCAGCTACCATCATTGCTTCATTACTTACTAAAAACATAGGTGCCATAATCATGGGGAAATCGATGTTCAGTAATTGGGTAAGCTTTGTTTTCATCTATTTGGTTGATATATCGTTAAAAATAAATTATTTTTGGTTAAACAAAATTAATCATTAAAATAACCTTTATAATTTATAAATTTTTAATTAATATCTTATTTATAATTCTTACGTAAGGCTTATAGAAATTGTTGGCTTTAGAAGATTAAAATAGCATTATTCACCTTAATAAAACAATTATGGAAGTTACTCGCATATTTGATATTATTCCTCAGTTACTTCAGAAATATAATAAGAATGATGCGGTAGTTGCTAAAGAAGGGGGAAAATGGCGTGCTTATTCTACTCAAGAGTTTGCGGACAATGTAAATAATTTAAGTTATGGTTTATATAATTTAGGAATTAAACCAGGCGATAAAATTTCAATTATTGCTAATAATAGACCCGAATGGAATTTTATCGATTATGCCATTCAGCAAACGGGTGCTGTAAGTGTGCCTATATACCCCACCATTAGTGAAACCGATCTTACTTTTATTTTAATTGATGCAAACGTAAAATACATTTTTATTTCTAGCATTGAAATATATAAAAAACTACAAGCAGTTATTCCTCAATTAACTCATTTAAAAGGTATTTATACATTTAATTTAATTGATAATTTACTTCATTGGACGGATTTAGTAAAGGAAGGGAAAAAAAATCCTGTGCGTAATGAGATTGAAACGATCAAAAAAATAATTAAGCCTAATGATTTACTAACTATATTATACACTTCTGGAACTACAGGAAGTCCAAAAGGGGTAATGCTTTCGCATGATAATTTATTAAGTAATTCATTGGCATCCCAAAGTTTATGTCCGTTTAAAAGTAATTGGAAAGCGCTTAGTTTTTTACCGCTTAACCACGTTTACGAGCGCATGCTTACTACCTTATATTTGTATTTAGGCATTTCTATTTATTATGCGGAAAGTATTGATACAATAGGTGATAATTTAAAAGAAGTACAGCCAGAAATTTTTTCAACGGTACCTCGGTTAATGGAGAAGGTATATGATAAAATAGTAGCGAAGGGAAGCGAACAGAAAGGGATTAAAAAAACAATATTTTTTTGGGCACTTGATTTAGGTTTGCGTTATGAGCTAAACGGCGTGAATGGTTGGTGGTATGAACTGAAATTAAAGATTGCCAGAAAGTTAGTTTTTTCGAAATGGAAAGAAGCGTTGGGTGGCAATATAGTAGCCGCTGTTTCTGGCGGCGCAGCGTTGCAACCTCGATTAGCGCGTGTATTTAATGCAGCGGGAATTACGGTATTAGAAGGTTATGGCTTAACCGAAACCTCTCCAGTAATTGCAGTAAATAATTTTTTACCAAATGGTATTTGTTTTGGTACAGTGGGTACTGTAATTGATAAGGTACAAGTTAAGATTGCTGAGGATGGAGAAATATTAGTAAAAGGGCCCAATGTGATGTTGGGTTATTATAACCGACCAGATGCCACCGCAGAAGTAATTGATAAAGAGGGTTGGTTTCATACGGGCGATATAGGAACCTTTGTAGATAATCGATTTTTAAAGATAACAGATCGAAAAAAAGAAATTTTTAAAACATCAGGAGGTAAATACATTGCTCCAGTAATGATAGAGAATAAACTTAAAGAATCTCCTTTTATTGAACAGGCGATGGTTATTGGCGAAAATGAGAAATATGCTTCTGCTTTAATTGTACCCTCATTTTCTTATTTGTTAGAGTATTGCAAAATTAAAAACATTCTTTATACAACGAATGAGGATATTATTAAAAATGAATTAATAAAAACTCGCATTAATGACGAAGTGAATAAAATTAATCAAGCATTAGCTCAATATGAAAAAATAAAACACATTGAATTGTTAGCGCATGAATGGTCTATCGATAGAAATGAGATGACGCCTAAACTTTCGCTAAAGCGGAAAATAATATTAGCAAATAATAGAGAATTAATAGAGCAAATTTATAGAGAAAATCAGGAACACGTTAAGGAGTAATAACAGTTATGAGGTGTAACAAAGAAAATGGATATTCAATTGAAGTAACAGACATTTTAAATAAATTTTGAAAAGGCTTTTAACTAACTTTACTAGATAGGCATTCTTCTCGGAATAGCTATTGAATCAAATAAACACTATCTGTTTTGTAATAACATTATCGTTTTAAATACCAAGAACCATTATTCAAGAATAATTTTTTTTGTCAAACTTTGTGTACCAGAAGAAAGATGTATTACATATACGCCGGAAGGGTTATTCGATAAATCAATTAAAGGTTGGAAGTCATCAGAACTATAAATCATTTCTCCTATGGAATTATAAATATTTACCTTACTAATAGTGTTAGGGGCTCCATTATAGGATAACTTTATTTTCCCATTCGAAGGATTAGGGAAAATAGTAAATGAAACATTTAATACTTCATTACAATCATTGTAAATGAAATTCGAATATTTGAATTTACCATCAAAATCAGTTTGTTTTAAACGATAATAAAAGGCTTCAATGACACTATTTAAATCTAAGTACGAATAATCACGTCTTGTTGGAGAATTACCAGCACCTGTAATGGAAGAAACTTTTTTCCACACATTAGCATCCTTACTGCTTTCAATTGTAAAATAGTCGTTGTTGGTTTCAGAAGCGGTACTCCAGTTAAATAACCTATCATTATTTTTACAAGTAACATCAAAAAAGAGTAACTGTATAGGTAGTACGGATAGTGGACAAACCGTTTGAATAATTTTTCTACCTGCCCAACCATCATTCATTCCTCCAGTAAATATATTTGTATTTGAAATGGGTGGGCAAATGGATGCGATATAACTATTGGTTGTATATCCATCTGCTGTTCCTCCGTAATAAATATTTGAATTAGGAATTGGTGGACACACAGTAATAATTAAACTATTCACGGCATATCCATCAGCAACGCCACCCACAAATATATTGGTGTTTGGAAGCGGAGGGCAAATAGATACTATATATTCGCCCATGGCATACCCATCCCCATCTCCACCCACAAATATATTGGTGTTAATTATCGGTGGGCAAACAGCTACAATAAGAATATTTTTTGAATATCCAGCTGCGCTTCCTCCAACATATATATTTGAGTTGCTTACAGGAGGACATACCGTAACAATTAAACTGTTAGTTGCAGATCCATCAGCAACGCCACCATAATAAATATTGGTATTGCTAACATATGGACAAGGGCTTATATTGTAAATACTTAAAGAACAACCGCTACCAATGCCTCCAGCATGTTGCGCTTGAGAGGTATTGTATGTTCCCCAAAGAACTAAAAAGGCAATACTTAGGTTTATTCTTTTCATTAATAGTCTCATGAAGGATAATTATCTAACACCTCTACCTCCCACGCGATGATCTCTGAAACTGTTATAATTATTTGTCATTAAACCTCTGTCACTAACATTCGTTGTAAAAATGCCGCTTGTAAACCAATCACCACCGCGTGTTAATGCTCCTTGCTGACCGCCGCCAGTAGATGGACAATTTACGATGTTGCAGGATCCAACAGTTGATAAAGAACCATCTCCTACGGCAGCTGTAAAAGCAGAAAAATTAAAATTATAACCTCCAATACATTGTTCTGCGACATTACCAGACATATCCATTACTCCATAAAAGCTGCTTCCTGCTTGTGCCCTATTAGTAGTTGCTGTAGCTGCAAATCCACAACGTAAAGGACCAGAGGCGGTAGAATTTATTCCATATGCACAAAGACCAGGGCCTGACACTGTTGATAATTCAGCCGAAGTAGCACTGCCAGTAAGGGCGCCAGCATGAGCTTGTAAAATTGTACTCGTACCCCAAGCATTTTCATTTGCTAGCGGTACTGCAGTTCCTCTGCATACTTTTTCAAATTCAAATTCTGTCATGGGCCGTAATGCTGCCCAGTCAAGATAGGCCGTTAAATCAGACCACTGAAGCCAATTACACGCAATGTTTTGTCCATCAGCAGCCTCATTAAATGTATTGTTAGCATTTAAATCATTTCCATAAACAGCAGGAATATTATTCAATAGGCCTGGCGTTTGTATTCGAATACCATTTCTTGAATTCGTAGCAGATGCAATTGCCAGTGTTCCCATTGCACTATTAGGGCTATTGGCAGTTCTATTTATTTGCTGATCATATGTTAATGTGTTTAAAAATGAAGCGTATTGTTCTTGGCTCACTTCATATTTCATGCAATAAAAAGAGTTCCAACCCAGCGGGAAGGTAGTGGGCAAAGGCGCAGTTGATCCGTAATTATTAACTTGATAATTAGTGGCAGCGCCTAAGCCAGTAGTATTTTGAATAGCAGAGGTAATCAATTTAGGAGGAAACGGGTTAAGATCCGAAAAACCAAAACTGCTGGTACCTTTTGTACCATCGCCAACGTAAAAATCTCCTTGTGGAATATTTACCATTTCTATACCAAATACTTGGTAATTATAAGCAGCATCTACTAAGGTTGCGAATTTTAGCGTTACCGTAGCACTGGTCACATTTGTAATCACATTTGTATTCAAACGTAAGTAAACTCCCTTACCATCTGACACGGGTATTACCTCCAATTGGGTACCAGTAACCGTGTGGTTTACAGCAACGGTACTTAAATCAACATGTTTCCACAAATTTGTTGCACAATCCTGATATTTTACGAAAAGCCACACAGCATCCCAATTAGTAGGGCCACTTGCTATTCGCCAACTATTATCCCACTGTATCGTAAATTGAAGTGTGGTAGTTGTAGGTAAGCTCGGAACACCAACCTGTACATTGTTTGCAATTGAAATATAATTCATTACTAAAAAACAAAATAAAAAGAATTTCTTCATAATCTGATAAATAAAACCGTTAGGGTAAAGTGAACGATGATTAAAGATGTAAGGTTACATAAAAACAATAATTTAAAATACATTATGCATGCATAATGTATTTTAAATTATCTTTGTTTGAAGATGGGAAAAAAGCATACAGATACGGTAGATTCAAAGATAAAAACATCTTGGCAGGTAATTAGCAGGATGTACAACGCAGAAGCGGTTCAATATGGTGGAAGTGTAGCAGCTGGTTATTTTTTATTAAATATTGATAGTAGGGTAGGGTCATATGCATCTGATATTGCTCCTTTACTGGGAATGGAAAGCACTTCCCTTTCACGCATCATTAAAACGCTTGAAACAGAGAAGATGATTGTTCGCAAAAGCGATAAAGATGATAAACGGAAGGTAAAACTCATACTAACAGTAAAAGGTAAAAAGAATAAAGAACTTGCTAAGCAGATTGTGCGTAATTTTAACAAAAAAATAGAAGATAAAATTGGCAAGAAAAATGTACTTGTTTTTTTAAAAACATTAACCGATATTTCCGAACTTGCAGAGCAACATTATCGAATTCTAAAAAAGAATTAAAAATTTCTATATCTTAATATCTTATGAATAGAGCAATAAAAAAAGTAGCCGTATTAGGTTCAGGCGTTATGGGTAGCCGAATTGCCTGTCACTTTGCAAATATTGGTGTGGAGGTTTTACTACTCGACATCGTTCCAAAAGATGCTGGAACAGATAAAAAATCACGTAACAAAATTGTGAATGACGCATTGAGTTTTGCATTAAAATCAAATCCTTCGCCCATATATCGAAAAGCTTTTGCCAATAGAATTACCACTGGTAATTTTGAAGATGATTTGAAACAGGTGTATACTTGCGACTGGATTATTGAAGTTGTAATTGAGCGCCTAGATATTAAAAAACAATTATTTGAAAAAGTAGAACAATATCGTAAACCAGGTACTTTAATTACCTCAAATACTTCTGGTATTCCTATTCATTTAATGAGTGAAGGGCGAAGTGAAGATTTTCAAAAACATTTTTGTGGCTCACATTTTTTCAACCCTCCTCGTTATTTACGTTTGTTAGAAATTATTCCTGCACCTAAAACATTGCCTGAAGTAATTGATTTTTTAATGCATTACGGTGAGCTGTACTTGGGCAAAACTACGGTTTTATGCAAAGATACACCTGCCTTTATTGCTAATAGAATTGGGGTGTATGGAATTATGAGTTTATTCCATACCGTGCAAAAAATGGGATTAACAATTGATGAAGTAGATAAATTAACTGGCCCAGTATTAGGCCGACCAAAATCCGCAACATTTCGTACCTGTGATGTAGTAGGTTTAGATACCTTAGTGCATGTTGCCAATGGTGTTGCACAAAATTGCCTTCAAGATGAAGCCATTGACTCATTTAAAATACCAGATTTTGTTTCGAAAATGGTAGAAAATAAATGGTTGGGTAGTAAAACAGAGCAAGGGTTTTATAAAAAAGTAAAAGGAGAAAATGGAAAAAGTGAAATACATTCATTAGACCTAAATACCTTAACCTACAAAGCATCGCAAAAAGCAAAGTTTGCCACGTTGGAGACAACAAAATCTATTGATGATTTACGGAGTCGAATGAAAGTATTGCTTGCAGGAAAAGATAAAGCGGGAGAATTTTATCGCAGTTCCTTTTATTCCTTATTTGCGTATGTGAGTAATCGTATACCTGAAATTACAGAGGAACTTTATAAGATAGATGCGGCTATGAACGCTGGTTTCGGCTGGGCACTAGGCCCTTTTGAAGCTTGGGATGCCTTGGGTGTTGTGGAGACAATTAACGCCATGGAAGCAACCAGTATTAAGCCTGCAAAATGGGTTTATGAAATGCTTGCTAGTGGCGCTAATAGTTTTTATAAAATAGAGAATGGCAAAAAAATGTATTATGACATTCCTACTAAATCCTATAAAGTAATACCAGGAACCGAATCGTTTATTTTATTGGATAACATTCGTGCAACAAAAACCGTTTGGAAAAATAGCGGAGCAACACTTACTGATATCGGTAATGGCATACTTAATTTAGAATGGAATACGAAGATGAACTCTATTGGCGCCGAAGTAATTGAAGGCGTTAATAAAGCAATTGAAATTGCTGAAAAAGATTTTAAAGGCATTGTTATTTCTAACGAAGGAGCTAATTTTAGTGCAGGCGCAAATGTAGGAATGATTTTTATGTTGGCTGTAGAGCAGGATTATGACGAGTTAAATTTTGCGATTAAGGCTTTTCAAAATACCATGATGCGAATACGGTATTCTTCTATACCAATAGTAGTTGCACCTCATAATATGGCATTAGGTGGGGCATGTGAAATGAGTATGCATTCAGATAAAGTGGTGGCACATGCTGAAACGTATATGGGTCTGGTTGAATTTGGTGTAGGTTTAATTCCAGGTGGCGGTGGCACAAAAGAATTTGCCGTGCGTTTAGCAGATGAATTACAAGAAGGTGATATTGAATTAAATAATTTCAGAGATCGCTTTTTAACAATAGGACAAGCAAAAGTAAGTACTTCTGCTTACGAAGCGTTTGATTTAGGTTATTTGCGTAAAGGAAAAGACATCGTTGTTGTTTCTCGCAATCTTTTATTAGCTGAAGCAAAATCACAATGTATAGAATTGGCGAATGAAGGGTATACCGTTCCCCCTCCTCGTAAAGATATTCGTGTACTTGGTAAACAAGCATTAGGCTTAGCCTATCTAGGAGCTAACTCTATGGAAGTAGGTAATTACATTAGTGAACACGATGTAAAGATTTCACAAAAATTAGCATGGGTATTGTGTGGTGGCGATTTATCTCAACCAACATTGGTAAGCGAACAATACCTTTTAGATTTAGAACGAGAAGCATTTTTAAGTTTATGTGGCGAGCGTAAAACATTAGAACGCTTACAATCCATTATTACTGGCGGTAAGGTATTAAGAAATTAATGACCAATTGGTATTAAACAATGTGCAAGAATTAAAAGTGAAGACCAGGAGTTGATACTTGTTTAATGAAGGTAAATTATAATAGTGCTCATACAGCGTAACCATATTTTAATATAAACATTTCAATACTCAAGAAAATATGAATGCATACATAGTAGCAGGTTTTCGCAGCGCAGTAGGAAAGGCTAATAGAGGAGGCTTTCGCTTTACACGTCCAGACGATATAGCCACTGATGTTATTAAACATTTAATGACAACAGTACCAAGCGTTAATCCTGAGCAGGTAGATGATTTAATAGTAGGTAATGCAATGCCCGAGGCGGAGCAGGGTTTAAATATGGGTCGCTTAATTTCATTAATGGCATTCAACACCGATAAAGTTCCAGGTATGATTGTAAATCGTTATTGTTCATCCGGTTTAGAAACGATTGCCATTGCCTCTGCAAAAATTCATGCAGGCATGGCCGATTGTATTATTGCAGGAGGTGTAGAAAGTATGAGTTTGATACCCATGGGAGGGTGGAGAGTTGTACCAAATCCTGATGTAGTGCTGTCTAATCCTGATCATTATTGGGGAATGGGACTTACTGCTGAAGCCGTTGCCAAAGAATATAATGTATCACGTGAAGATCAAGATCAATTTTCTTTTGACTCTCATCAAAAAGCATTAAAGGCAATTAAAGAAGGCAAATTCAAAGAAGAGATTGTACCCATTAACGTGAAGGAAACTTACGTGGATGAAAATGATAAGAAAAAAACACGTGACTTTATTGTTGATACAGATGAAGGGCCACGTGCAGATACCAACCTAAATGCACTTAAAAATTTAAAGCCAGTATTTGATGCTAAAGGAACTGTTACAGCAGGTAACTCCTCTCAGACCAGTGATGGAGGAGCATTTGTAATGGTGGTCAGTGAAAAATTTTTGAAAGAAAATAATTTAAAACCCATTGCTCGATTAATAAGTTATGCAGCGGCAGGCGTTCCACCACGTATTATGGGAATAGGTCCTATAGTGGCTGTTCCGAAAGCATTAAAATTGGCTGGAATGAAATTAAATCAAATTGATTTAATTGAATTAAATGAAGCATTTGCATCTCAATCATTAGCGGTAATTCGTGAATTAAAATTAAATCGAGAAATAGTGAATGTAAACGGAGGAGCTATTGCGCTGGGGCACCCCTTGGGATGCACGGGCACTAAATTATCTGTTCAATTATTTAATGAGCTTAAACGCAGAAATAAAAAATACGGAATTGTAACGATGTGTGTGGGAGCAGGACAAGGTGCAGCGGGTGTGTTTGAAATGCTGTAGTTGGATATTAGATATTAGATGTTGGGTAAAAAAGTATTGAATGCATAACTTTAGAGAATTAAAAATTTGGAAAGGATCAATGGAAATAACCAAATTTTTTTATAGTCAAACAAAATTGTTTCTTAGTTCAGAATTATATAGTTTAACTTCTCAAATAAATAGAGCAGCAGTTTCCATTCATTCAAACATAGCAGAAGGGGCAGGAAGGTATGGCAATAAAGAGTTTTGTCAATTTTTAAATATAGCAATTGGTTCGTTTTTTGAATTAGAAACACAAATGATTCTTGCACATGATTTTGGTTACATTAAAAAAGAAGATTTAGCTTTATTTATAATATAAATAAATTAGAAAAAATGATTAACTCGTTAATAACAACTTTAGGAAAATAATTTTGTCTAACATCCAAAATCTAACATCTAATATCCAATATGACAACACTAAAAGGCGGAGAATTTCTAATCAAAGAAACAGAAGCAAAAAGTATTTTTATTCCCGAAGAGTGGAATGAAGAGCAATTGATGATTGCACAAACCTGTCATGATTTTTTAGCCCAACATGTTTGGGATAAATTGGATCGTATTGATGCACAAGAAGAAGGTTTAATGGTGGATCTTTTAAATAAGGCCGGCGAACTTGGTTTATTAGGTATTTCGATACCAGAAGAGTATGGAGGTTTTGGAAAAGATTTTACAACGTCTATGTTGGCAACCGAAATATTAGGTGCGGGTTATTCTTTTGCAGTAGCTATTTCTGCACATACAGGAATTGGCACCTTACCCATTTTATATTATGGTACTGCGGAACAAAAAAAGAAATATATTCCAAAGCTCACCAGTGGTGAATGGAAAGCAGCGTATTGTTTAACCGAGCCGAGTGCAGGTTCCGATGCCAACTCCGGAAAGTCAAATGCAATGTTGAGTGCCGATGGTAAATACTATATTTTAAACGGACAAAAAATGTGGATCACCAATGGTGGCTTTGCAGATTTATTTACTGTTTTTGCTAAAATTGATAATGATGAAAATTTAAGTGCGTTTATTGTTGAAAAAACATTTAATGGTATTTCATTAAATCCCGAGGAACATAAAATGGGAATTAAAGGAAGCTCTACTCGACAAATATTTTTTAATGATTGTAAAGTACCAGTGGAAAATCTTTTATCTGAACGCCAAAATGGATTTAAAATAGCGGTTAATATTTTAAATTTAGGGCGTATTAAGCTTGCTGGTGCGGCAATCGGAGCAAGCAAGCAAGTGAATACCAAATCTATTGAATACGCAAATGAACGGCAACAATTTGGTAGATCCATTTCTAAATATGGTGCTATACGTTACAAAATAGCAGAGCAAGCTATGCGTATTTATGCAAGTGAATCTGCTACTTATCGTGCAAGCCAAAATATAGAAGACGCTATTCATGCTTTAATAGCAGGTGGTATGGATGAGGCAAAAGCAAAATTAAAAGGAGTAGAGCAGTTTGCTGTAGAAGCCGCTATTTTAAAAGTGCATGCTTCAGAGGTGTTAGATTATATTGTTGATGAAGGCGTACAAATATATGGTGGCATGGGCTACAGTGCTGAAGGACCTATGGATAGAGCGTATAGGGATTCACGCATTAACCGAATTTTTGAAGGTACAAATGAAATTAATCGAATGCTTACGGTGGACATGATGCTTAAACGTGCGATGAAGGGCGAATTAGATTTAATGGGTCCAGCACAGGCAGTTGCTGCCGAACTCATGAGCATACCTGATTTTGGAGGTTCTGACACTACCTTATTTTCAGTAGAAAAAAAATACGTTGCTAATTTTAAAAAGGCGGTGTTAATGGTTGCCGGTGCGGCGGTGCAAAAGCTAATGATGGAATTAGCAAAAGAGCAAGAAGTATTGATGAATCTTGCCGATATGATTATTGAAACGTATGTATCAGAATCTATTCAATTACGGGTAGAAAAACTAGTATCCATAAGAGGAGAGGAAGCATGTAAAGAGCAGTTGGCGATGATGCGAGTTTACATTAATGATGCTGCAGATAAAATTCATAAATCAGGCAAAGAAGCAATTAATACCTTTGCTCAAGGCGATGAACAAAAAGCCATGTTAATGGGCTTAAAGCGATTTGCTAAAACAGAATCGTTAAATACAACGGAAGCCCGCAGAACAATTGCTGCTAAGTTAATTTCAGAAAATAAATATTGTTTTTAATATAAATGTAGTAACAACTACTGATTCTATTTCTATAAAAAATACGCATACCATGTCATTATTACCTACGGCTTATTATTCTTCACCCATCGGTCTAATTGAAATTACGGGAGATGAAGAAGGTATTGCGAGTATACTATTTATAGAGGAACAAAAAGATAAAACGACTAAAATACATCCATCACTTAAAGAGTGCGTGTATCAGTTGGAGGAATATTTTAAAGGCATTCGTAAAGAATTTGGTTTAAAATTAAATCCCACTGGTACCGAATTTCAAAAAAAGGTTTGGAAAGAATTATATTCCCTACCATTTGGTAGAACAGTTTCGTATCTCGAAATTTCTAAACGAATAGGCGATTCAAATGCTTCCCGTGCAGTAGGCAATGCGAATGGAAATAATCCTATTTCTATTGTTGTTCCCTGCCATAGAGTAATTGGTGCTTCTGGAAAATTGGTAGGTTATAGTGGAGGATTAACTAAAAAAGAGTGGTTGCTAATGCATGAAAAAGAGATAGAATATGGCAAACAAACCACCTTATTTTAAATAAAAAGTGAAAACAAAATATCGTCATTAATGCCATCCATGAATTTACAAGCACCACATACTCCTAATATGTATCGTGCTAATATTACACTTGGTTTAGAAGTAAGTGTAGTTTTAAAAAAAGATCAGCGAACAGGAAAACGAACTCAAGGTAAAGTAAGAGCCATATTAACAAGTGCTGCTTTTCATTCGCGTGGTATTAAAGTAATGTTAGATAGTAGGCAGGTAGGAAGGGTTCAAGAGATTATTGATACAGCACAAGAGTGAGTATTGTTGTGTGGAAAATGTATTGTGGAGCAGGGTAAAAAGTAAATGAAACCAATTATTTACCGATAATTCCTGTTCTTATTTAAATCTAAATAAAACATTCTCATCTTAATTCGGCGGCTTGTTTATACGCTAACGGCGTTTGATTCATTGTTTTTTTGAATGTACGATTAAAGTTGGAAAGATTATTAAACCCAGCTAGGTGACAAACATCTACAATATTTGCATCTTTTTTCTGTAATAAGTTGCAAGCATTATTGATGCGAATTTCATTTAAAAAACTAATATAGGTTTTTTGTGTATGTTGTTTAAAATATCTGCAAAATGCAGTAGTACTCATATTTGCAACAGTGGCTACTTCCTCAATGGAAATAGAACGATGGCTTTTATCAACTGTAAAACGAAAAATAGCACCCATTCTTTTTCCTTCTTTTTCATTATAAATGGATGCAGCTATATGATGGTTAAGAACTTCTATTTCTTTACTTTCAGAAAGAAGTTGTAATAATTCAAAAAGCTGAATGAGGATATTTATTCCAGTTGCTGTTTTTAATTTCCAAATGCGCGCTATGATAATAGACTTTATATTACCTATTATTTTTAAACCATTTTGGGAGCGTTTCAGAAATTTTTTAATCGCATCTGTTTCTTTATAATTTAAAATAGTATCACGCAATAATTGATCATTCGGATAAATAGACAAACTTTCTGCCCGTAAATTGTTTGTCGCTTGATAATAGTCTGTGCTATTTTTAAAAACATGAGGTAAGTTGGATCCAATAACAAATACATCATCAGGATTAAAGCTTCCTATATAATGACCAGCAATTAGGGTTCCTTCGCTTTTAAGAATAATTGTTATCTGAAGTTCTGGGTGTACATGTAATTTATCATAAAAATGAGGGAAATTATCTAGTTGAAAACGAACCAACTCCTTATTTGTAAAAGGTATTTTAAAAGTAATTGGTTTCATTAAATTTATTGCTTAGCTTTATAATAATATCATTTTAGGTGAATGCTAAAATAGTATAATAATATGTTAAAATACGTGTTTAAATTAAAAAATGGTAATGATATCTTTGTAAGTATATGAAAAAGGTTTACAGAATTAATTTACTACTCTATTTTGTTCTAAAATTATAAGAAGTGTATTTCCATGTTTCAATTAAAAATAAATCAATTAAAATAATTAATAAAGATGAAAATGAATAATTACAAATTAACAGCCGTTGCCGTTGCCTTATTCGCTGGGTTAACCGCATTTGGGCAAAAATCACCAGTTGTTGAAGGAGCTTGCAAAAGCGCAGAAATGATGGAAGTTTTTTATAACACTTATCCAGAAGCCAAGTTAAGACATGACGAGCTTGAAAAATTTACGAAAGAGTACGTTGAAAGTCATATAAATGACCAGTCAAAAACTACAAGAAGCAGTAAATATATAATTCCATGTGTATTTCATGTATATGGAACACCACAAGGAGGAAAAGATGTGAACTTAGCAATACTTCAAGAAGCCTTAGACAAATGGGCGAACATTGATTTTAAAGGAAAAAATAGTGATTACGGTATGGTACACACTAAGTTTTTGTCAATTCGTGATACACTAGATATTACTTTTGTAATTGCAAAATTAGATCCTCAAGGAAAACCAACAACTGGAATTGTAACTCATCCAGTTGCCTCAGGGTATGGAGGTAGTGGAAAAGACGCACAAATAAAAGCAGATGGTTGGGATAATTATTCATACTTAAATTTTTATATCATGAATGATATATATGGTAATGGATCTTTAGTTAACTCAGGTTCAACTACTCCTCCTGGTGCTGACGCATCTTTGGGTTTAGCTCGTTGTGTATTCAATGGCGCTATGATTGGCAGAAACTCAGGTAACTCGGAATTTGGTTCTGTTATAACACATGAACTTGGACATTTTTTTAATTTGATGCATACCTTTAAAGATGGTGTAGCATGCAAAGATTTAAATGGAGTTGACCCTGATGGTGTAGCTGATACACCTATAACTGATTATGGATTCACCACTCCAGCTCCTGGTTGTCATCCTTCTGCAACAGCAACTACTCCAGTTAACTGTAAAAATGAGTTAATTAATGTAGAAAATTATATGGACTATGCTGGAGCAAGTGCATGTTATAGAATGTTTACTAAAGGACAAGTACTTAGAATGAAAGCGGGATTAGAAGATCCTTCTAGAAAAAATTTATGGCAAACTGCTAATTTAATTAAAACAGGGGTAAAGTCAGGAACTCTTAGTATTAACCAAGAAGCAAACAAATTTACTGCGGTGGTTTACCCAAATCCTAGTAACGCTATCTTTAATTTAGATTTATCAACGAGCAAACAAGAAATATTTAACATCACCGTAATGGACGTAATTGGTAATACTGTTTTTTCTTTAAAAACAGGATTAGTAACTGGCGAATTAGTAACACCAATGGATTTATCATCATTATCAAAAGGTGTTTATTTTTTATCTGTAAAAGGTAATGAATCACAAAATATTATAAAAGTGGTAAAACAATAATAAACTACCAATATTAGTTACAAAAAAAGAGCGTAGCATTTGCTACGCTTTTTTTTTGTAATGATAATTATATTCCATTTCATAAAAAAATAATCACGAGCAACAATGAAATTCAAAAAAATTCTAAAATAGAATATAGTAAGGAGTGATTCAGGTTTCTATAATTCCATTCAAACTTATGCTTGCAATACGTTATCGTAAGCAATCCGTTTTCAAGAAATATATTTTATAGCCTATTGTGTATTTTAAATTTAGATTGTGTTTTGTTTCTTTTATTAAGAATAATAAAACCACAGGTGGTTAATACACTCAACAAAATTAACGTATAAAACATATTGCCAAAACCGTAAGCAGCAGCTATTCCTAAGCCCGCTATTGGTGCTATTATATTTGATAGACCAAAAGAAATAGAATATAATGCCGCATACTGACCTTGCCTATTTACAGTAGGACGTGAGATGGAATAATTCATCATAAAAGGCATTGCAAATATTTCAGAAAAGGTAATTATTAAAATAAATAGCACTGCATGTATCATTCCTGAACCTAATTTTAAAACTGTAAAAGCAACAGCTAAGAATAAAGTACCTATTATAATAAACTTAAAAGGGTTATTCTTTTTTTCGAGTACAGCAATGAGGGGCATTTCTAACAATACAACAAAAATACCGTTTAATGCCAGCAGTAAACCAATGACGCCTTCTGGATAATTACATTCTCTACTAAAATACTGAGGTATGCTAGAAAATAATTGAAAAAAAATTATTCCATAAAAAGAAGCAAGGAGAATAAATGTTAAATAGGGCCAATCGCGATAAGCAGATTTTGAGTCATTAATAAATACATTTGATTTAGCTTGTACAAGTGATTTTCGTTTTGGCAAATAAATAAATAACATCATTGCCGTAGCAAAGCTACTGCAAGCGTCAATTACAAATAACCACTTATAACCAATAAACATAGCGATGAAACCACCCGCAGCAGGACCAATCGAAAATCCTAAATTGATAGCTAAACGAACAATAGAAAACGAACGAGTTCTATTATCTGGTGTACTATAAGTAGCGATGGCTTTTGCGTTAGCAGGCCGAAACATATCTGCTGCAAAAGCATAAGCAAAAATGATGAAGGAGACACCCCAAAAAGAGTTAACAATTAATAAACCAAATAGTATACTACCACTGCTTATAAGAGCTAACAACATTACGTCTAAAAAATTTCTTCTATCAGCTAACCACCCTCCAACGTATGAACCTAACACGCTTCCAACACCATAAAAGCTTAATGCCACACCAGCATCTGCGATTGTAAAATGTAACTCATTGGTGAGGTATAAGGAAGTAAATAGTAATACCATAGAACCGCTTCTATTAATAAACATGGCAATAGCCAAAATCCATATATTGGACTGAATATTAAGAAACGCATTACGATATAAGCCGATAATAATGCGCATGGTATTTAATTAATAGAAATATTAATGAAAGAAATAAAGAAAAGCAGATATAAAAAATATCCTTCTTTTTATTTAAAAAGAAGGATATACAACATTAATACGTATCATTTATGATTTGGATTTTGCGGCTAATTTAATAGATTTAGCAGCAGTAATCATTATTTGGATTTCCTCTTCATTAAAACCGAGTTCTCTTATATCTTCTATTATATAAGAAAGAGTTCCA
This sequence comes from Bacteroidia bacterium, assembly GCA_039937835.1. Classification (GTDB taxonomy): domain Bacteria; phylum Bacteroidota; class Bacteroidia; order 2-12-FULL-35-15; family 2-12-FULL-35-15; genus 2-12-FULL-35-15. The sequence continues at coordinate 26,265 of JBDTFR010000091.1, read as the reverse complement.
ACTTTTTCAGTCATGTAAAAATGAAATTCTGGTTCAGTGATAGCAGATTCCCAAAATAAGATAGAAGGTTCATCTTTAACAAAGCGTTTTAATTTATTTACCTCATCTGCCTTAACATCGCTTTTTTTTAAAGTAACATCTCCTAAGCCTTCTGAAATAGCAATTTGAAAACCTTTTCCTATTTTTATTTCAGTAGCTCCCCATGATTGTTCAACTATTTCTATTTTACCATTGGTAGAGTCTGGAACCATTATAGTAAGATCATTATCATTAATAGTAATGGCTAATGATGTCATACCAGAAATTACTGCATCAGCACTTTCTGTTTTAGCATTTTTGCAGCCTACCAATAATAAAATACTGCAGCCTGCTATTAATAATTTGTTTCCCATTTTTTTCCTTTAGTATAAACAAATATATACTATTATAAACAAATGAAAAAGAAAGGAACTATTATTTTATTATTAAATGCAGATATTCGCATGGGTTAATAAAGTTTTACAGCAATAATATGTATTTTATTTCTAAATTATAAATGATGAAACTTACTTTTTACACACACACGCTTTTTTTTAAGTATCCTTTTAAGATTGCCCATGGTAGTCGTATTAGCACGCCTATTGTAATTACAGAAATTGAATGCGATGGTTTAATTGGATATGGAGAAGCGAGCATGCCCCCTTATTTAGGAGAAACGCATGAGACTGCAGTATCATTTTTAAGTGAAGCAGAAAAAATCGTAAAGAGGTATCCTACTCCTTTTGAAATGGAAACAATTATAAGTGAAATTGATTTGCTTCTGCCAAATAATACCGCAGCCAAAGCATCAGTTGATATTGCATTACATGATTTACAAGGTAAAATTTTAAATAAACCTTGTTGGCAATTGGTTAATTTAAATAAGAAAGACACACCTTTTACAACCCATACTATCGGAATTGATTCTCCAGAAATAATAAAACAAAAGATAATAGAAGCGACTGATTACAGGATATTAAAAATAAAATTAAATGGCGAAAACGATAAGCTAATTATTAATACGATTCGAAATTATACTGATAAGCCAATTGCTATAGATGTAAATCAAGGATGGAAAGTAAAAGAACATGCTTTAGAAATGATAGAATGGCTTTACAATAAAAATGTTTTATTTATAGAGCAGGCACTACCAAAAGGAAATTTAGAAGATGCGTTTTGGCTGCGTGAAAGAAGTAATTTGCCTTTGTTTGCAGATGAGAGTGTTCAGCGATATAACGATATAGATAAAATTAAAGATGCTTTTGACGGTATTAATATTAAATTAATGAAATGCACAGGTATGTTTGAAGCATATAAAATGATGTTGAAGGCACGCGAATTAAAACTCAAAATATTAATTGGGTGTATGAGTGAAACTTCTTGTGCTATTTCAGCAGCAGCACAATTATCCCCAATGGCGGATTATGCAGATTTAGATGGTGCTTTATTAATTAAAGAAGATGTTTTTGATGGTATAACATTTAATAAAGGTAAGATCATGTTAAATGAAAAGGCTGGTATTGGCGTAGAAAGAAGATTAGAAATAAAATTAATGCGGTAGGAAAATAAGGAACAAAAAAAAAGGCTCTTTCGAGCCTTCTCTTTACTTTTTCTTTTTAACTGCTTTTTTAGCTGCTTTTTTTGGAGCTGCTTTTTTAGCTGCTTTTTTCGGAGCTGCTTTTTTAGCTGCTTTTTTAGGAGCCGATTTTTTAGGAGCTGCTTTTTTTGGAGCCGCTTTTTTTGCTACTTTTTTTGCCATGGTTTTTTTGTTTATTAAATTATTTACTACGAAGTAACGAAAAATTCTTAACAGAAAAAAAATAATACAACTTTATTTTATTAACACAAATGTGTTGATAAGGTGAAATTGCTTTTTCATTTTTTCAAAGAACAAAAAAATAAATTATTTTTTGAACTATTATAAAATTTATTCATGCTCTTGTACGTGCAATTATATATAAGGTTTCAGAGTGATAATTATTTTTCATAAAACAATTAAAAGATCATTTTATTTTTTTATTAAACTATAAATGGATAGGAAATATTTATAAAAAATAAAATATTCAATTTTACAAATCATTATTTAGAGTTTATAAAAAGAGAAAGTCATATTTAGCAATACTGTTTTTTTTATTTCACTCTTTCTAGCAACGCCATGTAAAAACCGTCAGCATGGTGCACTTCAGGCGAATATCGTTTCTCGCCAATCAAATTCCAACCATTACCAATTTGTTCTAAAAACCATTTGATTTGTAATTCACCTTCTGAAGGTAAAATGCTACAGGTTGCATACACCATTTTACCGCCTACTTTTGTAATGTTAGAAAAGTTGGTTAGTATTTCTCGTTGTATTGTTTTTACTCGATCAATTTCCTCTAAATTCATTTTCCATTTACTATCGGGGTTTCTTCTTAACACTCCCAAACCAGAGCAAGGCACATCTAACAATAATCTATCGGCGGTATCTTTTAATCGCTTTACTACTTTTGAAGAATCAATAAAACGTGTTTCAACAATTTTAACATCGGCTCTTGTCGCTCTCTTTTTTAATTCTTCTAGTTTTCTATTTTTTACATCTAAGGCAATAATTCGCCCCTTATTTTTCATTAAAGCAGCAAGGTGTAATGTTTTTCCTCCGGCCCCTGCACACGCATCTACTACACGCATTCCAGGTTGTACATTCAAAAACTCAGAAACCATTTGAGAGGCGGCATCTTGCACTTCAAATAAGCCCTTATGAAATGCATCGGTTCTAAAAACGTTACGTTGAAATTTTAATTCAACCGCATCTGGCGACCAAATAATAAGTGAAGTTTCTGTTATTTTTTCCTCCTCTAATAATTGTTGCAACTCTTTAGGATTTGTTTTTAAAGAATTTGCTCTAAGCACAGTGGAGGGTCTTTGGTTTAATGCTCGTATGGTTTTATCCCATTCTTTACCTAATTCTTTTTCACCAAGTAAGTCTAACCAATCGGGTATCGATTCTCTTATTTTTCTAATCTTATGAAATTTTTCTAACTGAGAAACAATCTTTTTTTCATTCAGTCCTTTAAAGTAAGTGCTGGCTGGTAAACCATAACCGTCAAAAACAAGATAAGTACCAAAGATCATCCATAAATTTTTATCCGTTAACTTGTCTTCTACTCCCGCAGCAGCAAGTAACAATCTCCAATTACGAACAATATCATAAGTAACATCTGAAACAAAACCTCGTTCTTTAACATCCCAATACTTATTTGCACGCATTACTTTTTCTATGGCCTTGTCGGCATATTCCTTCTTCTCAAAAATATCTTTTAAAGCCACGAAAATGGCTTTAATATGAAATGTATGATGTTTTAAATAAAATTCTTTTGTCATAAGTCAACAGTCTGCTAAGTATTTATATTTTTGTAACCCGTTGTAAAATTACGCTTTTACTCATATATGCAATACATTAAATTATGTTTGCTTTTAGGGAGTAATTGCTTTAATACTGATTTTACACTATTTTTAAAGGAATAAAAATTAGCGTTTGTTTTTAGATGATTGACACTACACTCTCCATTAGTGGTATTGAAGTACATGAGCCAGTAACAGTATTTACTAATTTTATAATTACCACTCTACTCATTAGCTTTTATTGCCGGCTTAAATTATTAAGTAAAAGCAAGGGCGACGGGGTAAACGAGTGGCGTTTGTTTTTTCTCTTTTTAGCAATTTCATCCTTTTTAGGAGGCTGTTCACATGCCTTTTTTTTAACACACGAAAGTTTGCCCTATAAAAGTGTTTGGCTTTCGAATCAGCTAATGAATGGCATTTCTGTTTATTTTGCTCAGCAGGCTACATTCGCTACGGTATTAAAAAATTCAATAAACAAGAATAAATGGAAATGGAGTTATTTGATACAACTACTAGTTTTTGGAGCGGCGTTGTTATTAATTCAAAATTACTTGGTAACTGTTTTTGAAAATGCAATTGGCTTAATTCCGGTAATGGTTTTGCATTATTCTTTTAAACCCAAAACACCATCTTATATAAAGATTGCGAATGGGATTGCTATTGCTTTTGTTTCAGCAATTGTGTTTGTTACTAAATTTTCAATTCATCGGTATTTTAATTTTAATGACCTCGCACACTTATTTATAATGGCAAGTGTATATACCATGTATAAGGGAATAAAAGAGTATGCTGTTTTGACTTAATGCAGAGGTGTTTTTTTTAAGCGATAAAAATTGGATAAACAACCTTCATCTTTTTATAAAAAGAGAGGGATTAATATTCATATGAAAAATCTTTGCCCCTCTCCAAATCTTAAAAGCCCCTTTTCTACTATTTTACTTGTACTCGCACTCCTTCAGAATTACTCATAAATTCAGGAGCGTACATACATTGTATAGAGGTAATGCCATTTGAAAAATCGCCATTATGGGTAACCACCAATGGATATTCAAATACATAGGTACCTTTTTGTAGTCGATCAAAAAAGAAGTTGGTAGAGGCATCTCTCGTACTTTCATAATAGCCCAAACCATCTTGATATTTATACATTGAAATAACATTTAAAGGCTCAAACCCAGATGCACGCATGTCTTTCATTTGTACATATTCCATATCTCTATTTACACGAAGTTCAATACGTACTTTTAATTTATCGCCAATTTTTAAAGGAGTCTGTTCTGTATATTTTTCAATTACTGGACCTGTGGCGGTATTCTTTTCTATAAATAATTCTTTTTTTAATTCTAAAGGGGTTTTAGAAAAGATAATTTTATCTAGCTGCTCAAAATACTGCCAATATAAAGCACCCCAACTTACCCCATCATTCTTTTTGGTAATGGTAACATTCCCCATTTCTGGTTTAATATCATTACCTGACCAAGACGTTTTAAAATAACCTGTGCCCTCTTCTTGTTTTACATCAGGCATGTTTTTAGGATCTATGCGAAGTTTACCGATTGTAATTTCGATGTTGTTTTCAGTAGTTAATAAATCATCGCCTTTTAATAATAAGGCATATATAGCATCTGCAGTAGCTTTTGTTGTTTTCCAGTTTTGGGTTTGTTTTGATTTTAATAGCCACGCTTTCATTCCTTCTACTGATTTTTTATCATCAGCAACTTCATCAAACGCTTCAATTAATAAAGCTTGCGTTTCAATAGGTGCTTGCTGCCAATAATAACCACCCGTATTTTCTTTCCAATACATTCCCAACTCTTCATTTTCAATTGAATTTTCTTTTAAAGATTTAATAATAGCATTCGCCATTTTTTTATCATCGTATCTATTTAATACCAATGCAATCATTCCTTGCATGTACTTATTGTTAGACAACCAATACTTTTTTGCTTGCCCTAAATAATAATCAAATGCAATTTTGTTTTTACTATCCAACGCATTATCCATAAAAAAGCTACGGGCATATAAATATTGTATTTGAGTATAGCTTATTTGGTTTTTATCCAAGTTCGTTTTATCATGTTTTAATAACCATTCATAATCTTCGTTTATACGATTGTCCATATAGGATAAGGCATTGCTTACCATGTTCTTTACGGATTCTGCGTTACCAGTAGGCAATGCATTTACATTTAAATGATTTAAATGACCAATGCCTGTTATAATGTATTGAGTAATGTAACGATCGTCACGCATCCCTTCCATCCAAGGCCAGCCGCCGTTAGAAGTTTGCATTTTTTGTAATTTGGTTAGGGCTTGTGTAAGTTCGTTACTCATTTTATTAAAATCGAATAATAAAGCAATCCGATTTTTACGCTCGGTCTCCTCTTTTGCATCTAACACCCAAGGAGTTTCTTGAAGCAATAGGGTTTTTAATTCTTGATTTTTTTCTAAGTTGGAAATCAATGCTTCCGAGTTTTGACTTTTCCACGAATTAAAAATTGCTTTTACTTTTGGAGATGAGTTGGCCACATGAGCTGCAATGCTGTTTGCATAATAACGAGCAAATACCTGTTCAGAACATTCTGTTGGATACTCCATTAAGTATGGTAAAGCTTGTACGGCATACCAAGCAGGGTTGGAAGTGTACTCTAATGTTAGTTTATTATTTCGTAAAGTGGTTGAACCTTTGTTTTGGCTAATTAACTTCTCGAACTTAAATGTTTTTGTTTGTTTACCCCGAATCGGTAAGGGTAAGCTCTCCGTAACTAACATGCGGTTGGTTAAAACGGGGATCGCCATTTCTTCAGCATCTGAGTAATTACCAGCCGTTGCTTCTACTTTATAGGTAATAGCACCAATGCCTTCTGGTATATTAAAGCTCCAGCTAACCGCTGAACTTTGGTCTTTTTTAACGGTGAATGGTTTCTCGTCTAGCTTTGTTCCAATTAAACTGACAGGTATTTCTTTCATAGAAATAGCATCGTATAAAAATAATTGCGCAGTACCTGTTAAATCGGTTGCTGATAAATTACTGATTTTGCTGCTAAAGGTTATTTTATCATTCTCTCTAAAAAAACGAGGAGGTTGTGGAATAACCATTAATTCTTTTTGAGTTACCAATTCTTTTTCGATGTAGCCAAATTTTAAATCTTTTGTGTGAGCAAAGCCCATCATTTTCCATTTTGTTAATGCGTCTGGTATCGTAAATTTTATACTCACATTTCCGTAGGCATCTGTTTCTAACTGAGGATAAAAAAATGCGGTTTCTGCAAAATTGCTACGCACTTGAACTGGTGCGGCAGGTGGTTTAGGTAAGTCTTCTATATTTTTTGTTTGTTCATTTGGTGTATTTTTACTTTTACTTTCAATACCCGCAACTTTAGATTCTAAGGCAGCAGGAATCGATTGCGCATTATCAGCAGCACTATATAGTACTTGTTTGCCAGCAACACCTCTTACTTGTAAACCATGACTACTATTAAAAGCATTGTAGCCAAACCAATTTAATTGCTCGTAGGTGCGGAAAACTCCATCAGGAGAAACATTCCAGTCTTTTGAAAATAATTGAGCGGAAGAAGTTCCGAAGGCAAGGTTTGTTTCCCAATCTAATGTTGAATAATAATTTTTATAGATACTAAAATTCCAGTCATTCGGTTTAAACTGATCTAAAGAAGCATCGTACAAAGTAGCCACCATTTCTGCAGCAACTTTATCTCCCTTTTTATCATTGATTTTAATTTTCCATTCTTCTTTTTGTCCGGGTAATAATTTATTACGAAAGCTTTCAAATGAAATGTCTAATGTTTTATTGGTATAAGGAACAACAATTATCTCTGAATTGGAATATACTCGATTATCTTTTACAAATGTATAACGTATGGTAAAATTGCCTCGGTGTTTCTCTTCAACAGGTATTTCAATTAATTTAACATTATTATTAAGTTTTATAAACTCTTGTTTAATAATATCTCCTTTGTGTTCAATTTCATAAATTAACGATACCTCTTTTTCTTTAGTGCCTATTTGAAATACTACTTTATTTCCTGGTTCAACAGGCATTTTGGTTAATAAGTTAAACCAAGCAATATTATTATTGGGTACTTTCGATGAGTTACGTTCATATATTGTTATGTATTTAATGGCTTTTACATCCTCCCCATATTTATCAGTACAATGTACTTCCATTGCATAAACTCCGGCTTGCCAGTCTTTTAAATTTGTTATTTTTATAGAATCGAGCTTCGCTGCAACGGTATTATCAAATAAATAATCGGCTACTTTAATTTCCCTTGGCCAAGTTTCGATGTTATTCTCCTCCTTATATTCATCATGAGGGAAGCTGATTTCGTAATCTTCTTTATTTATTAAGTATAAATCAGGTTTAGCCCATTGTTTGTTTCTGTAGGTTTTATTGGGTTGTTTTAATTTAAAAAATTCTACTTTACCTTTTGTAGAAACTAATGCTCCGCTGGTATTTAAAGTAGCGATGGTAAACACCCCATTCTCTTTTTTATCCAATAATTCAGGTATTCCAATTTGAATAGTTAGCGCCGTATAGGCAGCCTGTACTGCTGTTTCCATACTATGTGTTTCGCCATTGATATCTGTTACATCAGCGTAAATAGTATAAGAAAAAATAGGGTTATCCGATTTGGCAATACTTAAATCGGGTAGCGCTTTAAAATCAATAAAAAATGCACCTGTATCATTTGTTATGGTAATGCCATTGGTAATTTCTACTTCGGGAGTGGATGGTAAATAACTTCTAAAATATCCTGAAAAAGGCATGGAGGTACTCATCCGTACGACCCTGTATTTTACTTGTGCTTTATTTATTGGTGCTCCTGAAAAAGCTCTTGCGCTACCACTTGTTTTAATTGTATCATTTAAACGGTAGTCAGCTTTAATAACATTTGGAATCACTTCAAATTTTGGTCTTTTGTAATCTTCTACCAATACATAGGTATTACCAGAGTGGGTGTTAATAGTCATTTGTCCGTTTAACGCTCCTGTAGGCGCAGTAAATGTTCCATTAAATGTTCCATATTCGTTGGTAGTGAGATCTTGCTGACTAATTAATTCATAATTTACATTATGAAAAAATACCGTTGTTTTTGTATTGGGTAAAATTTCATTATTATCACCATCGGAGCTAATCACGATGCCTTTAAAATAAATAGTTTGCCCAGGTCTATAAATGCCACGATCTAAAAAGAAAAATGTTTTTTGTCTTTTTTCTTCTTTAGGTTTTTTGCCCACATATTGATATATACCATTGTAAGCTGTTAAATGATCTATTTCTGAATTCTTTTTTACTTTATATTCAAAATCAATTTTAAAATTCCGATACTCGCTAGTAGCGGGTATATTAAAGAAGCCTTTTTCGTCGGTAACTAATTTATCGGAAGTAATGAATTCGTTCTGACGGAGTTTGTCATTGTATTTTTCATAATATAATTGTGCAGTCACCCCTTTTAAAGGTTCACCTGTTTCACGATGCTGCACGTAAAAATCAATACTACCATTTGGCATTTTTCGATTAATGTAGCTGATGTTAGAAACCCATTGTTCAGAATAACTGATCGCATTTTTTGCATAAGAAAATGTTTTTTCAGTACCCATTAAAATAACATAATCTCCCAAAGGCAATGCAGGTAATTTTATTTCACTAGCATGCGATTGAAGGTCGCCATCGTCTATTAGTGAAACCTCCCATTCTTTAATGGTTGGAAGTTTTAGGTATTCTTTTATTAAATTTTCTTCAGAATCTGTTCCAGTAAAATCAACAGCAATTTTTTTATCAAGCTTAGCGATACGAACATATACTGTTTTTAAATTTTTATAGGTTAAGAGTGCTAATGATGGGTTATTGGGTACCGTAATTTTATCCGCAACAAAATCCAGCGAACGTTCTAATAGTTGCGCTTTTAAAACAAGACAGTTTTTGGCTCCATAACTATCGGGAAATTTTTTAATAGTTGTTTCACATAACTTTAAAGCATCTCTTTTCCACCACTTATTTTCTTGTGATTTATGTGGGTCATAAAGATTACCCGCTGCTGTGTACGCTACGGCTATTTCATAGTTTATTTCCGCAGAAGCAGTATCGGAAGTAAATTGTTTTTCTAACCGAGTTAAATTAGTTACAAATAAGCTGTTTTTATGATTTAGGGTCGATTTTTCTTTTAAAAACAATAAGCGTTTTATTTCGATGTCAATTAAAGCAGAAGGGTCTTTATCATTGATATGGAACTGAATTAAGTGTTGAAATAATTTAATGGCCTCATAACTTAACGAAAGAGTATCTGTGGATAGAATCTTTATTTTAGAAAATTCATTGTAAGAAGTGAAATAGATAGGATTATCTAATTCAAATTTATTGACTGGGCGGATTAAATTGGGCTCTTCATTTTTATAAAAATCAAGTGCCCGTTGCGCTAAAAAATCATATAAGGTAGGACGAAATTTACGGGCACTATGTTCTTCCACGAGTACTTCATCATATAGATTTATTGGAGTTTGTTTTAAGAGGTCGGTATTCGTAAGTGATGCCTGATAATATTTGATAACATGAGAGAAGATCGTATTTAAATCCCATGTAGCAATATCCGTATTATTAAATGTAGAGTTGGTGCTTCTATCATAAAACTTATAACGATTGGTTTGGTAATATTGCCAGTAACTTTCAGCAAGCATTGATTCTAAAACATTTTTTAGAGGAGCTGGAGCCGTTTGTACTTCGCTTTTTAAACGATCAATTGCTTTTTCTAAAGAATATTCTTCAATGTCTTGCTGCAATTTCATTTGATGAATAATCGCTTTTACAAATTGAGCCGCATTTTTTTCAGCCTTTGCTTTTGCATAAATTACATTTACAACATCCAATGCCGATTTAGTTAATCCAGCTTCTATCAGTGAATCTATCTTTTTCCATTCGTTCTCATAATTATTATTTTTATTCACAAGGGTTGTTTTTAAATTAGTTTGATAATTATAGCTACTAAATGCACTTGTATGGATGAATAATGTAACCATTACAAGTAAAATAGATTTATGAAATGTCATAATGAAAAAGAATTTGGGTGAATGTTATTGATTATAAATACAAAATAAACAAAATATATCATAAATTATTTATTAAAACGGGCAATATTTACTTCTTGGTGAAGCGGTAAGTCCTCTTCCAAAAAGTCAACAAATTGTTGTGCAAAGTAGGGTGAAATCATTACCCCTTTCGTGCCCATACCATTAAATATGCCAAAAGAAGTATGTTCTGGGTGTATGCCTATCAAAGGCCTTCTGTCATTAACGGTTGGGCGAACACCGGCTTCGTGCAAAATAACTTCAAAAGGGATATTAATTATTTTTTTGAGCTTATCTATTAATTGATTTTTACCATTTTCTGTTGGTAGTTCGGTTAAATCTTTCCATTCATAAGTAGCACCTACTTTATAAGTACCATTACCCAAGGGTAAAATAAAAACGCCTTTATTAATGACCATTTTCGTGGGAATACTAAAGTCACTTTTAAATTTTATAGTAATCAATTCACCTTTTGTTAATTTAAAAGGTAACCAATTAAAAAAGGGATTATGAATGGCTTTAAAGCCTTCACAAAAAATAATTTTATCTGCAGTATAATTTTTATAGCTTATTTTTTTTTCGCCTTGCTCCAATACGTTATAATCCAATGCTTCTTCTAATAACATACCCTTATTTTTAAAATAACATCTCGCAATTTTTAAAAATAAGGCAGTATCTAAATTACCTGCCTGCATTACTTTAGCGGCTCCAAAAGGGTTAGTAATGGTATCCGTAAAAAAATTAGTATCAATTATTGCCGATAAGTACTTACCAGCTTCTTCTTTTGTTTTTTTTAGCCAAAATTCCTTCTCTGTTTCATCCGAAAAAAGCTTAACAATCTCTTTTTTAAAATAAAATTTTTCATTTAGTAATTTTTCACAATCGTTATAAAACGTATCCATAATTGGAATTAGTTCATCCGCCATCCAGCTTTTTACCAATCGTTTAAATACAATAGGGTTATATAAACCAGCTGAAATTCGAGATGCTTGAGATAGAGTAGGTTCGTCAATTATTAAAACAGATTTGCCTTTTTTTATTAAGGTGAGTGCAAGTACTGTTCCTGCAATTCCTTGACCGGAAATTATATATTGATAATGCTTGTTCATGGTATTTTTATGAGGTTAAAATTAGTTAAAGTTTTGATTAATAATTTTTATCTTGGCAGTGATTATGGTAAAGACTAAGAAAAAGCAGATTATAGGTCGACGAGAAATAGTTGGGTTCCCTGAATTGGGTCTCGATCGAATTGTTGCTAAAATTGATACAGGCGCTTATACCTCTGCCTTATATTGTCATGATATACGCGAAGAAAATGGGATATTAATATTTAAATTATTAAGCCCCGCTTACACCATCTATAATTCAAAAGAACATAGATATACTAATTACGGGAGAAAAGAGATAAAAAACTCTTTTGGTGAAATAGAAAATCGATTTACTATAAATACAATAATAATTATAGGTGGTATAAAAATTAAATCTGTAATTTCGCTCACTGATAGAAGTGCTATGCGATATCCAGTATTAATAGGCAGAAAAATATTAAAAAATCGTTTTGTTGTAGATGTTTCATTACCCGCCACTATCAGCTCTGTACAAGTAAAACATACATGATTTTAATCTTCCCCTAACTTACTTATTTAATAATTGAATGAAAATAGCCATCCTTTCACGAGGGCCCAAGTTATACTCTACCCGCAGATTAGTTGAAGCAGCAGAAAAACATGGACATGAAACCGTTGTACTTAACCATTTAAAATGTGTTTTAGTAATTGAAAAAGGTCAACCACAAATTTTTTATGGCGGTAATAAAATTACAGATATCGATGCTATTATACCACGCATTGGTACATCGGTTACGTTCTACGGTGCCGCTGTAGTTCGCCAATTTGAACAGATGAAAGCCTTTTCTTGTGTAGAGTCACAGGCATTAGTACGTGCACGTGATAAATTACGTAGCTTACAATTACTGGCAAAAGCAGGAATAGACATGCCCAAAACAGCTTTTGCATCCATCCCTAAAAATATTGAAAATGTGTTGGAGCAAGTGGGAGGCGCTCCTGTAGTCATAAAACTTTTAGAAGGCACACAAGGTCTTGGTGTTATTCTTGCCGAAACACATAAGTCTGCCAAATCGGTGATTGAATCTTTTCTTTCATTAAAAGCGAATATTTTAGTTCAGGAGTTTATTGAAGAAGCAAACGGTGCGGATGTACGAGCTTTTGTGGTTGATGGAAAAATTGTAGGAGCAATGAAGCGACAAGGTTTACCGGGAGAATTTAGAAGTAATCTTCATCGTGGTGGAAGCGCAACACTTATTGAGCTAACAAAAAAAGAAAGAGAAACGGCCATTAAATCTGCTAAAATATTAGGCTTGGCCATTGCGGGTGTAGATATGCTACAATCTTCTAGAGGTCCTTTAGTAATGGAAGTAAATTCATCTCCAGGTTTAGAAGGTATTGAAAAGGCTACAGGAGTTGATATTGCAGGTAAAATAATTGAATACATAGAACGCAATGAATTTAATCATATGGGTTAATTTTAGCGTATTCTTTAACAAAGAAGTGTCTTTCGTTGCGTAATAACCAACTTCTTTAATTTTTTTAACTTTGTATTATTAATGAACTATTTATTCATAATACCACGTACGCTTTGGAAAATTATATTCCTACTTAATTTTGGATTAGGTTTAATTATTCTATTCCCTCTGTTTTATCTATTTCTTTCCAAAAGAAAGTGGTTCCCATTGGTTTTTAAATTACAAAAATTTTGGGCAAGATGGATATTACTAATTCCTGGTATTTTTATAAAGATAAATTGGAAAACCGCAAAACAAAACTTACCACAGCCTTGCATTTATTGCTCTAATCACGTTTCTTATCTAGACATTGTGGTTAGCTATATAATTATTCAGAACTACTTTGTTTTTATGGGTAAACAAGAACTAAGTAAAGCACCGCTATTTAGCATTTTTTTTAGAGAAATGAATATTTTAGTAGATAGAAAAAGTGCGACCTCTGCACATCGGGCTTTTTTACGAGCAGGTAGAGATATTGACGAGCAGCACAGTGTGTTTTTGTATCCCGAAGGAACAATATCTAGTGCTGGAGAATTAAGAGGTTTTAAGAATGGAGCCTTTAAATTAGCAATTGAAAAACAGGTACCCATTGTACCCATTACTTTTTTAAATAATTGGAAAATATTACAAAATGGAGGCTTTTTTAAAGCGAATGGTCGCCCCGGCATCTCTTCTGTTGTGGTACATGAACCTATTATAACAAAAGGGATGACTGAAAATGATTTAGTAACTTTGCGCACCCAAGTACATACCATTATTGAAAACGATTTAAAAAATTCTCATTAACATAAATGAAAATAGATAAAGAAACCATAGATAAGATAGCGCATTTAGCAAGGTTAGAGTTTGATGAGGATGGAACTAATCAAATGATAAAAGATATGAATAATATGCTTGTTTTTATTGATAAGTTAAATGAGCTAGATACGACGAATGTTGCTCCGTTAATTTATATGAGCGATGAAGTAAATGTATTGCGGGAGGACGAAATAAAACAAGAAATAACGCAACAGGAAGCATTAAAAAATTCACCTCAAAAGGATTCGGATTATTTTAAGGTGCCTAAAGTAATTGAGAAGGCATAAATTACGTTGGCTCGTTTTTAAGAAAGAACATCAATTAAGCTCATCTAAAGGTTGTACATTATTTTTTTTCTCCGTGCGATAAATTAAAACGAGACTAAAAATTACAATGATAGCACTAATTAAAACCAGCAGCCATTGTTGTTGATCTGCCCCCACCTTATCTACATCCATAGAAACAACACCTCTATTTACTAGCCAAACAACATATACGGCAATGGCATTGTTCAGAAAATGAGCAAATATACTGGGCCAGATGGAGCCACTCCACACAAAAAGATAACCCAAATAGGCGCCCATTAACATACGTGGTAAAAAACCATAAAATTGCATGTGAAAGGCGCTAAACAAAATGGCTCCAATCCACACACCCACATGTTTATTTTTAAAACATTCTATTAATAATTTTTGTAAAATTCCTCTAAAAAAAAGTTCTTCACTTAGGGCAGCCATAAAGGCCATTACAAATAAATTTAAAATTAAGGTGCTTATTGATGTGCCTTTTGTAAAGGCTTGCGTAAATTCAGTTGCTTTATCTTCACTATTCCTCATCCACGTTTCAATAGCGCTAAAAGATGCTGGCAAGTGCATGTGTTGGTTTATCTCCGCCAACCAATTAATAAGAGGCATAGCCAATAACATTCCTATACCACCTATTAATAAAGTTTTTAATAAAGGTCTAGTGCTTACGCCTAAATAACTAATACCTTGTTTTGTGCTATATATCGCAAATAATACTGCTGGAACAATAAAAATAAGCACTACACTCGCTACTTGTAATATTTTAAGTAGGTTAATGGTATTTTGATCATCCATATTTAAAGCAATATCTTTGCTACCGCCCACGACATTCAGTAATCCATAAATAAAAATAAAAATAAGAACAGCCAATAATTTTGTCCACGAATATCTTTCTTGTTCAATGTTTTGCATGCCTATTTAATTTTTGATAATTTTGTACAAAGCTACAAATTACAAGCAATACCGATTTTACAAAACAATCGATTTTTTAAACTTGTGAACAAATTTGGTAATAAATGGTTAAGATAGGAGATATAGCGTTAGGTGATTTTCCATTATTACTTGCGCCCATGGAAGATGTGAGCGATCCACCCTTTAGAGCGGTGTGTAAAAAAAATGGCGCCGATTTAATGTATACGGAATTTATTTCCTCCGAAGGGCTGATACGGGATGCCGCAAAAAGTGTACAAAAACTAGATATTTTTGAATATGAGCGCCCAATAGGTATTCAACTGTTTGGCTCTGATATTGATTCGATGCGAGAAGCGGGTATTATTGCCGATCATGCCAATCCCGATTTAATCGACATTAATTATGGTTGTCCGGTAAAACAAGTTGCTTGCAAAGGGGCTGGCGCTGCTTTATTGCAAGACATCCCTAAAATGGTGCAGATGACTTCTGAAATTGTAAAAATTGCACACCGGCCCGTTACTGTAAAAACTCGTTTGGGTTGGGATGATAAAACAAAGAATGTACTAGAAGTTGCCGAACGTTTGCAAGATATCGGCATACAAGCATTAACTATTCATGGGCGAACTCGTTCACAGATGTATAAAGGAGATGCTGATTGGACGTTGATTGGAGAAATAAAAAACAACCCTCGTATTCACATCCCCATTTTTGGGAATGGGGATATTGATTCACCCGAAAAAGCAAAAATAATGCGTGATCGGTATGGTGTTGATGGTATTATGATTGGCCGTGCGAGTATTGGTTACCCTTGGATTTTTAATGAAATAAAACATTTTTTTAAAACCGGAGAGCACCTTGCTCCACCTACTATACAAGATAGAGTGCGAGTTTGCAAAGAACATTTAGATTTTTCTATTCGATGGAAAAAAGAACGTTTAGGAATTATTGAAATGAGAAGGCATTATACCAATTACTTTAAAGGCTTAGCTCACTTTAAAGATTACCGCTTAAACTTAGTCACTACTTATTCTTATGAAGAGATTATACGGATACTTGATGAAGTGGAAGATAAATACTCGGAAGCAGAAGTAGCCATGTAAGTTTAAAAAACTTAAGATAAATTTGCTTTCAGAATACCAAACAAATTTCGATTTTACTCCTTTTAATTTCAGTATTTACTTCATTTTCTTGTTTAAACATTTAGTAATTTTGTTTTCAAAAGTTATTTGAATGAATTCCAATTTACTCCGCTTTATTAAATTAGCACAAATCACCTTAGTTCTAGTTTATCTTGTAATCATTGCAGGTACCGTAGTTCGTGCTACTGGCTCAGGAATGGGGTGCCCTGATTGGCCAACTTGTTTTGGAAAAATTATACCGCCTACCGATGTGTCGCAATTGCCTGATAATTATAAACAATTATATGCTGGGGAGCACAATAACGTTGCTGAATTTAATGCTGTTAAAACCTGGACAGAGTACATCAATAGATTATGTGGTGTGCTATTGGGTTTATTCTCGTTTGCACAATTAATTTACTCTTTAAAAGTTAGAAAATTAAATAAGTCGTTATTTAGATTCTCACTTCTTGAATTTCTTTTAATTGGTTTTCAAGGATGGCTGGGGGCTAAAGTAGTAAGTAGCAATTTAGCACCCGTAAAAATTACTATTCATATGATTGCGGCATTGATTATTTTATCCATTGCCATTCTTATCATCCATAAAGCGAAAAAATTAATTGCTACCCAACATACAAATGTATCTATTCCTTTAGGGTTAAAAAATCTAGGCATGCTTGTATTGGTAATTTCAATCATTCAAATTATGTTAGGTACGCAGGTGCGTGAACAGATAGATGTATTATTAAAAAACTTCGATGCTCTATATAGAGGGGATCTTATTTCTAATTTAGGTATTGTATTTAAAATTCATCGAAGCTTTTCTATTTTAATCTTGTTATTGAACGCATTCTTAATCTTTAAGATTATAAAAGGGTATTTTACAAACGTCGTAAAAAATTTAAGTAAATGGCTAGCAATATGTTTAATTATTGAAGTAATAGCAGGTATTTGTTTAAGTAAATTTGCATTACCACCAAGCATACAACCTATTCATTTGTTATTTGCCTGTATTGTTTATGGCTTACAGTTTATGCTTATTTTAAAACTTTGGGCAAAACAGTAGGTTTGGCCACCCATTCAAATGTTTCGATTAAACGATTAATGTCTGCTCTTACAAATTCAAGAACTGGTGCAATAGAGTCGGTATTCGGTATGGCACTAAAGTATAGTGCCCCTCTTATATAATTGTGTACACTATCTGTTAAGAAAAATTGTACTGGCGATGCTGCATTCCCATCAATACTATAAATAAGCCCATATACATTACTGGCTTTTTTTGAAATTACCTGCTCTTCAATTGATGATGCTTTAATTTGATGTTTGGCAACAAACAAATAAGTTTTTTCTAAAACGCTATCAATATCGTTATGAATTACTTTATAGGTTAAATGTACCGTTCCTTTAAAATTTGGGAAATTTAAATTTAGCCAACAAGGTTCTGCATCTTTATCTTTATCATTAGTTATTGTGGAGTAGGTGGGTATTTCAAAACTAAAAGGACAGTCTGATTTGTATTGAACATACTTTTTTTCAGGAAATAAAATTCTAAAATATGCTCTAGGTTTTGGAGAAATAACTCCGTCATTACACG
Source organism: Bacteroidia bacterium (assembly GCA_039937835.1). Taxonomy (GTDB): domain Bacteria; phylum Bacteroidota; class Bacteroidia; order 2-12-FULL-35-15; family 2-12-FULL-35-15; genus 2-12-FULL-35-15. Next base: position 8,475 of record JBDTFR010000091.1, on the reverse strand, counting down.
AAAAAAAGGGTAATAAAAAAATAGTAATAAACGAAAATAAAATCAAACTCACCCAGCTAATACTATTTTTACTTGATGTTGTATGTATAATTCCTTTTTGATATTTACTCGTGCTTATCCTCATCCCGTTCAATAGTTATTTTTATCCGTTTAATTTTTCGGTTATCAGCAGATTCAATAGTAAAGGTAAGATTTTTGAAAACAATTTTTTCATTTTTTGTGGGTATACGACCCTCTATTTCTATAATGAAACCTGCCAAGGAATCAGCTTCCCCTTTTGCATCTTCAAATACTTCGCCATCGATTTGTAAAATTCGGTAAACATCATTTAAATGTGCTTTTCCTTCAAATACAAAATTATTGTCATCTAGTTTTGAATAAACAAGGCCATCATCATCAAATTCGTCATTTATTTCCCCTACAATTTCTTCAATTACATCTTCTAAGGTAACGATGCCAGAAGTTCCTCCATATTCATCTACCACAATGGCTAAATGAATTTTTTTAAATTGAAATTCTCGTAAAAGATCATCGATTTTTTTATTTTCAGGCACAAAAAAAGAAGGGCGCATAATAGCATGCCAATTAAAGTCATCGGTTTCGTCCAAATACTGCAATAAATCTTTCGTATACAAAATCCCAACAACGTTATCTAGTGTTTCTTTATAGATCGGTACCCTTGAAAAGCCGCTGGCTGTTATTTCTGCTAAAAGTTGCTTAAACCTTAAGCTTTGTTCAAAAGCAGAAACGTCCATGCGCGATTTCATAATTTGTTTAACATCTGTATGGCCAAATTTTACAATTCCTTGTAAAATTTTATGATCTTCTATAGGAATATCTTCATCCACGGTCAATTCCAATGCTTGAGATAATTGATCGACTGAAATATTATGCGATCCAGGCTTAATTATCTTATCTAATAAAGAGGTCGCATACATTAGTAGAGAGCTGATGGGATAAAAAATTCGTTGTATGACTTGTACTAAAACCACCAGTGCTCTTGATGCTCTTAGAGGATTCTGAGTGGCATATATTTTAGGAGTAACTTCACCAATAAGTAAAATTAAAAAGGTAACTGCTACTACTTGTATTAAAAAGCCTAATGTAGGGTTTGCTGAAAAATCTAATAAACCCTCAATTACATAGGTAGAAGTGATAACAACGGCAATGCTTAGGAAATTAACGCTAATTAATAAGGTAGCTAATAATCTTTTTGGTTTATCTACTAATAACAGTATTTTTTCGTCCGTTTTATTATTGGATGTTTTAAGTTCATCTATATCCGTAGGAGTAAGTGAAAAAAACGAAGCTTCTGCTGCCGATACCAACGCTACCAATACTAATAATATGAATATACATAGTATAGCTAACAATATGTTTATAGAAAACGGTTTTAATAATATATTGATAAACGGCACTAAATAATAAAAAATACTGGGGAGCTCCAAGACAATGGATTTTAATTAAAAAATATGTAAAACAAATATACAGTTTTGTTTTGCATTTTATAACAATATACTAAAATGGAAGGTCATCTCCTGTTTTAGTAAATGTAGTTTGTTCTTCATTTGAACCTGTTGAGCCGCCTTCCTTTTTACCCAACATAACCAAATTGTCTGCAACAATTTCTGTGGTGTAGCGCTTACTTCCTTCTTTATCATCCCATGATCGAGTACGAAGTTTCCCTTCCACATAAACAGTCATTCCCTTTTTTAAATATCTTTCGGCTACTTCCGCTAATCCTCTCCATACAACTACATTGTGCCATTCTGTTTGTTCATTTTTTTGACCACTTTTATCTTTATATGTTTCAGATGTTGCAAGTGAAAAATTAGCTACCGCTACACCACCCTCTAAATGCCTAACCTCTGGGTCTTTCCCTAAATTACCCACTAAAATTACTTTATTTACTCCCGCCATAATAATTTTAAATTATTTTATTGAAATTGATATGAATTAATTATTCTACCGTTTAAAAAGATACTATTTTAAAGCAATATACAATTTTATTTTAATTATAAAATTGTATATTGAAATTGTCTTTTTCAATTACAATGTTATTATCTGTTCTTCTTTATAATTTTGTTTGTCCATCTTTCATTTTTGTTTTGTACCGTTAAAAAATAAATTCCATCATTAAATAAAGAGAGATCAATAGATATAGTGTTAGAAGAAATATTTTTCTCTATTATTTTTTGACCTGTAACATTGAATATGTTTATTTGATAATTGTCAGTTCTTGCAAAGTTAATTGGAAATTAGTTGTAAATGGATTTGGGAAGGTAGTTAGTTTTGTGTCTTCAATATTTTTAGTATCAAGAACAATATTCATATAACAGGATTTGTAAGAAGGGTGGTGCCAAAATTTTTGAGTGTTAACGTTTGTGCAGGTTAACATCATTGAATCGGGTATTTCCGTTAAAAATTTACAAGGATCAATTGGGAATAATGGCCCATGAATACTACCAATTCCTTCAATCCAAATTTCATTCAAAATGTCAAAAGCATTAGCCCTTTTGGCTCAGCAAATTTTAATCGTTTATAAAATTTCCCATTTATTTGAATGCTCTCAACAGCGATAATTGGAATCACAAGGATAGTATTAGAAATGCAAGAACTAATGACACCACACCGCAAGTTGTAAAGTCAAAAAGAAACCGCACTCGAGATTTTTTGAGTAGAATAAAGGATGTATTACTCCTCGATTATTATTCGCGAGGATCTTCGCGACTAATTAACTGCTGTATACGATGTACGTAACTATTGAGATTTAAGAAACCAAATTCTTTAAATAATGCTAACGAAGCCGTATGCTCTTCTGATAGATTAGGTGTAGTTTTATATTTAATTTTAATCTCCTAAATAGGAAATAATAAATGATGTATTATTGCTGAAAGACCTCTTAAAGTATAAAGAAATGCATTTGAATTTACAGCTGAAGCGAAGTCCCACGCGTATGGACAAAAACCTACCAATGTACTCAAAAACAAAATATTTAAGTTTCTTAAATAGGAGTCCAAAAAATTATTGACTCTTGTACTAATTGTTGATATAATTTTTGGAAATAAAATAGCCTCTTTTTCTTCTGAAACTAAAAGAATTATAGCAAACGATGAGGTAGTCCAGAAAAATATCCACCGGCTATAATCCCATCCAAGAATAAAAAGAGGAATAACCGTAATAAATTGAAAAATAAGGATATTTGAAATAGTTGTTCGATTAATTTTTTTGCTTGGCTTATAGCTTAATACATTAAAATTTATCTTGTGAGTATTTGTTAATATGTAATAAATGGTTATTAGAATTAAAATCCAAGCAAGTGGCGCGTAAATGCCACTATTGAGATTGTGTAAAATGCTTATTCCGAGTGATAACCCAGTTTCTAGAGACCAAGAAATACCATCTATTGCAGCCGGAAGTTGACCATCATAAGGAACTTGTATGGGAAAATTAACATACCTCCACGATTGCCATATTTGGGTGGCAGCTTCTCTCGAGCCTTTAAAATGCAAAACACATAAAAAAACAAATATGGATGGAATTAGTTGAGAAACAGAAATGAAAGAAGTTTTTATTAAGGAAGAATTATACAATAGTTTATTTTTAGAAAAGAGAATTAGAAATAATATAGGAAAGCAAAAGAAACCAAGCGATTCATGAGTTAATAGTCCGAATATTAAAAACAAATTAACGATAATGAGATTCCAATTCGATTTTTTTAAAGAAAAATAGATAGTTAAAATAAATATTAACACTATTAAAATATCTTTTCTAATCCAAAAATCATTCATAATAGGATTACCAAGAAAAAAAATAAAGGGTAAAAGAACAAAAGAATAATTATTTTTTACAGATAATCGTACGAAAAATAAAATTAAAATTAGGTAAGCTACTGCGCTTGTAGTTATTATTATGGTGTAAGGGTTAACGCCTGTAAGGTAATAGATCTTTAAAATCATTTCACCCAACAACCCTCTTCTAACAAAACCTCCTTGATAGTTAATTAAGAACTCAGTAACTTGCCAACTTTCTTTTGAAAATCCGTTTATAAGTCTTTTGTAAGTATCATAAAGTAAAAGGTAAATGAATAAAAAGTATAAAAAATTTAAGGATTTATGCCTTGTCATGTAAATTTTTATAATTTGATTTTTACATTAATTATTTAATGAATTAATATCTTCTAACCAACTTTTTAATAAACCCATTTCATCTTCTCCAACAAGTTTTAAATCAATTAATTTTTTATAACACAGTATCATATTGTCAGGAATATTTTCAACACCCTCTTTTAAATTCAATTCGTTTAAACTTTTAACTATTTGAAGGTTATTGTTGTAACCCGAAATTTCATCTTGAAAGTCTTTCATTAAATCATGGTCATTTCGTTCTTGTCGTACTGTACTTTTGTGGAATAGTATTGACCAATTGCATGTCCACGCAATGCGTTGTGCAACAAAAGAACGCCAGATATCTGTCATCCTAAAACTGCAATACGAAGGTAAATATAGTAATGGAAATGTTTCTTTAAACCAAGTTGTATTCTGGCTGTTGAACGGACAAATTGAATAATTACCTAAAGCTACATTGTTAGATTTATTAAACACAACAGGCAAAGGTAAAGTGAGTCGATAAATGGCATCAACATCAGGGTTATCGTCAGCCAATCCTTGTTGAATAGGGCAATTAACCATTTCTGGTTCTTCTAGCGATGGTAAACTATTCAAGAGGTTTTCAAGCGCAAAGCCTCTCGGCCATATATTAATTTCTGTAAAATATTTATATACATTTACCCAACCTTTTTGAGTCAGTAGGTGTGATTTTACTTCTTTTGTTCTATTATCCCAAAAATGTTCTTTTGGAATATTATCATCATCTGTTTCAATAATTGTTTCGGCACCTTTGCTTATTGCTATTAAGTAGCCTAAGTTCTTTCGTGCATAATGTTTAAATGGAAGGTTTTCAGTCAATTCAAATTTTAATTCTTTCTGACGTCTTACCGAATAAAAGTCGCATCCTTTTAAACTAAATTCTTCAGGACTTTTAGTGTCGCCGATTACGATAAAAGGTACATTGTTTGCGACTGATTCAATTGCAAATTGCTTAAGTACGGGATGTTCTTGATTGGCAATAGATGTTATAATTAAAAAGGTATTTTTCATTTTTTATTTAATAGTTTTTAAAAAGTATTGTCGTTTTTTTGCTTTGCCATATAAGAAATAATAGATTCAGGCATTTCTTATTTTTAAATTGGAATAAGCATTATGGATTTTTTATCTTTATGACAGCAGATTTAAATTGAAGTCGAAGGAAAAAATAATGAAATAACACATCAAATGAATTATAAATGGCTTTTTTAGAAACACTTGGTGAAGGGGCTCTATAATGAATTGGGATTTCTGCATAGCGAGTTTTGCGAAGCAAATAGCGCAATTCAGTCTGATAAAAATGAGCTTTAGATAACAAATTGTAGGCTAAAATGTCTTCCACAATATTTGTGTGAAATCCTTGAAAACCTGATGTCATGTCGTACATTTTTGTTCCAAGAAGCAGATTAGAAAGGATAGTCCCAGCCTTTGATAGAAATGTGCGCTTCCAGGTAGAATCACAAATAGAGCCCCCATTGATAAAACGACTACCAAATGCACATTCGTTTCCCTCATTTAATACTCTCAAAAACATTGGCAAAGCCTTAGGGTCGTGTGATAAACCAGCATCCATTTCAATGATAAATTCATGTTTATTTTTAAGTGCTTCTGTATATCCTTTAAGGTATGCATCAACCACATTTTTATTTTCTGGGGACCAGATGGTAATAAAGCGATTATCCTTAATCGAAAGATTATTGCATAATTCTAACGTATTGTCTTTTGATACTTTGTCTACAATAAAATAAATTTTACCACAGTTGAGTTTATCAATAACATTAGTAAGGGAAGATATGAAAGAGTGAAAGTCTTCTGATTCATTTGCCATTGGGATTACTAATCCAAAATCAAATTTCATTTTTATTGTTGTTTTAGTGATGAATTCATTTTAAAATCGAGCTGTGGTGACTTTTAATATTGTCTGTTGCGTTCGCATCTTTGCGTACGGGCAGTATTAAAAATACGAAGCCGCAAATTTAGTAAAAATATTCAACGGAAGCACAATTCTTGAATTTTGGCGCGTAAGCTCGACTTACGATTAGAAACTGAATACAAGGCTTGTTGAGTAGGATAAGGAAAGTAGTTACCTACTCAATTCAATAATCGTTTTTACTCTTGCAGTTTTCTCCACTTTAATTTGCCCATTTGTTGGTATCATATGCTGCCAAACCCAATTATAGTGTTCAACTACTTGTTCTGCTTTCAAATGTGGTCTTTCGCCAGTTGTATGTCCGTCTGCTACTACGGTAATGTTATAGTCCTTCGTTAAAGCGGATTGAATGGTGGATTCTACACAAAAATCTGTTGCACAACCGGTAATAAATAATTCATTCACGTTCAGTTCTTTTAATTTTGATTGAAGATCGGATTTATAAAAGGCATCATTTGCATATTTATCAATTCTAGTATCAATAGGTTCTATCATTAGCTCGTCCAAATTTTCCCAATCGGCATTAACTTTTTCAAATTCTCCAGTACCAGTTCCATCGTGTTGGATATATATAACTGGATATTTAAATTCTCGAAATAATTTGGCAAGTTCATTGATTCGAGTTATTACGCCAGTTGCGTCAAATCTCGGTGTTTTTGGAGTGAAAGAACCCTTTTGCATATCTATTACCAATAAAGCTTTTCTATTTTTCATTAATTATAACGTGTTCTTTAAAATGTTAACTGCCTTTAGTGTTCAATCGTGATGTCAAAACAGTTGAAAATTCTTTTGAATTGTCAACAAAAAATAAAACGGTGTCTGTACTTTTTTTAATACCAAAAAATTTTGTTACTTCAATTGGTGTTTTTAAGTACACAACAACATTATGATTTTCTAACCCTTTAAGAAGTTGAATTTTAATGGAGTTTCGGTCTGGAGGTGTTTTTTTTGTTAACTCAAATTTTTCTATGTTATCAAACAGAATATATGCGTCACCAGCAAGTCCATTATGAATTTCAAATGAATCTTTATTAATAGTTATAGGTCGGGCTTTTAATGCTTTTAGGTGAGCAAATAACTGAAGGCAAGTGTAAAAGCTGAGTGCTGTTATTACCCAAGCAATTGTGCTACTCCATACACTTAACAAGAAGTGCATGCCGGTAGTTTCAATTAGGAATATTAATAAAATAATCCATAAAATTATTGAAATTCCATTTTCTTTATACGATGTAAATTTTGTTTCATTGTCTATTATTTTTTCTTTGCGAGCAAAGAAAGCATAATACAAAACAGCAATTTCTGAAGAAACAATATTTCCAAATTTTTCATTTCCCAAGACCTGAAACATTATTGCTCTGCAATGCACTAAAAAATCAAGTTTGTTAGTAATTGTTTCTTTAGCTTTTTTATTTGCAATGTAAAATTTACTCCCAATAAAAAAAATGACTACCCCTTCAATTAACGGAGAAACCCAAGTCTTGATAATTTGTAGAGGAATATTGGAGTGAGCATTTAGTATAAAACGTGCGACTAAAAGCCCTACTATAAAAATTCTAGTAACTGTTAATTTGGATACATTGCTTTTTCTTATTGTAAGAAGATATATTAAAGGTGCTACGATAAGAATATCTATAAGTATTCCATTGGATAGTAAATTACTATTCTCCTTGAATTTTGTTGTTAGCGTAATAAGAAAACAACTAAAAAAAATAAGAATAGGAATTCCTAAAGCAATTGCCCAATTAGGTTTATTTGTTGTAGATGTTGTCATTGTGATTAAGCTTTTTTTATGTCAGCGAACAATTAGGTAGTTGCATGTTGACGGATTTTATAAAAAAGAATTTAGTCTTAACTTTTACAAACGTGTGTTTTTAACTAACACGAAACATATAAATTCTTCTTAACAGAATAATTACGATACATTTTATATTTATCTAAAATTACTAATTACAGTGATCAATATAGAGATGGTTGACGTAAAAAATTTGCGCTTTTTTTACTGCGCTGTTTTAATTTCTGCTATTTTATTAATCATTCCTTTAAAGATAAGCCCGTGAAAGGGAAGTACCGAATACCAATACAATCTACCCAACAGTCCTAAAGGTCTAAAGGTTGCTGTTTGTGTAAGTGTATCGTTTTTATCAATTTTAAATTCCAGCCATGCTTCGCCGGGCAGTTTCATTTCAGCATATAACAGCAAACGTTTTTCCTCCTTGTCGGCCAACAGCACTCGCCAAAAATCAAGAGCATCGCCTGAAGCAATTTCTGTGTCGCTTTTTCTTCCTCTTCGCATTCCAACTCCGCCTGCAATTTGATCCATAAAGCCTCTTACTTCCCAAAGCCAATTGCTATAATACCAACCTCTTTTTCCTCCAATGGCCCATATTTTTTCAAGTGAAG
>JBDTFR010000090.1:0-25057 GCA_039937835.1 Bacteroidia bacterium | reverse complement strand
AAACTGACCAATTTTGCAGAGTTCGTTGCTAAATTTGGATACAAATTAAATATTAAGAATGAGAAAATGGTGGCCGATTCGATGAACAATTTACTCAAAGAGGTAAATCAAAAGAAAGAATCGGGTATGATCGAGATGTTAGCTATCCGTACCATGGCGAAAGCTATTTACACGACTAAAAATATAGGCCATTATGGATTGGGTTTTGATTATTATACTCATTTTACTTCACCCATCAGAAGGTATCCTGACGTGATGGTGCACCGCTTATTACAACATTATTTAGATGGTGGTAAAAGTGTGGGTATTGAAAAGTTAGAAGAACAATGTAAACATTCTTCAGATATGGAAAAATTAGCGGCGGATGCAGAACGCGCTTCCATTAAATACAAACAAGTACAATATTTAAAAGATAAGATAGGGGAAGAGTTTGATGGAATTATTTCTGGTGTAACCGAATGGGGTGTTTTTGTAGAATTAATAGATAACCATTGCGAAGGGATGGTACGTATACGTGAATTGCGTGATGATAGCTATTATTTTGATGAAGAAAATTATTGTTTAAGAGGACGTAAATTTGGTAAAGTAATAACTTTAGGTGATCGTGTAAGAATTGAAATTAAACGAGCTGATTTAGTTAAGAAACAGCTTGATTTTTCATTTGTTGAGCAGTTATCTAAAGAAGAGACAGAAACAAACTCATATAGCAAACCATTTAAGAAACCATTTAAGAAAACGCATACAAAGCCTTCAATTAATAATACTAACAAGAATACAAACAATAAGAATACGAGCAACAACAATACAAACAACAAGAAGGTAAAAGAAGACAGTAATGAATTAAAAAATAAAAAGACAAATAATAAAACTTCTTTGTCTGATAATCCGTTTTATGATGAATGGGGTTTTGAAGTTTGATAAACTATAGTTTGCTATTATAGTTTGTTAAATCGTAACTCAAAAAAAATATATCTTTAACAAACATTTATTATAATATTATATGTTATTTTCTTTATTCATTACTAGTTTCGTTTCCTTGTTTGCCTTAATCAATCCATTAAGCGCGTTGCCCGTGTTTATTTCACTGACAGCTGGTCACGATTCAAAATGGCGTACGTCACAAATTAGAAAAACGTGTATGTATATTATTATCATATGCATTGCTTCTTATTTTATTGGAACACATATTTTAAATTTTTTTGGAATTTCTATTAACTCATTAAAAATAGCTGGTGGTATTATTATTTCACGTTCTGGATTTCTATTGTTAAATGCACAACATAAAAAGGATGTGAATGAAAAAATAAAAGAAGAGTCTTTAGTAAAAGAAGATATTTCTTTTAGCCCTTTAGCAATGCCTCTTTTATCAGGCCCAGGATCTATGTCATTGCTCATTAATATGTCTATTGCTAATAAAGGAATAGAACCAGATATTATTATTATTTTGGCAATTTTTGTAGTCGTAATTTGTATTTATGTTATTTTTTCATTGGCACCAAGAGTTATAAAACGCACTGGTCAAGCAGGATTAAATTCAATTTCAAAAGTAATGGGCTTCTTGGTATTGGCAATAGGTATAGAAATGACCACTAGTAGTTTATTTAGTATGTTAAAATCAATTTTATAGCAAAAGACCTATTCCAAATAAATAAAATTTAGACCAGCTCTAATTACTTAACACTATCTCCATTATTAATTGAACTTTTAGTAGGAGCGATAAAACTTAATTCTCCCAATTTATTTTCGGCCATTAAAATCATTCCTTGGCTTTCAATACCTTTTATTTTTCTAGGTGCTAAATTTGCCAAAAGGCATACCTGTTGACCTATAATATCCTCTGGTTTATAAGAACCTGCAATGCCAGATACAACCGTGCGCTTATCGATACCAGTATCAATCAATAGCTTTAATAATTTATCGGTTTTGGGTACACGCTCCGCTTCTAAAATAGTACCCACTCGTATATCCATTTTATTAAAATCCTCAAATGATGTTTCTGCTTTTACGGTCTCCATTTCTGGTAAGTTTGCTGCTTCATTTTGTTTCTTGGAGTCTTGCAATTTTTGTACTTGTTCATCAATTTGAGCATCTTCAATTTTATCAAACAAAAGATCTGCTTTATTTATTTGGTGATTCGCAGCAAGTATATCTGTACGATTAGCATCGTTCCATTTTAACCCACTATTAAGCTGTAACATACTACTTAATTTTTTGGCTGTAAATGGTAAAAAAGGTTCCATTAAAATGGCCAAGTTTGCGGAAATTTGTAAGGAAATGTTAATGATGGTTTGTACGCGTTTTTCATCTGTTTTAATTAATTTCCAAGGCTCAGTATCCGCTAAATATTTATTTCCTAATCGCGCCAAATTCATTAATTCTGTTAATGCTTCGCGGAAGCGATATTGTTCAATGCTTGCTGCTATTTTTATGGGAAATTTTACAATCTCTTCCAATAACAAAATATCTTCTTTTGTATAGTTAATCGCTGGCGGAACAAGTCCTTGATAATAATTGTGAGTGAGTACCAAGGTGCGATTAATAAAATTACCAAGTATCGCTACTAATTCATTATTATTTTTTGCTTGAAAATCTTTCCAAGTAAAATCATTATCCTTTGTTTCTGGTGCATTTGCGCAAAGCGTGTAACGTAAAACGTCTTGCTTGTCTTTAAAGGCAAGCAAATATTCATGTAACCACACGGCCCAATTACGAGAGGTAGAAATTTTATCACCTTCTAAATTCAAAAATTCATTCGCAGGTACATTTTCTGGCAAAATGTAAGTACCTTCTGCCATAAGCATCGCAGGAAATATAATACAATGAAAAACAATATTGTCTTTACCAATAAAATGAACCAATTTGGTTTCTTTATCCTTCCAATACAATTCCCAATCTGGTGTTAATTCTTTTGTTGCTGAAATGTAACCAATGGGTGCATCAAACCAAACATATAATACCTTTCCGGCTGCATCGGGAAGTGGTACTTTTACGCCCCAATCTAAATCGCGTGTCATGGCTCGTGGATGTAAGCCCGCATTTAACCAGCTTTTGCATTGACCAAGCACATTTGTTTTCCAATCTTTATGTGAATTGATAAATTCTTCAATTTTTGTTTGCATCGCATCTAGTGGCAAAAACCAGTTTTTGGTTTTTTTCAAAACCGGCTTTTCTCCTGATAAGGTAGATTTAGGGTTAATGAGATCAGTAGGGTTAAGCGTTGTACCACATTTTTCACATTGGTCGCCGTAAGCATTTTCATTGTTGCATTTAGGGCAGGTTCCTGTGATGTATCGATCTGCCAAAAACTGATTCGCTTTTTCATCAAAATATTGCTCGGTTATTTCTTCATTAAAAATACCTTTATCATATAAATTTTTAAAAAAGCCTGCAGCGGTTTCGTGGTGTATTTTTGAAGAGGTGCGAGCATATATATCGAAAGAAATACCAAACTCTTTAAACGCATCACCCATCATTTTATGATATTTATCTACTACCTGTTGAGGTGTTAATCCTTCTTTCTTTGCTTTAATGGTAATGGGTACGCCGTGCTCATCAGAGCCACAAATAAATTTAACATCCTCTTCTTTTAATCGTAAATAACGAACATAAATATCTGCAGGAATATAACAACCTGCTAAATGACCAATATGTAGAGGGCCATTGGCATAAGGTAAAGCAGCAGTAACGGTGTGTCTTTTAAATTTCATAAATATATTTTTATCTTTTTAAAATAAAGTATGCATCATAAAAAGATGTCTTTAAATTTTATTTATCAAGTGGAATTCTCTTGTAAAAAGCTAATTTCTTTTTTTGTAAATTGCGTTCAAAGATACTAATTGTTACTCATTCATTATAAATGTTAAGACCTTCCTACTTAAAAAAAAACGATACAATCGGTATTTTTGCTTGTGCTCGCAAAGTAACGTTAATTGAATTGCAACCCGCCATTGATGTTTTTAAAAGCTGGGGCTTACAGGTAGTATTGAGTAAGAATTTGTTCGATGCCTACCATCAATTTTCAGGAACAGATGAGTTACGTACTGCCGATTTGCAGGCCATGTTAGATGATGTAAGTATAAAAGCTATAATAAGTGCACGAGGTGGTTACGGCACCTTGCGAATTATTGACCAATTAGATTTTAAACTTTTTAAGAAACATCCCAAATGGGTAATTGGTTATAGTGATATAACAGTATTGCACGCACATATTTACAATTTAGGTATTGAAACCATTCATGCTACGATGCCGATTAATTTTAATAAAAATAAAGAGGCTGTAATTTCTTTACATGCCGCTTTGTTTGGACAGCCGTTAATATATAAATTTGAGGGACACGTTTTAAATAAGTTTGGTATTGCTAAAGGCGAGTTAATAGGCGGTAATTTATCTTTATTATATGCTTTAATTGGGAGTAATTCAGATATGGATACCGTTGGAAAAATTTTATTTATTGAAGACTTAGATGAGTATTTATACCATATAGATAGAATGATGATGAGCCTAAAAAGAGCTGGCAAACTCTGTCACTTGGCTGGTTTAATAGTGGGTGGTATGACAGAGATGAAGGACAATCAAATTCCTTTCGGTAAAACTGCTCCCGAAATTATTTTAGATGCTGTAAAAGAATATAATTATCCCGTGTGCTTTGATTTTCCTGCTGGTCACATAGATAAAAATTTAGCGCTTTATTTTGGAAGAAAAGCCACGCTTACTATAGAAAATTATCCCAACTTGAATTTTGAGTAATTGACAGGATATCGTATTCAATAAATTAATAATAGCTGGTCTATAGAAGTAGGAAATTAAGAAATTAAACCTTATTTGTCAAATTTATTATAGCCTTTCGGGATTTCAAACATAGAAGGAACTATTTTTTTCTCTACAATTTTAGTAACTTCTAATACCACCTCATTTTTTCCGTCAAGTGTTTTTTGAGTGGATAACATCGGAGACATATTTTTAATATTTTCAATTTGTAAATAATAAATAGAAGACTTATCCTTACGATTTAATTGGCGTAACATTTTTTCAAAAAAGGAGAATTTTCCATCTGCAATCCAATAACTTATCATTGTATTTTCTTCTGGGTTAGTAACAATGTATTCTGCACATTTATAACCTTGGATATTTTTTATACTTCGCATTTTTTTTACCTCACATTTACCTTTAATTTCAGTTACTGCTGGGCTTGGTTGATCCATATATAGTTTTCTACTATGATTAAGTGTCTTAATAGTTTTCGCATCTAAATCCATTATAAAAGAACCTTCTACTTTATTTGATCTATTTCCTATTTCATCAATACGCACATGGTTATTACTTACATAATATACATAAATAGAAGTATCTATCGGTGTGGATTTCTTGATTTCAATAGTTCCTTCAAAAGATTGTGCATGCATGGAAGAACAAAGGACAATCATTAAAAAAATGGCGGTTTGAATATTTTTTTTCATAATTATATTTGTTTCAGACTGAGGTGGCTTTTAAACAAAACAATATTTAATACGATGGATCCTAATAAAAGTTGCCGAACAGAAAAATACTACCAATAGTATGTGCGAATGTGATCAACTAATGAGCTATTATTTTTTATCGAAAATAATCCAGACTTCAAACATAACACTTATTTCCTAAAAAAAAGTATATTTGATTGTCACCAATAAAAATATTTTTAATTCATGAAGGAATCAAAACATCCAAAAGGGCTGCCATACTTATTTTTTGCTGAAATGTGGGAACGTTTTGGTTTTTATTTAATGATTGGTATTTTCACCTTGTACTTAACGAACAATATAGAAAGTGGCGGCTGGGGAATGGAGCGAATAGATGCGTTTGATATTTACGGAACTTTTATAGCGCTTGTTTTTCTTAGTCCATTTATAGGTGGCTTGTTAGCCGACAGGATTCTCGGATATCGGTTATCCATTATTATTGGAGGAGTAATGATGGGAATAGGGTATTGTCTATTAGCAATTCATGAATTAACCGTATTTTATATAGCACTGTTTTTAATTATTTTGGGGAACGGTTTTTTTAAACCTAATATTTCAACCTTGTTAGGCAATTTGTATAACGATAAGAAATATATAGGATTAAAAGATGCAGGCTACAATATTTTTTACATGGGTATAAATATTGGTGCATTAATTTGTAATTTTTTTGCTGCTTCTTTGAGAAATAATTTTGGGTGGGGAGCAGCTTTTATTGCTGCGGGTGTAGGAATGTTTATAGGCGTAATTGTATTTGTGATAGGCATGAAAAATTATACACACGTTGATGTTTTAAAGCCAGTAAAAAAAGAGGATGCTTCTCTTACACGCATTTTTGGATCAACAATAGTTCCTGCAGTGGTGGTCGGTATTGTTGGGTGGTTCATTCCAGGAACTATTTTTGGAAGCGATTCAACAGATGCATTTATTTTTGGATCAATGCCCATTGTTTATTTTTATTTTTCACTTTGGAAAAACGCTTCGATAGAAGATAAAAAGCCCATCTCCGCAATGTTAGCGATATTTGGCGTAGTAATAGTTTTTTGGGCCGTATTTAAACAAAACGGCACTGCACTTACTACTTGGGCAGAAAAATATACCGATAGAGAAGTTACAGCGCTAATAGCAACTCCCGTGAAAGTATTATCATTTAGCAACACCATTAATTATACACAACAGTTAGTTGTAAAAACAGATCATCAATTTCGTAAAATTAAAGATGCGAATGGTGAGCCAATAAAAGAAATGGGCTATTCTGATTATTTTAAAAATGTTAAGGCTGAGAATTTACCCGAAAAAGGAGCGCAAATAAATATAATGAATACAGAATTATTTCAATCCATCAATCCGTTTTGGGTAGTAACGCTCACTCCTTTAATTGTTTTGTTTTTTGGTTTTTTAAAAAAGCGAGGAAAAGAACCAACTACCCCTGTTAAAATAGCCTGGGGCTTAGTTATAAGTGCCTTATCCACTTTTGTAATGATAGCAGCTGTTTACATTAGTAATAATGGTGCCATAAAAGCGAGCCCCTGGTGGTTAATTGCTTCGTATGGTGTAATTACAGTGGGTGAATTGTTATTAAGTCCTATGGGTTTAAGTTTAGTATCAAAATTAAGCCCACCTCGTTTAACAGCTTTAATGATGGGCGGGTGGTTTCTCGCCACTGCTTTAGGGAATAAATTATCCGGAGTGTTGGCAACCCTTTGGGATAATTATGAAAATAAGGAGTATTTTTTTCTTCTCAATTTTATTTTATTATCCCTTGCAGCAATTGCTATTTTTATGATGCTTAAATGGTTGAATAAAATTTTTAAAGAGCACATAATCCGTTAAATCAATAGCAGCTATAAATTTTTAGTTTATTACCTTTATAAGATGTAAATCAAATCGTATGAAACATTTATTTTATTTTATTTTTATTTCCATTTTTCTCATAAGTAGTATCCAATGTAAAAAGGAGAAAAGGGATGACATTCCTTACACCGCTGTAAATTTATTTATTTATACCGATGATCCCAGTTATATAGCGTTAAGTACAATAGGTGGCTGGGTATATGTGTCTGGGGGAGTAAGAGGACTGATAGTATATCGTAAATCAAATTCTGAATTTATGGCTTATGAACGGAATTGCACTTATAAACCAAATGAACCTTGTTCTACCATTATGGTAAATAATACGAACATTATTGCTGTGGATACCTGTTGCAAATCACAATTTTCAATTTATGATGGCTCCGTGTTAAAAGGCCCTGCAACATGGCCCCTTAAAGCATATAATACGACTTACGAGGGAAATGTGCTACGCATTTATAATTAAAGTGGAGTTTACTACAGACAACGAGTTTATAATAAAAAGAGTGATTTTCAATATTTGAAAATCACTCTTTTTTTATGAATAGGATATTTAAAAAATAAATCTTTAATGATATTTAATTACATTCTTTGATGGCCTTTAGCAATATCATTAAGTCGCTGTTTTAAAGAAGATTTATCGATTACAATGTGTTGGTATTTTAAGTTAGAAAAGCCATTAGGCGTTAATAAACTTTTTAATTCATTTAAAACATTAATAAAAAAATTTACAGTAGGTGAGGTAGGTTTCATTTTAAATTTTTTTAGATAAATTATTACTTAAATTGACTCATTATATAAAACAAAATTGAAATAGTTGAAGTTTTAAAAATTAAAAGGTAAATTATAACCGTTAATAATGTTATTGACTATTGAGATAAATTTACCACTATTTTCATTATAAACAAAATAAGCAAATACTTATCTTATCCTTTACTTCAAAGTCACCTTTATGTTTGCCTACAAAAGATGATAGTATTATTTATTATTGTACTGTGTTACGAAATTTCAATAGCCGAAGTTTCAATAAAATTTTTTTTTGCCAGCCCACTATAAATTATAAGGCAAATTAATTCTTTTACATTTTTTTATTTCAAGGAGCCACACATATCCTCTGGTTTTACCCACTCATCGAATTGTTCATTTGTAACTAAACCTAATCCAATAGCAGTTTCACGTAACGTTTTATTTTCTTTATGAGCTGTTTTAGCAATTTTTGCAGCATTATCATAACCAATATGCGTATTTAACGCAGTTACTAACATTAACGAATTTTCTAGATGTTGTTTTAATATGGGTAAATTCGGCTCAATTCCTTCAGCACAATTATTATTAAAAGATACACAGGCATCTCCAATCAGTCGGGCTGATTGAAGTACGTTTGCAGCGATTAATGGCTTAAACACATTTAATTCAAAATGACCATTAGAACCTCCAATAGAAACAGCAACATCATTTCCCATTACTTGAGCACATACCATAGTAAGTGCTTCTGGTTGCGTAGGGTTTACTTTACCTGGCATAATAGAAGAGCCGGGTTCATTATCTGGAATAATAATTTCACCTATTCCACAACGTGGACCAGAGCTTAACATTCGCACATCATTTGCTATTTTCATTAGTGAAACAGCAGTACGCTTTAATGCACCCGATAACTCTACCATGGCATCATGAGCGGCTAATGCTTCAAATTTATTAGGTGCTGTTATAAATGGCAGACCAGTAAGCTCAGCAATTCTTTTTGCTACTAATACATCATATCCTTTTGGAGTATTTAAACCAGTACCTACTGCTGTTCCGCCTAAGGCTAATTCTTTTACTACTTCTAATGCATTTTTAATAGCACGTATACTGTTGGTTATTTGTTGTGCGTAACCAGAAAATTCTTGCCCCAGTGTTAAAGGAGTAGCATCCATAAAGTGAGTGCGACCTGTTTTTACAATATTTTTAAAATCAATCGATTTTTTTTGTAGTGTTTTTTGTAATTTTTCCAGCCCTGGAATAGTAATATCTACTACTAGTTTATAGGCGGCAATGTGCATAGCGGTTGGGAAAGTATCGTTAGACGATTGGGATTTATTTACATCGTCATTGGGATGAATAGCCAATTTACCTTCTCCTAATTTATGTCCTTGTAATACATGTACTCTATTGGCAATTACCTCATTCACATTCATGTTTGATTGCGTTCCAGAGCCAGTTTGCCATATTACCAAAGGAAATTCACTATCTAATTTACCTGCAATAATTTCATCACATGCTTTTGCAATCCATTCTTTTTTATCGTTTGTTAAAATACCTAATTCCTGATTCGCCATTGCAGCAGCCTTTTTAAGATAACCAAAAGCATAAATAATTTCTTTCGGCATAGAAGCTTCAGGGCCTATTTTAAAATTGTTTCTTGAACGCTCGGTTTGCGCACCCCAATATTTATCAGCGGGTACTTTTACTTCACCCATTGTATCTTTTTCAATTCTATATTCCATTTTGTTTATTTTTATTGTACTTGTCATAGCTTTAATATATGTTATCGTGCAGGTTATTAATAGCAGTAAAGGTAGAAAAAATCAGAATATTAAGACCGATCGAGGTTGAGCAATAAATAAAATTCCTCGAGAAAATTAAACTTTACTAATATTTTTGCAAGATCCATTTTGTTTAACTAATTTTACTAGAAGTTAAACAAAAAGAAGTTGTATGAATCAATTTAGTATTTCAGACTTGCAACAATTTTCGGGTGTAAAAGCGCATACGATACGTATTTGGGAGCTACGGTACAAGGCTTTAAGCCCTTGTCGTTCTGAAGGCAACGTTCGGTATTATGATGATATGCAATTGCGTAGATTACTAAACATTGTTACATTAAACAGTGCTGGACATAAAATATCTAAAATAGGTGGATTGAAAGATGAGCAATTATTTAAATTGCTTGAAGTAGAATTAAAGTCACAACTAAAAACTGATAATACAGAAGAGCAACTAATTTTTCAATTGATTGCAGCAGGTGTTGCCTACGACGACGTGCACTTTGAAAAAATATTTTCTACCTGCTTGCTCCGATATGGTATGAAAAACACGTATCTCAAAATAATTTATCCATTGCTTGTAAGATTGGGATTAATGTGGGCAAAAAATACCATACCCCCTGCACAAGAACATTATATTACCAACATTATCCAGCAAAAAATATTTACGGCGATTGATTCATTGCCTGCTATAAAAGAAAATACAGAAACATGGGTACTTTTTTTGCCAGAAGATGAATTTCATGAAATAGGTTTATTATTTGCACATTATACCATACGTAATTTAGGTGTGCGCTCCATCTATTTAGGAGCAAATATTCCTTTTGAATGTTTAAAAACAGTCGTAGAGGAAATAGAGGGTAATCATTTGCTTTATTTTTTAGTACATCAAAATAGTTCGGAAAAAGCACAAGCATCATTAGATCAATTAACGGCGCATTTTAAAACGCAACAAATTTGTTTAGCAGGAAATATAGAGTTGATTAGCTCATTGAATTTGAGTAAACAAACGCAGTGGCTCAAGTCTGTTGAAGAACTTGAAAAAGTGATTCAACAAAAGAATGTTTAAAATTAAATTTATTTTTAGCGCTATAAGATGGCAACAATTGCAATAATTGGTTCAGGGTTTTCAGGTATAAGTGCAGCTGCTTATCTTTCTAAGGCAGGGCATCAAGTACATGTATTTGAAAAAAATGCTACGCTTGGGGGTAGGGCACGGCAGTTAATGACTGATGAAGGATACACTTTTGATATGGGCCCTAGTTGGTATTGGATGCCCGGTGTATTCGAAAAATTTTTTAGCGATTTCGGCCAATCCGTTTCTGACTTTTATAAATTAAAATTATTAGACCCCTCATTCGACGTTGTTTTTCCTAAAAATGAAATGCTTAGTATACCAGCTGATTATTCTCAACTAAGCATTCTTTTTGAACAGATTGAAAAAGGAAGTGCGGAAAGGCTTCATGCATTTATGAAAGAAGCGGAATATAAATACAAGGCGGGTATGGAAGATTTGGTATATAAACCTGGACTCTCACTTACAGAATTTGCAGATATTGATTTAATAAAAAATGTATTTCGTTTACAAGTATTTTCTTCTTTTAGTAAACATGTGCGTAGTTATTTTAAAAACCCAAAACTCATTGCATTAATGGAATTCCCTGTTCTGTTTTTAGGTGCTATGCCACAAGATACGCCTGCTTTATATAGCTTAATGAATTACGCTGGTTTAAAATTAGGAACTTGGTATCCAGAAGGAGGTTTTGGAAAAGTGATTGATTCCATGATCACCACTGCTAAACAAAATGGTGCTGTTTTTCATGTGAATGCAGCAGTAGAAAAAATTAATATTGAAAATAAATTAGCAAACTCAATCAAAGTAAATAACGAATATTTTAATTGTGATGCAGTCATTGGCGCTGCAGATTACCAACATGTAGAAGAGAAATTGCTGCCACCGGGATATCGAAATTATTCGGATAAATATTGGGAAAACAAAACATTTGCTCCCTCTTCTTTAATTTTTTATTTAGGAATTAATAAAAAGTTAATTACACTTCAACATCACACGCTATTTTTTGATGAAGATCTTTTTGAGCATTCTATACAAATATATAAACAACCTGAATGGCCAACAAAACCGCTATTTTATGCTTGTTGTACTTCTAAGTCTGATGAACATGTTGCTCCAAAAGGACACGAAAATCTATTTTTATTGATGCCTATTGCGCCTGGTTTGGCAGATACAGAAGAAATTAGAGAAAAGTATTTTCACATCATGATAAAGCGATTAGAAAAACACCTTAATCAAGAATTACTAGCTCATATTGATTATAAAAAAAGCTATTGCATAAAAAATTTCATTTCAGATTACAACGCCTACAAAGGTAACGCCTATGGATTGGCAAATACCCTAACACAAACAGCCGTTTTAAAACCAACAATAAGAAATAAAAAAATAAAAAATTTATTTTATGCTGGACAGTTAACGGTTCCAGGACCTGGTGTTCCACCGTCCATTATATCAGGAAAAATAGCAGCAGATCAACTTATTAAATATTTTAAAAATTAACATATGAAACAATTATTTGATAATGTATCTGAACGGTGCAGCAAAATTACTACCACTACTTATAGCACCAGTTTTTCTTTAGGAACTTATTTTTTAAACATGCGTTTAAGAAAATCAATATACGCCATTTATGGGTTTGTACGTTTTGCAGATGAGATTGTAGATAGTTTTGAAGACTATGATAAACCCTATCTGTTAAAAAAATTTAAAGCGGATACCGAAGAAGCTCTTGAACATAAAATATCACTCAACCCGATATTAAATTCATTTCAGCATGCGGTAACCAATTATAACATTGATAAAAAGTTGATTGATACCTTTCTTCAAAGTATGGAAATGGATTTAAATAAAATAAATTATAATCAAGAAAATTATCAACAATACATATTGGGTTCAGCAGAAGTAGTTGGGTTAATGTGTTTACATGTTTTTACGGAAGGCAACTTAAAATCATTTGAAGAATTAAAACCCTCAGCAATGAAGTTAGGGGCAGCTTTCCAAAAAGTAAATTTTCTACGCGATTTGGGTGCTGATTTTAATGTGTTAGATAGAACATACTTTCCAAACGTAACCATCGAAACATTTACAATAGAAGAAAAAAGAGTAATAGAAGAAGAAATTGAAATGGATTTTAAGGAAGCATTACAAGGCATAAAAAATTTGCCTCACTCTTCTAGATTAGGTGTTTATTTAGCCTACACCTATTACCGATCTTTATTTAAAAAAATTAAAAGAATACCACCAAAACAATTATTAGTAAAACGAATTAGAATTACCAACCCACATAAATTATTATTGATGTTTCAATCAATGATAAATTATAAAATGAATACCATATAGTAGAAGATTTTATACTGGTTTTAAATACTAAAATGTAATACTAACCTAAAATTTAAAAGCTATGAATACAAATAACCACATTAAAGAAGAGTTACTGATTCTAGTTGATATAAATGATGCGCCGTTGGGCAAACTTGAAAAATTAGAGGTGCATAAAAGAGGATTATTACATCGAGCATTTTCCATTTTTATATTTAATTCAGATCAACAACTACTCCTTCAACAACGTGCCGATACAAAATATCACTCTCCAGGTTTGTGGACAAATACCTGTTGTGGACACCCTCAGTTTGGAGAAGAGCTTAATGATGCTGTAAAAAGGCGATTGTACGAGGAAATGAAATTGAAGTTTACGCCAGAATATGCATTTAACTTTATTTATAAAGCAGCTGTTGAAAATGGTTTAACAGAATATGAGTACGACCATGTTTTTATCGGTACATTAAATACCTTACCACATCCAGCAGTGGAAGAAGTAAAAAATTGGAAATACATGGATTTAAGGGTTCTAGAAAAGGACATAGCCGCTAATCCGCAATTATATACTAAATGGCTAAAAATTTGTTTAAAAAAAGTCATTGATACTGTTGAAGTGAATGCTTACAAAAATTAAAATAGCCGTTTAACTAACTGTATGAATTATACAGAGTGCAATTCTTAGCTATTGTAATTGGTAAAGCGTGGGATTTTTTTTCATTTCCTCAAAATCTTGCTTTAATTGCGCCACCAGAAATGCGCTTTAATATTTTTAGTGCCGATGTAAATAAGACTATCTTTGAAGGTATGCTTATTGATTATACGATAAGACCAATTATTGGTAAACTGGTTCATTGGAGAACAGTAATTACGAAAGCGGTTTTTCAAAAAGTGTTTGCCGATAAACAAATAAAAAGTTCTTATAAAAAATGAGAGCACACGCATATCTTTATTGAACAAGAGGGTGGTGTACTAATGAAAGATGAATTAATGAAAAATTTACCTTTTTGGTTTTATAAGAAGCATAGCACATACACTTCTTGTAAGAAAAAAATTGAAATTATTTTTGATTACAGAAAAAACATACTTGATAAAATTCTTTAAAAATGAATACTTGGCTTATTAATTTATTGATTGTTGTACTTTCTTTTATTGCTATGGAGTGTATTGCTTGGTTGGCACATAAATATGTAATGCACTATTTATTATGGGTACTTCATAAAGATCATCATAAAAAAGAGAGTTCTGGATTTTTTGAACACAACGATTTTTTCTTTCTTATTTTCGCAATGCCTGGTATTGCGGGTCTTTTTTTTGGGATGCAGTACGATTTTAATTATCTTTTTTGGATTGGACTGGGTATTACTATATACGGAATGGCTTACTTTTTAGTACATGATATTTTTATTCATCAACGCTTTAAATTACTTAGGAATGCTAATAATCTCTATTTTAGAGCCATACGCAGAGCGCATAAAATGCATCATAAACATTTAGGAAAAGATGATGGAGAGTGTTTTGGAATGTTATGGGTACCCTTAAAATATTTCAAAGAAGCACAATTAACGGAAAAATAATAATGAAAAATTTATATTTAGCAGTTAATTTTTTTGCAGTCATAGTTCCGTTTGTATTTTCATTTCACCCCAAAATAAGATTTTATAAACATTGGAAGGCCTTTTTTATAGCCGATGGTATTGTAACATTGATTTTTATAATGTGGGATAACCTGTTTACTAACCTTGGTGTATGGGGCTTTAATCCTGATTATATTACGGGAATTTATATTTTTTCATTACCATTAGAAGAAGTGCTATTTTTTATTTGTATTCCCTATGCATGTACATTTACCTACCATGCACTCACGTCTTTTTATAATTTTCAATGGGATAAAAAAAAAGAAAACTTATTTGTTTTACTATTCGCAATCTTCATTCTTACTATTGGCTTAATATATTATAATAGGCTATACACCAGTGTTACGTTTATTAGCACCGCTATTTTATTACTAATTATTCAATTTTTACTAAAAGTAGATGGCTTGAGTAAAATATTCACCTCTTACGCCATTTTACTAATACCTTTTTTTATAGTGAATGGAATATTAACCGGAACAGGTATTGACAAACCAGTTGTTTGGTATAATCCTGCAGAAAATTTAGGAATACGCCTGCTTACCATACCGATTGAAGATGTGATTTATGGTCTAGAATTAATTATCTTAGTTATTTTAGGATATGAGTATCTTAAAAAAGGACAGAAAAATTAAGTACCTAATTGAATAGAATGCATTGTGTTTGTTGATATTGTTATAGAAGCGAGCCAATACGTGTAATTTAAAGTCCTTATCAAACACCAGCTATTTTTTTTTACCTTTGCGCCACTAAAATAATTTTGGCATCGTAGTTCAATGGATAGAATAGAAGTTTCCTAAACTTTTGATGTGGGTTCGATTCCCGCCGAAGCCACTTTTTTTAAAACACTTATTTTACAAGTATTTTGTTTTTTATCTTTCTTTGAATGTTGGAACCACTCCATCTTTTACTACATTTATAGGCTAAGTCTACTTAGCACAAGATAAATTAATGGTATTAGAAGACTAGTGAATTTAAAAATTTTAATTCTAAATTAATCATTTTATTATGAGAATGATTGCACTATATATGTTTTAAGACTTACAATTTTAATTGTTTAATGAAATTATAATATTGATATTATGATTTTGTACGCAAAAAAACACTTTTGAATGAATAATAGTCATGAGAAAATAGTTGGGGAAAATTTCAACCATACTATAATAATAAATGGGGTAGCTCAAATTAGCCCACCGTACTGATTCAAGTACCAGGATATACACTTTCTGAATATGAGTTTGAAAAACTTATCTCTCCTTCTGCAAATTGGATTGAGTTATTATTCCAAATACTGTGTGGATCATTTATAATACTATTTTTAAATGTACTTACAAAGAAGTACTTAAGTGCTTTATATCCTAAAGATGTAAACTTTGAGATATGGGAATTTTGGGAATGTATTATAGCTTTTTTACTAGTTCTATCTCTAAAATTAGTTTCGCGTTTTATAAATACAGATCGTTCAAAATTAATTAAAAAAATTAAACAACATTTACTTAAGCCATGAGTACAATAGAAGATATAAAAGGATACATAGCAGTAAAAACTCTGGATGTTGGAACTAACAAGCTTGAGGGTGGAGGTTTTATAGCGGAAATGGGTGGTCAAATTCCAATTGTTTTTGGTAACGGAGAAGTACCAATGATTTGGATTAATACGCTGTACAATGGAAGCTGGGTCAACCTAGTTTCAATGAATAAGTCATCGCAACCCAACATAAAAGTAGAAGTAACTCCCAATAGCCGAGAGGAACTTATAAAGGCATTGAATGAGATTCTTGCTCATGCAAAGATGATTAATGATGATTATTGTAAAGCTCTTAGAATTAATTTAAAATCAATAGGCATTAATTTACTCAGTGACGAAAATTCACTTGAAGCAGCTGGAACAAAAATGCAGCAAAACACTTTTACTGGCGTTAAGTTTATGTTTGGTTTTTTTAATTCCCCAAAAACTTAATGTCGGGCGTCTTTATATTTTAAATAAATTTTGTGGAAAGACTCAGCTAATTATTTTTTGCTCGATTTCATTTTAATATATTCATTTAAGGTGTTGCAAGGTAAAATACTACCCTTCGATTTTACACTAGTAATAAACTCATCACATTCTTTTTCAGTAAACATTTTATTATTGAATGCTTCTAATAAAATATCCATTGTAGTTAAATAGGTTATATCATTTGCTTTACAAAAGGCACTAATGTCTTTTAAATTACTGCTTGCAATAAATTTTTTTTGGTGTTTGGCGACTGCCATACATGCGCTTTCGCCTTCGCCAAACTGTTTAGTAAGAATTGCATATTCTTTAATTATTTCAATTTGTTTTGGGAACGGAACAACTGGAACGTTTGTTCTTGTTAGAAAATTATTTACAGTTGTTTCAATACTTTTGCTTCTGCACAATTCATTTTTTACTTTATCCAACATCACAAATCGCTTAGGAAATATAAAAGAGAGCTGATGGATTTTACCACCATTAATAAAATGTCGAACCACATCAGAGTCGAGTAATATGTTGGGCTCGCTACTCTTGCTCATTATCGTTTAGAATATTTTGAACGTCTTTTCCTAAATCGTTCATTAAGCTAATAAAATGTGATTCGGAAATTTTTCCAATATCAAACAATTTTTTTGCCTTAGCACCATAATCACCAATTACCAAACCTTCGTTTCCCTTGTCGTATAGTGAAGTATCATAACCCAATATAGCAGCGCTGTGTTTTACATTACGGGTGTATTGCTCATATTTTTTGTATTCAATAAGCCCCATTCCATCTAAACGAAACAATAACGCCATTCTACTACAAGCAAAATATTGCTCAATCTTTACAATGGTAGTTAAACTAATTTTATTTTTTGAAAACTCTTCTTTTGGTATTAATTGAAGAAGACCTTCTTCTGGCATCAATAAAAAAGCAGCAAACCAATCGGCTTCAAATTCAATTTTGTTTTTGCGATCAAACTTTCCTGTATTTGATATTTCTGAGATAAATTCTTTTTGAACGAATAAGTGATACAATTCGTGAGCAATGGTAAAATGTTGTTTACTAACACGATGCTCGCTATTAATAATAATGAAATTTAAATCACTTTGTTTAACAGCCATTCCCGAAAAATTTTCAGACAGCGGTCTAAATAGTGCCACCACATTAAGTTTCGGGAGCCAACTTTTCATACGGATGGGTTCCGTTGCACCGATACCATTTTTTAAACGAAAATCAGAGGCTTCTCTTTGTAGATGATAATTATGAAGCATGGTTGTTCTCTAAATTAATAATTTTCAAATAATTTTTTATAACTTTTCTAAATTGCGCAATTTCACTTAGGTCATTTTCTTTTAAATTAGTAGCCCTAAAAGCAAATGCTAAATTCGCCTTTAATTGGCTTGCATCATTTTCAAAAAAATCAGCTAAATCAGTACCATATAAATCAGCTAGCTTTTCTAATACTTCTAAAGGAGCTTCAGCTCTTCCATCGGTATTGTTTTCATAATAACTCAAGGTTTCTCTTTTAATATCTAAAAAAGTAGCCACCGCCTCTTGTGAAAGATTCATTCTTTCTCTATAGGCTTTTATTACTTCGCCAGTTTTCATATAGAATAGATAAATTGTGAGTTAACTTTATTATGTAATAAAATTTTAATTCTGTTACAAAGATAGCAAAAAATAATATTATTGTAAATTTTGTAACATAATTTATATTTAATTTTTACTATTTTAGTTAGAATACCTCTGATTATCAATAAATTAACAAATTTAAAATAGTTAGACGGAGATTAAATGCTCTCCTTGTTTTTGAAGCGAATTAGGAGGCAAGAAACTGATATTTTAGTTTCCCTTCTTTTTTCTAAATGCACGAAAGCGGCAATATAATTTAGATATACACACGTTAGTTCCAAAAGTTTTGAACAAATAAAAAGCATTTTTAAACTAGCTTAATAATTACCTATGTTTATTTACATTATTTATCAAAAATTAAATTTTAAATAAATCCGCAACTCAATTAACATTTGTTGATCGAATACATACTTTTTCTATCATACAAAAAATGACTTAAACTACGCAGTGCCAGTGCCAGGTAGATAAAGATATAAGCATTGTTAATTTTCTGTGGTAAAATAGCCCAAAAGATTAGCGTTATCAGTACAATCAAACCATACACTAAAAAGTAGTTATTTAATTTAGCCTTGTATCTTTTACTTAAAATAAAAAAAGATAGAAAGAAATTTAAAGGATTTGCCCAAATTAAGTTGAAATTATAGTGTGAACGATGCGTAGTAAAAAACCAAAGATAAATTAAAAGTAGGCCTACCGCCCCACAAGTGAAGTATAGTATAAAATCAAATACACGAGCAAAAAATGTTTTGTGAATAAAAGGGAAACTAAAAAAACAAGCGAGTATAAAAACGATAACAAAAATTAATGTTGGTGTTATATAATCTATCGTTGTTTTTTTCACTAGAGCATTTACACTTTTATATAACACCGTTTTTTCTTTTACTAATGGAGCAAATGTACCATTTGATTCTATTTTTGCTTCATCTAAATTCCACATTAAATAATCAGGAATAAATTTAAATTGTTCGGGAGTCAATTTTTTATCCATGGAAATTCCTAAGCAAGTTTCTATTCCTAATTCGCCCCAAGGATTATCTAATAAATAATGATGAGTTAAATCGCGAACGGTTGCACCTTTTTTGCTATGTAGTTCAACTACTTTTTCTGCGGAAAATTTAAGTTCTCGTCCTAAAGCTATCTTCAGTGCACTATCTATACGGTTCGAACAATTGTCATAAAAATAATCGTATCGGTAAACGCGGTTTTCCGGTAAGGCATTGGTTTCTAAAAATCTAAATAATTTATTTTTTTGTTCTAAGGTAAGGTTTAGCACTTGTTTTACAACACTTCGATCTTCGCTTGTCCATGAATCATACTCGTCCTCATAAGTGGATACCGAAAGCATGTAATCCATTTCTCCTTTTGTAAATTTCATATAAAAATCGGGGCCAAAACTAAACGTACCATAATTATAAACGTACTGAATATTTAAACCAGGATCAGAAATGTAAATTGCACTGTGTCCGAATGCTGAATATAAGTCTTTTCCTTGCCCAATGGTAAGAAGGCTTATTTCGGATTTTTCCGATAGTTGGGAGAAGGTAGGCTTAGCAATTAAAATTAAAACTAAAAAAAGTAAGAAGATATAATTTAATTTTCGGAATAACTTAATTTGTAAGTTCATCTAGTATGTTTTAAATTTCAAAATGTAAATATAAAACTAATGCAGCAAACAAAAGAGTTGCATTATCTAATAGGTGGAATACAGAAGAAGGATTAAATAGAATAAGATGATTATTAGTGATAACCACAGAAATAGGTTAGTTTCTTTTAGAAATTGACTATTTATACAAACGAATTCTTTTAACTCTCAATTTTTCCAATTGAACTTTCTTGCTTCGTTTCGTCAGACTTTTGAACCAACTTGTTTAATTTATTTTGTATTTCATCAGGAAAAGGTACCGCCTTCCTACTTTCTTTATCTAAATGCACCCCAACCATTTTTGCTTCTGCAACAATGTTATTTGTTTCCACATTTATCATTTTATGAAAAATAATTACCGCTTTTGATTTGCATTCTATTAAACTTGTTTTGATATAAATTAAATTTCCTGCAAACAGTTCTTCAAAATATTTTATGTTTTGCTCAACGGCAACCATTCCTTTATTTTCTTTTTTAAGATAGGATGGAGTAATTCCTATTGCAGCAAAAAACTGCCAAGTGGCGTCATCAAAATTGGCCATGTAATGGCGTACATTCATGTGATCATTAAAATCGCAATGCCATGGATAAATAGTTCCTCTATATGTTTCTATTTCTTTCATTGGTTATGTTTGTACGAGTGATTAATATTAAGAATTCTATTCTAGCAAATAGTTAATACAGTATTAAAACGAAGTTAAACTATATTGTTATAGTTAACTCTTTTTATTTTGGTTCATTTTCTTTTTGTTGAGATAATAAATCAATAGCTCAAGCTTCGTAACCCCTTAGCCGAACTGTTGGTAATTTAGGAAAGAGGTTACTAACTTGTTTTGTTTTTCTAACAGTTAAAAAAATAATATTTTTTAGTCTGTGCTAGCTTATAAGTTTATTGCTTAGGACTTACATAATTGTAAAGTGCTTTTTGTAATATAAACTTAAACCTGATTCAAAAAATTAAACCAAAATTCGAACACGCTGGTATTATTAAACCTTCAGTAATAAAATTAACAGTTGTAATTAACTTAACATCGGTTGCAAACACGCAGTACTTACTCTATGATATCACGCCCCTTCTTTTTAATAAAAAGCATTCCAACTACTACCGTAAGCAGAGCAACACAAATAGGATAATATAAGCCGGCAAATATATTATTTGTTTTAACTACTAATGATTCTGCAATAAGCGGTGTTAAACCGCCAAATACACCATTACCAATGTGATAGGGGAGAGACATGGAAGTGTACCGAATTCTTGCTGGGAACAGTTCAACAAGAAAAGCTGCAATAGGTCCATAAGCCATTGTTACAAACAAAAGCTGTATAAAAATTAGCAATCCGATGTTAAATAAGTTTGATTCAGGAATTTTTAATACAGTGGTTGTAGCGCCGGCAACAAAATGATCGGCTTTATTCTTATGGATCTTTTCTGTTCTAATTGCACCATTTAAATAGTTATAGGTATTGGTGAATAGGGAATCACCTGCTGTATTCATTTTTAATTCAGTTACAGGTAAAACATGTTCCGTTTGTTGCCATGTTTTCCAATCGGCTTGTTTTGCCATGTTCTTATATAAAGACATATAAGTAATTGCTGCCAAAAATATTCCAGTCAACATAATGCCTTTTCGCCCAATGCGGTCAGAAAGGCTTGCAAAAATAATGAAGAAGGGAGTACTTAATAACAATACCGGTATCAGCATCCATTGTATTTGTGCGGCATCAATCTGTAAGTTTTTTATGCAAAAGTTCATGGCATAGAACTGTCCCGTGTACCACACTACGCCTTGCCCTGCAGTAGCGCCAAACAATGCAATAAGTACCCACTTTAAATTTGCCCAGTTACCAAAGCTTTCTTTTAAAGGGTTCTTTGATGTTTTACCCTGTGCTTTAAGCTGCGCGAATACAGGAGATTCTTCCATCTTTAAACGGATGTAAAAAGAGATGGCAATAAGAAAAATAGAAATAATAAATGGTAGGCGCCAACCCCAATCATTGAATGCATCTCCACTCATGGAAGATTTACAAGCGAGTATAATACCGAGTGAAAGCAATAAGCCGAGTGTAGCAGTGGTTTGTATGAAACTGGTAAAATAGCCCCTTTTGTTTGATGGTGCATGCTCCGCTACGTATGTTGCGGCACCTCCATATTCACCGCCAAGTGCTAGACCTTGCACAGCTCTTAACACAAATACAAGAACAGGTGCTAACATCCCTATCGTGTCATAATCAGGAATGAAGCCAATAGCAAAAGTAGAACCTCCCATAATAAGAAGTGTAACCAAGAAAGTATGTTTTCTTCCAATTATATCACCCAATCTTCCAAACACAATTGCTCCGAATGGGCGGATGACAAAGCCTACGCCGAAAGCAGCTAATGTGGCAAGGAACGCAGCTGTAGGATTTTCTTTTGGGAAAAAATGAGTAGATATAATGGTAGCCAGGCTTCCAAAAATATAAAAGTCATACCATTCAATTAGTGTACCCACAGAGGATGCACCAATTACTTTCCAAATAGTTTTGTTATTATCAGTGCTCATGTTAAATTTGATATAAGTTAAGATGTTGTATGAAAACCATTTACAATGATAAAAATTTATATTCATAAAAAAAGAATTAGATATTTTTTAAATTTTTAATTGCAACGATTTTGTGGGATGCTTTCTGTTGATTAAATCATTGTTTTTAATTAACGAGTATGCGCTACTTTTAACAGTTGTTGAATGTCGGTTTCAAAAAAAATGTTATCGTTAATTCTCAAATCATTCGTTGAATATTAATCAATAATCTCCTTTGTTTATGAGATAATAAAACAACTTTCTTCTACGAAAGGTAAATTCATAACGAGAGATCTGTTGCCTGCACAATGCTGTTTATAAGACCGAAGTAATGCATATGTTTGGTGCAGGGTTTCGTTTAGTTCTGGAAAAAATTTAGCCATGCAAGAAATGATTAGCGTGATTTCGATGATCTGTAAAAATTTTAATTTTTGCGGTCGATAAAAATCTAATCTCAGAAAAATTTATAGATTAAGTGGAAGAGGGTAGAGGGTGTATGATTTCAGAAAGATGATCGGCTTTACTTCTTTGAAAGTGAGTTACTTCAATAGGCTTAACAAAAAGATAAAAAACAGCACACTTCTGAAGATCAAAAGTGTGCTAAATAAAATTAACTTGACCCAAAGTTATACACTATTATTTCAAAATAAGCGTAGCATTATCTTTTTGATCGCCCATAATTACTGATATTACATAAATACCTTTTACGTGTTTTGAGAGATCATATTTAAAGGTCATCGTATTGCCTGTTTTGCTTGTCTTCTCCCGAGCAATCTCCTGTCCAGTCATGTCGAATATTTTTATTATTGCTTCTCCAGTAAGATCGGAAGTGTAATTTAGTGTAAATGTATTTGTTGTTGGATTTGGAAATACACTGATGGGATTGAATTTTTCTGAAACTTCAGCTACTCCCGTTGTGCAGCCAGAAGAACTGGATTTGTCCAGTGTAAAGGAATCAATAATAGTATTTGATTGACTATAAGCAGTAATTGTTAGTTTGCAATCCTTTATGTCGCAATACACGTAATTGTAAGTAGAATTAAATAAATTCATCGCCCAGGCATCCTGAGATGATCCTTGTTTGTATAGGCCAGCACCTGCTCCGCCGGAAACTATTTCGCATCTTCCTTCACCTTTTGCGCTGCCGTATTTTGTAACCGCTGTGTTACTACTAACATTTAGATTTATTGGTTTTGATCTTTCGTAACAGTGGTCATGACCATTGAAAATAACATCCACTCCATAATCATCAAATGCTTTCCAGATAGAGGAGCGGTAGGAATCCATGTCGCCAGAATGTTGACCAATTGTAAAGAAAGGATGATGACATGAAATGATTTTCCAAATAATGGTGGGGTCGGCCGCTGCTGCCGCCAACGTGGTTTTCAGCCAGGATAGTTGTGTGGAGTTACTAGGATCGCATGAATTTATAGTAATAAAAATAGCATTGCCGTACCGGATTGCATAATGTAAATTAGTTCCGTTTGTTACAGGCAGATCCCATAAGTTAGAGAACAGTGAGGGACTGGATGCATCGTGATTGCCCTCCGCATGGTAAACCAAATTGTTGGCTAGAAAATTAGACGCTGCGGAAAAAAATGTGTTGTACTGAGGGGTTGAATTTCCGTTTGCCGTAAGATCTCCATTGAACAAGGTCAACGCTGGTTTTCTGGCACTCACCAGATTGGAAATTGTGGTAAGAGTAGCAGGATAATCTCTACAATCTCCTAAAGCAGCAAAAGAAAATGTGGTTGAGTTGATGGCTTGAGAAGTAGTGAAAATTTGCTGTGTACCCCAGTTATGGGTGCCTGAGTCATATATTTCATAATAAAGAGCAGCACTAGGATTAACAGTTGGGAAAACATATTTAAAAAATGAACTACCAGATGCATACCCCGATCTTTTAGCGCCGATAAATGGGCCTTTCTCAAACGAAGAGGTATATCCCCATTTGATTGAATCGGCAGCGCCGTTATTGCTCCAGGTAATGGTGAGGCCATTCAAAGGGTCTCCAATACTTCCCCATCGTATTTGGTTTACGGCGGATTTTGCCTGAAAAATACAGCTGGCCATCAGCAATAAAAGCAATAGACTCTTTTTCATAGGTTAAATTTTAGTTGGCATTGGTTTTCGGTTCAGTAAAGTGAATGTAAAGAAATTTGAATGCATTGAAGAATATATTTAAAAGAGATTATCTAGATTAAACGGAATGCCTTTTACTACTTAGAGCTTGCTCAAAAACTCAGGCTCTTATTTTTACATTTAGCTAATAGAATAAAAAATATTGCATTGATAAAATTTGAACACAAGGCTGCTAACCTGGTTAAATTAACCAAGTTAAGAACCAAAA
>JBDTFR010000089.1:0-55788 GCA_039937835.1 Bacteroidia bacterium | reverse complement strand
TGCCTTTTTTTTGATTTTTTCATGTACAAAAAAAGGATATTGAAACCGATTTCAATACCCTTCCTCTAACCCCTATCCTGTATTGGCTTACAGGTCATTTTGCCAACTATTTTTTGCTATTATACCTAAAAAAGAATAATAGAATTTTAGTTAAACTTCTAATGTTACCTCCAACGTTTTGCTTAGTTTAAGATATCCGTTTACTTTTACTCCATTATTAATAAAGCCTTTTATTAAGGGTGTTTTACCATTCTTAATAAGAGATAGAATTTGAGCTTCGGTTATTTTTTTATTTAAGAATTCAAAAGGCAAACGTAAATTACAACCACTTTTCCAGTTGCTACAGCCATATGCGTTATTACCTTTTAATATAAAGCCAGTTTTACACTTGGGGCAAATACTATTTTTTTCTTTTTTTTGTACTATTGCTCCCTCTTCTTTTTCTTCTAATTCTATATTTAGCGTAGGTGTTAATAATAACTTGCCTTCTTTCTTTTTACCTCCTATTTCAAAGCCCTTTATAATCAATGTTTTTCTGTTATTGATTAAGGCAGTTAGTTGTTGAATTGTTAATTTTTTACCCATTAATTCAAAGGGTATTTTAAAATCGCAACCCGTTTTAAAATTGCTACACCCTAAGGCTGATTTGCCTTTTAACATATTTCCATTTTTGCATTTAGGGCAAACGATTACCTCGCTTTTTGTTATCAATGGAGTATTTTCTGCAATAGTGATGCGTTTAACACTTTCACTTTTTACCTGTGTAACCAATTCAGAAACCATTTGTTTCATTTCTTGTAAAAAAGCTTCCGCTTGATATTCTCCTTTTTCAATTTGCCTAAGCTTAAATTCCCATTTACCAGTAAGCTCAGCTGATTTTAAAAGTTCGTTATTAATTACACGAATCAACTCCATACCTGTAACCGTGGGCACTAGATTTTTACGCTCGCGAACAATGTAATTTCTTCGGAATAGTGTTTCTATAATAGCAGCACGTGTAGAAGGTCTACCAATACCATTAGTCTTCATCAGGTCGCGTAATTCCTCATCTTCAATTTGTTTCCCTGCTGTTTCCATAGAACGCAGCAACGTAGCTTCTGTAAAAGGTTTCGGCGCACTGGTTTTTCCTTCTACTAAAAAAGCTTCGTGTTTACCACTTTCTCCTTTTTCAAAAACGGGTAAAAGTTGTAAATCATCTTTTTCATCCTCCTCTAATTTATCTTTTGCGTATACAATTCGCCAGCCTGCATCTATGATTTGCTTTCCACTTGCTTTAAATTCAGTGGTGTTTACAATTCCTAACACAACCGTATTAGCCACTTCGCAATCAGCATAAAATGCAGCTATAAAACGTTTAGCAATGGTATCGTACACATTTGCTTCATTACCAACAATGCCTTGTGCTGTTATAGCAGTTGGAATAATAGCATGATGGTCAGTTATTTTTTTATCATCAAACACTTTTGTAGATTTACGTATAGGAGCTTCCAGTAAAGGTTTTACGAGAGCTTGATAAGCGACCATACTTTTTAAAATACCAGTTATTTTAGGATATACATCATTGGGTAAGTAGGTTGTATCTACTCGTGGATAGGTAACTAATTTTTTTTCATATAAATTTTGAATAATCTTTAGTGTGTCATCGGCCGAATATCCAAATTTTTTATTGCACTCCACTTGTAAAGCAGTGAGATCGAAGAGGCGAGGTGCCGTTTCTTTCCCTTTTTTAATTTCGATAGAAGTAACCGTAAACGGCTTCTCTATAATAGCACCAAGAGTCTCTTCAGCAGTTGTCTTTTCTTTTTCATAGAAACGTTCTACGTTAGCATTAAAAATTATATCGCGGTATTTTGTTTTTAACTCAAAAAAAGTAGCCGATTTAAACTCATTTATTTCTAATTGCCGCTTTACAATCATTGCTAATGTAGGTGTTTGAACCCTACCAATGGAAAGCACTTGTTTACCATTACCATATTTGATGGTAAATAGTCGAGTGGCATTCATACCCAACAGCCAATCTGCTGCTGCACGTGAATAACCTGCGTAATATAAATTTTCGTATTCTTTGCCTTCCTTTAATTTTTTAAATCCTTCCCGTATGGCCTCTTCTGTTAAAGAAGAAATCCATAAACGCTTTAAAGGTTTTTTACAATTTGCTTTAGAAAAAATCCAACGTTGTATTAATTCTCCTTCTTGACCCGCATCACCACAATTAATTACTTCATCGGCATGTTCAAATAAAGTTGAAATAATATTGAATTGTTTTTCAATGCCTTTGTCATTTTTTAATTTTATACCAAATTTTTGTGGTAAAATAGGTAACATATTTAAGTTCCACTCTCGGTAAGCACTATCATATTCATGTGGTTCTTTTAATTCACATAAATGTCCAAAACTCCAAGTTACTTGATAACCATTTCCTTCGAAATAACCTTCTTTTCGTTGTTTTGCTCCAACAATTGCTGCAATTTCTTTAGCTACACTCGGCTTTTCTGCAATGCAAACTTTCATTCGTTTATTGATTGTGTTGATTTTATGATCAGGCTAGGTTTCCAATTATAGGATGCTTCTGTATTCGTAAAAATAACAACATCTCTTTACCAATCATGATAATAATACTACGTTTTATCAACATCAAATTTTCATATCAAATTTGTAATGTTAATTTTGTGAAAAATAAATAATCGCATGAAAAAAATAATTTTAGTATTTACCCTATTTATGATTGCAGCTACTAGCATTGTTGCAAAAGATAAAAAACCTAAGTTAGAAAAAGGCTTGTATGCAGAAATAGAAACCAATCGCGGTAAAATTTTAGTGCAATTAGAATATTTAAAAACCCCCTTAACAGTGGCTAACTTTGTTGGTTTGGCAGAAGGTAAGATTAAAAACACAGCCAAACCTGAAGGCAAACCCTTTTATGATAGTTTAAAATTTCATCGAGTAATTCCTAATTTTATGATACAGGGGGGAGACCCTACGGGTACTGGTATGGGTGGTCCAGGCTATAGCTTTAAAGATGAATGTTTACCTGATTTAAAATTTACAGGGCCTGGTATTTTGGCAATGGCAAATGCTGGCCCTGCAACCAATGGCTCTCAATTTTTTATTACGCATTTGGCTACCCCTTGGTTAGATGGTAAACACACTATTTTTGGGCGCGTTATAGCCGGACAAGATGTAGTAAATGCGATTCAACAAAATGACGTAATAATACATATAAAGATTATCCGTAAAGGCAAAGAAGCAAAAAGATTTAAAGCAGATAAAGTTTTTGCCGAATTGAATAAATAAGCAATACTTTATTACTATTTTGTAAAAATTTACTCTCTTATTAGCTCACTAATAATGGGTATAAACGAATTTAAACTAAAGCCTTTTATACGAATAAAAAAAGATTAACCTTTAGTGTAAAACAAAAATGGCGTCCTTCTCGTTAAAGTAAGGCACTAATAACGTTAATAAAAAAATCATGATAAAAAAAGTAGTATTATTATCAATAGCCGTAGCTGCTATTTTTGTGGCTTTTAAACCAATTGGAGGTGTTGTAGGGAAACAATTTCCTACCATGCAGTGTGAAGATTATAACGGAAAAAAAATAAATATACCTGTGGAAACAAACGGCAAGTATACCTTATTAGGTATGGCTTTTTCCAATGATGCCGAAGCTAATTTAAAAACATGGATTACCCCTATTTATAATAAATTTATTGTAAAAATTGATCAATCGAAAGCCGATGTTTTTGCTGTAGGAAGTGACTATGATGTTAACTTATTTTTTATCCCTATGTTTACGGGAATTAATCAGTTAACTAGTAAACAATCGAAAGAAAAAATAAAATCGCACACCGATCAAGAACTTTTTCCCTATCTTTTATTTTATTCAGGAGATAAAAGCTACAAAACAGAATTAAATTTTGAAAAAAAAGACATCCCTTATTTTTTTGTATTAGACGCCACTGGCAAAATTGTTTATGCTACTTCAGGAATATATGATGATAAAAAAATGGATGCGATTGTTGATATTTTAGAAAAGGATTAATTTAATTAATGGAAAAAAGCACCCTAACAGAAAAGCAAGAGTTTATGCGTGAAGCGATTCGCCTTTCTCACCTATCTATAGAAAACAAAATTGGAGGCCCTTTTGGAGCAGTTATAGTAAGGAACAATAAAATAATTGCGAAAGGCACAAATGAGGTAGCTTCTACCAAAGACCCTACTGCCCATGCAGAAATGGTGGTGATTCGAAACGCCTGTAAAACGCTGAATTCATTCCTATTAACTGGTTGCGAAATATATACTAGTTGTGAACCTTGCCCTATGTGCTTAGGAGCCATCTATTGGGCCAAAATAGATAAAGTATATTTTGCAAATACTAAAACGGATGCAGCTCTTTTTAATTTTGACGATCGCTTTATTTATGATGAATTAAAATTAGATATAGATAAACGAAAATTAGAAATGGTACAGCTATGTCGCAATGAAGCTATTGGAGCATTCGAGACATGGAGCCAAATAATAGATAAAATTAGTTATTAAAAAAAGAATGAAAAAGCACACATCCCTATTTTTATTTTTATTATTTACTTATACTCATTTATTTTCACAGGATTCTAGCGATCCTTTTGATAAATATGGACCTCCAGGGGAAGTATACGCGACTTTAAAAGATGCGCTTAAAAATAAAAATCAAGCTTATAAAGTTAAAATAGATTATCAACCCATTGAAGCAAAACATCTTTCTAAATTAGGTAAGCTTACTAAAACGGAAGTGTTACAATTAACGGAAAATGGTATAACCAAATTACCAACTGAGTTAAAAGAGCTGCAAAACTTGATTTACTTTTCTTGCATAGGAAACCCTATTACCACACTACCTCCAGAAATTGGTTATTTAACTGGCTTGGTAGATTTACAATTGCATAGTGCTAAGTTAGATTCTTTACCCTCTGAAATAAGATCATTAAGCCGATTAAGGACATTAGCCATACAAAATAATAAAGCCGATACATTCCACTTTCCAAACAGCATTGGCCACCTTGTAAACTTAACCAATATAGTATTGTATAATACAAGAATTGATACACTTCCCGCCTCGTTTAAAGAACTTAAAAAATTAAAAAATTTAACCATTGTGATGTGTGGAATGAAAACGGTTCCAAAAGTAATTGGAAAAATTAATAGTCTAGAATCATTGGTGCTAGATAAAAATCAATTAACAGATATACCAAAAAGTATTTATCAATTAAAAAACCTTAAAACATTGTCCTTAAATGGAAATAAATTAACAGAGATTTCAGACTTTATAAGCATGTTAAAAACCCTTGAAGTTTTAGATCTAAGAAATAATTATTTAAAAAGGTATGACATTGAAGTGATAAAATCATTATTACCCAAATGCAATGTTATATTTTAAATTATTTTTCACTATTCATAAACAATAGCTTGCTTTAATTGTTCACTTATAACATAACCTATTTGTTTAAAATTAATCATCATTTTGCAAGTCGACCCATTTTATGGGATAGTAATATAGCTTACCTAACGCTCTTGCGCTCAGTTTCATAATAATATATATTTATAAAAATTTATAATTCATTAGTTAAGGAACGGGTAAGATAAATATATGGATTTAAATTTTCGTTTGTCTTAGATATCGATTATATTAGTCATAAATGGACTTGTGCGCACTTTTTTACACGATTAATACTTTTGTTATGCGAACTATAATGCGGTACTTATATGTGGTTTTATTTGTTTTGAGTTTTACCTTATCTGGTTTTTCGCAAACTACGCAAATAACTAATTTTATCATGGATACTTCTAAATTTGCATTGTATCGTATCGAACCGGTTTGGAAAGATATGATCAATGATACGAGTGCAAACTTTTTTGAGGTACAAAAGGCTTTTGAGCTATTCTGGAATGGTAAAGAATTACCTGAAGAAGAAGATGATGTAATCGGTGAGAAAGGGAAATTAAAGAATAGTTTCATTAACAGACTATTTAATAATCGTGATTTAAAACAACAACAACTGCGCGAATCATTAGCTTTTGATTATAAACGATATCGAAGATGGATAATTAAAACAGAACCGTATATTAAAGAGGATGGAAACATCATGACCCCAACTGAGCGGATTCAACTCTGGCAAAACCATATTGATGAATTAAAAGAAGAAACAAAATAAGCGATTGGATTTAAAAAAATTGTCAATGAAAAATAGTATCTATATACTTTTGTTTATCGTAACTTCATTTTTCTTTCAAGCGTCTGCTCAAACTATTTCTGCTAACTGGAAATTAACAGGCCCTGTAAAATTTCCTACCAACAAATCAGGTCAGATAAATGGTATTGGCAGAGTTTCACAAATAGTATTCCACCCTTCAAATCCTTCCAAGATGTACGCGGCAAGTGCATCAGGTGGTTTATATATTAGTACAGATGGTGCCCAGAATTGGACGGTAACAGGTACAGATCGATTACCTGATATGGGTTGTGCTTCTGTTTGTGTTGATTACAAAAATGATCAGATTATCTATTTAGGAAGTGGTGATGCGAATTATTACAGTAACTCTTATGGTATTTGGAAGACTGTAGATGGAGGAAAAACATGGAAACAATCAAACTCGGGGATAGGGAATCGGATGGCATTAAGAATACTAATGAGCGCAAATAACAGTAAAATATTGATTGCCGCCACGAATGATGGTATCTGGAAATCAATAGATGCTGGTGTTACTTGGGTGTTGAAAAAACCTGGTGGTGATTTTAAAGACATGGAGTTTAAACCTGGTAGTTCACAAATGATGTATGCGGTTACTTCTTCTGAGTTTTTCTATTCAACCGATTTAGGGGAGACGTGGACAAAAACAACTCTGCCTGCTACCAATACAAATGGAGGTAGAGTTGGTATTTCTAAAGCCGATACAAATGTTGTTTACGTCACATTTGTAGGTGATTTTGCTAGTGGAAAAACGACACCTGTTTATAAATCTGTTAATTCTGGAATTTCATTTACAACCGTTAAACCAGCAAATAAATTCAATCTTAATGGTTATACGGAAACAGAAAATGGACAAGGAAATTATAATTATACCCTGACAGTAGATCCGTTAGATATAAATAATGTGTGGGTGGCTGGTCACTGTGTATTTAATTCGAGAGACGGAGGAGTTACATGGAAACGAATTACAACATGGGCTTACGATCTGCATACGGATATCCATCAATTAATTTATTCCCCTTTTGATTCAAAAAATTTTTTCTGCTCGAATGATGGCGGTGTTTGGAAAAATACGGATGCAGGCGTAGGTGCAAAATGGGCTCCTATAAGTGATGGACTTGGATGTACAGAGTACTATCATGCTGGTCAAAGCCCGATAATGAAAGAGCGGGTTGGTGGCGGTACCCAAGATAATGGGGAAACGTATTATGATCTAGGGAATTGGTATACAAACCGAGGAGGAGATTATGATGCTACAACTACATTTGATTATCTGAGTGCAGATAATGTTTATTATCCGAGTGCAGGAAAAAAGAGAATAGGCATAACAGGGAATGATAAATCATTAGCTTTTCCTTTTACTCCTTCGAAAACCACCTTATTAAAATTTACGTCGCTTAAAAAGAACACAGCATTTCTTGCCAGTAGCGATGTTTGGCGAACTGATAATTTAGCCACTGTTCCTCCAACTTGGACACAAATCAGCACGTTTAATGAGCAGGTAAAAGCCATGTGCATTTCACCGAACAATATCAATATTATATACGTTGTTGCTTCCTCTGGAAATATCTACAGGAGCGACGATGCGCTAAGTACATCTGCATCATTTACAAAGGTAGGAACCTGCCCTTCTTCCATTAGCTCCAAAGCGGCTATAACTGGGGTGAAATCTTCACCCGAAATTGTTTATTTATCCTGTAATAGTAAAGTTTATCGCTCAACGGATAAAGGCGTTTCATGGATAAATATTTCCACCGGCTTGCCAGCAACTAATTTTATTGAAATTCATTCAGACATATACAGCAACGATGAAAGCGTTTATATCGCAAATGGTGCATCAGCAATATATTATAAAAATAGTAAATTGAATGCCTGGGTAAATTATTCTCAAGGTTTACCTACCATTTGTAATATTAATGATTTTATGATTTTTAATGATGGGGATTATAAAAACAGCGTCTTACGGGTTGCTTATTATGGTCGTGGCGTATGGCAAACACCGCTTTATAACATTATTACAGTTGTTGATGAACATAATTCATTAATAACCTTTGAAATTTACCCTAACCCTACTTCTACAGGGGTTTTTACTATTTCCACGAAAGGATATCAACAGATTAAAATTTATAATATAACAGGCGAAATGATAATGAATATAGTACCCACTACTATAAACTCACAAATTGATATGAAACAATATTCCAAAGGAATGTATATTATAAAGGGCATTTCAGATAAAGGAACAGTTACCAGTAAGAAAATAATGATTCAATAAATAATTGTTTAAAACCCTTCTTTATAAACCTCCTTTTACCTGCTCCTTTTTGCGGTACGCCTTAGTGTTGCAATGATTAATAGGAAAAAGAACAAAGCTAAATATGAGCAGCAGAAGAGGGCTTTAAACTGCTAAATCTAGGGCAATCTGCACAACGTTTTTTTCTATGAACACCACAGCCATAACCACTTAATATAATAATTACAATTATTATTAATTTAATAAAAAAGAATTTAACCATTTTCAAAGAGTTATTTATAATACAAAGATATAGAAAAACAAAACATCCACTTTGTTATCAATTATTCTTATTTTTAAACAAAATTTTGAACGCTTAATGCAATTATTTTATCATTTCGGACAATACTTTATTCTTATTTACAGAACTTTTAGTAAGCCTGAAAAGTTATCCATATTCCGAAAACGCATTTTTGAAGAAATTAATTTACTTGGGATTGGCTCATTGGGTATTGTTGCTATCATTTCTATTTTTATGGGTGCAGTTATTACCATCCAATCTTCCTCTAATTTTGAAAGTCCTTTAATACCTGTTTATGCCGTAGGTGTTGCTGTAAGAGATTCCATGAT
Organism: Bacteroidia bacterium; assembly: GCA_039937835.1. Taxonomy (GTDB): domain Bacteria; phylum Bacteroidota; class Bacteroidia; order 2-12-FULL-35-15; family 2-12-FULL-35-15; genus 2-12-FULL-35-15. The sequence goes on along the minus strand of JBDTFR010000089.1, from coordinate 46,698 downwards.
TTTAGAATTTTCACCCACTATTGTAAGTCTAATTTTAGCAGGTAAAATTGGTTCTAGCATTTCTTCTGAAATAGGTACCATGAGGGTAACAGAACAAATTGACGCATTGGAAGTAATGGGTATTAATTCTGCAGCCTATTTAATTCAACCAAAAATTATAAGCGCATTTTTTTTCAACCCTATTTTAGTAATATATTCTATGTTTTTAGGAGTATTCGGTGGGTATGTATTTGGTATAGCTACGGGTGTTGTTACTGATTACCAATATACCTTAGGGATTACCTATATGTTTAAACCTTATTATGTAACTTATGCATTAATTAAAACAGCGGTGTTTGCCTTTATAATTACTTCAGTATCTTCTTACCATGGTTATTATACTAAAGGAGGCGCATTAGAAGTGGGTCGATCTAGCACTAAAGCAGTAGTATATAGTAGTGTGCTAATATTACTTTTTAATTTCCTTTTAACTCAATTATTACTGATTTGATTCAAATTAACAACATATCAAAATCATTTTCAGAAAAAAAAGTGTTAGATGACATTTCATTTACATTTGAAACTGGTAAAATTAATATGATTATTGGTGAGAGTGGCTCGGGAAAAACAACCTTGCTTAAATGTATGGTAGGACTAAATGAAATTGATACTGGAGAAGTACTTTTTGATGGGCGTAATTTTTTTGCCCTTGACTTTAATGGCAAAAAAGAAATCAGGAAAGAAATAGGTATGTTATTTCAAGGTGGGGCATTGTTCGATTCGCAAACGGTAGAAGAAAATGTTACGTTTCCCTTAACCATGTTTACTGATTTAAGTATGCAAGAAAAACAAGAGCGTGCTAACTTCTGTTTAAAACGTGTAAACCTAGAAAACGCAAATGATCTTTATCCTTCCGAATTAAGTGGTGGGATGAAAAAAAGAGTTGCTATTGCTCGGTCTATTTCTGTGCAACCCAAATACTTATTTTGTGATGAGCCTAACTCTGGTTTAGACCCTAAAACATCAATCGTAATTGATAACTTAATTAAAGAAATTACCGAAGAGTACAATATTATTACCATTGTAATTACACATGACATGAATTCTGTAATCGAAATTGGCGATAACATTATGTTTATTTACAAGGGCAAAAAATATTGGGAAGGTAATAAACGTGATATATTAAAAACAGAAAATAAAGAACTCTGTGATTTTGTATATGCAACTAAGTTTATGAAAGAATTAAAATCTAAATTTTAGTTCTTTTAGTTTAATACCTTCAAACGAAAAATATTGAATTACTTCGATTTATGGGGAGTAATTAGAGTCCGTTAAGTCTTCTCTCAAAATCCTAGAAGCTAATGACATTCTTCTATTTTAGATTTTTCTTACAAATAAAAAAGCGAAACTTTGTAAAATTCAAAGTTTCGCTTTTTTATAACTGAAATAATTTAATTTTGTTGTTTTTCTGGTTTATCGTAACCTATTTAAATTAAATTACCTACTAGCCTATTGTAGATAAATGCATGTTAATTAAAAATATATTAACATTTTAAGCCAGTCAATACTTTTTTAGCTTGTGTATTATTCTGATCTATCTCTACCACTTTCAGAAGATATTCTTTTGTGTGTGAGCAATCTTTTTTACTTGCATAATGAGCAGCTAAGTAATTAAATGCATCAATCAAATCTTTTTTACTTCTTTCTAAATCTTCTGGTTTTACTTTCGCGATAAACTCTTCATAAAACTCTTTTGCTTTCCATTTTTCATTCTTAGGATCGGTTTGTACATTTGCTTTTGCCCTCCATAAATAACCTAACGCTAAATTAGGTTGTAATGCCACCATTTTAGAAAATGCAGAATCAGCATTTACAAAATTTTTCGAATAGTAGTATGCACGCCCTAATGCATAATAATCATTGATATTAGCATTCCCTGATAATAATTTGTCTTCAAACAAATCAATTGCTTCATTATATTTTTTTAATTTCATATAAGAAGTTGCTATATCGTTAACTAAGTCACTTTTCGTAGCATCCATTTTCATTGCTTTTGCATAATCTAAAATTGCTAGTGAATCATTTCCTAATTTTGAATTCAATCTCCCTTGGTATTCATAATCTTCTGCAATAATCATTTCTGGATTCGCTTTTTCAAAAAACAATTGGCTGCTTGTTAAACCATTTGTATAATCGCCCAATTCGTAATAGTCATAAGTTAAGTATCTATCTAAATACTGATTATCTGGTGCGCATTTTTTTGCTTCTTTTACTGCGTCTACAGATAAAGTATATTGTTTTGCTTTATATAAAAACCCTGCATAACGTGAACGTGCACTGCAATTGTTATTTAGTTGTAGGTATTTTTTGTATTGTGCAACGGCGTTGTTGTATTGACCTGCACGAAAATAAATTTCTGCTTTTTCCCTATAAGCTGGTGCGTATGAAGAATCAATTAAACTTGCATTTTTATAAAAATCTAATGCTAACGAATAATTCTTTGCTCGGTTATACAATTGCCCTTGACGTAAGGTTGCTTTTACAGACTTAGGATTTAGTGTAACAGCTTTTTCATAATATTCGATCGCTTTTGTTCCATTGTTTTGTTCTAAGTATGCATCACCGGTTAAAATAAATACTTCTGGATTTTTAGGGTCTAACTTTTCAGCCTTTGCTAATAAAGTTATCGCTTCTGGTAAATTTTTTGCGTCTGCATTAATATATACATCCGCTATTTTCATTAATACCACCGCATTTTTATTTCCTAAGGTTGTTGCTTTATAAAAATCTGCTTTTGCTTCTTCTTCCTTCCCTTTATACCATTTTATTTTTCCCAATCCTACATATGGTAATGGATTGGTAGCATTTACTTCTATTCCTTTCTCGTACATTTTTTTAGCCTCTGAAATGTTTTCATTTTTAAAATAATTTTCACCATAATAAAAATATGCATCTCCGTTATTCGGTTCTTTTTGTATTATTGATTTAAAGGTTGTTTCTGCTGTTTCATATTGCTCGTTTGTAGTTTTTTGGATAGCCTCATCTAATGTTTGTGCAAAAACATTTGAAGCTGTGATAATTGAAACGAATAAACTTATTCTTAATTTTTTCATGTGTGCTTTTTTTAAAAAATTGAATGTTTTTTTTATTTAGTATTAATTTCCACTAATCGCACCGGAGCAATTGCTGGAATAAGGCCTGCTTTTAAAATCATTAACTGTCCTTTTTGACCAGCAACAAAAGAAACAAAACCCATACCAAGCCCTGCCCTTGTTTGTCTGTTAATCATATATACATCTCTTACGAATGGATACTCTTTTGTTTTAATATATGCCTGATACGGCTTAAATGCTTCTTCATTAAGTTCTTTTGAAACAGCAAGTACTTTTATTTTTTTCAAAAAATTTTGTGTTACAGTGTCGTCCATATCACTAATCCAATTTACACTTAAAACACCAATCGCATTTTTATTTTTACTCACATAATCGATCACCTCTGGATTAGATTTTACGGCAAATGTATTTTTAGAAAATGCAGTTCCTTGTAATAGGGTATCTTGCATATAACGGGCATTAGCAGAACCTGCATTATCAAAAACAATATTTATTTTTCCTATTTTTGAGTTTGTATTTAACTGCGCCCATAACGAATCATTACCTAACAAAATAGATTTAAACTGTTGAACTGTAATTGTTGAGTCGCTGTTTTCAGGATTTACAATTAGTGCAATTGCATCTTCGGCTATCTTCGTTGAAATGGGAAAAAGGTTTACGGATTCAAATTTTTTGCGTTCCTCTTTTGTTATATCTCTAGCCATTACAGCCACTTTGCAAGAATCGTTTATTAAGCGATATATAGCTTCGTTTTCGGGTAAATAATTAACACGCACCTTTGCATTTTCATAAAGAGATTGAAAAGTATAAATTTGCGTATCAAATAATTGTTGATAAGATTCGTCAACTACTATATTTACTTCTCCTGATGTAGCCGTATCTGTTGGATGTTTGCCTGCGCCATTATTACAAGCAGTAAAAACGGCTGCAGTTACTAAGACTACTATGAATTTTCTAAACCCTTTATTTTTAAAAAAACAGGGGATATTATTTTTGTATATCTGCTGTTTCAAGTTTAACATTTTCCGCTATGTCTTTGTTTATTTTTTTCTTTTTTTTCTTGTATCTAATATACGCAATAAAAAATCGTATTATACCATACAAAGCTAATATTATGCCTATGAAATAACGCTTTTTAGGTAAGAAATTTTCCCAATAGTTAGTAAATAAAAAAACGGAGGCAAGGCTTAAATAAAATCCTAATAAAAAAAAGCTTAAATAAAAACGAGCAGCATTCCAACGCTTTATTTTCTTAATGCGGGATTTCATTTTTTTCTCGTTTTATTTTTTGCAGCGTCAGAAGGATTCTTAACACGCTATATATAATCATAGTTATTCCAATTGGCTGGCGATATGTTGGAAAAGTGTTAATACCAACGTCAGTAAATAAAAACAATAACCCAAGGCTTAAATAAATTGCTATCATTACAAAATTGAAGTAATTGCGAATTTTATTTAGCGATGGGTTACTGTAAAAAAGCACTTAACTATTTTAAAATAAATTTAATTGGTAAATTAAACTGTACTCGAACTTCGTGTCCATTTTGTTTTCCTGGCTTCCATGCTGGCATTTCTTTTACAACATCTTGCGCAAGTTTGTTGTAACCTGGTCCCCCAGAAACCCCCCTTAATAATTTAATATTAGTAATACTACCATCTCTTTCCACAACAAAAGTTACATAACAAGTACCAGAAATACCTGCTTCTTTTTCCATTTGAGGATAACCCTTTTGATTAATTCTGTCAGAGATCCATTTCATCATGGCAGCATCTCCGCCTGGAAATTGAGCTTGTTGCTCAACGACGGTGAAAATTTGCTCTTCTGCAGGTGCCACCACTGTACCTTTTTCATCAGGAATAATAATTATATCATCACCAGTTCCTTCTTTTGTAACGGTACTTATTTGTGGCGTTTCATCTGTTTGCACTGGAGGAGGATCTTCTTCTACCTTTTCATCAGTGACAACAGGAGGCGTAAATTTTACTGTCTCAATTGCTGGTGGTGGCGGCGGTGGCGGTGGTGGTGGTGGTTCCTTATCATCTAATGGTGGTGGTGCTATTAAATCAGTAGGAGTTATATCTACTGGTACCACCACTTCTTCCGTTTTATGTTTAATCATATCAATTATTGCAGGAAGACTTACAATTAAAGAAAATGATACGCAAGTTACTATTACCGCCAATGCTACGGTTCGGTTATATCTCCTGCGTAAATCGTATGCTCCATAAGCTTGATTTCTGTTGGCAAAAACAAGTTCATTCCGCACGTCAGATGTAACATTGTTCCATCTATTAAATATTGGTTCTGTTGCCATCTTATTATTTTTTCTTTATTGCATTTAACAATTCCAATTCTTTTGGCATAATGTCTACAATTGCATATTTACCTACATTGGTAATATTTAGTTCATCAATCACATCAATTATGTTTTTATACACGGCCTTATCATCTGCCTTTATAAGCACAGTTAATGCATCTTTTTTACCCTTTTCTAATACAGCCAATCGCTTATAAGTGGAATCAGCAATTTCTTTTCTTTTGTACCGGTCCCCTAGAACATTTATAGCATCAATTGTAGGTTTGTTTCTGTCTAACAAAATTTTATGTAATCCTTCTTTTGAAAAATCTGTTCTAACTAACTGTGTAGCAGGTTTTCCATCTTTATTTTCTGCAGGATAAAACTCACCATAATAATAATAAATAGCATCTGTTTTATCTCCCGCACCCTCTCTTGTTATTAAAAAAGTAAGCGCATTGTTTACTCTAATATTTTGTTTCTCATCTAATGGCTTCGCTGGAAAATTAATCTCCATTGTTTTCGACTTGTTGAATGTTGAAGTAAGTACGAAAAATGTAAGGAGCAAGAATGCCAAATCTACCATTGGCGTCATATCTATTCGCGTCGATGCTTTTTTGGCTCGTTTTTTATCATGTTTGCCATGACCGCCACCATCACCAGTATTTACTTCTGCCATACTTTTTTATTATATTTCATTCCCTTTTTCAAGGTTTGTGATTAAATTAAATCTATAAATATCTTTATCGGTAAAAACTTTAATTACGTCTTTTACGGAAACGTAATTTGCTTCTCCATCTGCTTTTATCGCAAAACGAAGAGCATCGTATTTAAAAGGGCGTCCTAACTTTTCTGATTTATCTTTTTGCGCTCTCGCTTGTCTTGCTGCTTCTATTCTTCCAAATTGTATCCAATCTCCTAATTCATTATGCAAAGAATCTAAAGGTACGCCTGGCGATTTTACTTTTAGCCGTTGCTCATCTTCCATATCAATATATTGAGGTAATTGAGCAATTGGTACTCCAAAACTAGTCATTGCAGCAAAACGTTTTTTTTGTTTATCAGTGAACGTTATTTTGTATTGTTGCCCCATTTTTTCAAGGGTGTTAATACGTACTTGCGGATTATTTATATTAAAAAACGATCGTCCATTTTTATCTACCGTAATTAAAATTACATTTTCCGGTAATAGTTTATCAGAAGTAGATGAGGGAGTATCAACAACAACAGGCTCCGAAACTCGCACAGAAGCTGTAAGCATAAAGAACGTTACTAACAGAAACGCTAAATCCACCATGGGGGTCATATCTAGCGAAGGGCTGCTCTTCGGCATTTTTATTTTAGCCATAACTGTTTATTATTTTATTATGAGTTTATTTCTACGCTTAATTAGTTAGCGTTTACTGATTGTATGATGCTATAACCTGCTTCGTCCATACTGTAGGTAATAACATCTACACGGGTAGAAAAATAATTATACATGATGATGCCAATTACGGAACCAATAATTCCAATGGCTGTATTAATTAAGGCTTCTGAAATACCCGTTGCTAAAGCGGTTGTATCAGGTGCTCCTGCATTTGAAAGCGCCGCAAATGAACGAATCATCCCTAATACGGTTCCAATCAATCCAAACAAAGTTGCAACAGTTGCACACGTAGATATAACTACTAAATTTTTAGATAACATGGGCAACTCTAAAGCGGTTGCTTCTTCAATTTCTTTTTGAATAGCAGCTTCTTTCGCTTCTTTATCCATGCCATGTTCGCTTTGTATCTGCTTTAATCTTTGAACACCTGCACGAACAACATTTGCCAATGAACCTTGTTGTTTATCGCTTGCTGCAATTGCTTCATCAAATTGTTTTTTCGCAATGAAGACTTGTATTTTTTTAACATACTCTGCAACATTACCGTTACCTTTTGCACGCGAAATAGTAATTAAACGTTCGATAGAAAATATAATGATGATAATAACAATTGACATTAATATTGGAACAATTAAACCTCCTTGATACATCATTCCTAAATAACTTCCTGCTTTAGGGTGACCTTCTGCATCAAAATTTCCAGGAGCTCCAAGAACAAAAATATAAAGTAGAATTCCAATCGCAACTGCTACAACTATCGCAATGAATGCAGACATAAAACTAAATCCGCCCGGTGTTGATTTTTTGTTACTCATAATAATTTTTTTTGTTTTTAATTTAATTTTAATTGTGTTTCAAATAATTTTTAGGTTCCGCCAAACATACTAAATCTATTTTAAAAGTAAAAATTAATGTTAATAAGTTAATTTTCCCTTATCAATAGGCTGCATATAAGAGCCCGAAAATGGAAATAATATTGCGCCAAATTATACGAAATGAGTAAACGGCGGTATTTTTAATGTAACTGGCGTATTTTTTTTCTTAATGGTTGCGAACAGAGAAGCATTTTTAGTATTATATGCCTATTTTGCTTTGTTTTTTTGAAGTGTTTTAATAATAGGAACAAACGTAATTATAATCAATGCTATGATAATGAGCGAAATATTTTTTTGAACCCATACATTCGTTCCTAAATAATAACCAATGCTACTCAATGCGCCTATCCATGATAATGCCCCAATAATATTATATAACATAAATTTCTTGAAATCAATTTTAATAACACCAGCTAGAATTGGGGCAAAAGTTCTAATAATCGGTAAAAAGCGACCTATAATTAGTGTTTTACCGCCATTTTTATTATAAAATGCTCGTGTTATTAGTAAGTAACGTCTCTTAAATATTAAAGAATCTTTTCTATCAAAGAGAGAAAGACCTACTTTATATCCAAACCAATAACCTACAATATTCCCAATAACTGCTGCTGCACTTAAAGCGCCTATTAATTCCAATAAATTTACTTCTAAAATTTCGGGGTGAGAAACACAAATTATTCCTGAAATAAAAATCAACGAATCTCCTGGAAGGAAAAATCCAATCAACAGGCCTGTTTCAGCAAAAACTACAAATATTAGAAGCGTTAATCCTCCATAATGTATGATCGATTCTGGATCTACTAACTTTTTTAAAATTTCCCAAATTTCCATTAATCTAGTCTTACATTATCAATGTCCATGCTTTTATTTGAGGGTATACTAAGTTCTCCTTCCCATTTTGAAATAACTACTGTGGCTACTGCGTTTCCCACTACATTTGTTGCCGAACGACCCATGTCCATTATTTGATCAATCCCTAGTAATAACAATAACCCTGCCACTGGAATATTAAAATGGTCTAATGTTCCAGCAATCACCACTAAGGCTGCACGAGGAATACCTGCTATTCCTTTGCTCGTTACTAAAAGAATTAGTAACATGGTTATTTGTTCGCCAACACTCATATTAATTCCATAGGCTTGTGCAATAAAAACAGTTGCAAAAGTCATGTACATCATTGATCCATCTAAGTTAAAAGAATAACCTAAGGGCAAAACAAAACTCACAATACGGTTACTACAACCAAAACGTTCCAATGATTCTATTGTTTTGGGCATAGCCGCTTCAGAGCTAGCGGTGCTAAAGGCCAGCAATATTGGCTCTTTGATGTAACTTAATAAGTTGAAAAATTTTATTTTGAAAGCAAAACAAATTGAAAGTAGAACTACAAAAATAAATAGTAATAGACCAATATAAAAAGTAGTGATAAGATAAAGATATCCTGTAAGTACAGTTAAGCCTTGTTTTGCAACTACTGCCGCAATTGCACCGAATACACCTAGAGGTGCAAATGCCATTACATAGTTTGTTACTTTAAACATGATATGTGAAATAGAGTCAAAAAAATCAATTACTATTTTACCAGATTTACCCACTGATGCCGTTGCAATACCAAAAAATAAAGCAAAAACAACAATGGGTAAAATATCGTTCTTAGACATCGACTCTGCGATGCTAGATGGAATAACGTGTTCAATAAATGTTTTTGAATCAAAGCTTTTGTTAGCCTTAACACCGGCATCAGCTGTTATTGGAGGTAATTCAAGACTCATTACTTTTCCTGGACCTGTAAAATTTACTAACAACAACCCCAATAATAATGAAACGATTGCCAAAGTTGTAAAATATAAGAGTGTTTTAATTCCTATTCGCCCTACTGATTTAAAATCTCCTACTTTTGCGATACCCACCACTAGCACAGAAAAGACTAACGGTGCTATTATCATTTTAATTAAGCGCATAAAAATATCGCTTAAGATATTTAGTTTTAAAGCTAAATCTTTCCAAAAATATCCTACAATTATTCCAAGCAACATTCCTAAAAATATCTGAAAAATTAAGCTGGGTTTTTTAATTTTCATAAGTGAATTATTTATTTGAGAATTTTAATGGAAGTAAATATACGTTTTGTGATTATAAGTTTATTATAAAAAAAGCCCCATGTGGTGGAGCTTTTAAATAATAAACTAACCTTTCTCTAAAAACTATCAATTGGATCAATAATTTTTATCTTTTATGCAACTAATTATAGTAATTTTTTGGAGAAGAAAATTAAATTACATGACCCCTACCTTAATCTTTTTCCCAGGTAATAAGGTATATTTTGTACTAAAATTATTTAAACGTTTAATTTCTTCAATGGTGGTTTGTTGTTTTTGTGCAATTTTAAATAAGGTATCGCCTTTTTGTATTACATAATACTTAATTTTTTCTGCATCTATCACTAAGCTATTTTCAAGTTGCTTTTTTGGTGCAGAAACTACATTATCATCAGGCGCAGAGTTGGTAATAATTGTTAATTTTTTTCCCGGAATTGCTTTGTTACTCTTCAAATCGTTCCATGTTTTAAGCGCGGTAACAGAGCAATTGTATTTTTTTGCTATACTGGTTAAACTTTCTCCTTTTCGGATAGTATGTATTTTTGTAGCTTGTTCTGGAACAAGTTTTTCATTGTTCGTTGCTATCGTATTTTTATAGTAATTATAAATGGCTTCTTCGTTGTTAATAAATGCTCCCATTTTATGGCTAGGTAACGTTAAAACATTCTTTTCATTAATTGAAGCGGGAATAACACCTTTACGATAAGTAGGATTTAAATATTTAAGCTCATCTTCTGTAATATCCAACACAGCTGCGATTTGCGTAAAAGAAATTTGTTGTTTTATGGTGATTGTATCTACCTGAAGAAATGTTTTTTTAGGTATTGCCGAGTATAAATTATATTCAGAGGTGTAATTCATAATGTAATTAACTGCTATGAATGCAGGAACATAGCCTTGTGTTTCTTTCGGCAAAAACGGCCGTATTTCCCAATATGTTTTTTTACCCCCACTTCTACGAATTGCTTTGTTAACAGTTCCTGGTCCACCATTATATGCCGCGAGCACCATTTGCCAATCACCAAAAATATCATATAAATGCTTAAAATATTGGCAAGCTGCTTCTGTTGATTTATAAGGATCGCAACGTTCATCCACATAAGAAGTTACTTTTAAGCCAAACATTTTTCCAGTGGGGTACATAAATTGCCATAAGCCCATAGCACCTGCGTGACTTTTCGCTAGGGGGTTTAATGCAGATTCGCATATGGCTAAATATTTTAATTCGAGTGGTAAATTGTATTTATCTAACTGCTGTTCAAACATAGGAAAATACAATTGCGAAAGAGCCATTACTCTGGCAACCAGCTCTCTTCTGCGAAGAGCGTATAATTGTATATAGCCTTTAACAACACTATTATAACGCAGATCAAAAGGAGATGCCGCGTCAATTTGTGCTAATCGCTCGGCCATTACCGATTCGTCATAAGTAGGTATCGAATCTGGTCCGAAGTTATATCTTGAAAATTTTGGATAATTAATTTTAACATATCCCTTTTCAAACAAACTAAGAGTAGTAAGGCTATCTAGGGCTGCTGCAATGGGGTCGTCCTTTAAAATCTCTGTTTCATCCGTTATTTGAGAAAAACAAGCTGTTTCTTTGCAGCAAAACCCTATTATTAAAAAGGCGATAAAGAAGAAACTGTTTTTTTTCATAAAGGATTAAACGTGAAACAACTGAAATTGTTATCTATATAAACAAATATAGAAGTTTCACGGTTAAAAAACAAGCAATACTTATGTGTTGCTGTTGAATAGCCTTTTAAAAAAATTTATAATGAGGTGCTGAGATGTTGAGATAGATTCAATAATTTTAATTCCTCAAAATTTTTACCCATCAGTTGAATTCCAAAAGGTAATCCATTCGAATGTAAACCTAATGGTAAAGAAATGGCTGGCAAACCCGCAATATTTGCATGAACGGTGAATATATCTTCTAAATACATTTTTATAGGATCTTCGCCTTTATTGCCAAACTCAAATGCAGTACCAGGTGTGGTAGGCAAAAGTATAAAATCGAAAGTGCTAAAGATTTCATCTGTTTTTTCTTTAACAAGTCTTCTCACTCGCTGCGCTTTAGAATAATATGCATCGTAATAGCCTGAACTTAAAACAAAAGTGCCCAGCATAATTCTACGCTTTACTTCTGTACCAAACCCTTCTGTGCGTGATTTTTTATAGGTTGATTCTATATCGGTAGCCTTTTTACTTCGGTAACCATACCTTATTCCATCGTAACGAGCTAGATTAGAAGAAGCCTCTGCAGTGGTTAGAACATAATAAATAGGTACTAAATATTCTAAGTAGTTGAAATCGACAGCTTCTACTGTATGACCAAGCGCTTTCAATTTATCGATCAATTGTAAAATACGCGTTTTAATTTCGCTGTCCAATCCTTCATTTTCTATACATTCTTTTAAAAATGCTATTCTTAGTTTTGAAGGTTTTGAGTTTATTCCTTTTAAATATTCGGGAACGGGTAAAGACGATACCGTGCTATCGTATTCATCTTTTCCAGCAATTACTTCTAATAGTATCGCGGCGTCTTCCACATTCTTAGTAAGCGGCCCAATCTGATCGAAGGAAGAAGCATAACTAATGGCTCCATAGCGCGATACTCTACCATAACTGGGCTTTAAACCAACTACACCGCAAAAAGAAGCAGGTTGCCTTATAGAGCCACCAGTATCTGTACCTAACGCAGCCAAACATAAATCCGCAGCCACCGCTGCTGCAGAACCTCCAGAAGAGCCACCTGGAACGCGCTTAACATCTAGCGGATTTAGCGCATTGCCAAAAGCTGAATTTTCATTGGAACTACCCATCGCAAATTCATCACAATTACATCGACCAATAATAATCGCATCTTCTGCTAATAATTTTTCTACAACGGTCGCATTGTAGAGTGATTCAAAACCTTCTAGTATTTTAGAAGAGGCGGATACGCGATGATTTTTATAACATAAATTATCTTTTAAAGCGATAACCATACCCGCTAATTTACCAGCCGTCTTCGCTTTTATTTTTTTGTCCACCTCTTTCGCTTTTTGCAAAGCAGAAATTTCAAACACCTCTAAAAAAATATTTAAATGTTTGTTTTTTTGAATTCGTTGTAGGTAAGCATGCACTAAGTCAACACAAGTAATAGTGTTAGTTACTAATTCAGCTTGTATCTGTGCTAGCGAATGGTATGTTTTCACAAAAAAATGGAATAGGTTGCGCGCTATTTTTTAATTAAAAAAGAGGGATAATATAGCATTTTAAATGTCTTTTTTAATATCAGGATTACTGCTTTCTTCTTCTGTTTTTGAAGCGTCCTTAAACTCCTTAACCCCTTTACCAAGGCCTTTCATAAGTTCTGGAATTTTTTTGCCTCCGAAAAGTAAGAGTACAATAATTAATATGATTATCATTTCTGAGCCACCTAGACCCATAAATCCAATTAAAACGCTTGTTAACATGTTCGTAGAGTTTGAATATACCACAAAGATAAAGAAAATATTGATTGTGCTAATTATTCTTATACAACCAATCTTCTGGGTCAAGTTTTGTTTGACCTTTCCATACCTCTAAATGAAGCACCGTTTTTGAGTCATCTTCATCAAAAAGAATAGATCCAATATTTTGTTTTGTTTTTACTTGATCACCCACTTTAACATACACTTCCTTGAGATTATGATAAACAGTTAAATACTCCCCGTGCCTAATTAATACAAACTGACCTGCTCCAGGAATGGTTACTACCGCTTTTACATCCCCATCAAAAATAGCACGAGCAAGCGATCCTTTAGTAGTTGTTATATCTACTCCATTGTTATTAATATCAATCCCTTTCATAACAGGGTGGGGATGCACCCCAAAGTGTTCAGTAATTACACCTTTTACAACTGGCCATGGCAATTTGCCTTTATTGATGGCAAAAGAATTAGATAGTTGTTGTGATTCTGGAGTTAATACCAATTTTTTAGGTTTGGGTCTGTTTGCCTTTGCAGCTTCTGCTTGTGCTTTTTCTAATTCTTTTTCAATTACACGTTGTATTGCTTTTTGAAGCGTTTCTGCATCACGTTTCTTTTTTTCTAGGTCTTTCTTGAGCTTACTTTCTTGGTCTTGCAGTTTTGTGAAAACTTGTTCTTTTTCTTTTTTCTCAGTGGTAAGATTCTTTTTTTCTGTTTGTTCATTTGAAAGCAATGCACCTTTATCTACTTTTTTTTGCTGTAATTCCTGTAATTTACCTGTTAATTCATTTTGTTTACTCACTATCACTTCTGCTTGTTGCTGCCGATACTTACTATATTGCTGTAAGTATTTTAAACGCAAGAGTGCTTGTTCAAAATCATGGGAAGCGAATAAAAACATTAATCTACTGTATGAATTTTGATTTTTATACGCATAGTAAATCATTTTTGCGTATTCAGCCTTTAGTTGGGTAAGTTCTGTTTGCAAGCTATTTACCGATTCATTGTTTGTTTTTATTTGTTTGTCTAACAAATTTAATTCGCTGTTAATGGTAGCAATTAATTCTTGTCGCACGCTAATTTTCTTATTGAGCGCTACCAATTGACTCAATGAAAGTTTTTTATTTTTTTTAGTTTCAATAAGCAATTCGTTGGTAAGCTCAATTTCTTTTTGGAGCTGTTTTTTTTTATTTTCTAGTGCTTTTTTTGATTGAGCATGAATTTCTGTAGTAGTTAATAAAACAAAACACATGACTAAAAAAAACAATAAATAATTATTCGTTGCTCTTAATAGCTTCATAATTAGCTGGAATTTTAAAAGGGAAACTTTGTTCTACATTTAATTCTATTTTTGAGTATTCTAAATTTAATACAATGTTTTTCTGTGCATTAATAGTATAATTAATTTTGTAGGGAAATAATTGATCTCCCAACGCTTGATGGTTTTTAAAGGTTGCATCAAAATTACGATCTGGATTAAATTCATAAAAAATGATTCGAGCAATTTTGAATGTTTCTGGACACAAATAAATACTTTGTATTGGATCGATTAATTCTTTCTTCTTTTTCATTACCCTTTTAAGCTTATGCTTTCTAATAGTGCCGAGTGTATATTGGCAATTAGTTACCCCTGATTTTAACTTTTCATCTTCATCATAAAAAGTAACACTATTGCCTATTAATAATGATTGTAAAGCTTCGAAATCAAGTTCTGTATTTAAAAAATTACTTAAGTAGCCAAAATCGCCTATGAAGTAGCTATTTTTAATTGTGTTTATAAATTTAACACTATCTTTTGTTATCAACACACGAGCTCCCTCAATTCCTATTTTAGATAGCGACATCCAAATAACACTGTCTTTTTTTATTCTTAAAGCAATAGAAAATGAATACATTTCGCTATCAAGTTCCGCGTTCGCACTTAATTTTGCCTTGAGATATTTAAAATTAAATTCAGCAGCTCTTAAATTGGCAGTGAGCGTATGCGTATTTTTAAAATCCAAAACACATTTGCCGTTACTTTTCGGTATCTTTTTTTGACTGGAACAAGAGTATAAAAGAGAAGATATTAAAACAAGTAAAAAAAGAATTCGTTTTATTGAAAAAGGTAAATGTGCTATTGTATATAATTTATTCATAGAGTTTTTTATCCACAATTTTTTTATCAATTAAGTCAGATGTTCCACCCGCCTTTTTTGCATCCATCCAATATTGGAGTGCTTTTTCTTTGTCTCCTAGTTGAAATAAAATATCTGCATAATGTTCTAACAAGGTGCCGTTATTTTTGCCACCGTTATCAATTGCCTTTTCAATCCAAACTTTTGCATCATCGTACTTCTTCATTTGATAGAGTATCCACCCGTATGTGTCTTGATAAGAACTGTTATTAGGGTCTAGTGCATTGCTTTTTTTTGACATCGTTTCTGCGCTTTTAAGGTTGGTATTGCGAAGCGATAGATAATAAGCAAAATTATTAAGGACATACACATTGTTGGGGTCTAATTCTAATGATTTAGTATATGCCGAGTCGGAAGCTGGATAATTGACAAGTTGATTTTGAGCATCACCTATACTTGCATAAAACTGAGCAAGTAATAATTTGTCAAAGGCGAAATTTCTCCCTTCGTCAAGAATTTTTACAGCTGGAAGGTATTTTTTTAATTGAATATTTGCAATTCCATTAAAAAAATAGGGTAATGCTTGATTGGGAAAAAGCTCGATTGCTTGATTACTTTCTTTTTCTAACGAAGAAAAGTCATTTAATTCAGAATTTATAATAAGTAATTGATTCCATAAAGCAAACTTTTCATTATCTAATGCAATTGATTTGCGATATTGAATTCTTGCTTCTTCTAATTTTTTATCTCTGTATAAAAAGTCTCCATACATAGCAAATGCTTTTGCTTCATCGGGATGTGTTTCTACCAATATTTTACAGAGTGTGTCAGCCTCCGTCCTTAGATCAACATACGTTTCTGTTATGGAATAATAAGAGAGTAAGATTTTAATTTTAGTATCAATGTCTAACTCGTTATTTTTAAAAGCAATTTTAATTTCTTCAAACGCCTTTTTATCTTGCTTTTTATTTCGATAATAATCGGCAAGTGATAAATGAACAAAAGCATTTTTGGGATCAATTTTTAGCAATTCTGTATACGCATCAAATGCTTTTTCATCTTGCCCTTTTTCTTGATACAACTCGCCCAAAATTCCATAATACTTTGGTTCTTGTGGAGAGCTTTTAATCAATTTACGTGCTTCATCAACTGCCTCATCATAGTTTTTCAAGGCTTTATATATTTTTATTTTTTGCATTGAAACTTCTTCGCTAACACCATTTCGATCCTCGATGTTATTATATACTTTTAAAGCATCATTTAATTTATTTGCATATAAGTTAGCGTTTGCCAATTCAAAATAGAAATCAGTGCGATTAGGATAATTACGAATCAGTTTTTGATACAATGTTATCAACTCCGTATTTTTCTTATTTTCTTTTAAATTTTGAGCATAAAGTAACTGATACCAAATATTCTTTTCATCGAGTATGGCTGCTTTTTTACTATATAATAATGCTTGATTTTTTCTATTTTGATAGGTATAAATCATTGCCAACTCATACATAGTAGCGGCACTAGTTGGCGCAATATGCATTGCTTGTAGTAAAAGAACTTCTGCCCGCTCATAATTACCCAATATTTTTTCTTTTATACCATCAAAATACGCTTTCTCAAAATTTAATTTTTCGAACTGAGCTGATTTGCTTGTTGCCGTTGTATCAGCAGCAGTATTCGTTAGGCCCTTTTTGGGTGCACATGCTGAAAAAGACAGGAAGAACGCTAACAAAAGTACTTGTAAACAACGGCTTAGTATGGAAGAAAAAATAGCTGCTTTTTTCAAAAGTTTATTTTTATGTTTTTATGCAATTGTACAATAATCACCGATACTTGCATCGGTAGACTTCCCAGTAAATTCAGCAAAATTTCCAATCATTGAATTACTTAAATCGGCATTTTTTATTTTGCTGTTGGTTTGTATAATACTGTTTTTAACAATGCTGTTTTCAATTATGGTGCCATCGCCTATGGATACATGTGGCCCCACCGTTGAATTTAATAATTGAACATTATTACCAATAAAACAAGGTTTAATAACTTTTGAAT
This sequence comes from Bacteroidia bacterium, assembly GCA_039937835.1. Classification (GTDB taxonomy): domain Bacteria; phylum Bacteroidota; class Bacteroidia; order 2-12-FULL-35-15; family 2-12-FULL-35-15; genus 2-12-FULL-35-15. Next base: position 29,348 of record JBDTFR010000089.1, on the reverse strand, counting down.
TGGAATTTACAACAGATTTAGAAATTAATGAGCTACCTTTTGAAAATTCTAAAATTCGTTGATTGGTATAAACAGTAGCGTTTTTATTTCCGCAGTCTAACCATTCGGTAACGTTACCTGGGGTAAATTTGGCGCCTTTCGATTTCATGTTTTCAAGGGCATTGGTTAATTGATATTCTCCTTTTTCTTTAATATCATTATCCAATAAATATTGTAATTCCCTTTTTAAATAGTCGCCATCTTTAAAATAATAAATTCCAATGATAGCAAGGTCAGAAACAAAAATTTGTGGCTTTTCTACAAAATCGGTTATTATATTGTTGTTATCTATTTTAACTACACCAAAAGGCTTTGGGTCTTCTACTTTTTGCACCCATATAATACCCTCCTGTGATGAATCCATTTTAAAATCTGCTTTAAAAAGAGTATCGGCAAAAGCAATTACTACTTTACCTGTTAAACAATTTTTAGCACACATAATAGCATGTGCAGTTCCTAAGGGTTCGTCCTGATAAAAGATACTGCCTTTTGCACCTAAACTTTCTGCTACTTTTATTAAATTGTTTTCTGCTTCTTTGCCAAAGCGACCAATTACAAAAGCTATTTCGTCTACCTTTTCATCACAAACTTTTATAATATCTTCAGCAATACGTTGCACCATGGGCTTTCCGGCAATGGGTATTAATGGTTTAGGGGTTGTAAGGGTGTGTGGGCGCATGCGTTTGCCCATACCAGCCATAGGAATAATAATTCTCATACTTTCTTGATGTTTCTTTTGTAAGAAATTTTATTTTAGTTAAACATTATTTTAAATTTCATTGTTACCAATGGAAGAAAAAAATTGACAACAGTTGTATTTTGTTTTTAATCTTTATTTTTATAGCAGTAGTATTCGCTTTATGCTTTACCTGTGTGACCAAATCCGCCAGCGCTACGTGCTGTTTCCACTAACCCTTCTACCTCCACCCATTCTGCTTTTTCATGTGCAGCCACCACCAGTTGTGCAATACGTTCACCATCATTAACAATAAATTCTTCTTTTGAAAGATTGATTAATAAAACTTTTATTTCACCTCTATAATCTGCATCAATAGTACCTGGTGAGTTAAGTACCGTTATTCCATTTTTAAAAGCCAAGCCGCTACGTGGACGAATTTGGGCTTCAAAACCTAAAGGCAATTCCATATATAAACCAGTTGAAACCAATACTCTTTCTAATGGTTTTATAATAATAGGTTGCTCTATATATGCTCTTATATCTAAACCAGCTGCAGCATTAGTAGCGTATTGAGGTAAGGTATGTATTGATTTATTTATTATTTTAATTTTCATTATTGTAACTTTTTTAAATTGTTTTTTTCAACCATCCAAGCTATTCCAATAAAACAAATTAACAATCCGTTTTTTAATAACAACATAATTACATTAGCCGTTGTTTTAATAAAGGTACTGATAAAGTACAAAGCTACTGATAAAATGATGTAACTAAGTATCCGTTTTAAATCGTAATTAACAGGGTAATGTTTGTTTCCTAATAAATAAGAAGCTACCATCATACTTGCATAACAAAAAAAGGTTGCCCATGCACAACCTAAGTAGCCCATACGTGGAATTAAATAAATATTTAACACCACGGTGATGGTGGCACCAAATAAAGCAAGAAATGCGCCAAAACGGGTTTGACCCGTAAGTTTATACCAAATCGACTGATTAAAAAATATACCTAAAAATAAATTTGCCATTAATAGGATGGGTACTACTTTTATTCCCGATCTAAATTCGGCTGGACCTGCAAAATACTTTATCCATTGAATATTCACCATTGTTCCTAAAAAAATAAGAGAGCAAATAATCACAAAGTATTTCATAATTACCGCATAGGTATTCCTTGCGTCTTTTTCTTTTGCGTGATTAAAGAAGAAAGGCTCTGCAGCAAAACGAAAAGTTTGAATAAAAATGGTCATGATAATGGATATTTTATAACAAGAGCCATAAATACCTGCTTGTGATAAGGCTTGTTTTTCAGGGAGTAAATAAATTAATAAAACACGATCTAAAGTTTCATTAACCATGCCTGCTAAACCTGCAATTAGTAATGGCATCGCATAGTAAATCATCCGTTTCCAAAGTACTTTATCAAAAACTAATTTTAATCTAGATAACTCGGGGCTTAATAATGCAAGTGCCACTGAACTGGCCAATAGATTAGAAATAAAAATATATCCTACGCCAATAGCTGGACTGTAAACTAGATTAACAAACGGCTTAAAAAAAGAATCAGGTCCTTCGGAGATTCGCTTGCAAAATAAAATGAAAAACAAGTTTAAACCGATATTAACTACAATATTAATAGTTTTTATAAGAGCAAATCGCTTGGCCCTATTTTGTTCTCGTAATTTTGCAAATGGAATTGCTGTTAATGCATCTACCCCTATTATAATAGCAAACCAAACAACATATTCTGAATGGCCTGTAAACTTTATTGCGTTGGCTATTGTGGGAGCATATATACTCGCCATTAAAATAAAAAAGGTAGATGTAAATAGTAATGAAATTAAAGCCGTGGTATATACTTTGTGTTTATTTTCTTCTGTTTGTGAAAAACGAAATAAAGCAGTTTCCATTCCATAGGTTAAAAAAATCATCAGAAAAGATACATAGGCGTATCCAGAAGTAACCACGCCCATTTCTGTTGTACTAAAACTATATGCAAAAAGAGGATTTAGAAGATAATTTAATAACCGCCCTATAATAGTGGGTAAACCATAAATAGCGGTTTGTGAGGCGAGTTTTTTGAGCGGATTCAAATTTTAGATACGGATTTCGAGATTTAGGTTTTTATAAACCCTTAAACGTTTAGTGGTAATATCAATTACCACTAAAGCAAGCTTTTCTTTTTTCTAAAAAAGCGCTGGTTCCTTCTTTAAAATCTTCAGTAGCAAAACATTTTCCAAATTCATCGATTTCGGCTTTAAACCCATCCACACCATTTTCATAGTAAGCATTAACACTATTAATAACGCCCGTAATTGCTTTAGGCGATTTGCTTTTTATTTTTTCTAACAAAGCTATACTTTTTTCAATAAGTATTTCTTGTGGTACTACGTAATTTACTAAGCCCAGTGTTAGCGCTTGTTCAGCGGTAATCATGTCGGCTGTTAAGTGTAACTCTGTAGCCTTTGTTTTACCAATATATTGTATTAACCGTTGAGTGCCACCATAACCAGCAATTAAACCTAGGTTAACTTCCGGCTGACCAAATTTAGCATTTTCAGAAGCTATTCGTAAATGGCAAGCCATTGATAGTTCACAACCTCCGCCCAATGCAAACCCGTTAACAGCAGCTAAAACAGGCTTACTACACGTTTCAATTTGTTTAAAAACCCCTTGTCCCGCTTGTGCTAATTTTTTTCCTTGTTCAACAGAAAGACCCACAAACTCCGCAATATCAGCACCTGCAACAAATGCCTTTTGTCCGGCACCAGTAATTAAAATAGCTTTTACTTCTTTGTTTGTTTCTGCAGCAGCAATTGCTTTGCCTAACTCTTCTACTGTTTTTTTATTTAATGCATTTAATTTATCGGGGCGATTGATGGTAATGGTTAAAATTTCGTTTGTGACAGTGGTTAAAAGATTTTCAAATATCATGTTCTAACTATTTTAAAGTTTATCTAAAAATTGCGATGTTCTGCTACGTATTTTTGAATGTATGTTATAATTTCATTGGTATTGGTTCCCGGAGGAAATAGTTTACCAACCCCTTGTTCATTTAGTTTTTTCATATCCATATCTGGAATAATTCCTCCACCGGTAAGTAATACATCGGTTAGCCCTTTTTCTTTCATTAAGGTTATTATTTTTGGAAAAATGGTATTGTGAGCGCCGGAAAGAATACTTACGCCAATGGCATCAACATCTTCTTGTAAAGCAGCACTTACAACCATTTCTGGGGTTTGGCGTAAGCCTGTATAAATTACCTCCATACCAGCATCACGTAAAAAAGAAGCAATTATTTTCGCTCCTCTGTCATGTCCATCTAGTCCTACTTTTGCAATTAAAACGCGTATTGGCCTATTCATAAAATTTATATTTTCCAATAGGCTACGAAGATACAAAAACAAATGATTAGTAAAAGCACTCTATTTATGAAATACAAGGCAATGATACATAGAAAATACTTCCTTGATTGTTAATTGTTTCGAACCAAATGGTGCCTCCAATACCATCCACAATATTTTTAACAATGGCCAAACCCAAGCCCATACCGCCTGTTTTAGTCGTAAAATTTGGAACAAATATTTTATCAATTAACTCCCCATTAATTCCGCTTCCATTATCAGCTATTGTGATAATAATATTGTCGCCCTTCTCTTTCATTGTAACTTTAATTTCTCCTATTTTGTTTTCGGGAATAGCTTGTATAGCATTCTTTAACAGATTATTAAACACTCTTAATAACTGTTCCTTATCGGCTAAAACAACGGTTTCTTTTCTAACTTCATTTATAAATTCAATATTCAAGTTTTCAATGTCTTCAAACAAAGCAATACTTGTTAACAAAATATGTTGCACATTTAATCTTTCAATAGTTGCTTTTGGCATTTTAGCGAAATTCGCAAACTCCGTAGCAATGTTAGAAAGGGTATCAATCTGTTCAATTAATTTGTTCGTAAAGTGATGTATTTTTTGATCCATATCGGGGGCATTGTCTTCCCAAATACGTTTTAAATGCTGTACACTTAGCTTCATGGGGGTAAGTGGATTTTTAATTTCATGCGCAACCTGTTTGGCCATTTCTCGCCACGCGCTTTCTCGCTCTGATTTAGCAAGTAAATCCGCACTTTTAGCTAACTCTGCAATCATCCGATTGTATTCACTAACCAAATTGCCTATTTCATCATTATCTCCCCATTCAATAGGTTCATTTGTTTTACCTAATTTGATCTTACTTAGCTTTTCCTGAATTAATTTTAATGGCTTGGTTACGTAGCTAGAAATAAAGATTGCCGTAACAATAGATAAGGCTAGGAGCAAAACATAAATATTGATGATCGCCACTAAAAACCCAGAGATTTCTTTTTCAAGTTCACTTTGTTTAGCAAAATAGGGTAAGTTTACGTACGCCAATAACTTACCATCCAGATTTTTTAAAGGCACATATGCTGATAAGTAATTTAATTTACCAATGCGTTCGTCGTGTATAAATTCAGTTTTTCCTAGAACAGCAATTTGCAAAAAGGCTTCGGGATTAATTTTTTTAGAGGTTAATCCTTCATCAAATATTTTTGATTGAGAGGAAGCGTATAAATTTCCCGATGCATCATATAAATTAATATCTGTAAAAAAAACAGTTGATAATTTTTTCATGACATATGCTGAATAATCAGCCATATCAGCATTCAAAGCTTTTTCTGGAGCCAACTTGTTTTCTATTTCCATTAATACCGAGTGAATCTTTTCGCTAATGTTTTCACGATTTTTATTTTCAAACTGTTGATTGATGTAATAAATAGTTCCTCCACTAAATAAAGCTAATGAAGCCAGCACGATAGAAACCAATAATACTTGTATGCGATACTTAAGGCTAAAGTTTTTTAAAAAACTACCCAAATACAATTGTCGCGAGAATAAAATGATAAGCAACAACAAACTAAAAAAAGTAAAGAGGTAAGAGAAGAACGTAATTTTTGCAATGATACCCCCATTGGGCTTACTTAAAACAATGAGGGTGTGTGCATCTGGCCGATAGAGTAGGTGATCAAAATCGCCTATTTCAACAAAAGTAAATATTCTTTTTTGTATGTCGAACTCTAAACCGGTTCCACTATAAGAATACTTACCATATTGCGTTATCAGTCGGTTATTTTTATACTTCGCATATGAATAGTCAATTAATTCGTGAGACAGACCTACGTTTCTATCTAATAATAATTCTGGAAAACCAATTTCGTCAGAAATAAATTTTGCATCTAGTTCAATGTAAAGTGTACCAAAAATACTGTTTGTTTTAACTGATTTTAAAAACGGTAACTTAGCGAGGTAACTAATTTTACCCGAAGCATTGTTGAGTGAATAAAAATCAGGCGCATGCGCTTTTGTTCCTGTTTTTAAAATTAAATCATCGAAATATAAATTATTATCAAAAGCAGAATTCTGAGCTTTAATAATAGGGGTGCATAGGCTATCAAATAAGGCTATGCGTACATCGTATTTCTCCCAATAGCCGCTAAAATAATTCTGTCGTAATCTTTTTTCAAATTCACCTGGAAATTTTTTTTCACGTTTAACAAGCGACATTAGTATGTTATCCGTTTGCAGCCTTTTTTCAATGTCTTGAAAAAGCAATTCTGCTATCGGGTCGTTTTCAGCGGCAATCTTCTCTACATATACTTTACGATTTTGCTTTTCTTTAATTTCAACTTGTTTTATAAAAACATGAACCGCATAAAGCGATAATAATAAAACCAAAAGGATAACACCCGAAAAGGGGTAACGTTCTTGTTTACGTTTTATAAAAAAAATCGCGAGCGTTAATACCAAGGGTAATATAACCGTAAAAAAATCGAACTTGTTATTTACTAAATAAAAAGTAATCAAATGAACAAAGTATGCTAATATAAATAAAGCAGTCGTTTGCTGATTCAGGAATTCGTTGCTTTTTAATATCACGACTAATTTATCAGCCATTAAAAAACAGGTAAACAACAGGAAGGCAATAATGAAAATACCGATGTAGCTATAGGTGGTTAAGCTGAAAAAATTATTAATGCTAAAAGAAATATTTGAATTTTTAATAATGCTAATAAACACATAATTTACACCTTGAAAAAGAATAAAAAATGCAATAAACAAAAAGAATAAAACTATCTTTTGATAATTTTTTTTGTAAGATGAAATGGGTGAGAAATCCCAGTTGTTAATGGCAATAAAAAGAATATACACCAATAAAAGAGTATTTATTAATAAATCACCTAACGATGATAACCATACGGCATTCGCATCTGCATAAACACTGGGCTTAAACAAATCAAAATTATAAAAACATTCGGGGAAAAAAGTAATAAGGGTTATGTAGCGAAGAAAAATAACCACTGCTATAAAACACAATAGCGAATAATTTTTACCAATCTTATTTACAAAATGAAAACTTAGCTTTCTAATGAATAATACAACGCAGCAAAATGCGACAAGGTTAAGCAATACCGCAAAAAAAGTGAAAATAGAAACAGAAGCAGAAGCGTTAAATTTTAGAGAAAATAAAAAATCACCTTCCTTATTTTTTATGTTATGGCTTGTTGCCGTTTCATTTAAGGTAAGCGTGGTTTCTGGAGGTACAGAAAAATCTTTTTGAAAAGCGTTGGTCAGGTATTTATTTTGATAGGGGTATTCATTTTTTATAAGTAGCAATCCTATAATCGTTTTTGAAGTACCCGCGTTGGTGTGTGGTCGCATTACTTCAAACCAGCCATTACTAAGCTTTACCATCTTTGTGTCTAAACACACTTCTTTAATCCAATTTTCAACAGCAATAGAATTATCGTTCCAAAATTTTAAGGTATCGTTCTCATAGATTAACAACGCAAGCCCTTCGTTTGCAAGCTGTGTGGTGTAATACGCGGGACTTTCTTTAAATAATTGGTTGTAACTACTATTCTCCGCACGTTTTGCCAACAAATCCATTTCTGTTGTTAACCGTTTTTCTTTTTCATTTAACTTTTTTTGAAAATCAATAACAATGGGTGATACTACTTTTTCAAAGGGATGCAACAAAAAATACGATGCAGCAAAAAATAGTACTGCTGTACTTACTAGAAAGTAACTATTTTTGAAAAGAGTTTTCAAGAAAATTGATTATTAATGTACATTTACTTTCAGAGTCTTTTGTTATTTTTATCGCTTGAAAGATAGTTTAAAATAAAGTTCCATCCCCACTATCAACAAATTTATAAATTAAGGCGAGTAATTGCTGCATAAATTATACCAATAACATGGGAAAGAAAGAACAGCAGCGTAAAGTAGTTGTACCATTCAGCGGAACGGCTAAAATAAATTACAGCAGTTTTAATGTGCAAGCACTATTGCTTATTATCATTGGTCTTATTTTCTATTCCAATACTTTTTTGAACGAGTATGCTTTAGATGATGGCATTGTTATTCAAAAAAACGAATACGTGCAGCAAGGGTTTAGAGGCATTCCTAAGATATTAACTGCAGATGCGTATGAAAGTTTTTACAAACAGATGAATGCAGGTCAGCAATTATCTGGAGGTAGATACCGCCCTTTATCAATCGTTACTTTTGCAATAGAGCAGCAACTTTTTGGTAGTAAAGAAAAAATGCCCCCTTTAAATGATATTGCTACCATTAGACACGTAGCAAATGTAGCCCTCTATATTTTCTCTGTTATTGTTTTATTATTTTTTTTACGGGAATATATTTTTAAAGAAAATGCATTAGCTGCATTTATTACGTGTTTATTATTTTTAATACATCCTATCCATACCGAAGTGGTTGCGAATGTGAAAAGTAGGGATGAACTGTTTTCATTTTTATTCATTATTCTCACGTTTATTGCTGCTTTCCGTTATCGCGAGAATAAATCAAATCAAAATTTATTCTATGGACTGTTGTTTTATTTTTTAGCGTTATTATCAAAAGAATATGCCATTACATTATTGGTATTAATACCGATGCTGTTCTATATTGTAAAGGTTGATAAGTTAGAACAAAGCATAATTACAACCCTCCCTTTTATGGCGCTGGCACTAGTTTATTTAGTTATTCGATATAAAATAGTAGGTGTGGGCAGTTCTATTGAAGACCCTGATGTATTAAATAGTCCCTATAAATTTGCCACCGCTACACAAGAATGGGCTACAAAAATTGAATTATTAAATCATTATTTAAAATTATTAATTTATCCTACTCCGCTTTCTAGCGACTATTCCTACAACACTATTCCCTATCTTAACTTTACTAATATCCGTGTTTGGTTAGCCATTTTAATTCATTTAGCGTTAATTGTGTTAACGATTATTTTATTTTTTAAACGAAATATTATTGCGTTTGGGTTGGCTTTTTATTTGTTGCACCTTTTCTTGATTTCTAATCTTTTTATGGATATTGGTGCCACTATGGGCGAGCGATTAATTTATCATTCTTCTTTTGGTTTTTTATTAATTATTGCTCTGTATATTAGTTGGGGATTACAAAAAATAAATAACGTAACTACCAAAAACGCTGTTGGTATATTTTTAGGAGTACTTCTTATTTTTTGGTTTGGTAAAATTACCATTGCTCGTAATTTTGATTGGAAAAATGATACCACACTATTTATTGCTGATGCTAAAACGGTACCGAACAGTGCATTGGTAAATGGTAATGCCGGTAAGGGGTATATTGATCTATCAGAAAAGCCCGAAAATAAATTACGGGAAAATGAATTAATTCAAAAAGCCATTTATCATTTAAACCGTGCTATTGAAATTCATCCCAAATATGTAAATGGTTATTTAAATTTAGGGGTAGCTTACTTTAAATTAAAAGAGTATGAAAATGCGAACCAGTATTGGGATAAAGCGAAGTTCATTTATCCAAACAACCCATTTTTAAAGAAAAACTATACCTTGCTGGCAAGTGTCTATTTTAATGAGGCCATGAACATTGGTAAAGAACAACCTTTAGTAGCTATTCGCTTTTTAGAAAAAGCAGTTGCTATTGATTCTCTAAATGCCGATTATTGGTACAACATAGGTGGTGCTAATTTTACCATCAAAAATTATGACAGTGCTCGGAAGGCATGGGAAAAAACACTTCAACTAAAACCAGATTATATACAGGCACAACAAGGTATGGCCGCATTGCCGAAGTAGTTAATAATTATTTAAAATTAAAGTATTTATACTATATTTAGTTTTTACCTTTAAAAAAAGTAAAACCCGTTTATAATTGTTGTTCGCAAGGATGGAAAATATAAAAAGCAAGGAGATGACCATTAATAAATCAATAATTAATATGGACAGTAAAATTAAAGAGTTAGATCAAAAAATTGCTGAAGGGCAATTAGGTGGCGGCGAAGTACGCATTGCTTCACAACATAAAAAAGGTAAACTTACTGCAAGAGAACGTTTACATTTTTTAATGGATGAAGGAAGTTTTGAAGAAATAGGAATGTTTGTTACGCACCGTTCGGTAGAGTTTGGTATGGAACGAGAAAAGTATTTAGGCGATGGTGTTATTACTGGTTACGGTACTATCAATGGTCGTTTGGTATATGTGTTTTCTCAAGACTTTACTGTTTTTGGAGGGTCGTTATCTGAAACGCATGCTGAAAAAATTTGTCGCATCATGGATTTAGCCATGAAAAATGGTGCGCCAGTAATCGGACTAAATGATAGTGGTGGCGCACGTATACAGGAAGGCGTAGTTTCATTGGGTGGTTATGCAGATATTTTTTATCGTAATACGTTGGCCTCTGGTGTAATTCCGCAGCTATCAGCTATTATGGGGCCTTGTGCTGGTGGTGCTGTGTATTCACCTGCCATTACTGATTTTATTATGATGGTTGAAAACACTTCTTACATGTTTGTTACCGGCCCCAATGTGGTAAAAACAGTAACACACGAAGAAGTAACCAGTGAAGAATTAGGAGGTGCTTCTACCCATTCTACTAAATCAGGGGTAACGCATTTTTCTTGTGTAAATGAAATAGAATGTTTAGAGAATATAAAAGCATTATTAAGCTATATGCCTCAAAACTGTGAAGACGATGTGCCTGTACTACCATACGAAAAGGGCAAAGATGAGAAACGACCTGCGTTAAATAATATTATTCCTGCTAACCCGAATCAACCTTATGATATACGCGAGGTGATTAATGGTGTTATTGATACCGAAACTTTTTTAGAGGTACATAAAAATTTTGCGGAGAATATTGTTGTCGGGTTTGCCCGATTAGCTGGTAAAAGCATTGGTATTGTTGCCAACCAACCAGCATTTTTAGCGGGTGTATTAGATATTAATTCATCCGTTAAGGCGGCTCGCTTTGTTCGCTTCTGCGATAGCTTTAATATTCCGTTATTAGTATTTGAAGATGTTCCTGGATTTTTACCAGGTACCGATCAGGAGTGGAATGGTATTATTACCAACGGTGCAAAATTATTATTTGCTTTTTGTGAAGCCACTGTACCTCGAATAACTGTAATTACTCGTAAGGCATACGGCGGTGCGTATGATGTAATGAATAGTAAACACATTGGTGCTGACATGAACTACGCTTGGCCTTCTGCAGAAATTGCAGTAATGGGTGCAAAAGGTGCTGCCGAAATTATTTTTAAGGGAGAAATTGCAGCAGCAAAAGATCCTGCTGCAAAACTTTCTGAAAAAGAAAAAGAATACATTGCTCACTTCGCAAACCCTTATCGTGCTGCAGAAAGAGGATATGTAGATGAAGTAATAAAGCCTGAAGATACACGCGTAAAATTAATTAATGCTTTTAGCATGCTTAAAAATAAGGTAGATAAATTACCAAAGAAAAAACATGGTAATATACCGTTGTAATTAAAAAAAAATAGAGGCTCATAAAGCCTCTATTTTTTTACCCTTAAAATTTAAATTGCACTTGCGCCTTCACTTCTGATTTTGTATTGCCTCTGATTTCGTTAAGCGTACCTTCACTAATTACATTTTTATTATCATAATACGTTTGTGAATAACGAACCCACAATTCGATATGGCGATTGATGTTATAATTTAACAAAATATAAAATCGTGATCCTCTATTGAAATAAGAGGGAATAGAATACGTTCCTGGCATATCGCTTTCATATGCATATAAACGCGTATCATAATCATCAGTGTCAAATATGCTATATCGTAACGTTATCGAAAGCGGATTGCTAATTTTATGATACGATACTTCTTGATAAATTAAAAACCCATTTTGCATGGCACGACCATCAAATCGATAATTACTAATTTCTATTCTATTTTTTAATTGAATAGCATCTAAAATGCGATAGGAAATATTAAAACGATAATTAGTTTGTTTCACCGCCACGAGGTGATCAATGACTACATTTTCTTTTGTGTTTTTTTGAAGATTACGCTGTTTGATTTGAAAATAAAAATTAAAGTTTTTAGTAGGAGTATAATTTATCTGAGCACTGTATTCATTTCCATAGGCTGGTGCATTTGCTTGATAAGTTAACCACGGGAATTCAAAGCGATCATAGTATGCATTTAACGCAATGGTTGATATTGGATTAATGGTTAAGCCCGTATACAAACCTTTTTCATTTGCATTATTGCTCCGTTCCGAAAAGCCGTTGCTAAAAATAGCTTGGTAGTTTCGTTGATAATAACGATGTAAAATAACAAGAGATAAACGAGTATCCATGCTTACTAACATACCATTTAAAAACCCCATTCCACCTACTTTACTTTTTGCGGCTTCTCCAAAAAAATTAAAATTATGTAAATTAAAATGATAATCAACACTCCCATTAAAATTCGATTTTGATGAAAACTCAAACTGATTATAGTAGGTTAAGTTTCTTTTCAAAGGGTATTCGAGTTCATAATTAAGGCCCGTAAAACCTAGGTGGAAATTAGTAGTATTGTAGGAAACATTGCCTCCATAACAATTTTCAAACAATGCATTTTTAGTAGCAATTTCATTTAACGTGCTGTGATAGCCTGTTTGTTTTAACGAAGATACCACCTTGTCTTGATTACCTGTAAGTGTATCGGCAAACTGCGCATCTATTCTTTTTCTAGAATAAAAAACGGTGATCTCTATTTTTTTTATTGCAATGGTGGTGGCAGCACCTCTTAAAAAATTGTTTTCGTTTACCGATGTATAGGGCTGAATACCTCCAGATGATTTTCTTATGTAAAGCGTACTTAAGCTTTTACCAAAAGAAAAACCATTCCATAAAACTAAGCCTTGTCCAAAAGTAGCCTGATAATCGCCAATTGCAAGTGCTTTTATAAATTTTAAGTTGCTTACAAAAAGGTGAGCAGAATAAAAATCAAACCCATTCTTTTGATTATTTTTTAATGACTGTTCATACCAATCGTATTTAAATTGTTGTTTGCTTTTTAAAAATAATTCACCCTGATCCTTTTCGGCAGTAATGCCAAAACGAATATGTTCATTATCTGAAAATCGATAAGCAACATATAACTTTAGGGGGCTACCGATATATCTTGCATTTGAATTTTTATATAAACTTAAGCTATCAATGGCAGTAAAACCCAACTGCTTTTCTAATACTTGTGCATAACGAAAGGTAAGTGTGCTTTTACTATTTTTTACAAAATCATGTTTGTTAAAAATAACTGGTATTCGCTCTTCATTAATTTTTACAAAAGGTAAAATTGCAGTTATCGTTTTTAAATCGAATCCATCAATTGCTTGCAATTCAAAAATCGCTATCAGTTTTCCGTTTTGTTTGATGTATTGAAGTAAGTTATTTATTTGAGCATCCGTTAATAATTTCAGGGTTTGTAGCGCTTCTTTATTAGTATTGTTTAAATTAATGGGCCGTTTGTTATTATTACTCAATGTTTCTAACAAACTACTAAAATCTACATCTTCTGATTGTACGCTTTCCGTAATATTTTCCAGTTGTTGTTGAATTGCGGTGTTGTTTTGTAGGTTAATAAGCGTGTCTTGAGAAAATAGCGAAGAAGAGAAAAATAAAAGAACAAGAGTGAAATGGATTGGTGTTAATAATTTGAATGAAAGCATATTTTTATGGATTTTCAATCATCAATTTATTATTCATTAGTTAAAGGTGCCTTATTTCCAAATTGATAGGCTAAACTAATTTGAGAGGTCATACCCAATACTTGATGATAATTAGCGGCTAAATCAAGATTAAAATTTTTAAGATGAATACCAAAGCCAAATGAACTTAATACGGGATTAGTGGCGATGCCCATTCGCAGATATAATTCTTTAACTGCCGCATATTCTACACCTGCTTTAAAAACCGTTTTTTTAGATACGTCTTTTTCTGTTTCTATTGCAAAAATCACTTTTTTAGAGAGGTTGTAATTTATTCCAAAACGAATGATGGTGGGTAATCGTTCTGCTGCTTTTTTACTAAGCATTGTTCTGGTAGGGTTGTATAGGTGTGCACCAATAGTTAACTCATTAGTAGGTTTAGCTTGTAAGCCTATTTCGCCTGCAAAAGAAGCACTGTTTCCATACCCTTCTGCAATTCTTGTAGTTAAATAATTAATTGCAAAGGCGGCAGCAAACTTATCTCCAAATGCTTTGGCAAAGGAAACATTGTATTTATTTTCACTGTAAAGTGAATACCCAAAATTGCGAATAGATACGCCTACTGTACCAAATTTTAAAGGAATTGCGACCACCGCACTCTTAATACCTAATTCTTTTATTAAAAAACGATTTTCGTAATTGACACCAACGGTGACTTGGTGCATAAATGCTAAACCAGCTGGATTGTGATGCGCACTCCATAAATCACTCATGGCTACAGAAGCGTTTCCCATTGCTGCAGAACGAGCACCAATGGCATAGTTGTCATTGTTAGCCTTTACCATTAGCTGTATGCCAATGATAAGGATAACAAAAAAATATTTTTTCATTTATCGAATGCTAATGACACGAAAATTAATTGGTTTTAAATTCAAATTTAATTTCAGAAAGCTCGGCATTGGCTTTTAGAATTTTATTTTTTAGGTTTTCCTTAAATTGGATAACTTTTTTCAATAATTCATCATCACCAGCTGCTAATATCTGTACCGCTAGTATACCAGCATTTTGTCCACCATCTAAAGCAACGGTTGCTACTGGGATACCAGGAGGCATTTGTAAGATGGATAAAACAGAGTCCCACCCATCAATAGAGATAGAAGAACGGCAAGGTACACCTATTACTGGTAGGGGAGTAAATGCCGCTACAACTCCAGGTAAATGAGCCGCTCCGCCAGCGCCCGCAATAATTACTCTTATTCCCTTTTCATGTGCCTTTTTTGCAAAATCAGCCACCTGTTCTGGAACGCGGTGTGCGCTCAATGCGTTTATTTCAAACGGAATTTGAAACTGATTTAGAATTTTTGCAGCTTCCTGCATAATGGGCATATCTGAGGTACTCCCCATTATAATACTTACTTTTGGTGTCATAAAATAAAATTGTTTCAATTAAGAATGCGAAAGTACTTTTTTAATGCTAAGAATAAAAGCATAAGTAAGGGATGCAGTAAAAAAAATTTGTATTTTCGTTCCATATAAAGTGCTTTCACGGAAATGATTATTAATAACAAAAAGTTTAAACTGCTTTTGCAGGCTTCTGAGATTAATCGTGCTGTGGAGGAAGTTGCGGAACGAATGAATGAATCGCTAAGAGATGAAAACCCTTTATTTTTAGTAGTATTAAATGGTGCCTTTATGTTTGCGGCTGATTTAATGAAAAAAATTACCATTGATTGCGAACTTTCTTTTATTAAAGTTTCTTCTTACGAAGGCACTGCCAGCACATCGTCGTTAAAACAAATACTAGGGTTAGAAGAAAATATAGAAGGCAGAACCATTGTTATTATTGAAGACATTATAGATACAGGATTTACTGTTGAAACAATTATTAATCAATTAGAACAAAAAAAACCTGCTGCAATACAAATTGCCACCTTACTTTATAAACCAGATGCGTTTTGTAAAAATTTTAGTGTAGATTACATAGCAAAGTCGGTTCCCAATGAATTTTTGGTTGGATATGGCTTAGATTATAACGGAAGAGGAAGAAATTTAGCAGCAATATACATCGCAGATAAATAAAAATTTAGCTTTTACTTTTAAGATCCATTTTAACATTATAATTTTACTAATCAAAACTCTGACCATATGCTAAACATTGTATTATTCGGCCCTCCGGGCGCAGGTAAAGGTACTCAGTCAAAACAATTGATTGATAAATATCAATTAGTTCATCTTTCAACAGGTGATATTTTACGAGCGGAAATCGCTGAAGGTACCAAACTAGGCTTGGAAGCGAAGAAATTAATGGATCAGGGAGTGCTGGTGCCAGATGAGATTGTAATTGGAATGATCAGTAATAAGCTAGATAATAACAGACATGCAAAGGGGTTTATTTTTGATGGTTTCCCCCGCACCACCAATCAAGCCAAAGCATTGGATAATTTATTGTCTGAGAAAAATACAGCTGTAACATTAATGCTGGCGCTTGAAGTGACGGAGGAAGAGTTAACGCAACGTATATTGAATCGCGGACGAGAAAGCGGAAGAGCGGATGATCAAAACGAAGAAATTATTCGTAAGAGAATAATGGAATATAATAATAAAACGGCACCGTTAAAATACTATTATGAGGATCAAAAGAAATTCAAATCAGTAAATGGTATTGGTAGTATTGAAGAAATTTTCGATGCCTTGTGTAATACAATTGATAGTTCAAATTCTGCTGACGAAGAAACATTAACAGAAAAAATATCTTCTCTTGCTAAAGTGATTAAAAATGTAGTTGCTACCAAAATCAATAATGTAATACACCCTAGTAAATCAGCCGCTGTAGTAAAAAAGGCAATAAAAAAAGCAGCTGTTAAAAAAGTAATACAAAAGGTAGCAGTAAAAAAAGTTGCTCCAAAGAAGGTTGCTCCCAAAAAAATTGTTAAAAAAACAATATTAAAAAAAATTGCAGCACCTGCATCAAAAAAGGTAGCTCCAAAGAAAATCGTTAAAAAAGTAGCTAAAAAGGCTATTAAAAAAATAATATCAAAAAAATCGAGTAAACCCGTTTCTAAAAAAGTAGTAAAAAAGGCATCTAAAAAAACAGCGCCAAAAGCTGTAAAGAAAGCACGTTTTAAAAAAATTATTAAGAAAGTTGCAGCAAAAAAGACATCTAAAAAAGCAGCACCAAAAAAGATGGTGTTAAAAAAACTAAGCGCAAAAAAAGTTGTTAAGCGTCCAATAGCTAAAAAGCCTTTTAAGACTATAAGAAAAATTGCAGCAAAAAAAGTTGGTGTAAAAAAAACAGTAAAAAAAGTATCTTTTAAAAAAGGTAAGAAAAAATAAAATAGTAAAAATTATAAATAATAGAGGGGTAGATTTAGTTTATGGATTCTAATTTTGTTGATTATGTGAAAATATGCGGTAGGTCTGGTAAAGGTGGCGCTGGTTCTGCTCATTTGCACCGAAGTAAACTTACCGCAAAAGGTGGGCCCGATGGAGGAAACGGAGGAAGAGGCGGACATATTATTGTGCGAGGTAATTCTCAGTTTTGGACCCTCATTCACTTAAAATACCGAAAACATGTAATTGCGGAACCTGGCGGTAGTGGCGGTAGTGCTTGTATGACGGGTGCTGAAGGAAAAGATGAAATTTTAGATGTACCCTTGGGAACCATTGTGAAAAATGCAGAAACGGGGGAAATCGAAGCAGAGGTTACCGAAGATGGACAACAAATAATTATTGTGCCTGGGGGACGAGGAGGCTTGGGAAATGATCATTTTAAATCATCTACCAACCAAACCCCAAGATATGCACAACCCGGTATTGATGGTCGTGAGGATTGGAAAATATTAGAATTAAAAGTATTGGCAGATGTGGGATTAGTAGGTTTCCCTAATGCGGGAAAATCAACTCTTTTATCTGTTGTTTCGGCTGCAAAACCCGAAATTGCAAACTACCCATTTACTACCTTAGTTCCAAACTTAGGAATTGTAAAATACCGCGATTATAAATCATTTGTAATGGCAGATATTCCAGGAATTATTGAGGGTGCCCATGAAGGTAAAGGCATTGGTTTACGATTTTTAAGACATATAGAACGTAATTCTACTTTATTATTTTTAATACCAGCTGACGCCGATGATATCCTAAAGGAATATAAGATTTTACTAAATGAGTTAGAACAGTTTAACCCAGAGCTAATTCATAAAAAAAGAATTTTATCTATTTCTAAATGCGATATGTTAGATGATGAGCTATTGACAGAAATGAAAAAAGACATTAATAAACGATTTAAAGAAAAGAAAACGGTTCCAGTACTTTACTTCTCTTCACAATCAGGACAAGGGATAACACAATTAAAAGATGAATTGTGGAAACAATTAAACAGTAAAGAAAACGCATTTGATTATTAATTGTAATGAACACGTTGTAATTTTTAACACACATCGTAAGTAGTTACATGTTAAAATATGGAACTAGTTAATTGGATAAAATCGCTGGATACTGAATTGTTTTTATTTTTTAATAGTAAACACAATGCCTTTTTTGATTTCGTTTTTTACTGGGCAAGTAATAAACCCATTTGGATTCCTCTCTATTTATTTATCTTTTTTTTAGTCTATAAATATGTGACCAAACGCATTTGGTTAGTGGTACTTGCGGCGGTTTTACTAATTACTCTTAGCGATCAAGTATCAGTACATGCATTTAAGAATGTGTTTTTACGCTACCGTCCTTGCCATAATTTATTGATACAAGCTAAGATTCATTTAAACGGTTCTTGCGGTGGAATGTATGGCTTTGTATCATCTCACGCTGCAAATACCTTTGCTGCCGCCATGTTTTTGAGTTTGTTGTTTAAAAATAAATTAAAATATTTCGGACTATTTATTTTTTTGTGGGCGATTGTAGTTTCTTATAGTCGTATATACAACGGCGTACATTATCCTGGTGATGTTGCTTTGGGTGCTATTGTAGGCATGGGTATAGGCATACTCGTATTTAAGTTCTACCAGATGATAGACGTTAGAATACAACAAAAATAATTTCTTTAATCCCCTTCCAATAGGAAATCCCTACTTCAAAAATACAATAAAACGTTTTTTTCTAATCCATTTATAAGCACTCTAAAAACAGCGAAAACACCCCTACATGAAATTCCCTGCTATCTTTAGTTTAGCAAATGCTTTCCTTTACAATATACAAGATATAAAAATGAAATTTATTCGAAATGGCGAATACCGAAAAGCGTTAAATAGAGTAGGTAATAATTAAATTTTATAACTGTGAAAAAAATTTAAAAGGTAGAAAATTTAGAAACTTCTAAAGTTATCAAAACACAATTATATTAATTATACGGTGGCTTAAAAATATCGTTATGTATACAGTAATTGTAGAACCTATGTTGAGAATACAAAAGATATTTATAGCGAGCCCTTAAAATGTGGATAGGATCCATATACTGCTGCATGGCAAGACTGGGGTACCAACCCTCATAAAGAAAAAGTAATTAAGTATTATGGTTTAGCAGAGACACTTTTCCCCCATAGTTTCATAAATTTGTATTCTATATACAAAAAGAATGAATCATGAAAAATGTTATTTATCCATTTATCGCTTTGTTACTTTCCATTACAGTTTTTGCTCAACCCGTTATAACAAGCAAACCCAAATTAGTAGTAGGCATTGTTATTGATCAAATGCGTTACGATTATATTTATCGTTATTGGAATAAATATAGTAATGATGGATTTAAAAAATTGGTGGATGAAGGTTTCTTTTGCAAAAACACTAACTATAATTATGTACCAACATATACAGCGCCAGGCCATGCGGCGATATACACTGGCGCAACTCCCGCTTTAAATGGTATCATTGGAAATAACTGGTTTGATAAACGTACAGGGCTTTATGTGTATTGTGCAGAAGATTCTTCTGTTGTAGGCGTTGGCGCTTCTGGTTCAGAAGGTAAACGCTCCCCTAAAAATATGCTTGTTACCACCATTACCGATGAACTTCGTATTGCATCAAATATGAAATCGAAAGTAATTGGAATTGCTTTAAAGGATAGAGGAGCCATATTGCCTACTGGTCACACTGCGAATGCAGCTTATTGGTATGATAAAAACAGTGGAAATTTTATTAGTAGTACATATTACATGAAAGAATTACCAAAGTGGGTAAATGATTTTAATCAACAACAACTTCCAAAAAAATATTTATCTCAAGAATGGAATACGTTATTGCCGATTGATCAGTATATTGAAAGTTTACCAGACGATAATAACTATGAAACAATTTTAAAGGGTGAAAAAAAGCCTGTCTTTCCGCACAATTTACCAGTGTTGATGAAAACAAATGAGGAATTAGGACTGCTGCCACTTACACCTTTTGGTAATTCCTTCACTAAAAATTTTGCAATACAAACAATTAAATCAGAAGGAATGGGTAAAACAGAAGTAACCGATTTTTTGGCCATCTCCTTTTCATCACCTGATTATATTGGACATGCGTATGGACCCAACTCCATAGAACAGGAGGACAACTTTATTCGTCTGGATAAAGATATTGCCGAATTATTAAGCTTTATTGAGCAACAAGTAGGTAAAAACAATGCACTTATATTTTTAACCGCAGACCATGCGGCACCAGAAGTACCAGCCTATTTACAAGATTTAAAAATACCTGCAGGATATGTAAATACCACTAAAATAATAGACTCATTAAAACAACATTTACTTAAAATGTATGGCGATAAATTAGTGCTTTCGTTTTCAAATCAGCAAATTTTTCTTGACCATAAAATGATTGCCACTCAAAAATTAGACTTAAAACAAGTGCAAGATGAAGTAGCTCTCTTTTTACAAAACATACCTGAAATTTCTGAAGCAATTACCGCAACCACAATGAATAATTATCAATTTACAGAAGGCATTAAAAGCTTCATGCAAAGAGGTTTTAATACAAAACGTTCTGGTGACGTACTAATAAATTATTTACCTGGTTACATTGAACATGCACCAGTAGGCACTACACATGGTTCGCCATATAGTTATGATACGCATGTACCCCTGATTTTTTATGGATGGAATATTAAGGCAGGCAGTACAGCAGAAGCAGTTTCAATAACCGATATTGCACCTACACTATCCATTTTGTTAAACCTTCAGTTTCCAAATGCTTGTTCTGGTAAACCCATATTAGGAGTTACAAAATAAAACTTCTGTTTTAGCATAAAGCAACTATTATAAAAACCCTATTTCATTTTCTCAAAAGCTTCTGTATACCATAAAAGATCTTTTAAGAATAAGGCAGCTCTTTTATCAGTCGTTTCTTTATCAGTCGCATTGCCGCTTGCATCAAAATTATGTTGCACGTTAGGCACAGGAAACGTCGTAGAAATAGGAACCGCCTTTATTCTTAGGAAAACAGTCTGGATAAGTGCTAAGGAATTTACACCACCAAAATTACCTGATGAAACACATACCAAACCTATTGGTTTGCGATACCATTCATTATATAATAAATCAATTGCATTTTTTATTCCGGCAGAATAACCGCCATTGTATTCAGGGAAAACAACAATTACCGCATTTGCTTTTGTTATTTTTTCAGAGAATAATTTTTCTGAAGCACTGGGTTTAGGATTTAGGGAAAGACGCTCCTCTATAATAGGAAAATTAAATTCCTTTAAATCTAAAATCTCTGTTGTTGCTAGTTTGTTTTCCGAAATATAATTTTTAAAATATTGAGCTACATTATGGCTACTTCTTCCAGCGCGGACACTTCCAGAAATAATGGCAATATGATACATAGTTGTATGGATTAATGGTTATATTTATTTCTAATTGAGGGTTATATTTAAATTTTATTTATAAAGCTCTAATGTCTTTCTCCTATTTGTTGTCTCCACATTGCATAATATAGCCCTTTCTGATCAAGCAATGCGTCGTGTTTTCCATGTTCTATTATCTTTCCTTTTTCTAACACAAAGATTTTGTCAGCATGCATAATGGTACTTAATCGATGGGCAATTATTACGGTTATTTGTTCTTGATTTACTGATAAAGAGCGAATGGTTTTGCTAATTTCATCTTCGGTAAGTGAATCCAGTGAAGAGGTCGCTTCATCAAACACTAATAAGGTAGGCTTCCTCAGCAAAGCGCGTGCAATAGACAAACGTTGTTTTTCACCTCCTGATACTTTTACGCCACCTTCGCCAATCATGGTGTCAATGCCATTACTTGCTCGTAAAAGTAAACTTTGACAAGCCGCCTTGTTTAAAACATCTATACACTCTTCATCAGTAGCGTGCGGCGCAACAAACAGTAAGTTTTCTTTTATACTGCCTGCAAATAGCTGCGTGTCTTGGGTTACAAAGCTAATATGAGAGCGAAACTGATCAAGATCAATCGCTTTTCCATTTATATCGTTATAACATACCTCCCCCGTTTCTGGATGATATAAACCAACTAACAATTTTACAAGCGTGGTTTTTCCAGAGCCTGATGGACCAACAAAGGCTATTGTCTCTCCTGTTTTTGTTGTAAATGAAATGTTGTCTAAAGCCTTATTTAAGGCGCTCTGATGTTTAAAACTAACATTTTTAAATTCCAACTTTTCTATTCCATTTATAGAAATAGGGTAAGTGGGTTTTTCTTCTTTAGGCGTATTCAAAATAATTTTAAAATTATCCAATGATACTTCTGCTTCTCTATAAAGATTAATAATGTTACCCAATTCTTGTAAAGGGCCAAAAATAAAAAAGGAATAAATTTGTAAAGAAAATAAATCACCGAGTGTAAGAGTATCTTTAAATATTAAAAACAACAAAAGAAACAAAATGCTACTGCGTAATAAATTTACGAACGTTCCTTGTATAAAGCTAATGCTTCGTATGTAACGCACCTTTT
Source organism: Bacteroidia bacterium (assembly GCA_039937835.1). GTDB lineage: Bacteria > Bacteroidota > Bacteroidia > 2-12-FULL-35-15 > 2-12-FULL-35-15 > 2-12-FULL-35-15. The sequence continues at coordinate 6,713 of JBDTFR010000089.1, read as the reverse complement.
TTAATTCAAGACCCAGTATTTTTATAGTAATGCCTCCTAGGCGGTTAATCTCTTGATCTGCTAAACCCAAGCTTTTTATAAGCTCAATGTTGCGTAATGACTCGGTAGTAGAGCCTGCTAATGAAGTAGTTTCGCCAACAATCTTTTTCTGTATTTTTTTAATTCGTTTGCTTAAAACCGACGTAATGATAGCTAAAATAGGAACTGCCAAAAAATATACTAAAGCTACTATCCAATGTATGCGTATGGCATATATCATTACAAAAATAACTCCTACAATCGAAGTAAACAATATACTAACGAGTGCATTTATTAACCTCTCCACATCAATTCTTACTTTTTGCAATATACCTAAGGTTTCCCCACTCCGCTGGTCTTCAAATACCTGATAAGGCAACTCCAGCGAATGTTTTAATCCATCAGAATAAATTTGTGCGCCTAATTTTTGAGTAATGACATTTACATAATAATCTTGAAAATTTTTGGCAATACGAGAAACCATTGCTATCCCCATGGATAATAATATTAGTCCCCCAACGCCTTTTAAATACTGTATTTTAGTAAACGTGTGTGCTCCAGTCGCGTACTCATCAACAATTCTTTTAAATATTAAAGGGTCGATTAAAGAGAAAATTTGATTAACGGATGCCAATAAAAGAGCTAATAGCATTAGACCCCGATAATTTTTTAAATACTGAAAAAGTAATTTCATAAAATATATTGAGACGCAAAGATACATACTAAAATTAATTAAATGTATATACATACATTAGAATGCGTACATTGCTTATCTACATGTAAAAGTAGAAAAACATAAAGAGTAGAAAAGGTCGTTATACCTGAAAAAGGGTAACCTAATATGCAAATTAACGTTATACTGCTATTCAATATATAAATTTTGATAATTACCCTATTAAAAGTATTTAATTACGTCCTCACTGAAGTTTATGGAAGTTGAAATAATAAGATCGTTAGATTATGAATTTTTTCATGTTGCTTTAAGAGCCGATAATTTGGTACGTATAGTAGTAAAAACAAATGACACTGTTGAAATTGATCTGGCAAAAGAAATTGAAGATGCTGTAGATAAAGTAAGAGGAGGATCTAAAATAGCACTACTTATACTTGCAAATGAATGGAGTATGGTTAGTATGGAAACTCGTACCTATCTTGCAAATAGACAAAATCCCGATAAAATAGCAGAAGCCTATATTGTTAAATCTCTTGCTCAAAAATTAATGGGTAATGTGTATTTGAGTTTTAATAAACCTATTTATCCCACCAAAATTTTTACTGATGAAGAGCTAGCAATTACTTGGCTGAAAACAAAATTCTAGCTTTTTAAAATCGTTATAACTACAGTCTATTTGATTATGTAAAAAACATTTTGTATACTTTCTATTTAAAGTACCGCCTCCTTATTCTTTATATTTTAATACACCATCAGAAAGTGCCATTTGATGAATAATCCATGCACGCCTTTTTAAGATATATGCCGTTGGGTTTAAGACAGAAAATTTAATAGGGTTTGGAAGTGCCGCCGCTATTAAAGCAGATTCGCTTTTACTTAAATTGCTTGCCTCTTTATGGAAGTAGTAATGGGCAGCAGCTTGCGCACCATAAATACCTTTACCCATTTCTATTACATTCAAATACACTTCCATAATTCGTTCTTTTGACCAAATTATTTCAATTAAAAATGTAAAATATACCTCTAACCCTTTACGAAACCAGCTTCTGCCTTGCCATAAAAAAACATTTTTTGCAGTTTGTTGGCTAATAGTACTTGCGCCCCGCTTTTTTTTGTGGTTTTGGTTATACTTAAACGCATTATTGATCGCTTTAAAATCAAATCCACTATGCTCTACAAAATTTTGGTCTTCTGAGCAAACTACTGCTAGTTGCAGGTTGGGGGATATTTTTTCAAGAGGCATCCAATCTTTTTTAAGAATAATTTCATTGTTTGCTCTTTTTTGTTCCACACATCTAACTAACATGAGCGGAGTAATGGGTACAGGCACCCATCGAAATAGTACAACAGAAAAGATACTGAGAATTATAAACAGCAAAGCTGTTTTCCATAAAAAGGACCAAATTTTTTTGAATGTGTTTTTCACCTTACCCACGTAGCACGTAATCCCCGCCGATTAGAAATCAAAAGCGGGGCATTTAGATTGTTTACTTTTATCTTTAAAATCTTCCGCATCCATAAATGGAGAATAGCCGACCATTATTTCCGTAGCATTTGCATTTACCGCGTTAAGTTTTGATACCGTATAGTCATAAGCAAAGCCTATAATAATATGTTTAGAAAAACGAATTTGAATTATTCCTGAAACAGCATCCTGCGCTCGGTAAGAGACCCCTAGGGCAATACGCCTTTTATAAATAGTCATAAAATTTAAAGCAACGGATGGGATACTTTTGAAATTGGATTGGATATTAACAGCAGGTATAAAGGTATAATCGTATTCCGCAGATAAAAACTTGCGACTCATAGAAATATATGCAGTAGGAAGTAGTTTACTGTTAGTACCAATATTTTTTTTCCCTTGGCTTAGTTCACTTTTGTATAAGTCCCTCACTGAAATACCTAGTGTAATTTTTTTTGAATATAAATAGAACCCTGGAATAAGTATGGGTATTATTACTTCATTCACGCCTTTTACAGCTAATGCAGGATCATTTACATCGAATATTGCATTTGATACAGAAAACTGCTTAACCCCTGCTGCTATACCAAAACTCATTGTATAACCATGCGCTATTTTTAAATGAATAGCGTACGATGCAGTAGCGTTTATAGTATTAAATATGCCAATCCGATCATTTTCTACCGAAGCACCCACTCCATGCCAAAAATATCTATAACTTTTTTTGCCAATGTCTTTTGTGAAATTTACAAAATTAGTTTCGGGATTGTAATCAAACCCTTGCCATTGAGCTCTACGGCCAGCCATAAAAAAAAGCCCTTTATTGCTTCCTGCTATTGCAGGATTTAAGCCATAATCATTTAGCATAAATTGAGTGTACTGTATGTCTTGTTGACCTACTGCATAGAATGTTAAAAAAAATAAAAATAAAATAGCTATTATTTTTTTCATTTAGCGGAGTATAGATACGGAACCTTTAACTATTTTCTTTTCTGTTTTATTTTCATAAATAATGTAATAATAAGTGCCTTCAGGTAGAGGTGTTCCTAATAAATCTTTTCCATCCCAAGGTTTATAAAGCCCCTGGTGCTCAAATACTTTTTGCCCCAATCGATTATAAATAAGTACCCATGAATTTTGATAATAGGAGAAATTAGCAATACTCCATGTATCTTTGTATCCATCACCATTGGGGGTAAAAACGAGTTCTCCTCTCATTTCACAAATAGGTTCTTTAAGGATATAGGTAGCGCTTGTATCTTCTCCGAATTTATTTTTAATGTTGACATTGTAACTTCCGGGCATTAAATTTTCAATTGAGCTTTTAATTTCCCCATTGCTCCATAAAAAACTATAGGGAGCATTTGCTGAGTCAATAATTATGGAAATACTACCTAGTTTAGTATAATTACATTGTATAGGAAGTACAGTTATTTTATAATTTGGAAATTTAGATTGTGCTTGTGTTAGTTTGGCCAACAGCAAAAGTAGAATAATAAAAAGAGTATATTTATTTTTCAAAATCAATCACAAAGTTTAATTATTAATTCTTCAGCCATTACACTACCTTTTTGGGCTGCTCCTTTATACACTTCGCAAGCTTGTGTTTTTTCTCCATGTTGATATAATGCATTGCCTAATGCAATATAAGCTTCACGATAAGTACTATCTAAAGCAATTGTTTTCTGATAATCAACGATGGCTCCATTATAATCACCAGCTAAATCTTTACAATAGCCACGACTATAATAAGCCGTTGTATAGGTAGGATTTAAATTAATTGCTTCATCTAAGTCGATAATTGCAGGCGGATAGTCGGCTAAGTGGGTTTTTGCCAAAGCCCTATTATAATATGCTTTTACATTGGTGGGCTGTAATAAAATAATGGTATTAAAATCTTTTATCGCCCCAATATAATCTTCTGCTTCTGCTTTAGCACATCCACGTGCATAAATGGCATCAAAATAATCGGGGTTAATACTTAACGTCTTGCTAAATTGTTTAGTTGCTAATTTATATTTTTCTTGTTTAAAGCTAATAAGCCCCTGAAGATAATACGCGCTGTCAAATTTGCTGTTTAGCTGTATAGCCTTTTCTATATTGTGTTGCGCGCTCTTATAATCTTTTTCTGAGTTTGCTTTAAAAGCGAGTTTATAAAACGCAGCAGATGAAATTTGCGCAGATGAAATAAAAGATATTAACGCAAAAAAACACATAACGGCTAATTGTCTCATCGCAATTGATTTTACAAAAATTAAAAACAGTAATTTATTATTTCAATAATTCTGCCAATGAGTTATCAAATAAGGTTTTTGCTTCCGCCACTGTTCCAAATGATTGTTCATCAATAATCATTTCTTTACCTTTTACATCGCCAAGGTATTCAAATTCTGCACGCGAGCCCATCATTAAGTCAATAAATTTATCTTCATCTGCTTTTTTTACAGATACAATTACTCGGCTTTGTGCTTCACCAAACAAAAAAGCATCTTTACGAACACTTTCATCGGCACCAATATCAAACCCTAAGTCATTGGTCATAGCGCTTTCTAATAAAGTAATAAATAAACCTCCGTCTGCACAATCATGTGCTGATTGAATAACACCTTCTTTTATTAACATTTTTACTGCCTTTTGCACTTCATATTCTTCATCTAAATTAAAAGACGGCGCAGGTGTGATTTTTACTTGATGGTAGGAATATAAATATTCAGAAGAAGCTATACAGTTTTTAGAACTACCAATTAAATAAATCGAATCGTTTTCATTTTTAAAATTTAACGTCATTCTTTTTGATTTATCTTTTAACACGCCCAACATACCAATAGTTGGTGTAGGGAAAACAGGCCCTTCATAAGACGATTGATTATAGAAACTAACATTACCACCTGTTACCGGCGTTTCAAATTTAATACAAGCGGCTCCCATTCCTTTTATCACATTTATAAATTGCCAATATACTTCTGGATTATAGGGGTTTCCAAAATTTAAACAATTGGTAATTGCAGAAGGTTCGCCACCACTACAAACAATATTACGGGCGGCTTCAGACACAGCAATAGCGCAACCAATTTCAGGATCTGCATTTACATATCGCGCGTTACAATCTATTTTTAAAGCAATTGCTTTTTTAGTTCCTTTAATGTTTACAATGGCCGCATCAGAAGGTGCATTGGTGCTCATGTTAACGGTACCAACCATTGAATCGTATTGATTATAAACCCATTGTTTGGAAGCAATGTTTGGATGTGCAATTAAAAATTTTGAAACAGCAACTAAATCTTCTGGTTCTTTTACATTATCAATATTAAAATTTTTCGACTCTTTAAAATAAGCTGGTTCTTTGTATTCGCGGTGATAAACAGGTGCGCCGCCTCCCAATACTAAATCATAAGCAGGAACATCCGCCACTAGCTCATCATTCATAAAATATTTTAAACGTTTGGTGTCTGTTACTACACCAATGATCGCACAATTTAAATCCCATTTTTCAAATACTTTTTCTACTTCTTTTTCTCTTCCTTTTTTTACTACAATGAGCATACGTTCCTGTGATTCTGAAAGTAAAATTTCAAACGGTAACATATTTGCTTGTCGCGTAGGTACTCTGTCTAACCAAATATCCATACCGTGTTCTCCCTTTGCACTCATTTCAGAAGTAGAACAAGTGATGCCTGCTGCACCCATATCTTGCATGCCAATAACAGCATTTGTTTTAATAACTTCAAGGGTTGCTTCTAATAATAGTTTTTCTTGAAAAGGGTCTCCAACTTGTACTGCAGGTAAATCCTTTGCAGAATCTTCTGTAAGATCTGCGGAAGCAAACGTTGCACCATGTATACCATCTTTTCCAGTTGCAGAACCTACAATGTAAACAGGATTACCCACTCCAAAAGAAGTTGCAGAAATGGTTTCTCCTTTTTTTACAATACCAGCACTCATTGCATTTACAAGAGGATTCACATTATAACAATCATCAAAAAACACTTCGCCACCAACAGTAGGAATACCGAATGCGTTTCCATAATCCCCAATACCTTTAACAACCCCTTTTATTAACCACTTGGTTTTATCTAATTTAATATCCCCAAAACGCAAGGAGTTGAGTTGTGCGATAGGCCGCGCGCCCATCGTAAAAATATCGCGATTAATTCCACCCACTCCGGTAGCAGCACCCTGATAGGGCTCTAAGGCCGAAGGGTGATTATGTGATTCAATTTTAAAGGCGCATGCTAAGTCATCACCTATATCTACTAAACCTGCATTTTCTTCGCCAGCTTCAGCTAAAATAAATGGACCTTTTTTAGGTAATTTTTTTAACCAAACTATGGAGTTTTTATAAGAACAATGCTCGCTCCACATAACAGAGAAAATACTCAGCTCGGTAAAGTTAGGCACACGACCTAGAATGGTTTTAATTTTTTCATATTCATCAGGCAGCAAGCCTAATTTTTTTGCTGTTTCTTCCGTTGTTAATTGATCTTGCGCGGTTGCTGACATGTTAATTTTTTGAATAGATTATTGTGTAACTAGGTTGTTTAAAGTACTTTTATCGTTTTC
>JBDTFR010000088.1:0-3040 GCA_039937835.1 Bacteroidia bacterium | reverse complement strand
TGTTGTTAAAGTCCATAATTTTGTCGTCTTTCGGTTTGCGTTAGGTCGCTCATAGCCTGACCGCTAACGATTAAGCTAAAAAATAGTGCGGTATAAAAACCCACAAAACTGCCCTAACCGATAAACTGTATTAAATGTAATGAACTTCCCGCAATTTTATAAAAATAAACTTATACCGCTGAAAAAATAAAATTGCATTGCGGAAAGCCCGCATTTTTTTTAGCTGATGTTAGCGGGAGTGGGATTATTTTGTCTTCGGTAAACCAACCGTCTTTAGTATACGGTTCGCTTCCTCCAACTTGTCTGGGAAAAGTACCTTGGAAGCAAGTTTGTCCAATGTCTTATTAATCTTGACGATTGGCGTTTTGGATTTATTCAATTCTTTAATTTTCATGATAGTACAAATTTACGGATTTTTCCGCTTAATTAAAAATGCTTTGTAATCCAAGCCTTTCCGAAAGTTATGCCATTGGTCGTCCTTTAACCCAAACACTTCAAAGTCCTTTTTAATGTCAAGTAAATTATTCGTTATTCCGATTCGATAAAGCCTCGTTCGAGCACTGTTACTACCTCTCGCATAAATCCATGCGTCTGGATGCTTCTCCGTAAAAGCATAAACGGTCGATGCCACAGTCGCTAAAACCTGTTGGCTATCACCGTTATTTGTTATTACTAAGTCATTTATTTCTCCAGTCTTTTCATCCTTATCTCCGAATCCCAAATTAAAATAGTCCTTCAAATTGGTCTCTGAGTATTGAACAATTTTTTTAATTTTACCTTTTGGCCCAACGCTCGTGAATTCAAAAACCAGTAATTTTTTGTCCGATTCAAGTTGGTATTTTTCATGTTTCATAGATGCCTAAAGATACAAATGTTTTTATTCTGATGGGTCTTGCCCCATTACCGCTAACATGCGGATAAATGTATTTCACATATCCGCAATATGAGTTTACACCAAATTTAGTAATTCAATTGGAATTTAATTGCTTTAATATTATTTTAGCCAGAAGGGAGGAAATGACCAATTAATTGAATAGTTATTTTCTTTAATACAGTTCTATTTTAAAGAAAAACATTTCAAGATGAAAATTTAATACCGACCCTACTCTAAACACTCAACCACCTATTCCGATAAAGCTTTTCTTTATCATATTCTTCGGCTTGCTTTTCAATATTAAAATAACGTTTGCCTCTTGGGTCGTTGCCAACACCCGCTCGGTAAGCCCAATTGCCCCAGTTACTGCAAACATCATAGTCAATTAATTGTTGCTCAAAATAAGCGGCGCCATAGCGCCAATCGAGTTTTAAGTCATTCACTAAATAACTGGCTACGTTTTGTCTACCACGGTTGCTCATAAAACCAGTGTGTTTTAATTCCAGCATATTGGCATCTACAAAATCAACTCCTGTTTTTCCATCTATCCACTTTTGCAAAATTTCTGAATTATGGTTGAGCAAATGTGAGTCGCTATTTTTAATGCCAGCAAGCGTAAAGAATTTATTTCGATGTTTTTTCATCATAAAACGAAAATAATCACGCCACATTAATTCAAATACTAACCAATAGGTAGATTCATTTTCACCATAATTGAGTTCATATTTTTTTAATTCATAATAAATTTCGCGCGGCGATAAACAACCTTGCGCCAACCAAGCCGAAAATTTTGAAGAATAATCAGCACCAAGCAATTCATTACGAGTTTCTTTGTATGTTGAAATTTTTTTACTCTCTGAAAAATAATAGTGTAGTCGTTTTATGCCTTCTGTTTCTCCACCTTTAAAATCAAAACATTTACGATCATCTGGTAACACGGGTTCTAAGCCTAGCTGTTCCAAGCTTGGCAATTCTAATGGTTTTATGTTGGGTGAGTTAATGGCTTTTGGGGTATCAAAAATAGGACGAATGCTTGATTCTCTTTCTGTTTTTTTTCTAAAATTTGTAAATACATCAGGTATATCTTTAATAGAAAAAGTTAAATCTTCGGCATGATACAAAGTGCTTGTACTAAATAATTCTAAAACACTGTGTATTTTCCATAATCCTTTCTCAACGATGGATTCTGTATTTTTTTCTTCGTAGGCTACTTCTTTTTTTGCATACACTTTTTGTGCACCGTACTTATTTGCAACTTTTATTATTTCCACTGCTGGGTTCCCTCTTAAAATCAAAAGTCCTGACCCTAATGCTCTTAGTTGATTATCTAAATCTGTTAGTGATTCTAATAGAAATTGTGCTCTAAAGTTTCCGGTCTTTTTAAAACCAAATTCTGATTTTTCAAAATGAGCATCGTCAAAACAATAGATGGGTAGTACTTCATCGCTATGGTTAATAGCACTTACAAGCGTTTCGTTATCGTGTAAACGTAAATCGGTTTTGAACCAAACAATTGATCTTCGCATAACATAAAGATTTTATAGTTTAAAATAAATTTCAATCTTTTGCAATTAATCGCCTTTAGCACTAGCCTATGTAAATTTGTGTAAGGTGTAATTATTATAGGTTCAAATTTTGAATCCTATAAGCCTGTAGAAATGCAATAGTAATTTCTTAGTGAGGCTCTCAAGCAAAGTTGCTATCTTATTTTAATTATATTTTCTTCCTTTTCCACGCCACACTAATTTCAGAGCCTTCTGCTAAAAAAACGGAATCGGGTGAGGTTGCATTTAAGAAAGCAAAATCATGCCCATAATTATCGTCAAAATCACAATCAATATGTGATTCCGTTATATCGTTTATCATCCAGCTAGGGTGATGAATGGTGTATTTTTCAGTAATTGCTTCAGTTACTTTGGTGAATCCATAATAATGTTCAAATATAAATTCTTCAAAACTTCCATTCATTATTTTTTTAGAAACGTTTTTTGCTTTTATATGAATACTGTTCCATTTATTATTCACCAACCACTGGTAGGTAATTTCTTTTGTACTTGTAAATATGTTCCAAGTATGTTTTGTTGGAATAGAAATATAATGTTCTTTATAAAGTTTGTTTGCTAACCAGGCAACGGCTTTATAGGGAACAGTTTCATTAATAAAAAC
>JBDTFR010000087.1:0-10026 GCA_039937835.1 Bacteroidia bacterium | reverse complement strand
GCAATTAAAGAAGTAGGTAATGAATTTGAATTGATTTTAAAATCATCCTTTACGGAAGGTTTATTATTACAATTTACGCTAGACAATAATAAATTTTATATTGCTTGGGTGAAAGAACTTCCTATCCCTTCTATTTCAAATTATATTCGTATTATCCCAGCCATCAGTGGATATCGTAATAATGAAAAAGAACTGGTGTTTATTTCACAGTATTTATCTGTTTACGCTGAATATATTGAAGAAGGTAAAATAACAGATATAGAAGAATTAAAAATAGACCTTATTCTAGATTTAAGAAGAATTGTATCTGTTTCTTACTTTGAAAAAGAAATGTATAATCGATTTAATAAATTAAAAGACAATAGCTCCGCTACAACTTAAATTATCAAAAAAAATAAACGCTTCTAACAAGTAGAGGCGTTTATTTTTTACTATAAGCAATAGCCAGCTACTAAATATTATTATTTTAGAATCTGAATAACTTAAATTCGGTTCATTATAAAATGAAAATCAATCATTAATTTGTTTTCTAAATTCAAGTCCTATAATTAGACCAACTGAAAACGAGAGATTATTCCTTTTTATAAAAGATGAATCTCCTTAATCATGTATGCTTCCCTAAAGTTTGGCCAGTCAAAAGTAGAAAACAATAAAATGTTTTAGCACCTATTTGTTTTTTATAATTCACACTTAATGCTAAAAGATTGAAGACTATTATGTGTTACACCTAATTCTTTAATTCTTGGCGCAGTTTTCAGTGTATTTTGCGCAAAAACCACATTTGTTAAAATACAAAAGCCATTACTATTTTTTTCATGGTAATTTATTTCTAAAAGTTTGTATTAAAATTACTGAATTATACTATTCTACTTTTTCAGTTTCATGAGGTTGGCAGCATGCTTTTTTAGTTTCCATTCCAGCATGTTCTACACAAATTGCTTTTTGCTCAGGTGTACATCCAACAGAATCGCAATATGAAGCGCATTCTTCTTTTGTCATTTTCATAACTTTACTCATGTCGCATTTCATATCTTTTTGTTCCATACAACAAGCGGCATTTATATTTTTAGGATGACAATCAGTAGCGCCTTGAGCTGGGCCCATAGCAATATAAGGAGCAATTACTAAGGACACAATACTCATTAATTTAATAAGAATATTCATAGAAGGGCCAGAAGTATCTTTAAACGGATCGCCCACCGTATCTCCTGTTACAGATGCTTTATGTGGTTCTGATTTTTTATAAAACATTTCACCATTAATGAGTACTCCTTTTTCAAATGATTTTTTTGCATTATCCCATGCACCACCCGCATTGCTTTGGAAAATACCCATTAACACACCACTTACTGTTACACCAGCCAACAAACCACCCAATACCTCTGGGCCAAATGTAAACCCAACAAGAACTGGAGTAATTAAAGCAATAGCACCGGGCATCATCATTTCCTTAATAGATGCTTTTGTAGAAATGGCTACGCATTTGTCATATTCTGGTTTTGCTTTGTATTCCATAATACCTGGAATTTCTCGGAATTGCCGTCTCACTTCTTGCACCATTTCCATAGCTGCTTTACCAACTGCTGCAATACATAATGCTGAAAATATAAATGGAATCATTGCTCCCACAAATAATCCAGCTAGTACGGGTGCTTTATATATATCAATGGCGGTAATACCTGCAATACCAACAAAGGCAGCAAAAAGCGCTAAAGAAGTTAATGCCGCTGAAGCAATCGCAAAACCTTTCCCAGTAGCTGCAGTAGTGTTTCCTACGGCATCTAAATTATCTGTGCGTTCACGTACTTCTGGCGGTAACTGACTCATTTCTGCAATTCCTCCTGCATTATCAGCAATTGGTCCAAAAGCATCAATGGCTAATTGCATGGCAGTAGTAGCCATCATACCAGCTGCTGCAATCGCTACACCATATAACCCTGCAAAATGATAAGACATCATAATACCCGCTGCTAGTACTAAAATAGGAATAACAGTAGATTTCATTCCTACGGATAAACCACCAATAATATTAGTCGCATGCCCAGTAGCAGATTGTTGTATAATAGAATTTACAGGACCTTTGCCCATTGCAGTATAATATTCTGTTACCACGCTCATAATGGTGCCCACTACTAAACCTACCATAATGGCATAAAATACATTTAATTTCGGAAAAATATATCCACGCATATTTAGCGTTTCAGGCAACATATACATTACAATAAAATAAGAAGCAATAGCGGTAATAACAATAGATGACCAATTACCTAAATTTAAAGCGTTTTGAACACTAGACGTTTCCTCTTTTATGCGTACGAACCAGGTACCAATAATGGAAAATACAATACCTAAACCACATATAACCATTGGTAATAATATGGGAGACATACCATTAAATGCATCCCCAGTAGCATCAATTTCTTGACCTAATACCATAGTAGCAAGTATTGTAGCTACATAAGATCCGAATAAATCGGCACCCATTCCTGCCACATCGCCTACGTTATCGCCTACGTTATCTGCAATGGTAGCAGGGTTGCGAACATCATCTTCTGGAATACCTGCTTCTACTTTACCTACCAAATCTGCACCAACGTCAGCTGCTTTTGTATAAATACCTCCACCCACACGAGCAAATAATGCAATAGATTCTGCACCCAATGAAAAACCAGTTAATACTTCAATAGCCGTTTTCATTTCATTGCTATTTACTTCAACCACATTAAATATTTTCAAGAAAATAATAAATAAACCTCCTAATCCAAAAACCGCTAAACCAGCAACTCCAAGCCCCATTACAGTACCTCCTGTAAAAGAAACTTTTAACGCTTGTGCTAAACTGGTACGTGCTGCTTGGGTAGTACGTACATTTGCTTTGGTGGCTACTTTCATACCAATATATCCTGCTGTTGCAGAAAATACAGCGCCTATAATAAATGAAATAGCAATAATAGAATTAGAATGAATGGCGCGACCGTTTATCTCATGGATGGTTCCAGAATATGCTAATAAAGCAGCAGCGAACACCACGAATATGCTCAACACCTTCCACTCTGCCTTTAAAAATGCCATTGCACCATCAGCAATATAACCTGCAAGCTCTTGCATGTTTTTATCTCCTGCATCTTGTTTACTTACCCATGCCGATTTAATGGCCATTACTATTAACCCTAAAATCCCTAAAGCGGGAACCAAATAGATTACATACTCGTTCATATTTTGCTAATTATTAGTTATTTATTATTCGGCTTACGTGTGTGATTCATTAAAATTGGGGTTGCAAACTTATGCAAAATATAATAAATATCAAAGACCTTAAAACCTCTTTAAATCCTAGTAAAATAAATATATATGCCTACTTTACAGCACTTTACTATAACCTATTTACCACTTATTATTAAACGAGAGTTAATTTGAGATGACACAAGCTAGTTATTAAAGATTCTCATATTGTTGAAATCAATTCCTAATTAACAATAGATATCGGAAATTTCTATTTAAAAGGGGAGAAAAGTAAATATATACAAGTATGTGCAGTTTTACTTTATTAAGTTAAGTTACTTTTTAGAAGAATAGAAAAAGAAAAAATTATTACTCAAGCGCTCTTTTGTTAAAGATAATGTAACCAAAATGAAATAAAATAGAAAAAGGATATTTTATCTCATCGTAATAGTTAACATTAATACTCAAAGGCCCCAAGGGGCTGTGCCATACAGCGGCAGCGACACCAATGTAATGTTGGAGAGCAAAAGGTAATCCATATTCGGTTTTTAAATCTGTTGTTTTAATAAGTGTTTGATAGGGTTGGAAAACATAACCTTCCGCTCTGAATTCTACATTTTTAAAAATGTTTACTACAAATTTTAATCCGCCAGCAATGTATTTATAGGTTCTGTAGTTTTCTTTAAAAATAGTTTTACTATCGGGTGTCGGTTGAAAAGCAGGTGCTGACAAAACACTTGAAGTGTAATTATTAAAAATTGTTTGTGTTGAATAGGCTCCCTCACCATATACCCCAATTTTAAGTGTTCCTCTTCTATTAAAATAACGTTCTGCTACTAGTTTTAATGTAACCCATTCATGATGTTTACTATACCTTTCTTTATCAAAAGATGTTGACCCTGGTTCATTTACTTCAAAACCGTTCACATACCTTATTTTAAAGTTTACGTATTCTCCTTGATTCGCATATTGTTTACGATTTAGTGAATTTATTTCGTAATAAGCTTGTGATGTGAAGGCATCAAAATTAGTTCTATCAGCAGTATCTAAATCTGAATGAGAAGTAAGATAATACCTATCTGAAATGCTTGCAACTCCAATTCCACCAACCACTTTACCTTTTTTACCCGTAGGAAAACCGACATTCAAGTTACCATACTTTTCACTTTGAATAAGAAAAGGCGGCTTTACATCGTCTAACAATGCAATACTACTTTTATAATAATCCCATTTATTCCAAGTAAAATTTGGTTCAATGTATACTGGTATTCTATAAGGAAAGTCAAGACGGCTCTTTATATTTACAGATGTGTATAATTTACCGAAGTAAGCATTTGCAGATAAGCTATTTGCAAAAGATCCTAAATAATTATACTGAAGCCCTATAAACCCTTCGCTAATTGGTCTATTAGAAAAATTTCCTCCAAAAGAGGTAAGTATATTTTTTTCCTTTTTTACATTTAAATAAAGATCATAATATCGTGTATTAGGATTATAAATTGCTTTAGGATATATATATTTTATTTTATTATCAGACGCCAACCTAAAATAACCTTCTTTCATTTCATCCAAACTGATTAATTTATTTTTATGACGTAATATTTTACGTGCATATTCAGATTGTTTTTTATTTAATCCATCAATATAAATATTATCAAAAATCATTTTAACTTCCTGAGATTTATATCGTGTACGTTTATCGAAAATTTCTGCAGAAGATACCCTACGAAGTATATGTGCTTTTATAAATTCCATTTCTCGCATGGTTGCCACATAGCCGCTATCTATTAATACATCTACATTATTAAAGTTAAAAAGACCTACATCTGTTTTAGGTTCTATGATAACACCCGCTTCACATAAAATATTATAATCTGACTTGCTTTGTAGCATGCATCTAATTTGAGATAATATATTATCTGCTTTTGGAGGTGGATTATTACTAGTAACATTACTCCCAATCATAAAGTCAGGATAAAAATCTTCATACATAATATTGGATGGGAAATTATTATACAAACCCCCATCAAATAATAGCTGACCATCAATAGAAATGGGGCGGATATAAAAAGGATACGACATAGACGCTCTTACAGATTGTGCTAAATCTCCTGTACGAAAAACAACTGGTTTTCTTTGTTCTATATTAGCAGCAACACACCTAAAAGGAATAAATAAACTATCAAAATTATAATGTGCTAAAGCAGAAGAAGAGCCTGTTAGCTCCATGAGTGCAAAATCCATTGCTATAGGCGATATGATATTAGTAGGTATCGTATTTAAAATGGCAGTATCTAACTTAAATGTGATCCAAGAAGCATCGTCATCAGAACGTTTAAAATAATAAGCCTGCTTTTGATCTATCACCCCCTGCGACCAATTTCTAAATTTTTCCGTTTTAACAATAGCCTCTATTTGATTTGGAGAATATCCAATAACATACAAAGAACCAATTAAAGCACCAATAGAAGTTCCTGTAATGTAATCAATAGGTATATGATTATCTTCTAATGCTCTCAATACACCAATATGCGCAATGCCACTGGCTCCACCGCCACTAAGTACTACTCCTACTTTTTGAGCTTGTATTAAGAATGAAGAAAAGATTAAATAAACGCCGAATAAAATGCGTATACGTATATTACTAATCATTATATGCTATTTAACTCGCAAAATTACAAGAAATTGTGTGATAAGAAAAAGAATCGTTTAGATGTTGATTTGATTACCTAAGTTAAAAAAATAGGCGGGTGCCTGTAATAATCTTGATCCGTACCAAGAAAATAATTCGCCATCCACAAGTAATACTAGAGTATCTTTAAAAATAGCTTTGAATTCGGCAATGTGAATATCTTTAAAAGGATAAGGTTCGGAGGATAAAAAAATAACATCAGGTTTTGCTTCTTTCATTTGTTCGATGCTCACTTCTGGATAACGGCTAAACTCTTCTTTATTGAATACATTATTAAAGCCACAATACTCAAGCATTTCATTAATAAAAGTGTTTTTACCTGCAACCATATATGGATTTTTCCATATTAAATAGCTTGCTTTTAAGGGAGGTCGAGTTTTGTTAATTACACATTTTTTAAATTCCGATTCTATTGTTAATTTAAGTAAAGTTGCCTCCCTACTTTTACCCACCATGACACCAACGCGCATAATCATTTCTAAAGCGTCTTTTAAGGTATAAATATCACTCATCCAAACTGAATGTTCTTTCATTAGCAACTCTATTTGTGCTTGCTCATTTTCTTCTTTATTACCAATAATTAAATCAGGATTTAAATTTTTTATTTTTTCAAAGTCATACTTTTTTGTACCGCCTATTCGAGTTTTTGTATGAAACCATTCATGAGGGTGAATACAAAATTTAGTGATGCCAATTACTTCTTTACGCAAACCTAAATCAAATAAAAGTTCGGTTTGCGATGGAACTAATGAAACAATACGTTGGGGGATACCATTAAGATTAACTTTTCTATTTAATTGATCGGTAAAAATGGGCATTAGCTATTAATAATATTCGTTATGTCTTTTAAAAAAATGTATTAAAAGAGGGTATGTATTTATTTTTTGTTTTATCACTATTTTCGTATTTTGAATATACGAAATAGTGAATGAATTATTATCATTTTAATTTTTTCGATTGGTATTCATTGTATTAATTCAAAGCTAAATAAGTATGTCTACTAACTAACACTAACTACTTAATGCTTCAATAATATCATATTTAGTAATAATATGAACTGTTCCACTTCTATCATTCACAATTACGGCATTATTATCTTTATTAATTTTTTTAGAAATATTTTCGATGGTTTCATTACTCTCCACTTCTGGAAATGGAGGTTGAGAAACAGCCGTTATTTTTTCTTTCTTTAATTCAGGATTTGCAATTAATTTTGCATATAAATACGTATCATTAATAGAGCCTACAAATTTTCCATTTGAATCCTTAACAGGTATTTGAGAGATGTTGTATTTTGTTAATTTACGACAAGCATCTTCAACCGTTTCATCTAAATTAATTGTTACTAATTTTAAATTTTTATTTTTCTCAATTAAATCAACAGCTTTTTTTATTTGGCGTTGTTCAATAAAACCACGATCTCGCATCCAATCATCGTTATACATTTTACCTAAGTATCGTGTACCATGATCATGAAAAATAACTACTACTACATCCTCTTTTTTTAATTTATTTTTCATTTGCATTAAACCTGCCATGGCAGATCCTGCTGAATTACCAGCGAAAATACCTTCTTTAAGAGCAATTTCTCTTGTCATTAATGCTGCATCTTTATCCGTTACTTTTTCAAAATAATCAATGATATTAAAATCAACATTCGCAGGTAAAAAATCTTCCCCTATACCTTCTGTTATGTATGGATAAATTTCGTTTTTATCGAATACACCTGTTTCTTTATATTTTTTAAATACAGAACCATAGGTATCTATACCCCATACTTTTATAGCCGGATTTTTTTCTTTTAAAAATTTACCTGCTCCACAAATAGTTCCACCCGTACCTACCCCCACTACTAGATGAGTTATTTTACCATCCGTCTGATCCCAGATCTCTGGGCCTGTTGTTTCGTAATGTGCTTGTGTATTAGACAAGTTATCGTATTGATTTGGTTTCCACGAATTCGGTATTTCTTTGGCAAGTCTTGTAGATACTGAATAATAAGAACGAGGATCTTCAGGTGGTACATTAGTAGGGCATACAATTACTTCTGCACCAAATGCCCTTAACGCATCGAATTTTTCTTTTGATTGTTTATCTGTTGACGTAAAAATGCATTTGTACCCTTTAATAACAGCGGCAATAGCTAAACCCATACCCGTGTTACCACTCGTACCTTCAATAATAGTGCCTCCTGGTTTTAATGCACCGCTCCTTTCTGCCTCCTCTATCATTTTTAAGGCCATGCGATCTTTAATAGAATTACCTGGATTAAACGTTTCTATTTTTGCAAGTACAGTTGCAGGTATACTTTTGGTAATATTATTAATACGAACCATGGGTGTATTTCCAATCGTATCTAAAATAGTATCACAGATTTTTTTCATCTTCTAAAATAGATTTTAAGTTTTATTATTTTCACCATTTTTTGTTTACTCTTTTTACAAAAAATAGATTTAAACAAATAATAATTGCCTTTTTAGGTTTATGTATTAATGTAAAATTACAAATTTTAAAGCTTCTCCATCATTAGCTCTAATTCCACTTCTAATATTTTTTTATGCGCCATGAAAATATTACAAAAATCTTTCCTTACCTATTATCTAACTAAAACGAATAGATTTTACAGGTGTAATTTTTGAAACAATAAAACTGGGAATAATTAACATTAGTAAACAACAAACCAAGGTGCCGATATTTAATAATAGTATTTGAAGCCAACTAATTTCAATAGGAATAACAGATACATAATACGTTGCTTGATCTAATTTAAAAACGCCAAAATGGTATTGAAAGAACGCAATACTAAGTCCAATTACATTCCCCCAAAACAATCCTTTTCCAATTAAATAAGTGGCATTCATTAAAAATATTTTTTGAATAATTTTATTTCTTGCTCCTAATGCTTTTAAAATACCAATCATACTAGTACGTTCTAAAATCAAAATCAATAACGCGGATATCATATTTATACCTGCTACCAATACCATTAGTGTTATCACAATAATTGCATTCATATCTTGCAATTGAAGCCATGAGAAAATAGTGGGATTGATTTCTTTCACAGTTTGTGCAACCAAACCCTGTCCTATTGAATCATTCACCTCTGCTCCTATTTCATCAATTTTACTGTAATCTTTAATCGAAATTTCAAAACCTCCCACTTGCTCTTCATCCCAATAATTTAATTTTTGTATTTGTGCAATATCAACTAACACTAATGTTTTATCAATATCTTCAAAACCAGTTTCGTATATGCCTGAGATATAAAATGTTTTTACACGTTGCTCATATTGTACATTAGTGTCAGCTACTTTTTTGGTTAAAAAATAAATGACCATTTTATCATTTAACTTTAATTCTAATTTATTGGCTAAGTATTTTGAAATAAGAATACTTTTAGAAACACCTTTATTATTGGGTTTAAAAACAGTGCCCTCTTTTAAATTTTCTGCTATAAATTTCCAATCGTAATCTGCCCCAACACCTTTTAACAATACCCCTTCATTGTCTGTTTTTGTTTTTATAATACCACTTTTAGTAGCGTATACTTGAATATGATTAATGCTTCGATTATTTTTGAGTGCCTCAATAGAAGGTTGAATTCTACTAATCGGTTGAGGTTCATCACTTATATTATTATCATAATTGGTAATTTGAATATGAGAACCAAAACCAATTAATTTATCTCTTATTTCATTCTGAAAACCGGTAACAATGCATACGGTTAATATCATTACCGTTAAACCTAATGCTATGCCTATTACAGAAATACGCACAATGGGGCGCGACAATTGGCTGTCATTATTCTTACCAGAAATAATTCGTTTCGCAACAAAACGTTCTATGTTCAAAATTTAGTAGCTTTGATAAAAATTATTTTACTTACAAAAGTAATACTTTACAATTAATAGGTTGCACTTGTTTAATTAATAGATACTACTCATTAACGTTTTTATATTAAGAAAACCATTAAATAAATTTACCATTTAGAGCCTGTTTAAAATTTATTTAAAATGTTTGTTATGCCTCTTTTTGTGCCATACTTCGTTACTTTTTTTGTCCGTAGAGCGCTGCTATGGTCTTCAAAAAGTGTCTCGTCTGGCTAAAAAACA
>JBDTFR010000086.1:0-9226 GCA_039937835.1 Bacteroidia bacterium | reverse complement strand
CGTCTTTTTGTGCCAGACTTCGTTACTTTTATTGTCCATAGAGCACCGCTATGACCCTCAAAAAGTGTCTTGTCTTGCTAAAAAATACATCATAACATTCCAAATAAATAAAATTTAAACAGGCTCTAAGAAAAGATTGCGAAATAAATAGTCTGCTCTTAAAAGCTCACATCAAATTTTATTTCGTAGAATTTATTTTTTTAAAATAGAATTATATCATTTAATGGAATCAGCAGTACCAAAGAGTATTTATAAAACTACGCACTTCCTAAATAGTTTCTTAATTCCGCTCATCGCTATTATATTATTGGCCTATGCCAACAATATTAAATTTGGAAAAAATCAATATAAGAGTATCATCGTTTCTGATGGAAAGGGTTACTACGCTTACCTACCTGCTATTTTTATCTATCACGATCTTCATTTTAATTTTTTTGATCAGATAGAGCATACTTATTACGATTCAAATTCCTATTATGATTACAGGGTAACCTATAAAAATGCTGTCATTGATAAGTATTATGTTGGAACAGCATTAGCCATGTTACCTTTTTTTGCAGTGGCGCATGCCTATTGCAAATATACGGGCATTGTTGCAGATGGTTACGCCAAACCATATCCTGTTATGATAAGCATTGCTGCCATTTTTTATCTCTGTCTCGGTATATTTTATTTGAAGAAATGGTTACAGAGTTATTCCTTTGAAAGTAGGATCGTCAATTTTATACTTATAGCTTTTGTTTTTGGAACCCATTTGTTCTTCTATACCATTGGCGAACCTGCGATGTCACATGTTTTTTCTTTTACAGTAATTGCTTGTTGGTTATATGTGACTCGTAGAGCCATACGAACAAATAATAAAAGGTATTATTTTTTTAGCGCTTTGTTATTTGGATGGATACTCTTAATCCGGCCTGTAAATGGATTGGTTATCTTATCCATCCCTTTTTTAGCAGACGGCTGGGAGCAGTTAATCAGCAGTATAAAAAAATTGTTTAAGCAATCACTTTTTCTCGTATCATTAATTCTAAGTGCACTTTTTATTTTTTCCATTCAGGCTATTATTTATAAAATTCAAACAGGACAATGGTGGGTATATTCCTATAATGAAGAAGGCTTTAATTGGCTCGAGCCACATTTTTTTGATATTTTGTTTAGCTATAAAAAGGGTCTGTTTTTGTATACTCCTCTCCTTTTTATTTCGCTTCTGGGTTTTATTCCCTTATTCAAAAAAGATAAACAAAAAGCAGTTGCATTGTTCTCTTTTTTAATCATTGTAATTTATGTTTTATCGTGTTGGTGGAACTGGTATTATGGTGGTAGTTTTAGTGGTAGACCATTTGTGGAGTACCTACCCTTTTTTGCATTATTAATGGCGTATGCACTTCAATATCTCAGCAATTGGAAAAGAATTAAACAGTTGTATATCGTTTTAATAAGCCTGCTAATTGTGTTTTGTCAAATTCAGACCTATCAATATCGTTACCTGATCATCCACTGGGATCAAATGAATAAAGAAAAATACTGGGACGTATTTTTAAAAATGAACTAAAAAAATTTTATTTTATTCATCAAGAACACAATCATTTTTTAAACAAAAAATTTTTAAAAATGTTCTTTAAAAAGTGTTTAATAAATAATCAATTTTTTGATTATTTATTAAACTACGATGAATATACTGGGATATAAATATCAAATCTCGCTCCTTTGTTTACTTCACCAGTTGCCGTAATAACACCGTTATGGCTTTCTATAATGCGTTTACAAATGGCAAGCCCAATACCAGAACCAGGGTATTCTTTTTGCCCGTGTAGGCGTTGAAACACTTCAAAAATTTGATCTTTATATTTTGGATCAAAGCCTATACCGTTATCAGCAATAGCGATATGACAATATTTTATTTCAGGAGAAAGTTGGGAATTATTAAAGGTCTTGCCTAATGCTGTTTTACTTTTTATAGTAATACGTAGCGGTCTTTTAGGGTCAGAAAACTTCAATGAATTATTGATTAGATTGAATAACACTTGTCGAAATTGAAAACCGATAATATCTGCATGACATAATTTCTCTACTTTTATTTCACCTTTTTTTTCTTTTAGAGCTTCATGGAAAACGGGTAATAGATCCTTAACAATTTTGTTAAGATCAGCATATTCAAATTTATGATTTAATTTTTTAGCGCCAGCGTAAGCAAGTAAATCGGTAAGGAGCAATTGCATACGAGTGGCAACCGTTTGTGTTTTTTTTAGATATTCTTTACCTGATATCGATAAGTTTTTATTTTCTTCATCCAGTAAACAAGTAGTAAACATTTTAATTTTACGCAAGGGCTCCTGTAAGTCATGACTGGAGATAAACGTAAATGTTTCAAGTTCTTTATTTATTTTTTCTAAGGAAATGTTTTTTTCTAATAATGTTTTGTGACTTTTTGCTAAATCTTTGGTTCCCTCACCAATAAGATGCTCCAGTTCCTTTTTCTCCAGTTTTCGTTGTTGATCAATTTGCGTAATATCCACGAAAGTGAGTAAAACTAAATGCTCGTTGTTTGTCTTTTGAACTATTTTTTGTGCATTCAGCAACATAGTTTTTTTCCCTATTCTGGGAAAATCATGAGTGATTTCAAAATCATAGAAATGACTATTTTTCAAAATTATTTTTTCTAACAATTCCCGGAGGCTTGGGATGTTCCATTGATGATTTGAAAATTCGAATAGTAACTTTCCTTCTATGTTCTTTTTAACAACCTTAAATTTTTTACAAAAAGAATTATTAGCAGATTTTATGCGCGAATTTTTATCGAGAATAAGCATCGGTTCGTGCATGGTTTCAGATAGCGTCTCTGAAAATTTATACGATTCAGCTAATTGTTCATTACGTATTTGTAATTCCTGATTGGTTGTTTGCAATTCTTCATTGGTGGCTTCAATTTCCTCTTTTGAAGTTTCCAGCTCTTCATTTAATGTTTGAAATTCTTCACTTGCTGAAATGATTTCTTCATTTGCCAACTGTAATTCTTCATACGCTCGGTCTTGAGATTCAATTACAGTAGCCATAGCAGTGGCTGCTCTATTAAACTCAATAATTTGTTTTTTAATCTTAGTATTTTTTTGGGCCAAATAATTTTTTTTGTCTTTCGAGCTTTCTATATATTTATCTACCTGTTCTCGCAGTGTAAAAACAACCATAAAGAGTGGTTCGCCCCATTCAATTTTTAAGGGACTTACGTCAATTGAAACGATACCAGAAGGTTGGTGTATATTGTGTATTTCAATACCTTCTTTTACAATCGGTTTATTTGCTTTAATACATTCCTGAATAGCATTTCGAAGCTCAAAAGTAAATTCAGGACGTATCATTTTTAAAATGTTCAACGATGCATTTCCAGAAGGATGGGAGAGGTAGATAGCGGTTTGCCCTCTAAATTTAATTATTTCTAGGTTTTTATTAATAATAACACAGGTGGGCATATAACGTAAAAGAAGTTCAGCATCTACAGCATTAGCAAGCATTGTTGAATTTACGGTTGCATTTTTTTTAGACAAGTTCTTGGGTCGTTGTTCAGTAAATGCTGGCTCCCTGAGGCGATGACTTAGTTCTGGCATTATTCTAATTCCAGTCTGCTTCTTTCTGGAGTAAATTCTGAATTTATTATTTAATTGATTAAAAAGAGTGGACGATGTTCCTGTTGTTTCCGATTTGCCAAGCATCAAATAACCACCCTCATTTAAAGCAAAATGAAAAGCCCGCAGTGTTTTTTTCTGTGCCACATTATCGAAATAAATGAGCAAGTTACGACAACTGATAAAATCAATTTTTGAAAACGGAGGGTCGCTCAAAATATTATGAGTTGCAAATACACATGTTTTGCGAAGTTCTGGAGTAATTTGATAGGTATCGCCGCTTTTTATAAAAAACAGATCAATTCGTTTTTTGTCAACAGCTTTCAATTGTTCTTTTTCGTAAACTCCTATTCGTGCAGTATGAATAGCCTCTTCACTCAAGTCCGTGGCGAAAATCTGAAAAGGGATTTTTTTTATTTTACCTTGTTGTAGTTCGGTTAGCAGTATGGCAATACTATAAACCTCTTCTCCGCTAGAACATGCAGGAATCCACAAACGAAGTACTTCTTTTTGCGTATTATCTTTTAAAAGCGTTGGTAAAAATGAAGATTTTAAAAACTTAAACGTTTCTGTATCTCTAAAAAAGCTGGTTACATTAATAAGTAATGCTTTGTGTAACAACAGCGCTTCATTTTTGTTTTTAACCAGTAGCTTGGCATAATCCCCAAAGGTGTTTACGCTGTTTTGGCGCATACGGTGTTCAATACGTCTTTCAACAGTAGCCACTTTATAAGCACTGAAATCAGCATTAATTTCCTTCTTTAATATATCCAAAATTACTTTTACGTCAGAATCTTTAGTATTAATTTTAGGTTCTTCCTCTTTTGTAGCAACTTTCTTTTTGTTTAAGAAATCATTTTTATAATCAATTTTACTTAGCTTAACGATGCGCTGAGCAATTTGCTTAGGCGATAAAATAAAATCAACCACGTTAGCGGCAATAGCTGAATCTGGCATACTTGTAACTTCTGCAGAATGGTCTTGGGCGAATGTGATTCCTCCGGCAGCTTTAATGGCCTTTAATCCTTTAGTACCATCATGTGCGTTACCAGAAAGCACTACACCAATCACGTTTTCTTTATGTGTTAACGCAAGTGAAGTAAAGAGAACATCAATAGATATAGCGGCTCCAGGCTTTGCACGAGGAATTAATTTAATATGCCCGTCGGTAACCTTTATATCTTTATCATTTGGAATTACATATACATTGTTGGGCAGCATGGCCTCCATGTTATCTATTTCCTGCACCTTCATCTTTGTTGTTTTAGATAAAATAGGAACTAAAAGACTTTTATAATCGCGGCTGAGGTGTTGAACAAATATAAATGCCATGCCCGTAGTAGCGGGTAAATTTTTAAATAATTCAGTGCCCGCCTCCAGCCCTCCTGCCGATGAACCAATCGCAACAATAGTGAATGGTGATTTTACTTTTGGGATGTTTGATTTTTTTTCTTTCATATTGTTGTTTAACAATTAGATTTCTTTCAATCTATAGAACTTGTTGTGAATGAATAATAAAACCTTCTCGTGTTGCTCGCTTAAAATTTTCGTTCAGTAAAATTTGAAATAGGTATTTAAGATCTTTAATGAGTTCAGAAAGGTCACTCTTTTGCATGCAATAATGTGCACCTAATGTATAAAGTTCGTCTAAAAACTCTTCATTTAAACAGGTGGAATAAATAATAATAGGAATTTTTTTTAAGTCTTTATTAGATTTAATTTCTTTTAAACAATCAGAGCCTTTTTTTCGTGGCATATTAATATCAAGAAAAAGAATATCGGGTAGTTTATTGGTGTGCTTTAATAAATAGTGCATCAATTTTTCACCATTATCAACAGTTACAAGTGTTGTTGGAATGGTTAATGCTTCAAGTGCTTGTGCAAAAAAGTAACGATCATCATCGTCGTCATCTGCAAGCATAATTAGTAGTGGTTTTTCCATTTCAAAAAGTTTAAAAGATTAAGAAATAAGGAATAAGGAATAAGGAATAATTAGATATGCTAAATAAATAGTCTAAATTGATGATGGTAAGGTACTGTTATTTAAATCAGATTATACTATTAAAATGGGAAATACTTTAAAATCAATTTTAATTATAAATTGGAGGAAATTCAATAGCGTAAAAATGATTTTTAAAAAAAATTACTTAAGGCGGTATTTAAATGTAAACCTTTTTTATAATAGAAGATAAGAGCGGCAATGAATAAGCAGTAGTATTTATAAAATTGATTTTAATTTAGATTAAATATGAAAAGCGGATAAGAAGATTTCTTTCTAAGTTTTAAGCACAGATGCCAGTTTTTTTAACTTATCTGGAATTTTGTTAAGTGGTAAAACGAAATCAATAAAGCCTGCTGCCTGAGCGTGGAGGGGCATGAAATCAACTTCGGCAGATATGTCCTGAGCAAAGGTTTTTCCTCCCTTGGCCTTGATGTGCTTGCAGCCCTCAGTGCCATCACCATCATATCCCGAAAGGACAATGCCGATAGCACGCACACTCATTGTCTTTGCCAGAGAAATAAAAAATATATCTATCTGTTTGCCCCTACCAATGCGAGGAGAGATTACTTTAAACTTGTAATTTGCCATTGTAAGGTCTGAGTCTGGAGGTATTACATAAACATGATTCGCAAGGATTAGCATCGCTTCAGCAGCCACGAGAACTGACATTTTCGTATGCCGCTGTAATATTTTAGCTAACAGACTATGGGCTATAGGGTTCATGTGAGAGATAATAACAAATGACATACCTGTATCATTCGGCATTGCTTCCAGCAAAGCCTTATATGCATTAAGTGCACCAGCTGAGCCGCCAATACCTACAATGAATTTAGGGTGTATTGTTTTCATAGCTTATTATTAATTCTTTTTTTCTCAGCAACATTTTTCTCAACATGTTTTTTCTGATTGCCACTAGCCGCAGATTCAGCATAAGGTGTTAAAATAATTCCATCATCACTCAAAATAAATTTGTGAACATCGCTATCATGGTTACTGCCACGAGACTTAACAATGAAAACTTCACGGGTGCGTTTTCTGCCTTCATCATCTTCTACAACTCTCACAACAATCCAGGTATCAATCAAAGAGGAAACACCTATTTCACCACTCGTGTTACTTTGAAAGGTTGCAGAAACAAGACTTGTAAAAAACGTGGTGATGCTTCTGGATTTAAAGAGATCAATCATGCGGGTAATCATTGATGAAACTTCACGATACTCCCCCTCTCCAACAAGACTTGTGAGGGGATCGACAACCACCGCCTTTGGTTTAAAACTATCAACTAGCTTATAAACACTTAATAAATGCAGTTCCAAACCAAGGAATGAAGGCCTAAGTGAGACAATTTTTAATAATCCTTTTTCTACCCACGGCGCTAAATCAATACCGATAGAGAGAAGGTTTTGAATGAGTTGCCCTGATGATTCTTCATAAGAGAAGTAGAGACAGCGTTCCCCACGTTTACAACTTTCCAGTGCAAATGCCCCCGCAAAACTTGTTTTTCCACTGCCTGCTGTGCCCGAAGCCAGTATGGTACTGCCCCTGGTGTAACCTTTAGGGATCTTGAATAATTTATCTAACGATGGAATGCCTGTAGAAACCCGCTTGTCTGTGCCCGGTTGGTCAAGCCCTGCTGAGGTAATGGGAATTACTGAAAGACCTTCATCATCTATAACAAATGGATACTCGCTTGTTCCATGTTTTGACCCCCGATATTTTATTATGCGAACTCTACGGGTGGCAATCTGGTCTCTCACCCTGTTATCTAAAAGAATGATGCAATCGGAAACGTACTCCTCCAGGCCATGACGGGTAAATGAACTGCTTTGTCCCGGCTCGCCTGTAACAATTGCCGTCACCTGTTTTTCTTTAAGCCAACGGAAAAGTCTTTTTATCTCTACGCGAAGAATGCCAAGATCTGTAATGCCTGCATAGATCGACTCAATAGAATCTAAAACAACACGTTTGGCACCGATAGAATCAATGGCTTCTTCCAAAAGAACGAAGATTCCCTCCAGGTTAAAGTCGGTCTCCTGAATGTCTTTGCGCGCTAAAATAACATGTTCGCACAAAATCATTTTCTGCGAAACAAGCCCTTGTAAATTCATATTGAGCGAAGTCACGTCTGTATAAAGTTCATCTAATGTCTCTTCAAACGACATGAGAACCCCCGGCTCGTTATAAGCGGTTGCACCCTTGATTAGAAAATCAATCCCAAAAAGGGTTTTGCCGGAGCCGGCATTTCCGGAAACTAACGTGGTTCTGTTTTTCGGAAGCCCGCCTTCGGTAATTTCGTCAAAACCTTTGATACCGGTAGGGCTTTTAAGTAATTTATTACGGGTAGTGGTAATTTTTACTTTTGTAGTTTTTGCCATTTGTTATTCGTTTATTAAAATGGAGTTTCCACAGAAATTATTTTTCATCTAAATTTACTAAATTATTCATACTATCGATTTTACTGGTTTGTCAACTGTGGGTAATTCTTCCGAGTGGCACCGAATCGGAAGAACTATCCACAATTGACAAAGTCCCATTTATTGAGAACGGAATTTCGATGTCAGAATGCTTTGTAAGCATTTACTGGGCAATCCTTCCTGGCAAGCCAGGCCGATGAGCCGCGTGAGAAAATGGGGTGGTGTCGGAGCATCCAATTCACGTTGCAGCCAGGCCTTCATCAGCGTGTTGGTCAGGATCGCTTCGGCCTGCGGAGCCGGTAGATTGGCGGCCAAAATGAGACCCCATAGCTTTGGCGCGTAGGTGTCATAAAATGACCCAAAGGCTTGTTGTGTCGGGGTGAGCAACGTAGAAGTCCGTTGAGATATAGGACTCTTTAACAAGGTGTTAGGCAATTTTGTTTAACCGAAAGATAGTTGCCTGACCCGGCTACGGTAGTGGTCGTCGGCTGGTTTTGGCCAGGTAGCCACCCTGAAATCAGGTCGCCGGCAGGTACACATCAAACCGCGCGCCTTTGTTCAGTTCGCTGGTAACCGTAATAAGACCGTTGTGATTGGCCACGATCTTCTGCACAGTGGCCAGCCCGATGCCGGTGCCGGGGTATTGGGTTTTGCTATGCAGACGCTGGAAGACCTCAAATATCTTTTCGCTGTATTTAGGGTCAAAGCCGATGCCGTTGTCGGTGATGGTGAGATGGTAATAGCGTTTTTCGGGCAACAGCGTTCCATTCGCGAGTGTACCGCCGTTGATCAGTGCACCCGTTATTGTGATATGAGGGGGTACGTCAGGACGGGAAAACTTCAGTGCGTTGCCAATCAGGTTGTGCAGGAGCTGGCGAAACTGAAACACAATGACGGGGGCGGTGCCGAGTCCGGTTGCGTCGATGGTGGCGTGTTTTTCGGCGATGGGTTCGCTCAGCTAGCTGATGACTTCCTGGACCAGCACGCTCAGGTCGGTGGTTTCAAACGTCCGCTCCTCGGAGTTTAACCGGGAAAAGGCCAGCAGATCATGGATCAGTTGCTGCATTCGTTCGGCGGCTTTCTGGATGCGTCCGAAATAATCTTTGCCGCTGTCGGTCAGGGTTTGCTGCTCTTTGTCGAGGATGCGGCCGGCCAGCGTTTGTATTTTGCGGAGCGGCTCCTGCAAATCG
>JBDTFR010000085.1:0-36179 GCA_039937835.1 Bacteroidia bacterium | reverse complement strand
AACAACCGGATAAGTACACTGGTGTACTTATCCGCATTATGCGTTTACTCCAAATATAGCAATTCAATTGAAATTTCATTGCTTTTTCTAATTTATCATAGATGATCTTTAATCTCTTTCTAATAATAAGACCTCCACAAAAAGGAATAACATACTGTTAAATTCTTCTTTACCACATTCATAAAAAAAAGCACTTTCTAATAGTAATAGAAAGTGCTTTTTAAAATTTTATTGATTCGCTTAACTAGTAACCGAATTTTATTAAATGTTCTTCTACATTGGCATTTTGTTTTAACGCCTCATACACTTCATAATCAACACGAGGTTTTAATTGGGAAAGAGCGCTAGCTTGTTGTGCCTTAAAATCTTTAAGAGCAGGCGCTTCAGTTCTTGATTCAATGTAGGTTAAAAATACTCCCTTTTCACCCACAAGTGGTTTACTTAATGTTTGAGGCTTTAATGCAGTTACTGCACCAACAATAGAAGGTTCGCCAGATGTGCCTGGTAATGCAACGGAATTAAAGTTTATATTTTGTGCTTGCTGTACTGGTAAATTTAATTTCGTTGATAATGCATCAATCGTTGTTGGGCTGCCAGCAATGGCATCATTCAACTCTTTCGAAAGTTGGCTTGCTTTTTTAGCTTTAATTACTTTAGCGGTTACTTGTTCTTTTACTTCTTCTAACTTAGCTATACCTTTCTCTCTAATTTCGGTAACCACTGCCACAATGTATTTATCACCAAATTCTAAAGGCTCAGAAACCACTCCTTTTTTATTTTCATACGCCCATTTTATTAAAGGACGAGGAGATTCAACCCCTGCAAGGGTGCGATCATTTTCTTTTACATTTTCTGCTACACGTTTATTTAATTTCTCATCTACTACTGCTTTTTCAAATAAATCTTCGGATGTATTTTTTCCAGCAAATTCACTCGCTTTTACAAATATACCTTGTAAGGTTTTATTACTAGGTTGTAATTTTTTATCAATAGATACTACTCGTACTTTCTTTTCAGAACCTTTCGTATCCATTACTTCTATAATATGGTAACCAAATTGCGATTCAACAACAGATAACTCTCCTTTTTTTCCATCTAATCCTGCATTTTTAAAAGGTTCAACAAAGGAACTGTTTGCATTTAACCAGCCATAATCGCCACCTTTACCAGGGAAACTTTCATTTGGCGATTTGTTTGGTGGCATTTTTTTACCGTTATCGTCAGAAAAATTTTCAACAAAATCAGTAAACTTAGCGCCCTTTTTTAAAAGTGTTAATAAACTATCGGCCATTGTTTTTGCTGCTTCTTTGGTGCGTTTAATATCTGGTGAAGCACCTGAATCTTTATACGCAATTAAAATATGTCTCACTCTAGCAGAGTCAGCTGCTGTTTTCGAGCCAATTAATTTTGAAATAATATAAGTACCATTTTCTAAATAAGGACCCACCACGGTACCAATTTCCGCGCTAAACATGGTGCTATCGATAATAGGTGATAAAGTACCTTTTGTATGATAGGTCATGTCCACATTTCTGTTAAATGATTCTGCCACTACAAATGCAGAATCTTCCGCTACCGTTTTTGTTTTAAATTCAGAAGCGATATTCTTCATTTCTTTTTCTGTTTCAATTATATCTTCTGAAGATGGGGTAATATTAAATGCAACGTATTCTATTTTACGAGAGGCTTCTTGTTTATACCTTTGTTGGTGTGCATTATAATATTCGTTTAATTCTGCTTCTGTAGGTTTAACGGTGCTATCGACAATAACACTGTATTCTTTTATAATATATTTGATATTATTGTTTGTGTTATCAGCAATGTAATTACTTTTTGCTGCTGCTGTTGTAACGTACAAGCCATTTTTAATAAGGTTATTGTACTTTTCTACAATACGAACCTGACGAATGTAGGTTTCTAATTGCGACCACTGTTTTTCTTGTTCTGGCGTCATGGCTTGTGTAAATTGACGAATTTTTGCAGGACTTATTTGACCTGTTTTATCATCAGCAAATACTGGCGCAACTTTACCCGTTTGTGGATCACTAATATATCTTACTAAAGCAGGATGAGGGTGATCTACCATGAGATCATACAACTCTTCATCAGAAATAGAAATACCTAATTTTTCATATTCTTTGTTTAATACTTGTTCATTAATCTCTTGATTCCAAACTTGTTGAACAATAGCATCAGTCTCTGTTTGATCTAATGAAGCTTTATTATTATTCACTTTTTGATTTTCGATTGCTTTATCCACTTTATTTTTAAATTCAGCATAATCGATTTTTTTACCTCCTATTTCTCCTACGCTATTAACTGAACCTCCAAATAGTGTTGAGCCACTTTCAAAAACACCTGTTAAAACAAATGCTAATAAGGCTACCCCAACAATGGCAACCAATAAACCCGAACGTTTTCGTAAAGTTTCTAAAGTACTCATAACTCTAATTTTATAAATTTATTTTTAATCTCTATCGTTCTCAATTAATGTAAAAGAAGTGAAAAAGCGCTCATTTTTTCTTTTTTATATTGAGGCTTGCAAATATAGCATTCTTAATGAAGCTATAAAAATTTTTGTTTAAAAGCGTACATATTTTTAAACGAACGTGTGTTATTTAACTTTTTGATTTTCAACTCTCCAAGGGTTGAATCCTTAAATTTACCGTTTCTATTCGGGTACGAGTGGTGCTAATGATTTTAAAAAGTAAGTTACCAATGCGTATTTCTTCATTTACTTTTGGAATACTTTCATGATAATTCATAATTAAACCACTTATTGTTTCCACATTATCTAAAATAGGGAGAGACAAACGATATTTATTGTTAATATAATCTGTTTCTAGACGGGCAGAAAAAATATATTCATTATCACCCAATTGTTTTTCAATCAATTCTTCTTTGTCGTGCTCGTCTTCAATTTCTCCAAATATCTCTTCCATTACATCTTCCATGGCAAGCATACCGGATGTGCCTCCAAATTCATCTACTACTACGGCAATACTTTTATTTTGCTGAATAAATACCGTTAACACTTCGCTTGCTGCCATTGATTCGGGAACAATGCTTACTGGTAAAAGAATATTTTTTATACTGGTAGGGCTTTTAAATAATTCTTTTGAATAGGTATAGCCAATAATATTATCAATATTTTTCTCGTAAATTAAAATTTTTGAGAGTCGTGTTTGTATAAATTTTTGTTTTAAATTTTCGATGGATTCATTTACATCCATTGCAATAATTTCTGTACGCGGTATCATGCACTCTCTTGCTTTTACACTCGAAAAATCTAAAGCTTTTTGCAAAATTTGAATTTCAAGATCCATTTCTGTCTTTTTCTCAACAATAGCAGTACCTTCACGTAAATAATTATCAAGATCTATCATCGTAAAAGTGGCGGCATCATTTGCGATCTTTACTCTGAATATTTTTTTTAGAATAAATTCAGAAAAGCCAATCGTTATCATGACGATGGGGTACAATAAGCCATATACAAGGGTAAGCGGAAAAGCAAATAGAGTTAGCGTTTTATTGGGGTTAATTCTAAATAAATTTTTTGGCAAAAACTCCGCCGCAATTAATATAATAAGCGTAGAAATGAAGGTAGAAATAAGTAGAACAAGAATGGGCGATGATAGACCTTGGCTGATAATGGGCTTTAATTCTTCATCCATATAAATACCAAATATGACTAAGGCAATGTTATTGCCTAATAACATGGTACCTAAATAACGAGAAGAGTATTTGTTAAAGTAAGCTAGTATTTTAGCTGACCAATTGCCTTGTTTACTTTCTAGCTCAATACGTAATTTGTTGGAAGTAATAAACGCTATTTCCAAGCCTGAAAAAAAAGCAGAAGCGAGAAGTGTAATAATTATAATTACAAGTGGCGTCACTAATTAGGGTCTTTTTGTTTTTGAGCCAATTCAAATTTTATTCGTTGGCGCTTGCGAACGGCATACATTACCCCGCAAATCAAAGTAAATATAATAAAATATATGACTCCTTGTTTATCTTTTGTTATAATAAAATAAATACTCATAATCACCCCTACAAACCCCATAACGAGCCAAATAATTTCCAATATCTTAAACATTTTATTCATGCTGGTAATCTGTTAATTGTTTTTAATGTCGCTATCTTTAAGTGCTATACTGCCTTTAGGATGCAGAATTTCATACTTGGAAAAATCTTCATTGGCTCTTAATCCATCTCCCCAAATGGTTTCATTTTTGGTGGTAATTTTCACAAATTCTTCGGTATATATTTTTTTGGTGATGGCATCCCAAATCAAATGCTCTGTATTTAGCCGCTCCCCTTTTTCATTTATAACAACTACATTTTTTTTTGCTTCCATTTTATTTAATTCGGATGCATCGCTATTATAACCAATACCATAGTCTGCCGTTAGTTTCGTTTCTTGCTCTTTTTTTTCATTATAAAAAATTATTTCCATGCCCTTGGGTAATTCAATGTATGGTTTTTTGCCAGCATATTGATTTAATCTGGGAGCTATTAATTTTGCACGAACTTGAGCCGAATCACTATATAAAATCTCCACATCTTTATCTGATTTTATAGGTAATTCTTCTGTTGAATTGGTTACCAAATTAACCACATCGATATTGTTCTCACAAGCATTAAAACTTATCAAAACAATACATAAGGTACTAAAAATAATTACACGAAGTTTCAAACGATTTGAATTGGTAATGCGACAAAATTAATCAATTTTAGGTTTTATAAACCAACGATCGTTAATCGTAAAACCAATGAGGGCTCTAAAAAAGGTTTCACGAATAAGGCCATTTGTAACCGTTCCACGCTGCCCAAATTCAGCACCAATATTTACCATCGAAAAGTTTTGTAAAATATAATTTCGACCTACAGGAAAGCCTAAACCAACACTGGCGGCATATTCCGTAAGTGGAGTGTTTTTTAATTCTATTGCTGTTTGTGAATACCTACTACCTATACGATATTGTATCCGTTTATAATAGTTATTTAAACCAACTGAGTTTGAGTTAGGCATGTATTGTGCCCCCACTGAAATGCTTGCACTGTTGTTAAGCCCTTGGGTTTTGTTTAAGATTTTATATGAACTCCAATTTTGCATCGTAAAATCAGCACTAACTAGCCATTTATCTCCTTTTTTAAATCCTATTCCAAAACCAATTGATGAAGGAAGCGTCATGGTTCCTTTGGCATCTTTTATTTTACTAGTGGTGTCTTTCACATATTCGAATCCTTTTCCATCGCTAAAATAACTTGTAGCCAAAGAATCAATGTGCGCATTGATATTTGTTTGCGGTGAATAGGTAGCACCGATTATTAGTTTAACTCTATCTTTTAAACCGCGTCCATTTATGGTATCTATTTTAATCACATATTGAGCACCGTAATCAAGATAGATACCCGATAAACGGGTAGTAGCATCGGCACGAGTATTAAAAGTTAATCCTACCCCAGGGAAAACAGAGCGTCTGATATTTTCTATGGTTCCAAATAAATAAGATGCATTAACACCTAAGGACAGATTTTGCCAAGATTGTTTTCGCTTTAATATGCGATTAATTTTAGCAAGGTTGTTTTCTTGTTTTAAACGGGTGTATTTTTTTGATTTTAAAAATGCACCTGGTACACCATATAAAGGCTTTATACCGTTACCAAAATAAGTTTGATTAATGCCGCCTGCACCTTCATAAGTAAGATCGAATTTACCAATAAGCGGTACTTCATGGGCGTCTGAAATTTTATATCCTACGGAGCTATACGGCAGCAGACCTATACTGCTTACCCACCATTTTTTAATGGGAAAAGCAAGTGCCATATATCCAAAAGAAGCAGAATTTGTTGTTTTTTTTTGCGTGTTATTTTGTAATTGTAAATGAGTATAATTTAAGCCCAGTTCAATAGTTGTTAATCCAATGCTGGAATAAGATGCGGGGTTACCGCTGTTTATAAAAAACAATTGGGTACTATCATTTTGCATTGCTATGTGGGTACCGCCCATTGCAAAACCTTGACTAAACCCCTTACCACCAACATCTCCAATTCCATAACGAGAATAGGGCGAACTAGTAGATGTTTGAGCAATGGCAATGCCAAACAATGAGAAGAAAATAACGATAGTGAGTATTAGTGTTCTCCGTTTATTGGTGTGTTGACTGATTTTCATACGTATAAATACTAAAACTTCTTTTTAAAATTATATGCTAAGATTGTATTTAATCCTTTAAGGATTAAAAATGAGTCGGCAAAGATGGGGTTTTTTAACCGCTTCTCAAAAAAATTAACATCTCCACCAGTTATTAATACTTTTATATCTGGGTAACTTTGTTGGTATTGGTTTATAAATCCATCTATTTCTGCAACTGCCCCCTCCTGCGCACCAGATCGTATACTTTCATCAGAGGTGGTACCAATAAGAGCATTAAATTTTTCATCAACTTTTAGTAACGGCAAACGAGAAGTAAAAGTATGCACGGCCTTAAAACGCATATTTAAACCCGCTGATATGGCTCCTCCAATGTATTCATTTTTATTATTTACAAAGTTGTATTTAATGCAAGTACCCGCATCTATTATTAATAGGTTTTGATTGGGAAACAAAAAATTACCCCCAATGGCACCGGCCAATCGATCGCTACCCAATGTATGAGCTGATTGATAGCTGTTTTTTATGGGAATAGGAGTTTCATGGGTAAATAGTAGCACCTTAACACATTGTTTTAATTGATCGATAAAAGCATCGATATTATTCACCACAGAGCCTATTATACAATGAGAAATAGCGTAATCCGTAAAAAGGGCAGATTGTAACAATTCAGCAGTAGTGGTAAATACGATGAATTGTAGTAGTTCATTATTTTCAAAAATCGCTGCTTTTATGCGGGTATTGCCAATGTCAATTATTAAATTCAAAATAAATTTTTGCGACAAAAATAAGTATTAAAAATTAATCTTTATCTATTTAATAATTGATTTAAACTACACGCTGCTATATAGAATAGCCTTAAATAACATTGCAAAAACAATATCATTACCTTTGTGCACATAAACAACAATTCTTTATTTAATACCAAAAAATATGAATGATAAAACTGTGTTTAGGCTGGTAATGTGTATCTCTGTTTTTGTATTTTTAGCCGTGGTATTACTAAATAAAAAAATATTACCAGTACCCGAAACCATTCCAACATTTGTTTACAAGCTACCTACTCTCAATGCTTTTATTAATGGTACTTGCACTCTTTTATTATTGCTTTCATTATACTTTATTAAACAAAAAAATATTCCTCTACATAAAAAATTAAATCTGATTACTTTCTGTCTATCGTCGGTTTTTCTTGTTTCCTACATTTTTTATCATTGGTTAGCAAAGGAGGCTAGATTTCCGATTGATAGCCCTTTAAGAACGACTTATTTAATAATTTTGATAAGCCATATTATTCTTGCAGCAGTTGTGTTGCCGCTGGTTTTATTATCATTTTATTATGGACTAAAAAGTCAATCGCCAAATAGCGAACCTTACCTAATTAAACACCGTAAATTAGTGCGTTGGGCATACCCTATTTGGTTGTATGTAACCATTACTGGAGTTGTTGTGTATATGATGATTTCTCCTTATTATGAAAATGTGTAAGAAGATTTCTTAAATTTGTTAAAAAATGAGCAATGAAAAAAAATAATTATTTATCTATTTTATTTCTGTTATTATTAATGGTATTAAATCACGCCAACACTTTTGCACAATGTGCTATGTGCCGTGCTACTGCAGAAAGCGATTTACATACAGGAGGATCTATTGCACGTGGATTAAATATGGGCATTTTATATTTAATGGCTATACCCTATCTTATTTTAATGTTTGGCGCTTACTTCTTTTTTAAAAAACCTATTGATGAAAAAATAAAAAATTTAAGAAGTAAATATTTCCCAGCTCGATAATCAATTTAGCATATGGAGGTAAGTATTCTACTAAAAATGTTTTATAACAGTAGTGGTTTAAATGTTTTTAAAATATGAATTAGTTTATATCATCCACATTTTTATTACCGCTCTTGCTTAAATAGTTATAGATAAATAACTCAAAAAATTATTCCATTTACAGGCTCTGAATTCAAGCAATACGTAAAAAAATTCAATAAACATTTTTAACTATATGAGCGAACTAGTACACCAATATACCAATGCGCTAATTAATGAAACCAGTCCTTATTTGTTGCAACATGCACATAACCCTGTAAATTGGTATGCTTGGAATGACGCTACTTTGGAAAAAGCCATCCAAGAAAATAAATTAATGCTCATCAGTATTGGTTATTCTGCCTGTCACTGGTGCCATGTGATGGAGCACACTAGTTTTGAGGATGAAAAAGTTGCGCAATTAATGAATGATCATTTTATTTGCATAAAAGTAGATAGAGAAGAGCGCCCAGATATTGACCAAGTATATATGCTAGCCGTACAACTAATGACGGGACAAGGCGGCTGGCCACTCAATTGTTTTGCCTTACCCGATGGCAGGCCTGTTTATGGAGGTACTTATTTTCCGAAAGATAAATGGATAAATTTGTTATTAAATTTAGCAGACCTTTATAAAAATGATCCTGCTAAAATGCAGGAATATGCTATTCAAATTACTCAAGGGGTTAAGTTGGCCGAATTAGTAAAAGTAAATGATAAACAAGAGTATCTTAGCATTGATTTATTACACGAATGTTATAAAAATTGGAAATCACAATTTGATACCATTGAAGGCGGACCCAATAAAGCACCTAAATTTCCTTTGCCCAATAATTATTTAT
This sequence comes from Bacteroidia bacterium, assembly GCA_039937835.1. Classification (GTDB taxonomy): domain Bacteria; phylum Bacteroidota; class Bacteroidia; order 2-12-FULL-35-15; family 2-12-FULL-35-15; genus 2-12-FULL-35-15. The sequence goes on along the minus strand of JBDTFR010000085.1, from coordinate 27,369 downwards.
TTTTATTACGCTATGCATTCGCTGCAGATGCATCAGAGAAACGAGAAGTGTTAGATCATGTAAATTTAACCTTAACTAAAATGGCTTTTGGGGGAATCTATGATCAACTAGGAGGCGGCTTTGCCCGCTATTCAGTAGATGGAAATTGGAAAGTGCCGCACTTTGAAAAAATGCTGTACGATAATGCGCAGTTGGTAACACTTTACTGTGAAGCCTATCAGGCCACTAAAAACCCATTATACAAACAAGTAGTTTATGAAACGCTAGCATTTGTGAAACGTGAATTAACCTCCCCCGAAGGTTGTTTTTATGCTGCGTTAGATGCCGATTCCGAAGGGGAAGAAGGTACATTTTATGTCTGGAGAAAGGAAGAGTTAGAAACTCTTCTTAAAGATAAGTTTAACCTCTTTGCTGATTATTTTAATATAAACGAACGAGGATTTTGGGAAGAAAACTATATTTTATTACGACACGATACGGATGAGCAAATAGCGCTAAAACATAATATAAGTGTGGCACAATTGCAAAAAGAGATTCAGCAAATTAAAAAACAATTATTAACTGTTCGCAATAATCGAGTAAGACCAGGGCTTGACGATAAAACGTTAACTTCTTGGAATGCTTTGATGTTAAGTGCATACGTAGAGGCGTATAGTGTATTTAATGAATTATCATTTTTAACCATTGCCGAAAAAAATGCTCATTTTATCATAGAAAAACAGTTAGAAGGTAATCGTTTAAATCACAGTTATAAAAATGGGAAGTCAACCATTAACGGTTATTTAGAAGATTACTGTTTTATCATAGAAGCTTTTATTGCATTGTACGAATCAACTTTTAATGAAGCCTATTTACAAAAAGCCAACGACCTAACGGCGTATTGCCTTATCCATTTTAAAGATAAAAATACGGGAATGTTCTTTTTTACTTCTGATGAGGACAAAGCCTTAATCAGCCGAAAAATGGAATTATCAGATAATGTGATTCCAGCCTCTAATTCATGCATGGCTAAAAACTTATTTAAACTGGGTCACCATTTCGAAAATGAAGAATATCTTAACACGAGTCGTAAGATGTTGAATAATATAATTCCCGAGATGGTAAATTATGGGGCAGGCTATAGTAATTGGGCTATGTTGCTAATTTATTTTTCAAAACCGTTTTATGAAATTGCAATTGTTGGTAAAACTGTTGAAGAAAAACGGAAAGAGTTTAACAACTATTACTTTACAAATAGGATATTTACAGGTTGTAAAAAAAGTAGTACGTTACCTTTGTTAAAAAATAGAACTGCTGAAGAAACTAACATTTATGTTTGCGCTAATAATACTTGCTATAAGCCGGTTAACAGCATCACAGAGGCGATGAAACAAATTGAAGAAAAATAATTTATTGAAAACACATTCCATTTAAACTCGTGATAATAAAAATATTTCTGTGCTTCTGTTTATTATTCTCCATTGTTGGTCATGCTCAGCTGATAGATACTAAGTCAGTTGATATTTACACTGGGCCTGTTGATTTTAATGCTCCAATAATAAAACAAAATAAAATAAAAATGATTGCATTGTATATGGTTGATAAACCAGATGGTGCCATTATTATTGATAAACAGGCCGGGCAAGGTTATCAGTTTGATACCCTAGGAAGAGTGTCTCAGTATTTTTATACCGTTTTAAACAAAACGAAATATAACCAAACAAATGAAACTAGAAATAAAGAAGATATTGTATACATTAACGATACTGTCTTTTTAAATTTTTTTTATGATAATAACAATCGCGTAATAACAAAACGCTCACAAACAGGGGATTATTACGATACTTATTACTATGAATACAATGCAAAAAATCAATTAAGTAAAGAAATACATTGTAGAGAAACGAATGTAAGTGAAAAAAGTAAAGAATTTAAATTAGGTGTTCAAAAAATTTTATCAAATGAAACGTTTGAGTATACCATACCAAAACCTACTCAATGGAAAAAAAGATGTTTAAATGATGAAGGCCGAGAATATAAAAAATCGATTATTAATTTTGATGATAAAGGAAATAAAATTTCTGAGAACTGCTCATTTACAGTAAGCTGGATGAGGCAAGATATGGCGTATGAATACGATGCGCTTAATCGTTTGCGAGAATTTACTTATAAAAGTAACGAAAGTGGAGAGATAAAATTAAAATCTGTTTTTAGTTATGATAGCAAAGGGAAATTATTAATGGAACAAAAATTTAGGAATGATGTGCGTACAAATGAAATTAGCTACTTATATGACGAAACAACCAACTTAATAAAATCACATATCAACCGTGATTTTATTAATGCTTCCATTATCATTGTAAAGTACGGGTATCTTTTTTATTGAATTTTCTTTTTTCCCGCTACAAAATCTTTTAAATAAAAAGGTTCAAAATAAGCAACATCTTCAAATTGATTAGTTAAAAAAGCTTTTTCAGAAAGTGGTATCATGTTTTTTGCAGAAGGAAAAACGTTGTCAATAAATAAAGCATTGTTTTTCAATGATAATATCTCTTTACATTTTGCAGCACCATCGCCAAAAAAATAAACTATTTTGCTTGAATCAGAAAATAAGTCAGCAAAGGAATGGTTGTCAATAATTTCCGCCCAAGTAGATTTTAAACAATCGTTGTTGATGTTGTACAAAGCACAATACACTTCCATTCTACGGGCATCAATCATGGGACATAACACCACATCTACAGCATTTCCAATGATAGAAACAGGTAGATTTAATGAAAGATGTTGTAAAGTATCAACAGCAATTAATGGTTTATTTAATGCGTAACATAACCCTTTCGCTGTGCTTACTCCTATTCTTAAACCAGTATATGATCCAGGACCTTTACTTATAGCAATGGCATCAAGTTGTGAAAGTGATAATTTTGCTTGGCTTAACACCTCTTCAATAAAACTAGTAAGGTTTTCCGCATGTGTATAATCACCCTGTAGTTCTTTTAAAGCAAGTAATTTCCCGTCTTTGCCGAGTGAAACACTGCAAACGGTAGTGGCAGTTTCTAAATTTAAAATAAGTGCCATGCTATTTAATCTTAATGGCTTTTGAGGTCATTCTTTTATTCATGAATTATAATTTCAATGCTTTGCCTTGATAAAAATCGAGCACTTTTGTTTTAAAAATATACTCATATTTAGCTTGTAATAAATCACTCTGTGCTTTTATTAATTTATTTTTAGCATCGTTGTAATCATTCGTATTTACAATACCTACATTAAATTTTTGCTCCGTATAATTAAATGATTCTTGTATAGCACTTACCGCTTTTACACTAGCCGCATATTTCTTTAATCCTGCACTCGCATCTGCATAACTTTGCTGCACTTCTTTTTGTATTTGCAATTTGGTAGCCTCCACTTCTAAATCTGCATTTATCTTTTGAATACGTGCTCTATCAATTGCAAATTTTGTTTGAAAACGATTAAAAATAGGGATGGTTAAATAAAAACCAAATGATTTATTTACATTGTTTCGATATTGATCTAGGTAGGGTATTTTCTCATAGCTGGGATTAGAAAACGTAGGGGAATAGACTATGTCTCCGTTACCCGTTACATCTCCATTAGGCGAAAACCCTGTAAATACGGGGTTATCCGTTAATCGTTGACTCGCACCAGAATATCCTGTTCCATAAGCAGCACTAAATGATAAACGTGGACTTAACCCTCCCCAAGCCACATCAATACCTTTTTCAGCACTTTTTACTGCATACTCTGCTCTTTTAATTTCTGGTAAAGTAGCGATTGCAGTGGTATATATTTGATTTGGATCCGTTGTTAAAAGGGTTTCATTACCAATAGTTACCACGGGCTTTGCAATTCCAAAACCTTCGGCTGATGGTAAATTTAATAATTGTGCTAATGTTAAATAAGCAATGTCTAATTGGTTTTGAGCCGTTGTAGTATTATATTCTTCGGTGGCTAGTTGTGCTTGTATATCTAATAATGCCCCTTTTGCTATTGTGCCCGCATCCAATAATTTTTTTGCTCGCTCTATCTGTTCCGTTGTAATGCCTATCTGATTGCGGCTTACATCTACTAGTTCCATCGCATATAATATTTGTAAATAAACTGTTGCCACATTTAATGCCATATCATTTCTAAGTTTATCTACTCCATATTTATTTGATAAGTAGTTGTATCTATTTTGATTAATGGTATTTAAATTTTGCAAACCACTAAATAAGGTAACATCTCCACTTAGTGAAAAATTTTGAGACATTACTTGTTTGCTGGCAAATTGATTGGTAAAACGATCGATGGTTCTACCATAATTATAACTATGCGAACCATTGGCATTTAAACTTGGTAATAAATTACCTTTGCTTTGTAAGAAGTTTATTTCTGATACTTCTGTATTTAACACCGATTGTTTTATTTGAATATTATTTTTTAATGCATAATCTATACATTGTTCTAAGGTCATAGATTGTTTTTGCAATATCGTATCTTGTGCTTTCGCAGATACCGTTAATAGCAGCATAAAAAATAGAGGAAAAGTAATTTTTTTAATTTTCATTTTGCAAATTTAATTAATTGATTTGTTGCATTTGCGAAGTGTAAATTTAGCAAATGTAGTTGTTTCGTAAATATTATTTATGACGAACGAAGTTCTATAATGTTACTAGTTGTATTTAAGTTATAAACTCCCAAGCCGACTTGTATGCACCAATACGATCGGTATAATCTAAAAAATTCTTATAAAATAAATGATTGGCAAGGGTAGCACTATCTCCAATAACCACTAGTTTTTTCTTAGCTCGTGTAAGTGCCACATTCATTCTTCTTATATCATTTAAAAAGCCAATTTCTTTATTTTCATTACTGCGCACAAGGCTAATATATATTATATCTCTTTCTTGCCCTTGAAAACCATCCACTGTTTTAATTGCTATTTGAGATTGGTACTCTTTTAACTCTTCGTCATTTGTTACTTGTTGTGTTATACATTGTACTTGTTCCTTATAGGGTGAAATAATTCCTATCTTAATTTTATTTAAAGAATCAGTAGTTGTTGAAGCAAGCTGTGTCAATAAAGACTTTAAATGCGTAATTAATAAGGTAGCTTCCTCTGGATTAGAAATACTTAAACTTTCTGGATTCAGTAATTCATTATAACCGCAACCAGCCGTATCAATAAACTCTACTGGAGTATTTAATAAATATTGATTTTGATCAAAACTTAACAACGTATTTTTTACAGACGCATCTGCCACAAGTTTATTTTCATAAAAGTGTTGATTAGAATAATTCATGATCTGCTCATGCATTCTGTATTGGATAGTTAGCAAGGCTGAAACATTTTTTATTTCAATACAATTTTCAAATAAGGTTTGTTTTAATCCTTCTTTTTCAGCTGCTTTAGATTTAACAGTGGGTGGTAATTGAAAATGATCACCTGCAAAAATTACGCGATCACTTCGTGTTATGGGTATCCAACACATGGGCTCTAATGCCTGTGCCGCTTCATCAATAAAAACAGTAGAAAAATGTTTGCCACGCATCATTCGCCCAGCAGATACCACAGGAGTACAAGCAATAACTTGTGCTTTATCAAATTGATCTTGTAAAATATAATCTTCTAAAATACGAGCTTCTTTTAAAATTTTTTTAGCCTCTGTATAAAATAGCTGTCGTTGCTCTCGTTCTTCTCTTCCAAAAGTACGTTTATATTTACCTGCCATTCTAAAATACTCGTCCGCCGTTTTTCGATAATTTTTTAACTCTTTATACGATTCGTGGGCCATTATTTTGGCATCTAATGTATTAATCAATACTTCTTCAGAAATACGAGCTGGGTTGCCTAATCGTAAAACAGTTATTCCTTCGCGATATAATTTTTCTGTAAGTAAATCAACTGCTGTATTGCTAGAGCTACAAACTAATACTTGAGTCTCTTTTTTTAAAGTATGCCTGATAGCTTGTACCAAAGTGGTTGTTTTACCAGTACCTGGAGGGCCATGAATAATTGCAATGTCTTTTGCAGAAATTATTTTTTGCACCGCTGCATTCTGCGATTGATTTAAACCGGTGATATGTATTGATTCATCTATCTTATCGAATTGCGGTTGTTTTACTTTATAAAGCACATCACGCAATTCTGCCAGTCGATTATGTGAAGCAGTAATTACCTTTTCCATGGCTATATCCATTTCTCGATAACTGGTTTCATCAAATAATAAATTAATACCCAATTTCCCATCATCACACCAATCTGGTAATTCATCAATGGTTAATGATAATCTTAATTTATTTGCACCTAACACTTTTATAGTACCATTAATAGGGTGTTGATCTTTATCATTATTTGAAAAAAGTGCAGCAATTTTTCCTCCTGAAAACTGATGCGGATCGTTGTGATTAGTTGTACGCTCCACATCAATAGAAATATATTCGCCTAAGCCAATCTCTGAATTGGTAATAACTACGGGGTACCACGTAACACCATTTTGTTTACGATGATTAATATTGTTACGTGAAAAATGTTGTTTGTATTGATTAAAATCTTCATCACGTTCTATCTTTAATAGTTCACGTAAGTGGGTTAATCGCGCAAGTGGGTCTTTCATTACTGTAAAAATAAATAATAAATTAACCTTTTGGCGTTGCTTCTAACTCTGGAATTTTAATTTTATTTTCCTTTTTTAAGCCTTCTAATACTTCTATATTAATACCATCTGACAAGCCTGTTTTTATATACTTTTTTACGAATATATTCGGAGTTGTTTCTACTTCCACATAGGTTTTTTCTTTCTCAAATTTTAAAACACTTTCAGGAACGGAGAAAGCATGATCTTTTTTAGCAAGTATAATGTCCGCATTAGCGCTATAACCGGCTCTTAAAAAAGTTCCATCAGTAGAGTTTAATGCAGCACGAATCATAAATTGAATGGCGCCATTTTCTGTAACTCCTTTTGGAGCAATATATTCTAATTTTGCATTAAATCGTTCTTTATCAATAGCGCCAATGGTTAGCACCAAGTCCATTTGCGGTTTAATTTTTCCTACTTCACTTTCATCTACTTTACCTTCAAAAATCATTTCGCCCATATTGGCTACCGAGGCAATGGTAGTGCCTTCATTGAATGTATTACTTTCTATAACACTACTTCCTTCTTTTATAGGCACATCTAACACCATACCCGAAATGGTAGAACGTATAAGGGTGTTCGTAGCTTTGCCAGCAGATTTTGTTACCCCTTCTTTAATCAATTGTTCATTGTTTTCAGCGGCATCTAATTCTTCTTTAGCACTTTTTAGTCTTAATTCGTACGGCTGAAATTCCACTTTAGCAATGGTGTTGCTTTTATATAAACCTTCTGTTCTATCAAAGTCTATTTTTGCATTATCAAAATTTATTTTTGCTTGCCGCGATCTGCTTTCTGCATTCGCCATATTAAGCATATTTGGTATAATCTTGATTTTTGCAATGATATCTCCCTCTTTTATTTGTTGCCCTCCAACTACATAAAATTTTTCTACAATACCAGAAACTTGTGATTTAATGTTTACCTCTTTACGAGGGATAACACTTCCCGTAGCTACTGTTTTTTTAACGATAGTGGTATCGAATGGAGTAAGTGTTTTGTATACTACAGGCGGTTGTTTGGATTTGTTGTAAAGAAAAAAAATGGTCCAAATAAATACACCAAAGAGTAATACAAGTGAACTGGTTTTTAAAATTTTACGAATCATCATTTTGTTTTAATTTGTTTAGATCAATTAAATTATAGTATATTTTATTCTGCTCTTAATGCTTCTACAGGACTCACGCTTGCAGCTTTTGTAGCGGGTATTAAACCGGCTAAAGCACCTGAAATAACTAACACCGTTAATGAAAGAATGGCAACGCTTAAATCAACAGTAGGGTTTTTAAACATCGGTACATTTGGACCTATCATTGCATTAATGCCTTCTAATAAAAGTATTCCTAAAAGTAAACCGAAGTATCCTGCTATAATGGTAAGGAAAACAGATTCTAAAATTATTTGCCCAATAATAATTATCGGTGTTGCTCCTAAAGCTCGTTTCACTCCAATTTCTTTTGTGCGTTCTTTCACCACAATTAACATAATGTTACAAATACCAATAACCCCAGCAATGAGTGTACCTATACCTACAAACCAAACCAAACTATTAATACCTATAAATAAACCATTTATTTTCTTAAACATCACCTCCATATTCCAATGACCAATGGCTTGTTTATCTATAGGTGCAATTTTATGTCGCTCTTTTAAAAGTGCCATTACGCTTTCTTCTGCTACAGATGCAGGAATGTCTTTTTTTACAGAAATCGCAAACCAACCCACTACATCACCATAGTTAAATGCGTTCTGAAAAGTGCTAAACGGCACTTGTATTTTTTCTGTTTGTTCTTTACCTTGATCTCCGCTACCGGCTGGTTTTGAAGTACCAATCACTTTAAAATAAACGCCATTAATACTTATGTAATTACCGATAACTGTTTCTTCTGGTTTAAACAACACTTCTTTAACACGAGAACCAATGATGCATACTTTTCTTTTTTCTCGAATATCGTTCTCGTTTACGAACCGCCCCTCCGTTATGTGTACCCGCTCAATCTCATTAATATTTGGATATACACCCGTAACATTAAAGCTCCCTGTTTTTAAACCTCGGTACACTGTACTACCTTCGCCATGACCACCCAACTGATTTTGGGGAGAAACAACATCTAATTCATTTATTTTTGAGAGAGCTACTATATCTGCATTATTAAAATTAAACGTTCTTCCTGGTTTCATCCCTGCATACGCTTTTGTAGTGCGCTGTGCCCATATAAAAAAACTGTTGGTTGAAACACCATTAAAATCCTGCATGATGCCATTTCTTAAACCGTTACCTGCACCTAACATAATTACCAACATAAAAATACCCCAACCCACTCCTAAACAAGTGAGGAAGGTTCGTAATTTATTTTTTTTAATGGTAGCAAATATTTCTTGCCAATTATCTTTGTTGAACATTTTTTTATTTCTTTTTATTCGCTTCTTAATGCTTCAACAGGTTCTACCTTAGCTGCACGTAAAGCCGGGAATAACCCTGCTAAACCGCCTGCCACTATGATTAATACAGTAGCAGATATAGCAACACTAAAATTAACTTGTGGTCGTTTAAAAAAATCGCCTTCCACGCCTAGTTTATTCAATAACTCTAATACACCTACACCCAATACTAAACCAATATACCCGGCTACACCAGTAATAAATATAGATTCTTGCACAATAAGCATTACGATAGAAGAAGGTGATGCGCCAATGGCTTTTCGAATACCAATTTCACGAGTACGCTCTTTTACAATAATCATCATGATATTACTAACCCCTACAATACCTGCTATTAAAGTGAAAATACCAATTACCCAAATAAATATTTTTATGCCATCCATTAAATTCATAACACGTATATAATCAAGTGCCGAATTATATATTTTAACTGCATTTAAGTCTTTCGGGTCAAAGTGATATTTTTTTGCAAGTACTTCTCTCGCTTGTTCCACCACCGCTTCACTTTTACCTACGGCTTTGTCGTCAATAGTGGCCCATAATACATCTAAATATTTTCCATTATAGGCACGTTGGGCAGTAGATAAAGGAATGTATATTCGGTTATTATCTCTATCGGAAGGATCCTTAAATACCCCTACCACTTTAAAAGGGATACCTGCTACCTCAATGAATTTATTCATCGGATCTTCATCCTTAAATAAAACTTCTTTTACAGGAACACCTAACACACAAACTTTTCTATATTCGGCAATATCAATTTGATTAATAAAACGGCCTTGTAACAAAGCCACTCTTTCTAAGAAACCGTGCTCAGGTAAACAACCTCGTATGGTGTAGGAAGCAGTTTCATTTTTATATTTCAACGTGGCATTTTTACGCACATCAAAGGCGGCACTAGTATTGTCAATGGTATGTATTTTTGATTTTACTAAATCATAATCTGCATTGGTAAGTTCAATTTTCCTCCCTGGTTTAAAACCATCGTATGCCGTGCTTGTTTGCCCACCTTCAATATATAAGCTATTGATGGCGTCGCTCATAAATTGATCTTGTGCGCTATTGCGAAAGGCTTGCCCAGCACCCAATAAAACAATAAGTATAAATATACCCCACGCTACGCTAAATGCGGTAAGAAAAGTCCTTAATTTATTTTGGCTAATGGTACCAAATATTTCCTGCCATTTATCTCTGTCGAACATGTTTAACTATTTACGATTAATCCATCTTTTAAACGAATCACACGATCGGTCATTTTACTAATATCATCTTCGTGTGTTACAATTACAACGGTAATACCTTGCGCATTTACGTCTTTAAAAATATCCATTACTTCTAAAGAAGTTTTTGAATCTAAGGCACCGGTTGGCTCATCGGCAAAGATCACTTTTGGTTGTGCTATAAGTGCACGTGCTATTGCTACTCTTTGTTTTTGCCCTCCACTCATTTCACTGGGCAGGTGATTAGCCCAGTCTTTTAATCCTACTTTATCTAAATACTCTAAGGCCAACTTATTTCTTTCTTTGCGATTAACTTTTTGATAATATAAAGGCAATGCTACGTTTTCCATTGCATTTTTAAAAGCTAATAAATTAAAAGATTGAAAAACAAAACCTAAAAATTTATTACGCAATTGGGCTGCTTTTGCTTGAGAAAGATTACGAATAAGTATATTATTCAAATGATATTCTCCTGTATCGTAAGTATCTAATATCCCTAGTATATTTAATAAGGTAGACTTACCAGAACCGGAAGAACCCATGATAGAAACTAATTCTCCTTGTTTTATATGAATATCAATGCCTTTTAAAACATGCATTTTACTTTTCCCTAAAGCATAAGATTTATTAATTTGATTTAATCGTATCACCAGTATATTATTTATATAAGTAAAATTAAGCTAAAAAATAGTTGTTTAATTACCATTCATACGATTATGCTGCCGGTATGATAATATTATAGGTATAAAAAATGTTAAAAATTATATAGCCTAACTTAAGACGAATTAAATAACAAAAATGTTACAATAAATTTATTTAAAGCTATAATTAATTTTAATTATTCAATTCTTGTTGACCAGATCAACGTTATTTTAATTGATTAATGGCCAAATATATAACAGATACAAATGTCGTTCTAATTAAGAAATAAGTTGAATACATTTATTACAACATGATTTTAAAATACCTCGATTTTCTCAAAATTAAATTAGGATGTTTTAAGGTTCAAAAGAAGGTTGTTAAAAACTAAATAAAAAAAAATAAAGTCAATGGAGGTTAATTTATTTTTAACCCCTTCATTGACTTTAATTCAACTCTATAATAATTATGCTAACTCTGGCTCCATATAGCTTTCTATTGAAGGGCAAGCACAAATAAGATTTCTATCGCCATGTGCATTATCAACACGTGCAACACTTGGCCAAAATTTACTTTCTTTTATCCATTTTAACGGGTATACTGCTTTTTCACGAGAATAAGGGCGTTTCCAGCTATCTGAAATAACTGATTTCGCTGTATGCGGAGCATTTTTAAGTACGTTATCTACTTTATCAGCTTTACCAGAAATAATTTCATCAATTTCTTTTTTGATAGAAATCATTACCGCACAAAAACGATCTAACTCTTCTTTCGATTCGCTCTCTGTAGGTTCTACCATAAGTGTGTCGTGCACAGGGAACGATACGGTAGGCGCATGGTATCCATAGTCCATCATTCGTTTTGCAATATCTCCTACTTCTACACCACCTTCTTTTTTAAATGCTACACAATCTAAAATCATTTCATGAGCACAACGTCCGTTTTTACCACTGTATAGCGTTGGATAATATCCGTTTAAACATTCTTTAATATAATTTGCGTTTAAAATAGCAATGCGTGTAGCTTCTGTTACTCCTTCGCCACCTAGCATTTTAATATATCCATAAGAAATTAATAAAATAAGTGCGCTACCAAAAGGGGCTGCTGATACAGCATGTATACCTTGATCGCCTCCTGTTTTAATTAACGAGTGTGATGGTAAAAAAGGAACCAACTGTTTGGCTACCCCAATAGGACCCATTCCTGGACCACCACCACCATGTGGTATAGCAAATGTTTTATGCAAATTTAAATGACAAACATCTGCGCCAATATTACCAGGGCTTGTTAAGCCTACTTGTGCATTCATGTTGGCACCATCCATGTAAACCTGCCCACCATTTTCATGAATTATATTTGTAATCTCAATAATACTTTCCTCGTATACACCATGTGTACTAGGGTAAGTAATCATTAGGCAAGATAAATTATCTTTGTGCTTAACTGCTTTTTCACGCATGTCATTCACATCAATGTTTCCTTTTTCATCGCATTTTATTAATACGATTTGCATGCCACACATCGCTGCACTGGCGGGATTGGTACCATGTGCAGAAGTAGGTATTAAAACAATTTTACGGTGAGCATCGCCACGTGATTGGTGATATGCTTGAATTACTAATAAGCCTGCATATTCTCCCTGCGCACCTGAATTGGGTTGAAAACTCATTTTAGCAAAGCCTGTAATTTCACTCAATGCTCTATCTAACTCTTCTATAATTTCAATATATCCTTCTGCTTGTTCTATCGGAACAAAAGGATGAATGTGCGCAAATTCTGGCCAAGTAATGGGCATCAATTCAGCAGCAGCATTTAACTTCATGGTGCATGATCCTAAAGAAATCATAGAATGCGTTAACGAAAGATCTTTATTCTCCAATCGTTTAATATAACGCATCATCTCCGATTCTGAATGATAGATATTAAAAACTGGGTGAGTTAAAATAGCAGACTTACGGTAAGTTATCGGTGATTTTTGAGAAAAAATAGTTTCTCCTGAAATTTTTGAAACCGTTTTGTTTCCCACTTTTGCAAAAATGTTAATAATAGCATTTAAATCAGCAAAATCAGTAGTTTGATCAAGCGAAATACTTAAGCCAGTATCCGTATAACGGAAATTAATTTTAGCAGCCTCTGCTAATTGTTTAATTTGTGCGTTCTCGGTACCGTTTATTTTTATGGTATCAAAAAAGTGTTCGCTTTCCAATTGATAGCCTAATTTTTTTAATTCATTGGCAAGAGTTATAGCAGATAAATGTACTTGTTCCGCAATGCCTTTAATTCCTAACGGTCCGTGATATACGGCATACATACTAGCCATGATGGCTAACAATGCTTGGGCAGTACAAATATTAGAAGTTGCTTTATCTCTACGAATGTGTTGTTCACGAGTTTGCAATGCCATGCGCAAGGCAGGACCTCCATCTGCATCTACTGATACGCCAATGATACGACCTGGTATAATGCGTTTATATTCTTCTCTGCAAGCAAAAAATGCAGCATGAGGGCCGCCATAACCCATGGGTACACCAAAACGTTGTGTATTTCCAACCACAATATCTGCCCCCCATTCACCAGGAGGTGTTAATAATACTAAACTTAATATGTCTGCGGCAACAGCGATAGCCGCGCCATTTGCTTTTGCTTTTTTTACAAAATCGGCATAATCGTGTATTTTACCGTCTACAGTAGGATATTGTAATAAAGCACCAAAGATAGAAGCATCTAACGTAATGCCTTTAAAATCACCTATTACTAGCTCAATATTTAAAGGTGTTGCACGTGTTTTTAATAAATCTATTGTTTGAGGGTAACATTCATTAGAAACAAAAAATTTATTGGAACCTGCTTTTATTGCTTCACGTGAACGGCTACTGAATAACATAGCCATTGCTTCTGCCGCTGCTGTGGCTTCATCTAATAAAGAAGCATTTGCAATTTCCATTCCCGTTAAGTCCATCACCATTGTTTGGAAATTTAACAACGCTTCTAAACGACCCTGTGAAATCTCTGCCTGATAAGGAGTATAGGCTGTATACCAGCCGGGGTTTTCTAATACATTGCGCTGTATCACTGGCGGAATAATGGTGTTATAATATCCTAAACCAAGATACGTTTTAAATACTTTATTTTTAGAGGCCATTTCTCTTAAGTGCTTAAGATAATTGTACTCACTCATACCCGGAGGTAAATTCAATGGTTTTTTTAAACGAATAGCAGAAGGAATAGTTTGTTCTATTAACTCATCTAACGATTTTGCGCCTATTTTGTTTAGCATTAATTTTACATCCTGCTCACGAGGCCCGTTGTGGCGAGCAACAAATTTATCAGTAACAATCATATTTTTTTATTTTTTAGCGAATACAAATATAGTCAGAATTGTGTTTTGTTTTCCGAAATTGTTAAGGCAATTCTATCAAGACATACCCGTTTTTAATAATCATTATTTGTTATAAAACAGTAATTTTGGTGACTATGCAAAAAACATTTTCGCTTACTTTTTTTATAACCTGTGTAGGGATTCTTAGCTCAATCTGTTGTTATTCTCAACCATCTTTAGATACACTTACTTTACTAACTGGTAAAGTGATAATTGGCACTATAAAAAACTCCATAGGAGATGCCATCGTAGTTAGTCATTTAAAAAAACCGAACTCTTCATTCGTAATTGAAAACGATAGAATTTTTTCTATTAATAGTAATAAAAATGAAAAATTATTTTATTCCAAAGATACCTCACAAGGCAATGATTTTACGATTGAAGAGATGCGCTATTACATATATGGTGAACAACAGGCACTAAAAACAGTTAAATCAAATGGATTTTTAGCGACCAACATGATTATTGGGATTGCTGGAGGTATAACAGGTAGTTTTTTATCGCCCATCCCTGTATTTGTATTTATGACCTTAACAGGATTGCCAAAAGTAAAATTAAAAACCAAAAATATAGTTAATCCAGCTTATGTAGAACAACCTACGTACGTGATGGGCTATAAAGCCGTAGTACGTAAGAAAAGAAAAGTACAATCATTAATTGGTGGAGGAATTGGTTTGGGTGTAGGATTAGGATCCTTTTTTATTTTAAATTCAATGGGCTATAAAATAATAAAGTAAAAATTGCGCAATTATAAACTTGCCTCTTTGTTATATGACGTTTTAACTATCAAAATCAATTATTGTAAATTTGTAGAATAGGTAATTTATATCCGTGAAATTTTTAAACCGTTTAATTGATTTTATTTTATTTGGCAATATACTGGTTGCCTTAGGAGCTTCTTGTTTAGTGCAAAGCTCGGTTATTCAACTGCAATCGCAACAGCACCTTTTATCGTATTCCTTACTCGTGTTTTTTTCCACGTTATTTATTTATAATTTCCAACGTATATTCTACAAACCAAAATTAGATAAAAATGTACATTCGATACGTAGGGAATGGATTTTTAATAATGTTGGCAAGGTAAAATTACTTGTATTCATTGGTTGTATAGGGGTAGCCATTAGCTTTTATTTTACCAGTTTTAAAATCATTTATTATTTATCGCCTTTGTTGTTTTTATCCATAGCGTATTTTGCCCCCTTTATAAAACTCCGTAAAAACCCTTGGATTAAATTAGGTACTTTGGTTATTGTATGGACGATGGTAACAGCCGTAGTGCCCATATTGCTAATGGATACACCACACTTATATACAAAAGAAAGCATGTTACACATCGCAATCCGTTTTTGTTTTATGGCGGCCATCTGCATCCCGTTTGATATTCGAGATTTACAAATAGACAAATTAGATAATATTACTACCATACCTCATGTGATTGGAGAAGAAAAAACCAAATGGTTGGCTGTATTTTTTATGATGATTTATAATGGTTTAATTATATGGGAATTTAACCAACACCGAGCAGATTTAATCATCTTTATTGCCTTAGTGATTTCAGCAATTATAAATACCATTTTAGTATTTATGAGTAGCTCTAAACGGAATGAATATTTTTATGTAGCCGGCATTGATGGTACCATGGTAATACAAGGCGGTTTATTAATGCTCGTTTATTATTTGTAAGTTTGTTTAAACGGTAGCTGCAATTACCTTAATCCGCTAAGCGCATCACCACATATTCTTCTGTATCAGCTAACACATTTGCGCAATAAATTAATTTACTTTGAATGGTTGTAGGATAATTTTCTGTTTTTTTAAAGCCAAAAAGCAGAAAAAAATCTGGTATTATAGATACCAAATAAATAGGTTGTGAGGTTTGACTAATTAGTTCTCCTATAATTTTTTTTCCTATTCCCTTTCTTCGATATAATGGAACTACGCCCAAAGAACATAGTTCCATACAATCGGTAAGTTGTAATAAACGACCAAAACCAACTACCTTTTTATTACTGGTCGCCACTATAAATTGTGCCTGTTTCAGGTTACGATTATCGAGCTCTAGTTGCTGAATGTAATTTTTTATTTGTTCAAATTCTTTAGTTGTAGGACGTTTTAGTACTAAATCCATCTTCGTGCATTATAATTATATCCTACTACCCCTACTTAAACTACTTAATGTTGATGTCCGTGTTCTCCATGAACATGCCCGTGAGCCAATTCTTCTTCAGTGGCTTTGCGAACGTCTAATACTTCTCCTTTAAAATGTAAATCTTGACCCGCTAAAGGATGATTAAAATCCATTTTTACATGTTCAGCAGTAATTTCTTCTACCTTACCATATAAGCGATTTCCATCGTGATCCACCATTGGCAACGTAACACCAACTTTTACATTTTCATCATCAAATTTTTCGTCTTCCCCTAAAAATGCATCCATCGGAATCATTACTACATGCTGTTCATCTCTTACACCATACCCTTTTTCATGATCAATAAAAAAGTCGAACTGATCGCCCACTTTTTTTTCATGAAGGTTTTTTTCAAAATCTTCTAATAAGCCCCCCGCTCCATAAATAAAAACAAAAGGTTGCTCTTTGCTAGTTTTTTCTACTTCGGTATCAGTTCCTTTTACACGTAGTGTATAATCTACTGAAACAACGGTATTTTTCTCAATCTTCATTTTTACAATAATTTTATAATTTATGCGGCAAAAGTAAATTATAAATCAAACAATTAAAACATTTTTAAGCATTTTTATGATCAACTTGGGAAAAATATAACTGAAAGTATTAATCGTCTTAAGGATTCGAAGAGAAAAGGCGAGAGAAAGAAGTACTGCTTTATTCAAATAAATAAAAATTTAGAATACTTTAATACCAATAAATACAGCTATAATACTAGAACGAAAACTTAGAAATAGACTTGTGCATTACCTTACCTTTAAAAATAAGTGGCACAGTAAAAATACCTACTTTTAGGTATCGGATTAATAAAAACAGCGGCAAAAAAAGCCTTATTTTTGTACAAATACTTAATACCTCTGTACATTGAAAAATTTATCGCAACTACAAAAAGGTCAAAGTGCAATCATCCATTCTTTTACTGATAAAGACATGGCACTTAAATTAATGGAGATGGGTTGCACCCCGGGTGAAACGGTATGCTTAAATCAAATTGCACCGATGGGCGACCCGATAGCAATTACCGTTTCAGGATATTTATTAAGTTTACGTAAAGAAGAAGCCGCTACCATCATGATCTCTTTTGGAAGTTAACCTAAATAAAAATTTACTGTGAATGGTCAACAACAACCTCCTTCTCACTTCTTAGGTAAAAAATCGATTAAAGTTGCTTTTGTGGGCAACCCCAATAGTGGTAAATCAACCTTATTTAATGCACTTACTGGTTTAAATCAGCGTACTGGTAACTTTCCTGGTGTTACTGTTGATAAAAAAATAGGTATTGCAAAACTCTCCGCTAGCGTCACAGCTGAATTTATTGATTTGCCAGGCACCTATAGCTTATACCCTAAGTCACTTGACGAACGCGTTGCTTTTAACGTATTGTGTAATACAGACAATCCAGATCATCCAGACATTACGGTTGTTATAGCAGATGCTAGTAATCTTAAGCGCAATTTATTTTTGGCATCTCAAATTATTGATTTGAAGATACCAGTGATACTTGCCTTAAACATGATGGATATGGTAGAGAAGGACGGAATCGTTATTGATACGGTTCGTCTTTCTGAAAAATTGGGTATAAAGGTAATCGGCATTAGCGCAAGAAACAGAGAAGGCTTAGATGCCCTTAAACTAGCATTATTAGAGCCGCTACCGATTCCGGCTTATGATTTTATTGATGTTAAAAAAATTGCTTCCGAAGCAATTGAAAAGATTAAAAATGTTATTCCTGTAACGAGTGATTTTGATGCCTTTCTACTCATTAATGGTTTTTTAAATTTCGAATGGAATGACAAAAACCAAGAACGAAGAACGAAAATTGCCGAGGCATTAAGTACATTGGTTATTGATACGAACCAGCTCCAATCCACTGAAAGTGTAGAGCGTTACAAAATAATTAATCGGCTTGTTGAGGATTGTGTCACCCATCGCTCGGCCATTAAAACAAAATCATTTACCGAAAAACTAGATGGCATATTAACGCACCGTATTTGGGGCTATTTGATTTTTTTAGGCATTCTATTTCTTATTTTTCAAACTATATTTTTTCTCGCAGCCTTTCCGATGGAATGGATAGAGAGCCTGTTTGTTTTTATTACTAATTGGGGTGCAAATGTATTGCCTGCGGGTGTATTAACAGATTTGTTACTAAACGGAATCGTAGCTGGATTAAGTGGAATCGTAGTCTTTGTTCCTCAAATTGCATTATTATTTACATTTATTTCGATACTGGAAGATACTGGATACATGGCAAGGGTAAGCTTTATTATGGATAAAATGATGCGTAAATTTGGATTAAACGGTCGTTCTGTAATACCGTTAATAAGTGGTGTAGCTTGTGCCGTACCGGCTATAATGAGTGCACGTACCATTAGCAATTGGAAAGAACGGATAATAACCATCATGGTAACTCCACTAATGAGTTGCTCTGCTCGCTTACCTGTATACACTTTATTAATTTCTTTAGTGGTACCTGATAATAAAACATTGGGCTTTTTTAATTATCAAGGGTTAATATTAATGGCGCTGTATTTAATCGGTTTTATAGCCGCAATTATTTCAGCTTTGGTAATGAAATGGATTTTAAAAGCGAGAGAGAAAAGTTATTTTATAATGGAATTGCCCGTATATAGGAGTCCACAATGGAGAACCATTGCCCTAACCATTTATGATAAAGTAAAAATGTTTTTATGGGATGCTGGAAAAATTATAGTTGCTATTTCTATTGTTTTATGGTTTCTAACTTCACATGCGCCCAACACCAAGTTTGAACAAATTGATGCTAAATATAGCGAGGCTATTTATACTAAAAAATATACCGAAGAAGAATTGCAATCTAAAATTGCCTCAGAGAAACTGGAAGAATCCTATGCAGGTATGTTGGGTAAGTACATAGAACCGGCTATTAAGCCACTGGGTTTCGATTGGAAAATTGGCATTTCGTTAATTACCTCCTTTGCTGCGCGTGAAGTTTTTGTAGGCACCATGGCTACAATATACAGTGCTGGCAATGCAGATAACACATTATCTATTCGAGCAAAAATGAAAGCAGAAATAAATCCCGACACTGGTTTACCTAGATACACCCTAGCAGTTGGTTTTTCATTAATGATATTTTATGCTTTCGCGATGCAATGTATGAGTACATTAGCAGTTGTATATCGCGAAACAAAAAGTTGGAAATGGCCTGCCATTCAATTTTTATTTATGAGTGTTTTGGCCTACGTATCCAGTTTAATTATTTATCAAACTTTAAAATAAATACTTAAATTTAAAATCCATCTTAAAAAACACTCTATTTTTCTTCTAAAACATTCTTAATTTTACAAGAAAAAGCACTCTTAAATAAATGTTGCAAACAGAGCGTAACCAAAGTATCTTAAAAAAATACATTCCTGAGAAATCAATATCCACTATAAGTGAGTGGATTGTTAAATACGATTTTAAATTACGTATCAAGAAAAGTCGCTCTTCTAAATATGGTGATTATCGACCGCCGATAAAAGGAGAAAATCACTTAATAACCATTAATTATGATTTAAACCCCTATGCCTTTTTAATAACGCTAGTGCATGAAATTGCTCATTTAACCAATTGGAATAAACACAAAAACAAAGTATTGCCGCATGGCAATGAATGGAAACTAGAATTTAAAATTTTAATGAATTATTTTCTATATGAAGACTTATTTCCAGCAGACGTAGCGTTAGCATTAAAGAAATACATGCACAATCCAGCGGCATCTAGTTGTTCAGATACCCATTTACTCCGAACACTTAAAAAATATGATCTTCAACAAAATACCACTTTGTTAGAAGAGCTACCTTTAGGCACCACATTTCGATACAGTAAAGATCGATTTTTTGTAAAAGGGGAGCAAATACGTAAACGTTTTAAATGTAAGGAATTAAAAGGTAATCGAATTTATTTATTTAACCCCTTAGCAGAAGTTACCGTTCTTCAGTTACCTGAAAAAAAAGAAGAAAAGGGTGCTTTTTTTTCAATTTTTTGATTAATAGATCAATATTCTAGCGCTTAAAGAATAAATAACCATTAAATAGATAGTTTTTTATTATTTTTGCATCCAACAAAATTTAGTATATTTAATAGGCACTAAAATATTTAAAATGAGCACAACTGCAATTGAAAACAACGTTGATTTGAAAGTATCTAAACTGGCAGAAAACATTATTGGATCAGAAATTATAAAATTGGCAAATGAAGTAAGCGAAAAAATAAAGAAGGGCGAGCATATCTATAATTTAACTATTGGCGATTTTAACCCAAAAGTATTTGCGATTCCAGCAGAATTGAAGAAAGCAATAATTGAAGAATATGAAAATGATCAAACCAACTACCCAGCTGCTGATGGTATGTTAGAATTACGTAATGCTGTCTCAAAATTATTGAAAGAACGAGGCAACTTAGATTATAAAGCAGATGAAATAGTTATTGCTGGTGGTGCACGACCAGTTATTTATGCCATATTTAAAGCCTTGGTAGATCCGGGCGATACCGTTGTTTTTCCTGTTCCTTCATGGAACAACAACCATTATACTTATCTGAACAATGCAGAAGCGGTAATGATTGAAACAAAGCCAGAGCATAAATTTATGCCTACAGCGGCAGATTTAAAGCCACATATTTCCAAAGCTAGTTTAATTGCGTTATGTTCACCATTAAATCCCACTGGAACAACTTTCCGCAAAAAGGATTTGGAAGAAATATGCGACCTTATCTTAGCTGAAAACGTAAAGAGAAATGCTGCAGGAAAAAAATCATTGTACTTAATGTATGATCAAATATATTGGGCACTTACGCATGGAGAAACCAAGCATTATAACCCAGTTACACTGCGCCCAGAAATGAAAAACTATACCGTTTTTGTTGATGGGATATCTAAATCATTATCTGCTACAGGTGTACGCGTAGGTTGGAGTATGGGTCCTAAAAAAGTAATTGGGAAAATGAAATCCATATTAACTCATATCGGTGCATGGGCGCCTAAAGCGGAACAGCTTGCTACAGCTACGTATTTAAATAATTTGCCAGTATATGATACTTTTATAAAGGAAATTAATACTAAAGTTAATGATCGTTTAGAGGGTTTTTATAAAGGATTTCAAAAGCTAAAAGAAGAAGGATATAAAGTAGATGCCATTGCTCCTGAAGCAGCCATTTACTTAACAGTCCAATTTGCTCTGCACGGACAAACAACAGCAGATGGAACCGAATTAAAAACAACAGCAGACATCACTAAATATATTTTAGATGAAGCGAAAGTGGCTTTGGTTCCGTTTTACGCCTTTGGCGCATCTTCCGATTCTAATTGGTATCGGTTGTCGGTGGGCACTTGTAAATTAGAAGATGTAAAGGGAGTAATTGAAAATTTAACAAAAGCATTAAAAAAATTAAAATAAATCAAACGCTTTAAACATCCTTATTTTAATTAATAGCAATGTTTAATGCGTTAGAATTCCCCATCGATTTATTTATAGAAAATCCTTCGGCTTAATTTGTAGAAATGTAATTACCTATGAAAAATAATTATTGTGTAATAATGGCTGGTGGAGTTGGGAGTCGTTTTTGGCCAATGAGCAAAGCTTCGCATCCAAAACAATTTATGGATATTTTGGGCACTGGTAAAACACTGCTGCAACAGACCTATAGCCGCTTTTTAAAACTTTGTCCAAAAGAAAACATTTTTATTGTTACCAATGATGATTATGTAAATTTAGTAAAAGAACAAATTGCGGGTATTGATGAACAAACCATTTTAAGTGAACCTGCACGAAAAAACACCGCTCCTTGTGTTGCTTATGCATGTTATAAAATAGCACAACTAAACCCTAATGCATTAACGGTTGTAGCACCCTCCGATCATTTAATTACAAAAGAAAGTATTTTTATTAAAGCAATTAAAGCTTGCTTCGCTAAAGCTGCCTCTGAAGATTGTTTGGTAACGTTGGGTATTCGACCAAGCCGGCCAGATACTGGTTATGGCTATATTCAATTTGTACCATCAGAAATAAAAGAATCTGATAAACGTATAAAAAAAGTAAAAACTTTTACAGAAAAGCCTGAATTAGAAATGGCCAAATTTTTTCTAAAAAGTGGAGATTTTTTGTGGAACTCGGGTATTTTTATTTGGAGTGTAAAAAGTATAATCGCTGCTTTTGAAAAACATGCACCTGATTTACATTCGCTTTTTAAAGAAGGAGACGACAAATACAATACTCCTAAAGAAAAAGAATTTATAAATCAAATATATGCGAATTGTAAAAATGTTTCCATTGATATCGCAGTAATGGAAAAAGCAAAAAACGTATATGTTCGATCATCAATTATTGGTTGGAGTGACTTAGGTACATGGGGTTCACTGTATGACCATATTGAACACGATGTCAACAAAAATGCTGTAGTAGGCAAACAAGTAATGATGTACGATTCTAAAAATTGCATTGTAAATATGCCAAAAGATAAACTTGTAGTTATACAAGGTTTGGATGATTATATAGTGGTAGAATCTCACAATGTATTACTCATTTGTAAAAAAGAAGAAGAACAACAAATCAGAACTTTTGTGAATGATGTAAAGATTAGTAAAGGTGAAAAATTTGTATAAGACACCACCCTTCATCCCTTATAAGTAAAAATAACGATGATAATTGCATAACTCGATTTTTGTACAATACACGTCGTAATTAGTTCGGTTCAATAATAAATTTTTCCTGCTCGTAATTATATAAATAAGACAATTCTCTCCCAAAAAATAACCATTGAAAACAACGGTTATTTTTTACAATCCTCTTAGAGCCTGTTTAAAATTTATTTAAAATGTTTGTTATGCGTCTTTTTGTGCCATGCTTCGTTACTTTATTGTCCATAGAGCACCGCTATGGACTTCAAAAAGTGACTCGTTCGACTAAAAAATACACTATAACATTCCAAATAAATAAAATTTAAACAGGCTCTTAATATTTTTTTATAAATGATGATATAAAAAATTATTTTTCTTTTTCTAGTAAAACGATCTCACATAACGTTCACCTCCACTATAATTTGGAAAAAACCATATTTTTCGCCATATTTACATTCCATTAAAATAAAAAGTCATGAAAAAAACATTTTTACTCTTAGCTGTTTTCAGTTTATTTAACATTGAACTGAGTTACGGAGCAACGGGTGATAAATCCCCTAAAAACATTAGTAATCGTAATGAGAAGATTTATGAAGTAACCAGCAGAGAATTAAGTTCTTTTTTAGAAATAATTCCAGTAGGGGCTGAAAAACAACATGGATTTGATAATAGAGAAGAATTTAAAAGAGCTGTTGCTGGTTCTATTTATACCGTTGTAGGAATTGATGCAGATTGGAACACTTTTTCTACAGATATTTATAATATTCCAGTAATAGTGGATAATCAATATAAGGCTGTAATTTCGGTATCTTATAAAGATGGCGTTTACAATTTGGAAACAGTTGGAGCTGCTGAGTTAGCTTCAGAATTAGAGAAAACAGAACCTGTTATGGCGAGTGATCACGATTACATTATGCTAAATGTATATAGCCGAGCATCAAGTTTTGTTGCTTACCCAGCAATAAATACATCACCAGAAACAGCAAATTTTATTCCCTTAGCATCTGCAAAAACTGGATTAAATATAGCATCCAAAGAGATACAGTCCACATATGCTTTACCTCAACTTATTAATATTTTTAAAGCAGAGAAAATTATTAAAGCAAACTAAATTTCTAATAAACATTATATAAAGTAATACTTTTTTATGAAAAAAATATATCAATTAAGCCTGTTATCAGCAATGATATTTACAAATGTTTTTTTGTATGGGCAATCTCAAGTGCTGGACGTACCAGTTGTTAGACAAGAACAAACGCAATGGTGTTGGGCCGCAGATAGCAGATGCGTTTTAAAATTTTATGGCGTAGATCAAAGTCAATGTAGTATTGTAGAGTATGCTAGATCATTGAATCCAAGTAGATTCGGAAGTCGAAATTGCTGCCCTACTTCCTCTTCTAATTGCAACCAAACTAACTTTACAGTAGGTGAATCAGGAATTGAAGGAATGCTTAAGCACTTTGGAAATTTAAACCCTGTGGTCATAGGTAAGTATATTCCTGTATCACGAATAGATTCTGAATTTACTGCAAAAAGACCATTTATAATTGCAATTTATTGGACTGCTGGTGGCGGACACGTGGTAGTTGGTTGTGGTTACAATTCTTCTACTAAAGCCCTAACATTTATGGATTCTTGGCAAGGTAATGGAATAACTACTGCAAAATATGCGGGAAGTTCAAGTATTTCAACAAGAAGCGGATCTGGAAAATGGTCAGAAACAGTTGTTTTGACAGACGCTCCACTTGGTATAAAAAACACAGCTAACTTGGTTAATACAGTTAGTGCATATCCAAATCCTACAAGTAGTGGGGATGTAACTATTCAATCCACTGAAAAAATTAAATCTATTAAGGTTTATAATAATCTTGGTCAATTGGTAATTAATCAAGAAGGTGTTTCAACTGAAACTGCCCCTGTTCATATTTCTGCTTCTGGTTTTTATTCAATACAAACCATTACCGTAAATAATCAAATTTCTAACAACAAAGTGATTGTAAAATAATAAACATATAACTAGTAGAAAAATTAAAAGCCGCAAATTATAATTTGCGGCTTTTGATTTTTCTACTAAAAGTGAAAAGGTAATTTCTCAAGTCGGATATGAAAATTATTGTATCCTATTGATATCAATATATTAAGATCAAAAAAACACAAGAAATTCATAAAACTTACAAATTAAAGAATCAAAAATGCTCAATGATAAAATTATATTAAGCAATAAAATTTCGATTGAATAAATACATTTGATGTAAAGACAAATGTGCATAATGTACCTATATGTTTATTCGGATGTTGGGCGGTAATGTTGAAAGAAATAAACATATATGGAACGGTATTACACTTTATTAAAGTTTTTTACTCGTAAAAAACCATTCTTTTGAGAAAAGAAAACTCGTTTCAATGAGTGTTTTAACAATACTAATTGTTATTGAATTAATTTTTGGTTTTTCTTTCAATACTTAACTAATAATAATACACAAAACATTTATAAAATTGAGGAAATAAAATTCAAACACCTAGACAATGACACAGTAATTAAATATTTACATCGGTTATAAAAACAAATTATTGACAAGCGAAGTATATACTTCTATTTTCCTGAAATATTTTATTGCTTTCCTCAAACAAACAAATTAAGCCAATTTTAGATCCGAACCAAAATAATATTTTACCTATACCGACAAGTGTTATTGTAACACGTTCGCCCGTCTTACACTTAATTTCGACATCGCTAATTTGGTTATTAGTAGCTCTAATAATTCCATTTTCAATTTTTTCTGGAGTGTGTAGAATTGCAAATTCAATTAGAGGTTTACTAGTAGTATTAATTTTGTTGTCAGTAATTATTTGTTTGGTTTATTATTTGTTTGGTTTAATCCTAATCAAAAATTGCGGGAAGTTCATTACATTTAATTCAACTTATGGTTTAGGACTGTTTTGTTCATTTCACCCGGCATTTTTTAGCTTAATCGAATATTAAAGCTTAACAAAATAATCATTGCTACATTCTTATCTTTAAAATGTTTCTTAACATTTACATTAAAATCAACAATATATATGGATTTAAATAAAATTACCTACTTAATTACCAACAAATTAACCAGATGGGTTGAAGCGCTTATCAAATTATTACCTAACATAGTGATGGCCGCTATAGTTTTGGTAATTGGTTTTTATATTGCAAAATTTATTCGTAAAATAACTGCAAAGCTAATTTCAAAAGCTTCCAATAATCCTACTCTTAATAATTTATTTAGTTCAATAGTTTATTTTATTTTTATTGGTATCGTGCTTTTTACGGTATTAACCATTCTAAATTTAGACAAAGCAGTTACTTCCATATTAGCTGGAGCAGGGGTATTAGGATTGGCATTAGCATTTGCCTTCCAAGATATTGCTTCAAATTTTATGTCAGGAATATTTATATCATTTAGAAAGCCACTTAAAGTTGGGGATGTTGTGCAAATTAAAGACTACATGGGTAAAGTCAAAGAAGTAAATCTTCGCGATACTATTATAGAAACTTTCCAAGGGAAAACGGTTATAATTCCAAACAAAGAAGTATTTCAAAATCCTATTGAAAATTATACAATCTTGCAAAAAAGACGTTTTGATTTAAGTGTAGGGGTCTCTTATGGAGATGATTTAGAAAAGGTAAGAGAGGTTACAATAAATGCCATTAGTAATATTGAAGAGCTATCTAAAGAAAATCAAGTTGAAGTATTCTTTATGGAATTTGGTGATAGTTCGATCAATTTATCTGTCCGTATGTGGATCAGTAGTCCTGAACAGTCTGTATACAACAAAGTAAGAAGCGAAGCTATTCTTAAAATTAAGAAGGCGTATGATGCAAATGATATTATGATTCCTTTCCCTATAAGAACACTAGATTTTGGAATAAAAGGCGGAACTAAATTAAACGAAATATCCCTAAAAATTGAATAGGAATAATAACAAATTGCAATAGCGTTAGACTAATAAGAAACACTTTTTTGGAAAATCTATAAAAACTGAACTTTGTTTGTTAAGCCATACTTTAGATCACTTCTAAAAGCTGCAAGTTAGTTTTAAACAGTAGATTTAGACAAAAATAAATCCTTTCTGAAAATTCCGTTACTAATTAGAGCTTGCTCAAAAACTCAGGCTCTTATTTTTACATTTAGCTAATAGAATAAAAAATATTGCATTGATAAAATTTGAACACAAGGCTGCTAACCTGGTTAAATTAACCAAGTTAAGAACCA
>JBDTFR010000084.1:0-3999 GCA_039937835.1 Bacteroidia bacterium | reverse complement strand
ATACAGCACATGTTGAAGCTTGCTTGAAAAATGAAGTGGATATTATTTGGATAGGTGCGCGCACTACTGTTAATCCGTTTTCGGTACAAGAAATTGCAGATGCATTAAAAGGCGTTGACATTCCTGTTTTTGTTAAAAATCCTATTTATCCAGATATACAATTATGGTTGGGTGCTTTAGAGCGAATAAACTATGCTGGTATTACAAAATTGGGTGCCATTCACCGTGGCTTTCACTCCTACCAACCTACAAAATTTCGTAATGCGCCAACTTGGGAGCTGGTGGTTGAATTAAAAAGCCTATGCCCTGATTTACCTATTATAAATGATCCTAGCCACATTTGTGGAAATACAGAAATGATTCCAGCAATGGCGCAGAAAGCCTTAGATATGGATTTGGATGGTTTAATGATCGAGACACACAATAATCCTGCTGTTGCTTTGAGTGACGCGAAGCAACAACTCACTCCTGCACAATTATCAACTCTACTTGAACAGTTGATTGTACGGCAAGTAAATTCAGATAATTCCGAATTTAAAAATAAGTTAGATCAATTGAGAGAATCAATTAATAAAGCAGATAATGATCTATTACAGATATTTGCAAACAGGATGAAAGTAGTGGAGGAAATTGGCGAATATAAGAAGCAGAACAATGTAACAATTCTTCAAGCGAATTACTGGGATATTTTGCTGAATGAACGTATTACCAAGGCTCTAAAGATGGGATTGAATGAAGAATTTATACGGGCTGTTTACATTCTAATACATGAGGAATCAATTCGTAGACAAACAATAACTATGAATAGCGATGCAGAATTAGGCCGTAAATAATAAGTATCATTTAAAATATTTAAAGTGTATGATGTCTTTTATTTATCAGTTAATAATAAATTAAGTATAGACCTTTCAAATTTTTATCGTTACTTGTGATTTGCTTATGTAAAAGTTATATACAATATTCGGTACATTATAAGTTTAGTATCACAATTTGTCACTCCGTGGTTGCTATTTTAAATAAACGTGCTTCAACATAGAATCATCTTACAGGTTTCAAAATATATGTCGCATTTAATGAATAAGATAAACGCGCTATCAGATTGATTTAAAATCATAACGCAGCAAGAAGATGTGAGACGATATTACTACACAATATGACAAAGAAAATTATGGAAAGAATTTTTTACAATCAACTTTTTCAGCATGGTAATTTTGTATTAGATTATAAAAAGCAAAAGGCAAGAATCTCCTGCCTTTTGCTTCTAAAAACTCAAATAATAAATTACTGAACAACAACCTTTTTAACTTCAGTATCGCCTTTTGTGTCCACAACTCTCACGATATAGATTCCTTTTGACATGTTTGATAAATTAATATTTACGTTTATATCTGTATTGTGTTGTTTTTCAAATACAACTTTTCCAAATATATCCGCTACATAAATATTTGATTCTGCACTGTTTTGTTGTAAATTCAAAGTAAATGTGCCATTATTTGGATTTGGATATAAATTAAAGCCTCTATCCTCTGATAATTTGTTTTCAGAATCTGATTTTTTCAGATCATTATTTAAGTCCGATTGGTTTAACGCATAATGTCCATGTGGATCGTCTCCCAGATTCATAGTGTAATGCGTAGCGCTTGCAACTTGACCAATACTAGACACTACCGTTAAACGGAGATTCAGGTCATAATTATTCGGTAGTTGAGCAGTAATACTGGCTGTATTTCCGAATGACGACCAATTAGTCCCATTTAAAGTATATTCCCAATCATAAGTATAGGGTGCAATTCCTCCGGTCAAGTCGTTAACAGACCAGGTGTAATTACCACTATTATATCCTTTTGATGGACCTGAAATCCCAACATAAAACGGCGGTAAACAATCTCTAAAACATGAAACGGTGCCAGAAGTGTAGAGGATTCGTTGTGCATTATTATTTTTATCTGCAGTTCCCGTTTTTTTGCCCTTATAAGTTACATCTGGATTTGAATAATTTAGTAACCTACCAATATTACTCGGAGCAACTGCCATCATTGTGTAATTATTTGTTTTCCTAAAGAATGATCCTGTCCAAAAAACATAACCATGGTTATAAGTAAGCGGCTCAACAGTGTTATCATTATCGTGTCTACAACCAAATAAATGTCCGATTTCATGGGCAAATGTATACCGGTTTGATGCTGCAGCAGATGCTTGAACTAGTGCGTATGCATTCGCATTGTCTGGTGTAACTGATGCTGCTATTCCAAAAACTGAACTGTAAGCACCTGTTAATAAAACAACTACATCTGCGTTAACATAATTCCTTATGGCTTGTACGGAAGCATCTGTTTTGAATGTGTTTAAGTCGTTTTCATAATTATCTGTTTCTGTAAAATTGTAAGACATTGGTCCACCAGTAAGTTCCATAACTGCATTAGTAATACCACTGTTGCTAAATGCCTGATTCATTTGGCTAATTGCTAATGCTGCGATGCTGTTCATGTCACCTGCGGAAGCAGCAGCCGGCGTATAAAACACAGCTACCTTTATTTTATGCTGTTCTCTTGTTATGTTAGCGGGAACTTCCCCACTATTAATGGCTTCGGCTATACCTGCGCTTTTCGTTCCACAACTTGCACTTCCTCTTTCCATTTCTTTCTCATTGTATTCTACTAACACTGATGTTTCTTTGTTAAAAGATTGTATAACAAACGCTTTATCATTAATAAATACTTGTCCTGAAATGCTCCCCTCCGTACATATTATTATTATCTCACCTATATCACGACCTTTAATCGTGCCCACCCATTCATAATTCAAATCAGATTCATAATTAAAATTTTTTTCTTTTACAATATAGGTTTTTCTTGTTCCTGGTAATTCAATAGGCAATGAACCATTATTGTCGTTCAATATTTGAGGAAGATTACCTATAGTTACCATTTGAACAGATTTGTAAAATTTGTTTTGTTTCATAACATTTATCTTATTTGCTTCAGGAGCACTCATTCGTAGAGAATTTTCTTGACGTAAACTAATAAAATTTTCTTTCTCGTTCTGAGAAAACGTCAAAAATGGCAAGGCTGTAAAAATTATTAGTAAAATAGTTAATAATTTAATTTTTTTCATAAGATTTTTGATTATTAATTGGTTTATTAATAGATTAATTTGGTACGTCTTATATACACCCGTGAGTTAAATCATTTACATGCTTTAATTTTTTAAAAAGAGAGCGAAGAAAACAAGACGATTTAAATTTAATTAACTCTGCATAACAATGCTGAGTTTCAGGACTGCTTTTAAAACTAAATTCTAAAATCACTTCCGAAAATATAATATAAACAATATATTTCTTTCGGACAACCATGATTTAAATATATTTTTCATGTTTTAAAAATTAAAGTTTATAATATGATATTGTTAAAACTCATATAATTTAATATTTACCTCCTTTCTTTTTTTGATTAAGAATTTTTATTTCAAAATTTATGAATCTTTCTTTTAAGGATTAATAAAATTAAAACCATAAAATAATATATAAATGCAAAAGTAGAGATTATGAACATGAATTGTCCACTTATTTATTTAACGGTAGGTATATTTATTTAACGGTAAAAAGTCATAGAACAACAATTCTCATTTGTTGAATTTATAACTATTTAAGAGGTTGATATAAAAACCTTAAATAAGCCATAACTTATAAAACGCTACAAATCCACCTTCTGTTTTAAGAAGAATATCTAAAAGCAAGATTTAATCTATAATTTTGTACAGCGCTCCTTTACATAACATATATAATAAAAAAAACATGACTCCATCATTAATCATAACCCCCTATAAATAAATGGTTAAAAGATTATAATAAGCCACTTATTATTAGTGGGCCCTGTAGCGCAGAATCAGAAGAACAAATGTTAACCACTGCTAAGGCGATTGCTGCTATCGATAAAAATATAATTTTCAGAGCTGGTATCTGGAAGCCTCGAACACGGCCCAATTCCTTTGAAGGCATAG